>JAGOJY010000160.1 GCA_017994815.1 Acidobacteriota bacterium
CACCAGCCAGGAGTGGTCCCCGTGACCGACCATCGCATCCGCGAGCACCCCATCCTGCGTGTACCCGACGCACCCGCCGTGCCGTTCACGTGGCAGGGGCGCGGGCTGGAGGCCCGCGCCGGGGAGACGATCGCCTCCGCCCTCTTCGCGCACGGGATCCGCACGTTCGGTCACCACCCGAAGGACGGCGCGCCGCAGGGGATCTTCTGCGCCAATGGCCAGTGCGCGCAGTGCACGGTGATCGCCGACGGGCTCCCGGTGAAGTCGTGCATGGTCCTCGTGCGGCCGGGCATGTCGGTCGAACCGCTCGAGGGCCTGCCGGTCTTGCCGGAGGTCGCGAGCGGCGTGCCGACGCACCCGATCGAGACGGTCGATGTCGAGTGCCTCGTCGTCGGCGGCGGCCCGGCCGGGCTGACCGCGGCAATCGAGTTGGGCCGCGCCGGCGTGCGCACGCTGGTCGTGGACGACAAGCACCGCCTCGGCGGCAAGCTCGTGCTGCAGACGCACAAGTTCTTCGGCTCGATCGAGGCCTGCCACGCCGGGACGCGCGGGATCGACATCGCGACGCGGCTCGAGGAGCAGCTGCACCAGTTCGAGAACGTCCGCGCGTGGCTCAACTCGACCGTGCTGGCGGTCTTCTCCGATCGCCGGGTCGGCGTTTTGCGCGAGGGCCAGTACTGCATCGTGCGACCGGACGTGCTGCTGGTCGCGGCGGGCGCGCGCGAGAAGTCGATCGTGTTCCCGGGCAACACCCTGCCCGGCGTCTACGGCGCGGGGGCGTTCCAGACGCTGGTCAACCGCGACCTCGTCCGGCCCACCGGCCGGCTGTTCATCGTCGGCGGCGGGAACGTGGGCCTGATCGCCGGCTACCACGCGCTGCAGGCGGGGATCGCGGTCGTCGGGCTGTGCGAGGCGCTGCCGGAGTGCGGCGGGTACAAGGTACACCGCGACAAGCTCGCGCGGATGGGCGTGCCGATCTACACCTCGCACACGATCGTGCGGGCCGAGGGGACCGAGGAGGTGAGCGGGGCCGTCATCGCGCGGGTGGACCACAACTGGAAGCCGGTGCCCGGGACGGAGAAGCGGTTCGACTGCGACACGATCCTCGTCGCCGTGGGGCTCGACCCGGTGGACGAGTTCCTGAGGAAGGCCCGGGAATTCGGGCTGCCGGCGGTCGCGGCGGGCGACGCGGAGGAGATCGCCGAGGCCTCGGCGGCGATGTTCACCGGTCGCATCCGCGGGCTGGAAGTCGCGAAGCGGCTCGGCCGCGACGTCGGCGAGGTGCCGCCCGAGTGGCACCGCACGGCGGAGGTGCTGAAGTCGCGCCCCGGGATGACGATCACCGAGGACCTGCCGAGGACGCGCGAAGGCGTGTTCCCGATCTTCCACTGCTCGCAGGAGATCCCCTGCAACCCCTGCACGTCGATCTGTCCGAACCACAGCATCGTGATCGAGGGGGATGACGTGATGGGCCTGCCGGAGTTCGCCGGGGGCGAGTGCGACGGCTGCGAGCGCTGCGTGGCGATCTGCCCCGGCCTGGCGATCACGCTGGTGGACTACCGCAAGAGCCCGGAGCAGCCGGGCGTCGTGATCCCGTACGAGTTCTCCAGCCGCTCGATCGCGAAGGGCGACGTGGTGACCGTTCTCGACAGCGAGGGCGAGGTCCTCGGCAACGTCGAGGTCACGCGCGTGCGGACCTCGCGCGAGGCCGACCGCGCGCTCCTCGTGCGCGTGAGCGCGCCGGCCGAGATCGCGCCGCGCATCGCCGGGATCCGCGTGCAGGAGCCGTGGGAACCCGGCGCGCCCGCGGCGTACGACGGCCCGCTCGAGGACGACGCGATCGTGTGCCGCTGCGAGCGCGTCACCGCGCGCGAGCTGCGGGAGCTGATCCGCTCCGGCGTGCGCGACATGAACCACCTCAAGGCGATCACGCGCTGCGGGATGGGCGCCTGCGGCGGCAAGACCTGCCCGACGCTGATCCAGCGGTTGTTCCGCGAGCAGGGCGTGCCGCTCGCCGAGGTGACGGAGCTGACCCGCCGGCCGCTGTTCATGGAGGTGCCGCTCGGCGCTTTCGCCGGGGCGGTCCCCGGCGAGGCGCCGCTGCGCGACGTTCCGCGGCGGCACGCGACCGACGCGCACGAGGGAGGGATGTGATGGGCGCGCAGGTCTACGACGCCATCGTCATCGGCGCGGGCAGCGTCGGTCTGCCGACCGCCGTGTCGCTGGCCGAGGCCGGGCTCGCGACCCTCGTGCTCGACCAGTTCGCCGGGCCGGGCCAGGGCAGCAACAAGTGCGCCATCGGCGGCATCCGCGCCACGCACTCCTCGCCGGGCAAGATCCGCCTGTGCCTCGACTCTTTGCGCGTCTTCTCGGGCTGGCAGGCGAACCACGGGGACAACATCGAGTGGGTCGAGGGGGGTTACGTCTTCGTGGCCTACCGCGAGCAGGAAGAGCGCGCGCTCAAGGACCTGCTGAGGGTGCAGCAAGGGCACGGGCTCAACATCCGCTGGCTCGACCGCGACGAGATGATCGCGCTGGTGCCGGGCATCTCGCGCGATGGCCTGCGCGGCGGGACCTACTCGCCGGATGACGGCTCGGCTTCGCCGTTGATGTCGGCGGCGGCGTTTTACCGCCGGGCGATCGAGCTGGGCGTGCAGTTCCGCTTCGGCGAGCGCGTGACGGCGATCATCAAGCGCCACGGCGGCGTGGTCGGCG
>JAGOJY010000086.1 GCA_017994815.1 Acidobacteriota bacterium
CGAACTCGACGGACCGTCTCACCGAACCATGCACCTCGGCATTGACGACCCCACCGCACCTGTGGCATCAAACGACCCGGCAGGACTTACTGGAAAACACCGGCAAGAGTTTCCGGAACCCACAGCTGCCGGCGCGCGGCCGTTTCCGCGGCCTTGTACGCGGTGTCGCGGGCTGCCTGATGGGTCGGGCAGCGGGTCGCCTCGGTGAGCTTCCCGCAGCCCGGGTGAACGCAGACCCGCTTCGGACGAACCGGCACGCGCACGCTCCCCTGGCTTGGTGTGGTGAACCGGACCGCACTGCATCCGGCTCTCGTCGGTGTTGGGAGGTCGATAGCCGCAGGATAGGCGAGCTACGCGAAACGGGGGTCTTTGGTTTTACAGCTACTCGACGCGCGGTGCAGCGCGCGCGCTGCGTCGTGAGCGGTCCGTGCTCCGGGTGCGAACGTGCAGGAATCGCCGTAGCACGCAAGGGCATAGGCGAGGATCCAGCATGCGTCCACCTCGTCGTCGGCGTCGGTCCGGAGCAAGAACCGCCCGCGGGTCGCCCGGCGCATGTCCTCCTTCTCGGCGTTGCCGCGCCCCGTCGCGAACTTCTTCACGCGCGCGCTGTGCGCCTGGGCGTGCTCGATGCGGTGCTCCGCGCACCACGACTGGACGTGCGTCGCGACGCCGGCTGCGTACTCGGTGGCGGCCCCGCCGCGGTGGTGCGCCATCTCGTAGACCACGAGCGCGAGATCCGGGAACCGCTCGCGGATCGCCGCGAGGTGCGCGCGGAGTTTGAGATAGCGCACGCCAGGAGACTCGCCGCGGGCCGGAGCGAGCAGCCAGACACCGGAGTCGTCGATCCCGTCCTCGGTCCCGCAGGCGAAGCCGCAGGAGGACCCGGGGTCGAGCGCGAGGATCCTCACCTCGGCCTCCGCCGGGCAGCGAGGCGCTCGTCCCGGGCGACCTGCTCGAAGTCCATCCCGGAGAACAGCCGGCTGCCGAAGCGCGGGTCCGTGAAGAACTGCTTCGGCCGGAGGTTCGTGGTCGCGATCACCGGCCGCATCTCCTCCCACCGCCGCGCCACGAGGTACGAGATCCGGTCGCGCCGCCACTCCCCCTTCTCGCCGGCCAGCATCTCCGCGCCGATGTCATCGAGCACGATCAGCGGGGCCTCGATCGCGTCGCGCATGACGTCGCCGTGGTGCTGCCCGTCCATCTCGTGGCGCAGCCGCTCCAGGAGCGCCGCGGCGCCGACCCACAGCCCGGCCGCGCCGACCGGCCGCAGGTGCTCGCGGAGGAGGACGGCAGCGATGTGGGACTTCCCGGTCCCGGCCTCGCCCCAGATGACGAGGTTCCCGCGCTTCTTCAGCTCGGGCTCGCTCGCCCACTCCAGCGCCGCGGCGGGCCACGGGCCGCGCCATGCCTCCCGGGTGGCGTCGAGGAACATCGCCGGCACGCCCGCGCGCTCCAGCACCTCGCGGAGGTTCCCGTCGCGATCCGCCTGCTCCGCGGCGAGACGCTGCTGGCGCCGCTCCTCGAGCGCCCGCGCGCCGCACGCGTCGCACACCCCGCGGTCCTTCTGCCAGTTGCTCAGTTCCGCGCCGCAGCCGCAGAAGACGCCGCTCGGGGCATTCATCTTCGCGAGGTGTTCCCGGAACTCGCCGACGGGCCTCATCGCTGCTCCTCGTCTTCGCCGAACAGTTCGGCGAGCTGCTCGTTGTGGTAGCGGTTCGCGCCCGCGGTGCGGTGCGCCGGCAGCGCAGGCGCGCGGTTGTCGTACTTGCCTTCGAGGACCTTCTGCCAGGCATCCGCCCGTTCGAGCAGCCAGTCGAACGTCGCGGCCCATCCGGTGCGGCTCTTGCCCTGGCAGAACTCGGAGGCCCCGACCTTGCGGCAGACGTCCTCGAAAGCGTCGAGGAAGCCGGGCTCGCGGCAGCGCGTTGCCCAGGACTTCCTCCGCTTGTCGCTGATCGGAGTGCGTGGCTGCGGCAGGGATGCGCAGTGCCGTGCCCAGACCTCCGCGCCCCACTCGACGGGAACGGCGGGGGCGTTCTCGGCGCACGCGCCGTCCGGCGCAGCCGGACGAGTGTCCTTCGTCCGTACGTCTCGTCCGTCCTGTTCGTCTCGTACGTCTCGTACGTCTCGTAGCGCGCGCTGCGCGCGGACCGTCCGCGGACCGTCCGCGGACGCGGCGCGGACCGTCCGCGCGCCGTCCGCGCGGGCGGCGCGCTTGCGCTCGCGCTCGCGCAGGGCGTACGCCTGCCGCTCCTGCCAGCCGTGGATCACGACCCGGTCGCCGTCCTGGTCGAGCCAGCCGGCCGCGACAAGCGCCTCGAAGAGCCGCGCGGGATCGCCGTCGTACCGGCAGAACCGGGCGATGTCCTCGGGCTCCTCGCCGGTCACGTCGCCGTCCTCGCAGTAGCGCGCGGCCCGGCAGAGGAGCCGGGCCGCCACCGAGAAGGCCACGTGGACGTCCGCCCGGAGCGCCCGGGCGAGCCGGAACACCTTGGTGTGCTCCGGCATGTCAGCGTCGATGCGCAGCCAGTCCATCCCCGCCCGCCTTCCGCTTCCTCGTCATGCGCTTCACCGCCTCCCGGCTGAACACGAACGCCATCCCGGACTTCGCCAGCCAGTAGCCGAGGTGCATCCCGCAGCGTTCGCAGGTCAGGTTGCCGTCGGCGTCGAGGCGCATGGGCATCCGACGCTCGTCGGCGTAGCACCAGATCGCGGGAATCGGACCCTCTCCATCACCGTCCACACCTGGTCGATCCCGCCCCGGGCCTGCGCTTCCCGAAGCAGTTCCCGCCGGATCAGCGCGTGCAGCGGATCCGGAACGTCCAGGTACGCCCGGACAACCCGCTCCAGGTACCGGCGCGCGAGCGTTCGGAGGTGGCACTCCTTGCACTGGCCCCGCCCGGCGTAGAAGCACGTCAGCTGCTTGGTCACGCCACAGGTCGTGCACCTCCGCTCCTCCATCCCGTCACCGCGCGGCGCGGCGCTGGCCTTGCGCAGCGGAGAGGCGCTGGATCATCTCGTCGCGGCGCGCCAGCTCGTCCTCCAGCTCGAGGACGCGGGCGTGGGCCTCGTCCGCGTCGCGCGCGAGCACACCGACGGCGTTCTGGGTCACGGCCGAGACGTACGGGTCGCCTCCCTGCCGGCGGATCTCCCGGTCGAGGTAGAAGGCGGCCTTGCGAAGATCCTCGGTGCCGTTCTTCAGGCCCGCCCGCCAGACGTACTTGATGACGTTCCCGAGGTTGAAGTTGAAGTGCTCCGTCACGTCGATCGCCTCGACGCCGGACGGGTGGCTCGTGTAGTGCGCCGGGTGGTTCACGTTGTCGCTCACAGGTCGTCTCCCATCTCGTCTCGCAGTCGTTGAATCCAGATGCGGTACTCGTCGCGTGTCGTCGGCGTGACGCGGTAGAGCGGAAGCGGCAGCCGGCTCGCCAGCCCGCGCGGGTTGAACCCGTGATCGGGCACGAGCCGCGGCACGATCCCGACGGTGCCGGTGCAGCCGAGCGGAAGCAGCCCGACCGGCCGGCCGCACGACGGACACGGGTGCGAGAGCACCGGGGCCGACTCCGTCAGCGCGGCCCGGACCGTGCCGTGCACCGCGCACGAGCCCTCGAAGTAGGTGAACCGCTGGCGCAGCACGCACCCCTCCCGTTCGCCCGTGGCGCGGGCGCGCTCAGCGGTCGCTTCGCTCTCGTGCAAGGGCGCGGGTCGCAAAGAAGCCGGCCAGTTCCGGCTCGCGCTCCATCGCCAGGCGCGCGTAGTACGCGCGGTGGTTGTTGTTCAGCTTGAAGCCGCCGTCGCGGTCCTCGTTCACGTCGAGGTGCCAGCGGACGCGCTCGTAGATCGTGGCCAGACCGTAGTGCGCCCAGCCGGCACGCTTCATCTGAAGCGCGAAGTCCACGAGCAGGTCGAACACGTCAGGGTGCGTTTCGTGGAACTCCTGGAACTCGACTTCCAGCCGGCCGGGCGCGTCGGTCGTCATGGCCGGCTCAGAACGGGATGTCGCTGTCGGGCTTCTTCGGGGTCGTTCCGATCCGGCGGTCGGCCGCCATCAGCCGGGCGCGCATCCGCGCGGCGAAGGACTTCAGCTCCTCGCCCGCGAGGGTGTTCTTCATCGCGAGCCCGCCGCCGTCGTTGACGAACTTGATCTTCGGCTCGGTGCGCCCGCGTCGGTCGTTCCAGTCCATCTCGATGACCAGCTCGACCTCGCGGTCGAAGCCGGCCGGCAGCGGCTTGCCAGGCGCGAAGTCCGACAGGTCCACGCCGGTCCAGCCGCACGCGCGCAGCCCGCGCAGCGCGATCTCCTCGGACTTGTCGGAGGCGAAGCTGCCGTACCAGGTCAGCGTGTCGCCGGTGCCGACGATCTCGAAGGCGACGCCGACCTGCATGTTCCCGGTGCTCGCCGGGCCGCACGCCGCCGACACGGGCCGGCCGCGGTACCTGCCGTTCTCGGTGATCACTTGGCCTCCTGGCTCGCCTTCGCGAGCAGGGCGTTGAGCCGGTTGTTGAGACGGGCGAGGGCGGAGGCGTCCCCGCGGTGGGCCTCGACGTACGCGGCGGTCTGCGCGGCGACATCGCCGCCGACTTCCCCGCCCTTCCGCAGACACTCCGCGGCGAGCGTGTCCCGGCCGACCGGGTTGCGAACCGCGTTCCGGTACTCGTTCCAGTCGAGGGGGAGTTCTTCGGGCAGGTCGTAGCGGTTCTTCGCGTCGTAGGCGGCGGTGCGCGTCGTGTAGACCATCCGCGCGCCCGTGGAGACGCCCTTCACGCGCTTGGTGCGCTCGTCCTTGCTGGCGAACGTCTGCCAGTTGGCGAACAGGACGGCGTCGCACCACTCCTTGACGAGCCCCGCGGCGCTGCCGTGGATCTTGAGCTGGTACCGGTCGAAGTCGTCGCCTTCCGGGTTGCGGAACTGCTTCACCGCGGCGTGCGCGAGGAAGACGATCTCCATCCCGGTCGTGTTCCACAGCCGCTCGACCGCGGCGAGGAACTTCCGCCACTCGTCGAGCGCGGCGACGTAGCCCTTCCCGTACCCGAAGTCCTCGATGCTCGCCTTCTGCGCCCGGGCGCACAGGTCGGCCCAGACGAGCGGCTCCATCCAGTCGAGCGTGTCGATGACGAACGTCTTCCGGTCGTGCTTCTCGTGCGTCAGCAGCCGGAGCGCCTCGCGCACGTCGTCCCATCGCTCCGGCTGGGGGAAGCGCACGATGTCCAGGTGATGGGTCCCGTCCTCCGCGCCGAGGAAGATCGGCTCCGGGGCTTCCGCGGCGAAGGTGCTCTTGCCGATCCCCTCGACGCCGTACAAGAGCGTGCGTGGCGGCTTCTCGATCCGGCCGCGGAGGAGGTTGTCGAGGCCCATGCGGCCCGTTGGCGGGGCCGGTACGGGCACACGGGGGGCGTTCTGTGGCGGTGTCACAGCGGCCATGCGGTCTCCTTGGTGGGTCGGTCAGGCGCCCGGCGCGGTCAGCTCCGGATGGACGAAGTCGAGACGCTGAAACAGGGTCGGATCGTCGAGCGACGCCTCGCCCGTGCAGGCGCGCCAGAACTCGCAGGTCCGCCCGTAGCGCACGCAGGCGTCGGGGTTGCGGGGATGCCGGCCGGCGCGGTCGGCCTCGCGGATCTGCGCGGCCGTCTGCCACACGTCGTACCGGGCTGCGTCCAGTTCGTCAGCGAACCGGACGACCTCGCCGCGCTGGTAGTGCCCGCTCGGGTCGGCCGCGATGGTTTCGAGACACCGCGCGCCGTACTCCGCCGGGGTCTCGTCGTCGATTCGCTGCCCTTTGTACAGCTCCCCCGCCCGGGTGAACTTCCTGGCCTCGGGGGGCGTCGCGCGCTGCGGTCGGACCGCCGGCTTCTTGAGCACGTCGTAGATGCAGCCGGCGACCTCGTGGCCGAGCGCCCGGGCGCCGTCGTAGTAGATCGACACCTGGCTGTCGAGGCGCAGCCGCCGCCAGTAGTCCGAGCCGGGCGAGACGTCCTCGCTGCTCGACTTGTGCTCCAGCAGCATGACGCGGCCGTCGGGCAGCCGGACGAGCCCGTCCACCTTCCCGGCGAGCTGCCACGCCTTCGACGCGCGGCCGCTCTGCGGGTTGACGAGCGGCGCGCGGAACTCCGCCTCGATCGCCAGCACCTCGACCGGCTCGCCGCGCCAGCGCGCGTCGTATCCGGTCAGCATGGCTTCGAGGCGCGCCGCGGCGAACGGTTCGAAGCCCGCCTGCGTGGCGGCCCCGAGCACGGCCAGGCCTGCGGACAGACGCTCCTCCGGGCGGCGCTGTAGCCACCACGCCTCCAGTAGCGCGTGGAGCAGGGAGCCGTCGCGCAGCGCCTCGGCCGCATGCCGCGCCCGGATGCCGCGCGCGTACTTCAGGTGATGCAAACGGCCGCAGGCGCGCGCATCCTTGAGCCGCGAGGAAGTGAGAAGGTTCATCGGCCGCGCGCCGGAGTGGTACGCGCCCGCCGAATCGCGCGCGCGCGGTTCTGGGACTCGTTGTGACGAACGCGTGCGATCTCTTTGCGGACCAGCGTGTAGATCCAGGTGGCCGTGGGGCGGGACTCGTCGGCTGCCATGGATGCGATCTGCTCGTACTCGTTGTCGGTGACCTTGATGACGATACCGCGGCTCCGCGGCGTTCGCGGACGCCTCTCACGTGTCGTTTTCATGGGGTGTTGTCTCCGGACCGGGAGGAACACTAACCCCGAATTATCCCGCCGCCCACCGACGGGTTGTATTCGCTATCCCGCGCGCGGCATGATGCAGCGGGAGCAACCGCAACGGAGGGAATCAGATGGCTCGCGAACGCACCATCACGATGAAATGCTCAGAGACGGAGTACCGCAGTATCCAGAAGGCCGCGAGCACCGAGGGCATCCCCGTGACGACGTGGGCTCGGCGCGCGCTGACGCAGGCCGCGAAGGACGAGGCCCCACGCACGCACCACGACCTGCGAAAGCGCCGGCTGGCCGCGCTGTACGATTCGCTGCGCGGCGACGAGAACTCGCGCGCGCTCGACCTGTTGATGGCGATGCTCCAACGCATGGGTGCGCAGGAGCGGCCGAAGGTCGCTGTCATCGACGTCCTGGAGGTGCTGTCCGTCGCCGCGCCGTGATCAGTCCTGGTCGGGATGGGGCGTAGACGTGCTCGCGGCGCGGCGCGCTACGATCCACCGGTCCAGCGTCGCGACCTCGTAGCCGACGCGATGCGGTGTCAATCGCACGAACTCGGGGCCGATGCCACTGACGCGCGCCTTGTTGAGCCAGCTCTTGCTGACGCCCATGTAGCGGGCGGCCTCGATGACGTTGAGGATGCGACGGTCCACCGCGCTCGCGCTCATGGGGCGGGACGTTAGCGAGCGCGTGATCGACTGTCCACAGCGAGGAGCGGCTCCGGTGGTCTCGGGCATGCCTCGGCTATGCCGCAGGTGCCTGTCACTCTTCGACTTCGAGCCGCGCGCGAATTGCTCAGTGTGCGTGGCCTCCGTCTACCATGCCGCTGACGCGCGCCTTGTTGAGCCAACTCTTGCTGACGCGCAGGTAGCGGGCGGCCTCGACGACGTTGAGGATGCGGCGGTCACACGCGTTTGCGTTCATGGCGCCGAACGGTACGACCGCTCGTTCGGGTCGTCGACAGCTCGGTACCCGAGGTAACGCCGGAGGCAAGCGCCGGCCATGATGCAAGCCGCGCCCGGTCAGGATCTTCGCCCCCTTGTCGAAATGCTCATCGTCGTGGTGACGCTTTCGACGGTCCACCGATCGACCGCCGCACTCTCTTGGCCGAAGCGATTCGGCGTAACGCGGGACGCGGGACTTGTTGAGCCGATATGCTCCCATACCCTGCCGGTCATTTCCGACCTGTCGTGTCGCAGGGGGTCGCGGGCGAACGACATCGCCCTCTGCCACTCGAGGACCGGATCGGTCTCTGTCAGCGGCCCGCCTCCGCGCTCCCGTGCGCCGTCGACATATTTGTTTCCAGTTGGCATGGCCACGTGACATCCGGTTGCGAGTGGTGCTAGCATCGCCGTGGTTGCCGTTCGTGCAGCGGGGGGGGGCCTCGCAGGCACAACCGGTTCACACAAGTGGCATCGATTGATGCCTGGCGGGGGAGGTGTATCAAGAAAAATTGGTCATATGCGATGTTTGCCGGCGCAGCGCCACCCTCTCTACTCGCCGATAGGGTAATTGAGACGCTGGGGCGGCTCGACACAGGCGAGTGTTCTGCCTAGGAGTCCAGAAGGGGAGAATAGCGAAATGAAGAAGACGTTCATGGTCTGTGCGCTGAGTCTGACCCTGCTGTGGCTGGCGGCCGGCAGCGCGAACGCCCAGGTCACCTGTCCCGCCACCAACGACACGCAGTGGGTGGCGCTTCTGAACTCGAGTCCGCAGCAGGCGACGTTCATCAGGACGACTCAGGACTTGAATGACTACGTCGCCGGGGCGCGCTTCGTCGGGCATCCGCTGAACGGGCTGACCGCGCAGGAACTCTCCGACTTCCTCGCGACAATCTGGATCAAGGACGGGGGCGTCGTTTCGATGAACGCCAGCATCCCCCAGAGCAAGCTCTCACCGGCGAGCTTCGCGACCGTTCTGGCGGCCTTCGGGATCTCCAAGGACCTCTACGAAGATCACGAAGGCTACAAGTGCGACAGCCCCCACAACTGCGTGGTGGCAGCGGCATACATCTGCATGACCGGCTGCTAACAAGCGGCGGCAGATTGGACTCCCCGGCCCGCTCCCGCTGGGAGCGGGCCGGCTGAAGGAGAGTAGCGTGCAACGAAGGTGGGTTGGGAGTCTCGCCATCGCAGGGATCGTCTGCATTCCATGGTTCCTGACCGCGAGTTGGCCTGTGGTTGCGGACACAACTGAGCCCGCCGTCGGCCGCTGCGGCCCGAGCGCCCCGATGCGGGGCGATCCTGTGCGGCTCTCCGGCATGCCATGGCCTGAATACGCCGCCGCGGCCGCTTCATTGACGCGCATGAAGAGCTTCGTTCCGCTTCGTCGGCCGATTCCTGCCGGCTCGGGCGACGTTCAGTACGGCTTAAACGCCGTGCTGCCTGTCGACGACAGCAGGGACATTCGAAACCTGTCGTGGGCGCTGATCACGAGACCGGACACGACGCCAACGCTGATCGTTGACATCAATGGTGACGGGGACCTGTCAAACGATCCGCACCTCGACTTTGCGGAAGAGGGACCCGCGGCATACTCGGCTGTCCAGGAACTCAGAGTTGCGGACAAGCCTGGGACGGGAGTGCTCGTCCTGCCCGTACTCTGGACCGTCAAGAAGAACAGTAACGAATTGAACAGAATCGCATGGCGGGAGCGACGCGGTGAGTTTGCGATTGGCGAGGACCGATACCTCTTCGCGTTGCGGACGTATTTCCCAACGTTCGACACGCCAGGCTCCCTTATAGCGATAGACCTGAATCGGGACGGTACTCTTGATCCTCATCCTGGAGATGTCGAAGTGTTCCGCGTCGAGGACGAGTTCGTGCCTCTCGGGGGGCAGGAGTACAAGAGAGTCGTGGACAGGCTCGGGGATAGCCTGACACTCACGCCGACCGGCCGGCGTGCGGAGCCGCGAACGTCCCTAGCAATCGGCACGAAAGCCCCCGTTCTCCCGGGCGGTGCGCCGCTCGCACATGGTCGCGGGATCCCCGTGCTAGTCAACTTCTGGTCTCCGAAGTGCAGTTCCTCGAAGCGTATGGCGCCGCAGCTGCAGAAGGCATGGAAGGCCGTCGGTGGCATCGCATTCATCAGTGTAACGAATGTGCCCTCTGAAGACGCGGCGGAGTTCGCTCGCGCTGCCGGTCATGAGTGGCCGCAGATCTCCGGCCGGGAGGGGCAGCGTCTATTTGACCTATACCGGATAGCGGCGGTTCCCACTTATTACGTCGTAGATGCGGAAGGAATCATCCGAGCACACGGCAGCACGCTCGACTGGCCGCAGATCGAAAGCGAGATGGCGCGCCTCTCCTCCGCGAAGGAGCGGCCCTTGGAAGCACGCGGGTCTGGCAAGTCAGCGGAGTAGTCCGGAGCACGCTCGCACGCGGGCTCGCTTGCGATTCGACGCTTGCGAGCCGCCGCATTGGCAGGTCAGCGCGGCCCCGCACCGCACTCGGGGCCGCGCCGCCGAACGTCCACCCCGCGTCGAAGCATGGCCGCAATTTCACTGGCCGCCTTGTCCGCCGCCGCGCGCACCGGATCGTTGATGACGTGGCTGTAGCGTTCGGTCGTCCGGATGCTCGCGTGGCCGAGGAGGCTCTGCGTCAGCCGGATCCCCGAGCCGAGGACCGCGACGCTGCCGAACGCGTGGCGCAGGTCGTGAATCCGCACGTCGGGGATGCCGGCCGCGACGCGGACCGTGTTCCAGATGTGCGGCACGCCCACGAAGTGCGTGTTCTCCTTCTGCTTCCGGCCGTTGCGCGCGCCGGGGAACACGTAGTCGTTCCCGTCCACGCGCTCCAGCCCGTCCAGCACCTCGAAGGCCGCGGCGCCGGGCGTCAGGATTCGCGCGCCGGTCTTCGTGTCCGGCAGCTCGATCACGCCGCGGTCCTTCTTCACGTAGGACCACTTCATCGTCAGCGCCTCGTTCAACCGGCAGCCGGACAGCAGCAGGAACGTGATGGCATCGAGCCCGACCGCGGGCGCCTCGCCGGACGCGCGCATCTCGGTCAGGACCTTCCCGAGCCGCGCGAACTCCTCGGCGGTCAGCAGCCGCTCGCGGGCCTGCTCCTTGAACTTCTCGATTCGGTACGCCGGGCTCGACCCGCGCGGGATCACGCCCCACTTCTCGGCGAGGTTGAACATCGTGGTCACGAGGATCAGCGCGCGGTTCGCGATGTAGGGTCCGCCGCGGACCATGTCGCGCTTCCCCGCTTCCCTGCCCTCGGTCCGCGCCGTGACGGGCACCTCGACCGTGCGCTTCTTGCCGAGCGCGACGTGCCAGCGCGTGACGTCGGCCGTCGTGATGTCCGTCATTCGCTTCCGGCCGAGGACCGGGAGGATGTGCAGCCGGAGCATCAGCCGGTCGGTGTAGACGCTGGACGCCTTCTTCTTCGGCTCGGCGTGCTCGGTCAGGTACCGCTCCGCGAACTCCTTCAGGGTCGGGATCTCGCGCGCGGCGTCGCGCTCGGCCGCGGGGTCGGCGCCGTTGTTGACGAGCCCGCCCAGGCGCTTCGCCTCGCCCCGGGCGCTGTCCGGCGTCCAGGGGGAGCCGTGCTTCCCGATCGTGACCCGGCGCGGGATGCCGCCCCGGGTCCGGTACTGGTAGACGTAGGCCAGGACGCCGGTCTTCGTGATCCGCAGGCCGAAGCCGCGGACCTCGGTGTCCCAGACGAAGTCGTGGTCTTCGGGGGGCGACGTCTTCGCGGCTTTCCGGATCCGCTCGACCTCGATCTTGGTGAGCTTGCGGCGGCACACTTCCGTCTGCCGCCGGACGTTCGGGCGCGGGCTCATGGGGTGTCTTCTCCGGGGGTTCCGTGTCAGCGCCGTGTAAGCACGGTGTAAGCAGCGCGAATCCAACGGCGGGAAACGCCGTCACACGGGATAGTAGCTCGGGTCGAGCTTAACTCGCTGCAAATACAGGCATTTATGGCACGGCGTGACACGCGCTGACACGCGCGGAAACTGACGGTGATTACCGTTAAGTACCTCTACGGATCAAGAGGTTACAGGTTCGAGTCCTGTCGGGCGCGCCACTTCCTCCCCGCGCACCGGATCGCCTTGACGGCCGGCCCCGCGGACTCGGTTCCCCCGTCGGCTCCGCCCTGCCCCCTTTCCACCGCATCCTCGCCGGTCCAGCCGCGGAGAGCGGCGGCCGGGCACCTGCGGAGAAAAGTCTGGACTGAGTCCAACATTTGAGCTAGTCTCCCCGCCATGCGCAAGCGAACGAGCGTCCATTTGGAGGCGCTTCTCCGGCAACACGGCCTGCAGGTGACGGCGCAGCGACTGGCAGTGCTGCGCGTCGTGGCGGCTGCGCCGCACCGGACCGCCGACGACATCGACAAGGCTGTCCGGGCCGAGATCGGCGCCGTGTCCCGCCAAGCGGTGTACGACGCGCTGACCGTCTTCACCGACGAAGGGATCATCCGGCGCATCCAGCCCGCCGGTTCGCCGGCTCGCTACGAGAACCGGGTCGGCGACAACCACCACCACCTCATCTGCCGGACGTGCAACCGCATGGTTGACGTGGACTGCGCCGTCGGCGCCAGGCCCTGCCTGACGGCGGCCGACTCGTCCGGCTACGAGATCGACG
>JAGOJY010000030.1 GCA_017994815.1 Acidobacteriota bacterium
CGACATCGCCCGTTTCGCGCAGGATGCCGCCGCACATCGCCGCCGCGGAGCGGATCACGCGCTCCGGCAGCGAGACGAGGTACTCCACGCCGGCGCGCGGCCGGCCGTCGCTCGCGGTGGGTCCCGAGATCACGATCGCAGGCTATCACGCGCCGCTGGTGGCGGCCGATTGGGGGACAGGTGGAACACTGTCCCGTATTGCGCGTCCGATCTGTTACGCGTCGATTGCGCTCGGAGTGCCGCCGGTCGCGGAAACCTGGACGTACCGCAAATACGCGAGCGCGAGCGTCACGTGCGCCGGCTCGCCCTCGGCCTGCCCGCGCTCGTGCAGCGGGCGCAGCGTGCCCGCGGCCAACCGGTCCTCGAGCCTGGCCAAAAACTCGTCGACGCTCGCGCGCAGCCGCGCGAGCGGATCCGTTGGGTCGGCGGCCTCGGCGCCTTCCTCGACCGCACCGGTTTCCGCGGGCACGAACAGCTCGCCCAGCGCGCCGAAAGCGCGATCCACGCCGGCGCGCAGCCCGGCCATGAACGTTGGGCCATCGAGATACTGCCCGTCGCCCGCGGCCGCCACCGCGTCCTTGAACGCCTGCACCGCATCGCTGCGCAGTGTCTTGACGACGTCCTTGACCTTCTCCCGCGTGTCGGCGTCCGTTTCCGGGCCGAACAGTTCGCGCAACTCGCGCATCACCTCGCGGATGAGGTGATTGGCCTGCCGGCGCGCCTGTCCGCGATTCACGCCGTGCGGCCGCTTCGCTTCCTCGGCGTACGTCACGGGCGTGGTTTCGGAATGGGTGAAGCGGTCGACCAGCGGCGGGTCGTGCTGCGCGACGCGGTTCACGCCGCGCGACGCGTTGTCCGACCGGGCGGTCCAAGCCGCGGAAAGGTCCAGCCCCTCGATTCTCATCGACACTCCCTCCGGCTCCGAAAACCGGTTTCCTGCCCGGGTTATCGGCACGCGGGCGGCCGACCTGAATCGCGCGCCGGGGCCGACGAATCCCCGCCCGCGGGATCCGGGTTAAGCTCCCGCCGGAAGCGCACGGGGCCTGGTGGCCCTCCCGGTCTTCAAAACCGGTCGCTCCGTCGGCCGCGCCGGCGGAGGGTGGGTTCGATTCCCACACGCTTCCGCCAATCCCGTTCGTCGCCGCCGTTCACCATGCACATCCCGCGCTCGACACGTGGGCAGCCTGCCGCGATTCGCCGCTCGTGCCCGGGCCGCCTGTCGGCGGCCGCTACACGTTGGGCGGGTTAAGCGGAGGCGACGGGGGCGGCGGCGGCGGCGCGACCGGGGAAACGAGCGGCTCGCGCCGGAACAGGAGGGTGGCGAGGAGGCCGGCGAGCGCCCCGATCGCCATGCCCACCACCAGCGAGGAAACCAGCACGGCCGCGAACTGGAGCGGGCGCTCGAAGTTGATCCAGCGCGAGACCTGCTCCATGGCGCGCGACACCTTGGGATCCCGGGTCCAGGCGTCCATGTGCCAATCGCCGCGCAAGGGCGAGAACGCGAACCACAGCGCCCACAACGAGTGTTGCAGGACGCTGGCGATCGCCCCGGCGAAGGCGCCGGCGAGCGCCCCTTCTCCCGAGCGGGCGAGACACCCGAGCCGGTTGCCGGCAAAGGCGTACATCGCGCCGGCGATCGCGCCCGCCGCGATGTAGCCGCCGCAACAGCAGCAGCAGCACGGCGGCAACGTGCCCACGACCGCTCCGAGCAACCCTCCGACCAGGACCGGGGCGAGCAGCGACGGGTGCGTTCATCGGGTCCTCCTGCGGTCCGGACATCGGCTCGATGGTACGCGGAACGGCGGCGGACCGGGCACCGCTCGGAACCACCGGGCGGCCGCTCGTTGCCGGTCGCGGGCGCGGGGCTGAGATTGGAGGGGTGAGCGGAATCCCCGTTCGCCGCGGGGCTGTCGCGTCGATCGCTGCCCGGGCGGGCATCGCGCTGGCCGTGCTCGTCGCGATCGTCACCGCGGGGCTCCTGCGGAGCTACCACGAGGCGACGCCCCGGCTCTGGCCGGGCGCGCCGGCCCCGCTGGGCAGCCTCACGTTCGCCGCGCTGGTCCTGCTGCTCGCCCTGCACCTGGCCCAGCGGCGGCGCGGCGCCGACACGTGGCCGGAGCAGCCGGAGCCGACCGGGCCGCGGCTGGCGCAGGTCGTCCCGCTGCTGGTCGCCCTGCTCGGCGAGAAGTGGGTCTCCGCGGAAGTGCTGGCGCGGGCGTACGAGTGGATCGACGTGCAGATCGGCGACGCGGCGCTGGCCGACGCGGCCTACCGGCTGTGGACCGGCCTGGCCCTGCTCGGCACCGCGCTGCTGCTGCTGCCGGTCCTGCGACAGGTGCGCCCGTGGCTCTCGCGCGTTGCCACGCGCGAGCGCTTCGCGACCGCGGCGTTGGCCGGGGCCGTCGCGGCGCTCGTCACCGGCGCGATCACGCTGCTGCTGGCGCTCGCCGTGCCGGGAGCGCGGATCCTGGCCCCGGCCGGCTCGGCCGGCGCGTTGCTCGCGGCCACCGCGGCGCAGGTCGTGCGCGGCGGCGCGGAGGAGCTCTACTACCGCGGGCTGCTGCAGGTCGCGCTGCTGCGCCTGCTCGTCCGTTCGGGCGTGCCCGAAAGGCGGCTGGCCCGGATGATCGCGATCATCGCCGTGTCGCTCGGCTTCACGCTGGAGCACGTCGACCCGGAGCGCGGTTGGGCGGCGATGCTCCCGGCGCTCGGCTTCGTGTTCGGGATGTCGGTCGCCCTCGGGACGCTGTTCGAGGTGTCGCGCAACCTCTACATCGCGATGCTGGCCCACACGGCGGTGAACCTGTGGGTCGAGCGGCTGGTGCCGTTGGCGGTGGACGAGGCGGCGCAGCCGCTGCTTCCCGTGGCGTCGATGGCGCTCGTGTTCCTCACCGTGCTCTTCTCGGTGGTCGTCGTCACTCATCGCCGGCGCGGGTTCGCCTGATCGGAAAAGGTCGAAGCCGCGGCGTCGGGCGAGCCGCGGCTTCGTGGGTCGCGTTCCGAATCGGGCCACCGGAACGCAACGTCCTGGATTTTTCCGGGGCGGCCGATGCCGGGCGGCTCCGCGGCCCCGCTGCCGCGCCGCCACGAGTCGGGCGACCGTGGCGGCCTCGGCATTCCCCGCAGCGCCGATGCCGGGCGGCTCCGCGCTGCGGACCTGCTTGCCACCTCGGTGGGCCGCCGGGGTTGGCCTGGGCCAGCCCCGGCGGTCCTGGTGGTCCCCTCCTGGTGCGGTCCTTCCGTCCCACGGCCTTCAGGGTCGGGCGACCCGAAGGCACGGCCCATCTCTCAGGCGAGGCCGATCGCCAGGGCCTCGTCCTCGAACTCCACGCTCGTGCCGATCCCGGCCAGCGCTTCGAGCGCCGCGCCGAGCCTGCCGGGCGCCGGCTCGCCGAGGCGAACCGCGCGCTCGGCCGCCGCGCGCACCGCGGCGTCCCACAGGCAGCCCGGCGTCTCGAGCCGCACGCTCCAGCCAGCGCCCGCCCCGCGGCGCGCGACGATCGACCAGTTCCCCGCCGCCGGCGCGTTTTCCAGCGCCTCGCGCACGGCGCACCACAGCGCGACCGCCGTGCCCGCCGCGATGGTCCGCTCGACGCGTACGCCGTCCCCGGTCACGGCGAGCTGCACGCCGGCGCTCGCGCAGCGGCGCGACGAGAGCCGCGCGACGAGGGCCAGCGCCTCGTCGAGGAGCACGGCCTCGCCTTCGGCGGCGCTCCACGCGACCAGCCGCTGCAAGTCCGACAGTTCGACCCGCGCCGGCTGGCCGGCCGCGAGGATCTCCTCGAGGCTGCGCCGCCACCGCGCCGGGTCGTCCAGCATCAAGCCGATCTCCGCCTTGCCCAGCATCGTCGCCAGGTGGTTGTTCAGGTCGTGCGCGACCTGGGCCGCGAGCTCGTGGAACGCCGCCCCGGCGCTCCTCGTCGCGACCTGGCTGGTGGCGGAGATCACGCCGGCCTCAGTTGAAGCAGAGATAGCGCGCCATGGCCTGCACGAACCGGCGCGTGTTCAGCGGGCGGGCGAACACCGTGCGGCCCCCGTAGGTCAGCACGGTCGGTCCGGCGTCCTCGTCGATCGCCGCGTTGATCGCGCGGGCCGCGCACCCGGCTTCCATGCGGGCCAGGTCGTCGCGGGTGATCGCCTGCAGCCGACCGAGCAGCGGCTGCGCCGAGGTCGTCACGCTTGCGGACTCCAGCAGTTCCACCATCGCCCCTTGCTCCCTTCCCGCCGGCTCAGCGCCGGGCGGAATCCTGCTCGTCGAGCATCTCCGAGAGGAACCGGTCCAGCTCCCAGTTCACCTGGCCGATCAAGAGCTTCCCGTCGGGCAAGACACCGGCGCAGGCGCACGGGATCGGGTCGCGCGACAGCACCTGGTCGTCGTCCTCGAGGAAGAAGTCGATCAGTCGCTCGCCGGGGCGCGAGAGCAGCAACCACAGGTTCTGGCCCGACCCCCACACGACGTCGCCGCCGACCACGAACCCGTCGACGGGCCGGAGCCGCCGCAGTCCTTCCTCGGCTCGGGCCGGCGTCGCTGGGCTGCTCTGGGTCGTCCGCTCGTTCATCGGTCGTTCCCTCGGTTCGCACGGCCATGAAAAGCAACGCTCGTGCCACGCTGGCTTCGCCGTTGCCTCCTGTCTTTTCGGCCCGAAGATCAAGAACTTTCGGCGAAACCGGGGGGACGGGTGCGGGGGGCCCGCCGGCGGCGCGCGGAAAAGTGTCCGCTACAGGACGGTCGCCGCGGGCAGGAGACCAATTTTTGACACCCCGCCGCCCCACGGGACCCGTTTTGGTGTCCCGAAGCGGTTCAGGGCGTGGCGAAGTGTCTCAATCCGGACAGGGGGAGAAACAGCCGGGTCAGTCGTCGGTGCCGAGCGGGACCCCGGTCACCGGCGGGAGCGCCGCATCCCCCACCGGCGGCGGCGGTTCGGGCGCCGCCGGCTCGAGCTGGTAGCGCTCGATTTTCCGGTAAAGCGTGGCCCGCGGGACGCCGAGGATGCGGGCCGCCTTGCCCTTGTTCCCGGCGCACGCCTCCAGGACGCGCCGGATGTGCTCCCGCTCGACCTCTTCCAGCGTCGCGAACGGCTCCTTCGGGGCCAGCCGGGGCAGCGGCAGGTCGCGCTCGCCGATCAGGGGACCCTTGGCCATCAGCGCCGCCTGCTCGAGGACGTGCGCGAGTTCGCGGACGTTGCCGGGCCAGTCGTACGCCGCGAGCCGTTCGAGCGCGCGCGGCGCGAGCGTCGGGCGGCGCCCCACGCGGCGCGCGAGGCGCTCGAGCAGCGGGCCGACGAGGAGCGGGATGTCCTCGCGGCGCTCGCGCAAGGGCGGAATGCGGATCACCAGCGTCGCGAGCCGGTAGTACAGGTCCTGGCGGAACCGCCCGTCCGCCATCGCCTCCTCGAGGTCAGCATTCGTCGCCGCGACGATGCGGACGTCGATCGCGACGCCCTGCTCCGCGCCGACGGGGCGCACCTGCCGCTCCTGCAGCACGCGCAGGAGCCCGACCTGCACGCGGACCGGCGCGGTCCCGATCTCGTCGAGGAACAGCGTCCCGCCGTCGGCCGCGAGGAACAGCCCCTTGCGGCCGCGGTCGGCCCCGGTGAACGCCCCGCGCGAGTGGCCGAACAACTCGCTCTCGAGCAGCTCCGGGGAGAGCGCGCCGCAGTGCACCGGGACGAACGGGCCCGCGCGGCGCGACGAGTTGTCGTGCACCGCGCGCGCCGCAACCTCCTTGCCGGTCCCGGATTCCCCGAGCAGCAGCACGTCGCTGTCGGACCACGCCGCGCGCTCGAGCAGCGCGAACACCGGGCGCATCGCCGCGCTCGCGCCAAGCAGCCCGCCGAAGCCGGCCAGTCGCGCCGACTCGAGGCGCTTGAGGTCCTGCTCGAGCCGCTGCTTTTCCAGCGCCTTGGCCACGTCGAGGCTCAGCCGCGTCAAGGACAGCGGCTTGGTGATGAAGTCGTACGCTCCGTGGCGGATCGCTTCCACCGCCGCGTCCACGCCGCCGTGGCCGGTCATGATGATCACTTCGCTGGCGATGCCGTCGCGGCGGATCTCCTGCAGCAGGTCGAGCCCCGTGCCGCGCTCCAGCACGAGGTCGGTCAGCACCAGGTCGTAGCGACGTGCCCGGACGCGCGCGCGCGCCTGCTCGAGCGTCGCCACCTCGTCGACGTCGTGCCCGACGCTGCGCAGGTACTCGGCCGCCATCTCGCGCAGCGCGCGGTCGTCGTCGAGCAGCAGAATCCGGCCTTTCGGACTGCGGGACGGATCCGTCACGCGTTCCCCTCCCGTTCGTGGCGCGAGCGGGCGAGGATCTCGCTGATGCGCCCGCAGTTCTCCACGATCTGGTCCAGTCCGCTGCGGACCTCGGCCGACATCTCGCGGTCGCGGATCAGCAGGAGTTCCGCCGTGCCGAGAATCGCCGTGACCGGCCCGGCGATGTCGTGCCTGAGGGAAGCCTCGGCGCGCAGCCCGGGGAGTTCCGCCGCGTCCGGCGCGAGCACCAGCAGCAGCACCGCGCGGCCGGGCGCGGTCTCCACCCGCTGGGCGCGGAACTCGCGCTGGCGGCCGTCCGCGAACACCAGCGTCATCGGGTCGGGGCCGGTCGTCACGCCGGCGGCGAGGCGCTCGACCCGCTCGCGGCTGCCGGGGGCGAGCAGGTTCGCCGGCCGGACCGGCCACGCGCCGCCGAGCGCGGCGGCGAACACCTGGAAACGCTGGTTGGCACCGAGGACCGTGCCGTCCCCGGCGAGCACGACCGCGGGGCGGTCGATCATGTCGAGCAAGGCGACGAGGCCCGCCGAAAGGTCACCCCTGCCATGCCGCTGGGCCATGACGGTCTCCGCAGGATCACGTCGTGGTGAGGCCGGGTCGGGCCATGTTAGCGACGCGCGGCGAAGCGCGTCAATCAGGCGACTCCGGTGCGAAGCGCAGCGGCGGGCCGTTGCGCCCGCCGAGCCGCGCCCCCTCGGTCGCCATCGCGGCGCCGCGCGCGCGCACCTCGTCCGCGTACGCGGCGCGCCCGAGCGCGCGCAGCAGTCGCTCCTGCACCCACAGCACGGTGGCGCGCGCGTCCTGCGCCGGGTCGTTCTCCGCGTCCACGCTCGCGAGGTCGAGCGCGCCGGCGGCTTCTTCGTTCCTGCCGAGCGCCGCCAGCGTGAGCGCGAAGCGCGGCCCGGCCGCCATGCGCTCTTTCGGCTCGCCCGCGGCGCGCACGACGGTGAGCCACGCGAGTTGCCCGAGGAGCAGGCCGCGGTCGAGGACGGCCGGCAGCGGCGCGTCGACGACGGCCAGCGGCGTCAACTCCACCTCGCGCGGCTCGCCGCCCGGGCGCACGGTCAGCTTCAGCGCGACGCCGGGCGGCAACGCCCGCAGCCCCGAGTCGAGCGCCCGCGCACCGTCGAGCGGCGCACCGTTCAGCGCGAGGAGTTCCGCGCCCGGCGCGATCCCGGCGCCCGCGGCGGGGCTGCCGGGGACGACCGCCGCGACGACCGGCGCGCGCGCGGCGCGGCCCGCCACGTCGAGCCCGAGGTACGGCACGAACAGCGCGGGCGCCGTCACCAGCTGCGCGGCCACCGCGCGCGGCGCCTCGGTGTCGCGGGCGAGGTAGGCCACGACTTCGGCCAGGTCGCGCGCGATGTCCAGCACGACGACGCGCCGCGCGTCGAGCACGGGATCGCCGCCGGGCAGCGCGGCGACGAGAACGTCCGCCTCCGGCGCGGCCGCCCGCGCGGCCTCGCCCACGCGGGCCGGCGCGGCGCGCACGATGCGCGGAAAGAGCTGCGCGGGCCCACCCGGGAAGCGCGCGGCGAGCCGTGCCAAGAGATCGTCGCCCGCGGCGCGGCTCACCGTCACGGTGTTCCACGCCGCGCCGGGAAACCCCGGCAGCTCGAGTTGCTGGCCCTCGATCAGCGCCACGGTCGGGCGCGGGGCCGGGGTGACGCTCACGACGTCATCCTCGGCCAGGTCGACGCGCGTGAACCAGGCGCGGCGGCCGCCGAGCGTGAGCGACAGCTCGTGCGGGCCCGGGCAGGCCTCGACCTTGCCCGGCTTCACCGGCTGGCCGTCGAGGGCGAAGATCCCCTCGGGGCGCGACCAGCGCAGGTCCACGCTCGCGCGGGCCGCCTCGAGCCGGCGGGTGCCCACGTCCTGCGGGCCCGGATCGGCGGCGTCGAGGACGACCTCGACCACCTGCTCGACGCGGCGCCGGCACGGCGCCTCGAGCACCAGCGTGTGCGGCCCGGGCGGGACTTCCGCGATCAGGAACGGCTTCGACGCGGCGCCGTCGCCGGGCTCGGTCGCGCCCAGCGGGCGATGGTCGAAGCTCACCGACACCCCCGCCGGCTCGGTGGTCAGGACGAGGTCGCGCGAAACCTGCTGCAGCTCCGCGCGCGCCTGCACGGTCTGCCCGGCCGCGACTTGCACGTCGGGCAGCACGGCGTCGGTGAAGTTGCGGCGGGAGCCGACGACCTGGTGCGTGCCGGCGAGCAGCGGCACCGCGCCCGCGGGCCCGGCGGCCGCCAGCCGTCCGTCGACCAGCACGCGCTCGCAGGCCAGCGGGACGCAGGTCAGCTCGAGTTGCCCGACCAGCGCCTTGCGCTTGCCGTCCACCAGCTTGGCGTAGGTCGGCCCGGTGATCTTCGGGTCGGGGGTGAACGCCGGCCAGGCGCGGACCAGCGTCTCCACGGTTTCCGCCGCCGCGGCGCGCTGGTCCAGGTTGAGCTGGCTCTGCGCCACGAGGTCGAGCGCGTGCGCCACCTGCTGCCGCAGCGCCAGCTCGCCGTCGCCGCTCGCCGTTTCCAGGAGCGGGGCGAGCGCGGCCCGCGCGCGGTTCGCCAGCTCGAGCGACTTCTCGAACTCCGTCTCGTCGAACGCCGCCTGCGCGGCGGCGATCAGCGCCGCGCCGTCCTCGCCGGCCGCCGGCGCCGCGACCTCGGCCGGCGCGTCCTGCGCGAGCGCCGCGGACGCGGGCCCGCCCAGCCACGCGGCCAGGACGATCCACGCCGCGAGACGTGGGCTCAGCGGTACCACGTGAACCTCCCCGCCCGCGAATCGTAGACGCCGAGCGCGCCGGTGCGCTCGACGGTCAGCAACGTCGCCTTGGCCAGCGGCGACTCGCCGCCGGACACCGCCTGCGGCCAGCGCAGCAGCGGCTTGCCGGTCGGCGCGAACAGCAGCACCGTCGCGGAGCGCGCGTCGAGCACGTAGACGTTCCCCAGTTCGTCGCGTTCGAGGTCCACCGGCTTCTCGGCCGTCCCGGCGAGGGACACCGAGCCGACGAGTTCCCCGTTCGCGCCGACGTGGACCAGCGAGGGGGCCCGCAGCTCGAGCACCCACGCCCCGCCCTGCCCGTCGGCGACGGCGGCCGCGGGAAGCGCGCGCGGGGGTAGCGCGGCGGTCGCGGCGGCCGCGCCCCCGGGCTCGACGCGGATCAAGCGGTTCGCGCGGTCGTCCACGATCCACGCACCGCGCGGGCCGGCGGGGGCGATCGCCACCGGGCGAACGTCGGGGGGCACGGCGATGACGGTGCCGTCGCCGAGCGTGATCCCCGGCGCGCCGACCCAGCACAGGCGACCCCAGCCGTCCACGCCCAGCGCGATGATCCCCTGGGCCGCACGCCGCTCGAACTGTTGCGCCCCGCGCGCGAGCGAGAGGATCGCGTTGTCGCGCGGGAGCGCGGCGTGCACGGTGCCGTTGCCGTCGACGGCGAGGTCGGCCGGCTTGCCGGCGAGCGGCGTCGCCTCCGCCGCGGCGAACGGCCCGGCCGCGCGCGCGCCGGCGAACGCCAGCCGGTCGGCGAGCGTCGCGAGGTCGATCGCGCGCGCGACGGTCGGGGAGTCCGGCGGGCCGGCGAGCTGCGCCTTGCCCAGCAGCGGCAGCACGCCCTCGGCCGTCCCCGAGCGCGCCTCGGCCTGCGCGAGCACGTCCCAGGCCTCGGCGGCCAGCGGCCCGTTCGGCTCCGCGGTCAGCGATTCGAAGGCCAGCGCGCGCGCGCGGTCGGTGCGGCCGGCGTGGAGGTGCAGCCGCGCCGCGAGCACGCGCGCCTCGGGCACCTGCGGCGCGCCCGGGTGCAGGACGGGGAGCGTCGTCAACAACGCCGTCGCCTCGTCCACGTCGTAGGACGGCGACTGCGGGACCAGCCGCAGCAGCGCGAGCCGGTACATCGCCTCCGGCGCGCTGTCGGAGGCCGGCATCTCCTTGCGGATGCGCTCGAGGTCCGCGCGCGCCTGCTCGAGCATCGCCGTGGGCACGGTGACCTCGCCCAGCCGCTGCGGGGAGTCGATCGGCGCCGCGAGCCGCGCCAGCGCGAGCAGCGCGTCGTCGGACCACGCCCCGGCGGGATCGCGCTCGACGATCTGGCGGTACAGCGCGCGGGCCTGCTCGAGCTGCCCGTCGCGCTCGAGGTCGCGGGCCGCGGCGAGCTGCCGCTCGGAGATCGAGGTCTGGGCCTGCGTGCCCGCCGGCGCGAACGCCAGCGCGGCGAGCGCCAGCACGGCCCCGCGCGCGCTCACGACCAGTCCTCGCGGCCGATGCGCACCGTCGACTCCTCGCCGGCGCGGATCGTGATCGAGCGCGTGACGTGCTCGCCGGTCGCCGGGTTTTCCACGATCACCTCGAGCGTTCCGGGAGCGATCGCCTGCCCCGCCACGGGCGAGGCGCCGAGATCGAGCTGGCCGTGGCTCCCGCGCACCTTGACGTTCGCGCCGCCCGGGACGGTGCGGACCGACAGCTTGCCCAGCGCCGGGAACGACACGCCGAGCCGCGCGGCGCCGCCGCTCGGAACGTTGACCGTGGCGCTGCCCTCGTACAGGACCTCGGGCGCGCGCAGCGCCACGCGGTACGTGCCGGGGGCGAGTTCCAGCGTCTCGCCGGCCCGGCCGAGCCGGCGGTTGCCGGGCACCTGGAACACCGTCACCGCGTAACCGGGCGCGGACGGGATCGCCAGTCGGCCGTTCGGCGGCGCGTCGAGCGCGACGGCGGCGAGCTGCCGGCGCCAGGTGTCCAGCGTGTCGTCGGCCGACAGCTCGATGCGCGTGGCCGTGCGGCCCGCGGCCGCCACCTCGACGACGTGCGCGCGGCAGAGCTGCAGCGGCACGCTGGCCGGCGTGCGCTCCGCGTGCGCCCGGCCGTCGACCGTGACGCTGGCGTTCGCGGGATCGCTCTTGACCTCGAGCGTCTCCTGCCGCGGCTCCGTGGTCACGCGCACGGCGTCCGGCAAGCGGCCCGGCTCCAGCGTCGCCTCGCCGGAGCGGCACTTGTCGTCCACCTCGAGCACGATCGGCCCCGCGGCGTCGCCGGCGATC
Source organism: Acidobacteriota bacterium (assembly GCA_017994815.1). Classification (GTDB taxonomy): domain Bacteria; phylum Acidobacteriota; class Polarisedimenticolia; order J045; family J045; genus JAGOJY01. Next base: position 11,298 of record JAGOJY010000030.1, read on the forward strand.
ACGACCTGCCCCGCCTCGAGGCGCGCCTGCCCGGTGCGCACCTTCAGTACCAGCCCCGGCGGGTCGGTCTGCACCGCCAGCCGCCGGTCGGGCGCGGTCATCCGCAACGCGTTGCCGAACCCGCCGAGGCTGGCCGACATCCAGTCCTCGAGCGGCCGGCGCGCGCCGCCGAGCGGGTCGGCGCCGAGCCAGCGCGGCGCGGTCCACGCGCCGACGAGGAGCAGGACCGCGGCGGCCGCGATGTACGGCCACGCACGGCGGGGCCGGCGCGCGCGCGGCTCACCGGCCGCGACCCGCTTTTCCGAAACCGCCGGGTTGGCGCTGGAGAACTTGGCGGCCTCGCCCGGCGGGGGCAGCTCGAGGCCCTCCTGGACCCCGCCCAGCTCGCGCACCAGCGTGCGCAGCGCGGCCGCGAACTCGCCCGCGCCGGCGTGGCGCTGCTCGGGGTCCTTCGACAGCGCCACGTCGAAGAACGCCTGCACCGACGGCGGCAGGTCCGGGTTGAACTCGGCGAGCGGCGGGGGCGCCTCGTTGACGATCCGGTACAGCACCGAGGAGACGCTGTCGCCGACGAACGGGCGGCGTCCGACCAGCATCTCGTACAGCATCACCGCCAGCGAGAACAGGTCGGAGCGGCCGTCGATCGTCCGTCCCGCGACCTGCTCCGGCGACATGTAATTTGGCGTGCCGAGCAGAGTGTCGGCGGCGGTGAGCGAGGTGCGCGGGTCCTTGGCCAGTCCGAAGTCGGTCACCTTGGCCGTGCCGTCGGCGAGGAGCACGACGTTCGCCGGCTTCACGTCGCGGTGCACGAGGCCGCGCTTGTGCGCCTCGCCGATGCCCAGCGCCGACTGCGCGCCGATGTCGAGGACCTTGACCGCGGGCAGCAGGTGTCCCGGCTTGGTGTAGCGATCGAGGGTCGTGCCCTCGAGGAACTCCATCGCGATGTACGGGATGCCGTCCTGCTCGCCGACGTCGTGCACGGTGACGAGGTTCGGGTGCGAGAGCGCCGCGGCGGCACGCGCCTCGCGCAGGAACCGCGCGCGCGCCTCGTTCTGCTCGTCTTCGCTGAGCCCGGCCAGAACGCTCAGGCGCTTGATCGCGACGCGCCGGTGCAGCGCCGGGTCTCGGGCGAGGTACACCTCGCCGACCGCGCCCCGCCCGAGGAGCTGGACGACCTCGTAACGGCCGATCGTGGCGGGGCTTTCGGCAGACTGCGTCATTCGTCCGCGCGCGCTCTCCGGGCAGGCCAGGGGTCCTGCGGAAGCGTAGGACGCCCCCCCACCAGTGTCAACGAACCCTCCCCCCGTTCATCTCTCTTATCATGGCAGGCCATGATCGAGTCGATCGAACGTTCCCCCGACGTCCGCGACCTGGTCTCGCTGGCCCTGGTCGAGGGCCGCGGCGCTCGGCCGGGGGCGGGCGAACCCGAGCTCGGCGACGAGATCGCCCGCGCGGTCGAGGATCTGTGCCGGAGCCACGCCGGGCAGACCGCCGGCCAGATCCCGCACCTGCAGCCGGCGCGGGAGCTGTACCACGCGCTGGGCATCGATCCCACACGCCATCGCCCCAGCCCCGAGGCGCTGCTGCGGCGCATCCTGCGCGGCGACGAGTTCCCGCGGATTCACCCGGCGGTCGACCTGGGCAACCTGTGGGCGCTGCTCTCCGGGCTGCCGATCGGGCTCTACGACATGGCGCGCGTCGAAGGCGGGAAGGTGACCGTGCGCCGCGGCGCTGCCGGCGAATCGTTCCCCGGGATCAACAAGCCCGAGATCCACGTCGAGGGGCGGCTCGTGCTGGCCGACGCGCGCGGGCCGTTCGGCAACCCGACCTCGGACTCGGCCCGGACGGCCGTGGGCGCCCAGACGACGGACCTTTTGTACGTGATGTTCGCGCCGACCGGCTTCGACATCGGCCGCCTCGACCGCTGGACCGCCTGGCTGCGCGAGCGCCTCGAGGCCCTGCTCGAGGCCCGCGCCATCTCCGGCGTCCTGCCGTAAGGTCAGGGTCCCGCGACGAGAAGGACGGGGACGGGCGGGATCACCCGTCCCCCGGTCAGCGTTTCTCCAGCTCGGAGACGAAGCGCTCGGCCAGCGCGCGCTGGTTCGGCTCGTCGAGGTTGTGGCGCAAAAGGCGCGAGGCGACATCGACGGCGAGGTCGGCCACGGTCGAGCGGATCTGCGTCAGCGCGCCGCGCGTTTCCTGCTCGATCTGCTCGCGCCCGCGGGCGACGATGCGCTCGTACTCCTCGCGCGCCTCCTGCACCAGGCGCGCGCGCTCGCGGCCCGCTTCCTTCTGGGCCGCGGCGATCATCTCGGCCGACTCGCGGCGGCCCTTGTCCAGGAGCGCCTTGTGCTCCTCGAGTAGCCGCTGCGCCTCGTCGCGGTCGTGCCGCGCCTGCTCGATCGAGCCGCGGATCGCCTTGTCGCGCTTGTCCAGCGCGCTGATCATCATGCCCCAGCCGTAGCGATACAGGACCGCGAGCAGCACCAGGAAGACGATCAGCGTCCAGAGCCACAGCCCCGGGTTGACCCGCAGCAGCGGGTTGTCGCCCGTCGCGGCCAGAACGGCCAGCATCGCCGCCGCCTAGCGCGTGAACACGACGAGCATGCAGACGATCAGCCCGACGACCGCCACGCCTTCGAGGAGGAACAGCGGCAGGTTGACCGCGCCGATGATGCTCGTGGCGGCGGAGGGCTGGCGCGCGATGCTCTCGGCCATGGACGAAGTGAAGCGCCCGATGCCGAACCCGGCGCCGATCGCGATCAGCCCGGCGCCCAGCGCCGCGCCGAGCCCGGCGTAATCGCCCATCCCGCGCGCCGGCGCGGCCGCGTGTTCGTCCTGCGCGAAGGCAGCCGGGGACACCGCCAGCACCGTCGCCAACACCAGGACCAGACCCGCGAACTTCAGCGCATTGCTCATTCCCTCGTCCCTCCCGCCGGCAGCGCGAGCCCGGCGTCTGCATTTTCCGTGTCTAGTGCGAGTGAATCGCCATTCCGATGAACACGCCCGACAACAACGCAAACACGTACGCCTGAACGAAGGCGACGATGATCTCCAGGAGCATGATCGCCACCGCCAGCCCGACGACCGGCACGCCGACCAAAACGCTCTGCAGGATGAACACGATCGCCAGGAGCCCCAGGATCCCGAGGTGGCCGGCGGTCATGTTGGCCGCGAGTCGCATGGTGAGCGCGAACGGCTTGACCAGCGTCGAGATGATCTCGATCGGCAGCAGCAGGAACCAGCGGATCGGGAACGGCACCCCCTTCGGCGCGAGGTGCGCGAAGTGGCCGACCACCCCGTGCTTGGCGATGCCGAACAGGATGATGGCGAAGAACGTGATCGAGGCCAGCGTGGCCGTGATGTTGAAGTTCGAGGTCGGCGTGCTCCCGCCCTCGATCACCTTCTGGTACAGGAACGACTCGTGACCGACGAGCGGCCCGAGCGCCACGCCCATGACCTCGGAGATCGGGACCAGGCCGAGCAGGTTGCAGGTCAGGATGAAGAAGAAGAAGTTCAGGAGCAGCGGCGCAACCTTGGGGGCGAAGCGCTCGCCGGCGTGGGGCAGCGCGATGTCGCGGTAGAAGTGCTCGACGAACGGGTCGAGCATCTGCGACCAGCGCGTGCGCGGCACCCCGTCCGCGTCGTAGCCGCGCACCGCGCGCAGGACGCCGATGAAGACGACCAGCGCCGCCACGACCATGAACAGCACGGCCTTGGTCGGGCTCCACCACGCGCCCTCGATCCACGGCGCGCTGTCGCCGACGTGCGAGAGGATGACGTTCGCGTTGAACCCCTCCTCGGTCGCCAGCAAGGTCGCCAAGCCGAGCACGCCATTCACTCCCGCCGGGCCGCCAGGGCCCGCGCTTCCCATCCCGCCACGAGCAACCAACCCACCACGGCGCCCGCGGTGACCGCCAGCGGCCGGCCGCCGAACGCGCCGATCCCGAGCGCCACCACCGCCAGCGCCGCCGCCGCGCGGGCGGCCATCCGCAACAGCCGCGCGCGCACGTAGCGCTCGAGCGGTCGCCGGGGCACCGGGACCGCGCGCCCCACCGCGAACCCGGCCAGCGCCACCGCGCCCAGCGCCGCGGCCGCCTCGCCGAACGCGCCGCCGGTCACGGCTCGCGGTTCCGCGGACCGAGCACGAACTTCCCCAGCTGGTACATGCCGATCACCAGCCCCAGCAGCATGCCCGCGATCAGCAGCCATGGGCGCGTGCCGAACCTCCGGTCGAGCCACCAGCCGCCCAAAACGCCGAGCACGATCGTCGCGCTCAGCGTCCAGACCGCGGCCATCGCCGGCCCGGCCTGTCCCAGGATGTGGCCGATGTGCCCCGGCAGCCCGCGCTCCGGCCCTCCCGCGGAACGGCGCATGCTACCAGATTCGTTCGCGGGCGCAAAAGCCTTGCGCTCGTTCGACTTGCCCGGGTCGTTGCCGCGCGGCGCCACCCCTCACGGTACCAGTTGCACCGTCCCCTCGACCAGCCGGAACACCGGGTCGGGCCACAGCCCGATGATCAGCGTGCCGGCCAGCGCGATCACGATCGCGGCCGTCACGGCAGGCGTCAGCGAGTAGGCCAGTGCGTCCCCCGGCACGTCCATGTACATCTTCACGATCACGCGAACGTAGTAATAGAGCGAAATAGCCGTGTTCACGGCCGCGACGACCGCCAGCCAGCCGAACCCGCCCTCGATCGCCGACGCGAACAGCCACCACTTGCCGATGAACCCCGCGGTGGCGGGGATCCCGGCCAGGGACAGCAGGAACACGGTCATCGCCGCCGCGAGCCACGGCGCGCGGCGGGCCATGCCGGCAAAATCCTCGACGCGGTCGCCCGCCATCCCCTCGCGCCGCAGCATCGCGACCAGCGCGAAGGCGCCGAGGTTGGTGAAAGTGTAGGCCACCATGTAGAGCACGACCGAGAACTGGCCGTACGAGATCGCCTGCTCGCGCATGCCCGCCGGCAGGCGGCCCGAGAGCGCCGCGCCCACGGCGACCAGGCCCAACAGCGCGTATCCCGCGTGCGCGATGCTCGAGTAGGCCAAAAGGCGCTTCATGTTGTCCTGCAGGATCGCGACGGTGTTGCCGAGCGTCATCGAGATCGCGGCCATGATCGCGAACAGGAGCGTCCACTGCTCGGCCGCGCCGGTCGCCGGCAGGCCGAGGAGGAAGATCCTCAGCCCCATGCCGAACGCAGCGGTCTTCACCGCCGTGCTCATGAAGGCGGTGACCAGCGTCGGCGCGCCTTCGTAGGCGTCGGGCGTCCAGACGTGGAACGGCGCCGCGGCCATCTTGAAGCCGACCCCGACGATCAGGAACATGATCCCGAGCGGCACCAGCTCCGTCCCGCCCGCGCGCAGCGCTCCGCGCAACGAGCCGGCGATCGCGAACAGGTTCGTCGAGCCGGTCGCGCCATACATCAACGACATGCCGTAGAGCAAGAACCCGGAGGCCAACGAGCCGAGCAGGAAGTACTTCAGCGCGGCCTCGTTCGACTTGCGCTCGCGGGTGGACCAGCCGACGAGCAGGTACACCGACAGGCTCATCGTCTCGAGGCCGGTGAACAGCGTGATGAAGTCGGTCGAGGAGACGAGGAACATGGCCCCGACCACCGCGAACACGAGCACGGCGTGGAACTCGGGGCGCTGCATCCGCTCGATCTCGAGGAAGCGGATGCCCATCAGCGTCGAGACGATGCCGGCGGCGAGGATCGTCGCCTTGAGCACGATCGAGAAGCCGTCGACGAGCAGCAGGGGGTTGCCCGAGGCGAGGCGGAACACCGCCCCGGGCGAGTCGGCGCTGCCGGGTCCGAACACCCCGCCCAGCCCGCCGTAGAGCACGAACAGGAGCGCGAGCGCCACGCCCTGGCCGATGACGGAGATCCACGCCAGGCGGCGGTCGGAGGCCACGTCCCTGGTGAACGGGGCCACGGCGAGCAAGACGAAGCCGACGAGCGCGAGCCACAGCTCCGGCACGAGCCAGAACAGGTCGGCGACGTACTGGGATGCGTTGACCACGGCGTCACTCCAGGGGCGCGGCGGCCGGCAGCGCGCCGGTCGCGTGCGGCTGCCCGGCGGGCAGCGCCGCGGCCGGCGCGGCCGGCGCCGGCGTTTCGTGGGCCGCGCTCGTGCCGTGTCCCGTCACGGGAGCCGGGGTCTCGCCCGGCAACGGCGGCAGCTCGACCGCGGCGTCCACCTGCCGCAGCACCGGGACGACCTGCGCGTTGACCAGCCGGTCCACCGGCGCGTCGAGGAAGTCGAAGAACGGCTTGGGATAGATGCCGATCCAGACCGCCAGCACGACCAGCGGGATCAGCGTCCACTTCTCGCGCCAGTTCATGTCGGGGATGTGCTCGTTCTCGGGGTTGGTCACCGGCCCGAACATCGTCCGCTGGTACAGCCACAGGAGGTACGCCGCGCCGAGCACGATGCCCGACGCCGCGAGGACCACCCACCAGAAGCTGGACAGGCCGAAGAACGAGTACGCGCTCCCGCCGACCTGCACCAGCCCGGCCAGGATCGCGATCTCGCCGATGAAGCCATTCAAGGTCGGCAACCCGGCCGAGGAGAGCATGATGATCATGAAGTAGATCGCGAAGACCGGGATGACCCGGGCCAAACCGCCGTAATCGGCGATCAGCCGCGTGTGCCGGCGCTCGTAGATGATCCCGACGATGAGGAACAACGCCCCGGTCGAGATCCCGTGGTTCAGCATCTGCAAGACGCTGCCCTTGACACCGTACAGGTTCAGCGCGAACAGCCCGATCATCGTCATGCCGAGGTGGCTGACCGACGAGTACGCCACCAGCTTCTTCCAATCCTTCTGCACCAGCGAGACCATCGCGCCGTAGATGATCCCGATGATGCACAACGACAGCAGCCACCACATGTTGTCCACGGTCTGCTTGGGGAAGATCGGCACCGAGAAGCGATAGAAGCCGTAGGTGCCCATCTTCAGCAGGACCCCGGCCAGGATCACCGAGCCCGCGGTGGGCGCCTCGACGTGGGCATCGGGCAACCAAGTGTGGAACGGGAACATCGGCACCTTGATCGCGAAGCCGAGGAAGAACGCCAGGAACACCCACTGGCCCCAGGACCAGACCGCCGTGTGCGGGCCGAGTTCGTGCAGCTTGACGATGTCGAACGTGCGCTCGCCGAGGACATCGCCGGCGAAGAAGTACAGGGCGATGATGCCGAGCAGCATCAACACCGAGCCCAGCAGCGTGTAGAGGAAGAACTTGATCGCGGCGTACAGCTTCCGCGGTCCACCCCAGACGCCGATGATGAAGTACATCGGCACCAGCATCACTTCCCAGAAGATGTAGAACAAGAACAGGTCGAGCGCGCAGAACACGCCGAGCATGCCGACTTCCAACAGCAGGAAGAAGACGTAGTACTCCTTGACCCGCTCCTTGATCGCGGTCCAGGACGACAGGATCGAGATGAAGCTCAACAGCGTGGTCAGGACGACCAGCAGCAGCGACACCCCGTCCACGCCCATCTTGTACTGGACGCCGAAGGAGGGGATCCAGTTCGCCGCCTCGACGAACTGGAACCCGCCGTCGCTCTTGTCGTACTGGAAGATCGGCCAGAGCGACAGCACGAAGTCGGCCAGCGCCGTCCAGGTGGCGATGTGGATGATCGCGCGCTCGTTCCTCTTCGGGACGAAGAACACGATCGCCAGCGCCGCCGCCAGCGGCAGGAACGTGATGATCGAGAGGATCGCCATGTTCGTCTCTTTGCCCCCGTTAAGGCAGCAGGTTCAGCGAACCAGGAGGTAGGTGGCGAACAGGATAAAGCCCGCCACCACCAACAGGGCCGCGTAGCTCTGCACGTACCCCGTCTGGACCCGGCGCAGGGCCCAGCCGCCCAGCCGTACTCCCCATCCAACGCCGTTGACCGCGAGGTCGACCACGAACCGGTCGTGGAGCGCCTGCGCGTGGGACAGGGCCAGGGTCAGGCGCGCGGTGCCGTTGACGGCGCCGTCCACCAGGAATTGGTCGATCGCGTGGAACGCGCGGCACAGCGCGTAGAACGGCTGGAGCACCAGCCGGTCGTACAGTTCGTCCACGTACCACTTGCGGTGCAGCAGCCGGAACACCGGGCGGAACGCTTCCTTGACCCGCGCCGCGCGCGACATGTCGCCGCGGAAGGCCCACCACGCGCCGAGGAGCCCGGCGGCGAACACGATCCCGGCGAGGAGGAACAGCCCCCAGTCCTCGCCCGTGCTCGGGTGGCGCTTGAGTCCCTCGCGCAGGACCTCCCCCGCCCCGGCGTGGGCCTCCGCCGCCTCGTGCCCGTGGGCCGCCGCGACCACGCCCTGCGCGGCGACCACCGGGTGCAGCATCCCCTCGAACCAGTTGAGGCCCGGGGCCCCGACGAGGTTCGTCACGCCGGCCGGCACGCCGAAGAACCCGGCCACGACCGCGCCCGCGGCGAGCGTCGCCAGGACCCACGTCATCACCCGCGGCGACTCGCCGAGGTGCGAGCGCACGTGTTCGGGCGAGCGGTTCTCGCCGTAGAACGTCAGCGCGACGCAGCGGAACATGTAGAGCGAGGTCAGCACCGCGCCGAAGGTCCCGAACGCCCACAACAGCCAGTGCCCGCGCGTGGCGAACAGCGACTGGGCCAGGATCTCGTCCTTCGACATGAACCCCGACAGCAGCGGGAAGCCGGCCAGCGCCAGGGTCGAGACGAGGAACGTCAGGAACGTCAACGGCATGAAGCGCCGCAGGCCGCCGTACAGGCGGATGTCGTTGCTGTGGCCGGCGCGCGCGATCACCGACCCCGCGCCGAGGAACAGGCAGGCCTTGAAGAACGCGTGGGTCGTCAGGTGGAAAATCGACGCCGAAAACGCCCCGACCCCGGCGCCGAGGAACATGTAGCCGAGCTGCGAGACCGTGCTGTAGGCCAGGATCTTCTTGATGTCGTATTGGCCGAGGCCCATGGTGCCGGCGAACACCGCCGTGACGCAGCCCACGATCGCGACCACCAGCATCGCGTCCGGCGCGTGCCAGTAGATCGCCGAGGTGCGGGCCAGCATGTAGACACCGGCGGTGACCATCGTCGCGGCGTGGATCAGCGCCGACACGGGCGTCGGGCCGGCCATCGCGTCCGGCAGCCAGACGTAGAGCGGCACCTGCGCGCTCTTGCCCGTCGCGCCGACGAACAGCAGCACGCCGATCCCGGTCAACAGCCCCGCACCGTACCAGTAGCTCGACGAGGTGTTGATCGCATGCGCGATGTCCGAGAAGTCGAAGGTCCCGAACGTGACCAGGAGCAGCAGCCCGCCCAACAGGAAGCCGAAGTCGCCGATGCGGTTGGTGACGAACGCCTTGCGCCCGCAGTCGGCGCAGGACATCCCGGTTTCCTTGTCGAACATCCGGTCGTAGTAGAAGCCGATCAGCAGGTACGAGCAGAGCCCGACGCCTTCCCAGCCCACGAACATCACCAGCACGTTCGCGCCGAGGACCAGCGTCAGCATCATCGCCAGGAACAGGTTCATGTAGCAGAAGAAGCGCTCGTAGCCCCGTTCCCCGGCCATGTAGCCGATCGAGTAGACGTGGATCAGCGTCCCGATCCCGGACACGACCAGGAGCATGATGCAGGCCAGAGAGTCGATGGCAAAGCGCCAGTCGATCGACAGGTGGGCGCCGCGCGCGCCGTCCGCGCCCCAACCCTTGAGCGTGACGTCGCCCAGCGGCAACCACTGCGCGACGGTGACCTCGAAGCGCTTCGCGTCGTGGCCGCCGCCGGCGACCTCGTAGCTGCCCGGGTGGGCCGCGGCGAGCGGCGCGTACTCGTCGATGCCGTTGGCGAAGTCGAGCACCGCGGCCACGGAGAACAGGAACGACAGGGCCGCCGCGGCGACCGCGATCCGGTGCGCCGTCCGGCCGGCGACGAGCCCCATCGCGGACAAAAGGCCCACGACGAGGAAGCCGGCCAGAGGCGCCAGCGGGATCAGGACCAGGTACGGGAGCATCGCGATCTCCTCGGTCCTACCACTTCATCCAGTTCGCGTCGTCGGTCATGACCGTCTCACGGTTGCGGTACAGGGCCAGCACGATGGCCAGGCCGACCGCGACCTCCGCGGCCGCGATCACGATGACGAACACCCCGAACACCTGCCCCACGGGATCCGGCAGGAACCGCGAGAAACCGATCAGGTTGAGGTTGGCCGAGTTCAGGACCAGCTCGATCGACATGAACATGATGATCGCGTTGCGCCGGACGAGCATCCCGATCGTGCCGAGGGCCAGCATCAGGATGCTGACGATCAGGACGTGCTGCATCGTGAGCATCAGCCCTCCTCAGGCTTCCGAGCGGCGCGCGAGGATCACCGCGCCGACGATCGCGACCAACAGGAGCACGGAGGCCAGTTCGAACGGGACCAGGTAATCGACGTACAACAGCGTCCCGATCCAGGCCGTGTTGCCCAGCACGCCGGCCCCGCCGTCGGGCCCCTGCAGCGCCGCCACGGTCTCGTGGTGGCCCGGCACCCCGCCGGCGCCCGGCAGCAGCGCCAGCAGCACGCCGGCGAAGGCCAGCGTCAAAACGGCCCAGATCGCGCGCTGCACGCGCGTCGGATGGTGGCCGACCCGGACCTTCTCCAGGTCGAACCCGCGCCGGTTCAGGTCGACCAGCATGATCACGAACAGGAACAGGACCATCACGCCGCCGGCGTAGACCAGCAGCTGGACCACGGCGAGGAACTCGGCCCACAGCGCGACGAACAACCCCGCCACCGAGCACAGGCACAGCAGCAGGAACATCGCGCAGTGCACCGGGTGCCGCGTCGCGATCACGCCCGCGGCGCCGACCAGCGTCAGGAACGCCAGCACCCCGAAAGTGAAAAGCTCCATACCCCAGCTCCCGTGCGCTCCCGGACGCCCACCGCGCGTCCGGATTCGACCGGGCCGGCTACGCCGGACCCGGCGGGCCGCCTGCGGCGGCCCCTACGATTTCTTCCATTGCGGCGTCGGTTTCCCCTCGTACAGGTCCTTCTGGTCGGCGATGAACTTCGCGCGGTCGTAGTCCGCCAGCTCGTAGTCGTGGCTCATGTAGATCGCCGTCAACGGCGTGGTCGGGCACGGATCGACGCACAGCCCGCACAGGCAGCAGCGCTCGTAGTCGATGATGAACGTCTTGGGCCGCTTGCCCTTCCCCGACGGGTTCGATTCGGTCTCGATCTTGATGCACAGGTCGGGACAGATCCGTTCGCACTGCAGGCAGGCGATGCACAGTTCCTCGCCCGTCGCGGGGTGGTTCCTGAGCCGCGGGTAACCGCGGAACCGCGGCTGCAGGGGCAGCCGCTCCTCGGGGTACTGCACCGTGAACGGCTCCTTCAGCCCGCGGTAGAAGTGGAGCATCGTCACGCTCAGCCCCTCGATCAGCTCCCAGAGCAGGAGCCGCTTCCACCACGGCAACCCGGCCGGGCGGGGCGTGACGACGGCGTTGGCGGAACCCATCGATCCTCCGGCTCAGCGCGGAACGGCGTCCCAGGCCAGGAGCACCGCGCCGGTGAGAAGGACCCACACCAGCCCCGCCGGGATCATCCACTTCCAGCCCAGGTCCATCAGCTGGTCGTAGCGGTACCGCGGGAACGTGGCGCGAATCCACAGGTAGACGTAGATCACGAGGAAGACCTTGAACACGAACCAGAAGATCCCCAGGAGGAGCAGGCCGACCGGGCCGCCCCAGGCCCCGGCGAGCCAGCCCGGCACCTGCGGGAAGACGTAGCCCAGCCCGAAGGTGATCGGCAGCCAGCCGCCGAGGAACACGGTCACGAGCAACGTGCCGATGACGATCATGCCCAGGTACTCGGCCAGGTAGAAGAAGGCGAAGCGCATCCCGCTGTACTCGGTGTGGAACCCGGCCACCAGTTCGTTCTCGGCTTCCGGCAGGTCGAACGGCGCGCGGTTCGTCTCCGCCACGCCCGCGATGTAGAACAGCGCCAGCGCGAACGGCTGCGCGACGAACATCCAGACGTTCTGCTGCTGCCACTGGACCATGCCGACCGTCGAGGCGGTGCCGGCGACCATCATCGCGCCGATGATCGCCAGGCCCAGCGGGACCTCGTAGGAGACCATCTGGGCCGCGCTGCGCAGCGCGCCGAGCAGGGAGTACTTGGAGTTGCTGGCCCAGCCGCCGAGCACGATGCCGAACACGCCGATCGAGGAGATCGACAGGATGTAGATGATCCCGACGTTGACGTCGGCGATGTAGGGCCGGATCGAGTAGCCGAGCAGCTCCAACGTCGCCTCCGGCCCGGCGTAGGGGATCACGGCCAGCGAAGCGACGGCGGCCATCGTGGCGATGACCGGGGCGATCGTGAACACGGCCCAGTTCGCGCGCCGCGGCGAGAAATCCTCCTTCAAGAGGAGCTTGATCACGTCGGCGATCGGTTGCAGGAACCCGCGCGGCCCGACGCGGTTGGGCCCGATCCGCACCTGCATGAACGCCAGCACCTTGCGTTCGAGGAGCGTCATGTAGGCCACGCAGAGCAACACGATCAGCACCAGCACGACCGCGTGCACGAACGGGACGATCACCCACTGGCCCACGCTGCTCACCGTTCCCCCCCGATCGGGCGCACCCGCATCCGCGCCGTCATGTCAGCGGTCCACGCAGCCGAGCACGATGTCGATCGTGCCGATCAGCGCCACGACGTCCGCCACCATGTGGCCCTTCGCCAGGACCGGCAGGCCCTGCAGGTTGTTGAAGGACGGCGAGCGGTAGCGCACGCGGTACGGCTTGTCGCTGCCGTCCGAGACCAGGTAGACCGACATCTCGCCGCGCGGCGACTCGGTCATGAAGTACGCCTCGGCGCCCTTGGCCGGCCGCAGCCGCCCGGGGACCTTGGCCATGATCGGGCCGTCGGGCATCTTCTCCAGCGCCTCCAGCACCAGGCGCTTCGACTGGCGCATCTCCTCCATGCGGATCAGGTAGCGGTCGTACGTGTCGCCGCGCGAGCCGACCGGCACGTCGAAGTGGAGGTCGGCGTAGCACTCGTAGGGCTTGTACTTGCGGATGTCGTAATCCACGCCCGAGCCGCGCAGCGTCGGCCCGGTCATGCCGTTGGCCACCGCGGTCGCGGCGTCGATGGCGCCGACGCCCTCGGTCCTCTTGCGCCAGATGCGGTTGGCCGTGAGCATCCGCTCGTACTGCTCGATCCGGCCCGGCAGCTCGTCGAGGAAGGCGCGGCAGGCCGGGATCCAGTCGTCCGGGAACTCGAACGGCATCCCGCCGATGCGGATCGCGTTGTACGTCAGGCGCGCGCCGCAGTAGCCCTCGAACAGGTCGAGCACCTTCTCCCGCTCGCGGAAGGCGTAGAGGAAGATCGTCAGGGCGCCGATGTCCATGGCGTGCGTGCCGAGCCAGACCAGGTGCGAGGCGATCCGCTGCAGCTCCGCCAGCACGACCCGCATGTACTGCGCCCGCGGCGGGACCTCGATCCCGGCGAGCTTCTCCACCGCCCCGATGAACGAGTGGTTCTCGGAGTAGGCCGCGCAGTAGTCGAGCCGGTCGGTGTACGGCGTGACGCTGCGATAGGCGCGCGCCTCCGACAGCTTCTCCACACCGCGGTGCAGGTAGCCGATCACCGGCCGGACGTTGACGATCGTCTCGCCCTGCAGCTGGAGAATCACGCGCAGCACGCCGTGCGTCGCGGGGTGCTGCGGGCCCATGTTGATCTCGAGCTCGCTGGTGTGGTCCACGTGCGGCATCTGCTCGGGCACGCCGGTCACTCCTTGCGGTACGTCTTGTGGTCGCCCGGGTTGCCCTCGAGCGGGTATTCCCTGCGCAACGGGTGCCCCTGCCAGTCGTCCGGCAGGAGGATCCGTGTCGGGTCGGGGTGACCGGAGAACTCGACCCCGACCATGTCGTACGCCTCGCGCTCGTTCCAGTTGGCGGAGGGATAGACGCCGGTGACGCTGGGCACCTGCTCGCCCTCGGGGGTCACGACCTTGACGATCAACTCCTGCCGCGTGGGCCAGGAGAACAGGCAGTAGGTGACCTCCAGCGGCGCTTCCGCGCGGTCCGGGAAGTGCGTCGCGAACAGCGTCGCGAGGTGGTCGAACCGGCACCGCTCGTCGTCGCGCAGGAAGCGCAGCACTTCGACGACCTCGTCGCGGCGCACGCGCACGATCGGCACGCCGGCCCAGAAGCGCACGTCCTCGATCAGCTCGGCGTGGCGCTCGCGCAGCCGCTCCAGCGCGGGCGAGGCGACCGGCTCCGCGAGCGGGTCGACCTTCGGCGCGGCGGGCGCCGCCGGTGCCGGGGCGGCGGGCTTGCTTTCCTGTTCGTCTGCCATCGGGTGTCCTGCCGGGCCGCGCGGCGGCCCCTCCCGCGCCGGGCCGTCAGGCCGGGCGGCGGATCACGTCCATCTTCTGGATCTTCTCCTGCAGCCGCATCAGCCCGTAGAGCAGCGCCTCCGGCCGCGGCGGGCAACCCGGGATGTACACGTCCACCGGCACGACCTTGTCCACGCCCTGCACGTGGCTGTAGGTCGGGAACGGCCCGCCCGAGGTGGCGCAGATCCCCATCGAGATGCACCACTTCGGCTGCGGCATCTGCTCCCACAGGCGGCGGATCAAAGGCGCCATCTTCTCGGTGACCGAACCGGCGACGATCATCAGGTCCGACTGCCGGGGCGTCGCGCGGTAGATGCCGGCCCCGAAGCGGTCGATGTCGAACCGCGAGGCGCCGGCGGCCATCATCTCGATCGCGCAGCACGCCAGGCCGAACGTCATCGGCCACAGCGACGACTTGCGCGCCCAGTTGAAGACGTTGTCGACCGTCGTGGTGATCACGCCGGGCGGGAGTTTTCCGTCGACCAGTCCCATGCGCTCACTCCGTGCTCGCGACGAGGACCGATTCCCGCCGCGGCAGGGGTTGGGTTGGCTGCGCCACGATCCCGGGGCCGAGCGCGGCGGCGGAGCGCATCGTGCCCCAGCGCAGCGCGCCCTTCTTCAGCACGTAGAAGTACCCGAGCAGCAGCACGGCGATGAACAGGGTCATCTCGACGAAGCCGAACAGCCCGAGCGCGCGGTACCGCACCGCCCACGGGAACAGGAAGATCGTCTCGACGTCGAAGACGACGAACAGCACGGCCACCAGGTAGTAGCGGATCGAGATCTTCTCGCGGACCTCGCCGGTGCTCTCCAGCCCGCACTCGTACGGGTCGCGCTTGAGGTCCTCGTCCTTGCGCGGGGCCAGCGCGCGCGAGACGAGGAACGTCACGAGCGGCAACCCGGCCCCGATGACGACCATGACGGCGATCGGCAGGTAATGAACCACACGATCCTCCCGCGGAGAGCCTCGCCTGTCAGCTTCTGTACCAGCCACGTGGATTCGGGCGCACAAACTGCCGCGCGAGACCCGCGCGGAAGTCTGTCCGGACTGCTTCGCTACTCTTCAATAAAGTCCGAAACCTGCCCTTGCGCCGCGATAACTTCCAGTTAGTTGCGACAGCTTACCAATCGTCTTCGGGAGGGTCAAGGTGCCTTCGAGCGCGCCGTCGTCGGGACGCCCTCGACCCGCAGAAGGTGCCCCTGCGCCGACGCCTGCCAGCCGGAGTCCCGCAGTTCGCCGGCCGCTCGCGACGCCGCCGCGTCGCTCTCGAAGCCCAGCACCGCGCCGACGCGGCCGCCGGTCCCGGCGCTGAACGAATCGAGCCGCAGCTGGTCGACCCAGGGCGGGTCGTCGGTCCCGGCCAGGAGCACCGCCGCGGCGCGCGGGCCGAGGTGGCAGCCGTCCGCCGGCACCCCGTCGACCCGCAGCCGCAGCCCGGGGCGCAGGAGGTCCGCCGGGCCGGCGGCGGGGCTCTCCATCGCGGCCAACAGGCCCGGCAGCCCCGCCTTCACATAATGAAGGAGGGCCCAGCGCAGCCCGTCCTCGACCAGGACGCGCAGCAGCGCCCGCCGCACGTCGTCCGTCGCCGACGCGAGCAGGGCCCCGCGCGGCCAGCCGGCGGCGTCGCGGTCCATCTCCAGGAGCCCCGCCCCGAGACGCTCGGGATCGACGCCGCTGCCGCCGACGACCGCTACGATCCCGGCCAGGCGCGCGGCCCCTTCCAGCCGCGCCGCCCGCGCGAGGCGCAGCAGCGGATCGGCGGCCGGCGGACCGGCGTGCCCCACCCCCGCGGCGCGGACCCACTCCCCGGTCAACGCGATCTCGATCGGCAAGAGCCCGGTGCGGGTGAGCGTCTCGGCTTGCGCCGGTCCGAGCGGCGGGAGGCGGTCCGGGACCAGCAGGACGCCCGTGCGCGCGGCCGCGGGCCGGTCCTCGGGCCAAGTCTCGGCCAATCCCGGCGGCATCCCC
This sequence comes from Acidobacteriota bacterium, assembly GCA_017994815.1. Taxonomy (GTDB): domain Bacteria; phylum Acidobacteriota; class Polarisedimenticolia; order J045; family J045; genus JAGOJY01. The sequence continues at coordinate 27,620 of JAGOJY010000030.1, forward strand.
GGCGGGATTCGCGCGGCCTCGAGCACCGGACGGCAGGCGGGCGCGGCGAGCGGCGCGAACGCTTCCTCGATCCACTGCGCGGCGGTGGTGCGGCGTTCCGCCGCCGGGGCCTCGCGGATCTCGATCTTCTCGCGCGCCAGTTCGCCGCCGAAGCGCGGACCGATCTGCTCGGCGAGGCTCCTGGGGCTGGCGTTGGCGAGCGCGGCCCGCGGCGGCTCGCCGGGCGCGGGTTCGGCGGGCTGCTGCGAGATCGCCGGGGTCGCCGCAAGCGCGACGGCGACGGCCAACGGCAGCGCGCAACCGCGACGCATCTCAGCCACCGCGCTCCGTGACGAGAACGAGCGCCCCCGGCTTGATGCCGAGTCGCGCCGCCTCGCCGGCCGCGAGCTCGATCACGGAGTTCGCCGGCGCGTCCGGCGCGTAGCTCGGGCACGGTTCGGCCTTGCACGGCGGCAGGTCCGCGCCGACGTGGACGACCACGCCGTGCTCGTCGATCCAGATGATGTCGAGCGGGACCAGGCAGCCGTACATCCAGAACGAGTGCCGTCCCGGTCGCTCGAAGCGGAACAGCATGCCGGTCCCGCGCGGAACCTCGGCGCGGCCCATAAGCCCGCGCGCCCGGTCCTCCACCTTCTCGACGACCTCCAGCACGATCGCCTCGCCGTTCGGCGCGACCGCCAGCGCGCTCGGGTGGTGCGCCGGCGGCGCGGCGCACGCGGGCAGGCACCACGCCAGCGCCGCGAGCGACGAGAGCAGGAGCCGGCGGACGCTACCAGCGACCGATGCCGACGCGCCGGCCGTTCTCCACCAGGAGGTCCGAATCCGCGCCGCTGCCACCCGGGACGCGGTCGGCGCCGTAGCTGGCGACCTGGTAGCCGCGCGGCGTGCGGCGGTAACGCACCGGTTCGTTCCACGGGTCGAGCACGGGGCCGGCGAGATAGCGCGGCACCATCTCGTCGAGCGAGTCGGGGAACCGCCGGTGCGCGGCGCGGAACCGCTCGGCCGCGCCGCCGACCTTGCGCACGGCATCCCACGCGAGAAGGTGCGGCCCGCGGGCCGACGCGGAAAGGATCGCATCGATCCATTCTATCTCGCGCTCCGCGCGCGCCGCCGCGCGCGTGCGCGGCCAGCGGGCGCGGACGCCGGCGAGTTCGTCGCGCACCTCGGCGAGCGGCGCGGTCTGCTCGCGCTCCGCGGCGCGGCGAAACGCGCGCTCGGCACGCTGCTCGGAGCAGCCGAAAAGCGCGGCGCAGGCGACGAGCGCGGCGATGCACCCCCGGGAAACGGGACTGGCAGACCTCTTCTCCACGACTTCGAATTTCGTCCGCCGGCTGCCGCCATGCAAATTCCCTTCCACGCTGCTGCACGCGAGCGGTGCGGCGCGGCTGCACGAGGTCAGCGCGGCACGCCGAGCCGCGGAAAGTGAACGTTGATCGCGTGACGCCGCGTTGTCGGCATCATGTTGCAAACTCCTCTCCAAGCTCGTGCGTGCTGACGGGTGCGTATCGGCGTCGCGCAACTCTCGCTGGTCGTGCCAGTTTCACGAAAGCGCCGCGCGGCCCTTGACCGGCACAGGTCGCGGGCGCAACATTCGCGCGCCGCGGCGGGACCGGGGCATCGGCAACAACGTCCCGCGCGCGGGTGGGTCCAGGGAGAGAACCAGCAGGGACGCGTCGCGCGGCGATGCGCGGGGAGGGTCAGGACCGTGTGGGATCTTCTTGCGCCCAGGCGGCGACTCGAGCTTCTCGACGCTCTTGCCTCGCGCGACCCGGCGCAATCAGGTCCCGCGGAAGAAGCTCTCGCCGCGAACGGCCGCGAGTCGGTCCCGCTCCTCATCTCCTGCCTCGACGAACCCGACGACGGCCTGCGCTTCCGCGCGATGTCGCTGCTGAGCCTGATCGCCGATCCGCGCGCGGCGCGACCTTTGGCCTCGCTGCTCCACGATCCGTGCCCGCTCACGCGCCAGCGCGCGGCGACCGCGCTGGCCAGCATTCCCGGCGCCGAAACGGTTTCGTCGCTGAACCGCCTGCTCAAGCGCGAGTCGAACGCCAGCGTCCGCCTCGCGGCGATGCGCTCCCTCGTGCGGCAGGTGCAGATCGGTCACCAGCACGCGCTGACGGCCGTGCTCGACAGGCTCAACGACGAGAACGACGACCCGCGCGTGCGGGTGATCGCGCTGGAGGCGATCCCCTGGGCCCTCTCGCGCGGCGCGGTCCAGCAGGCCGCACGCGCGATGGTCGAACGCCTGGCCGCCGACGGCCCGGAGCCGGTCGCGCGCAAGGCGCGGCGGCTGCTCGACACGGGCGAGGCGCCGCGCTTCGAGGCCAGCGCGGTGTCGCGGCTTTTGGACGAGCTCGGCAACTCGCGGCTGACGACCTGGAAACGCGCCGTGAGCGTGCTCGCGTTCGGCGGCCCGCCGATCGTCGACTCGCTGGTCCAGGCGATGCTCGCGCGCCCGGCGGACCAGGAGTACGCCAACCGGGCCGCGCTCGTGCTGAACCGCTTGCCGCCGCGCTGCCGGATGCGGATCGGGAACTACCTCGACCAGGTGCGCGAACCGATCGTGCTCGAGGCGCTGGTCGAGGTCGTGGGGGGACGAACCGACATGCAGCCGCTGCAGGCCCGGTTGGCGGCGCTGATCGACCAGCTCGCGCAGCGCGCCGAGGCAGAGGGGCCGGGCCCGCTCGACCGGGTGCGGCAGCTCGCGCACCTCGCGCTCGCCGTCGCGGGCTCGCGTCTCGCGGCCGCCGACCTGCGCCGGCTGCTCGAGGACCGGCGCATCGCCGTGCGCCCGGCGCTCGCGCTGGCGGCCGCCCGGGTCGGCACGCGCCAGGAACTGCCGGCACTCGTGCGCGCCTACCGTCGCTCGCGTGGCGAGGCGCGGCTCGCCATCCGCGAGGCGGTCCAGCGCGTCGCCGAGCGCGAGAAGATCCGGCGCACCGACCGGACGCTCCTGCGGCTCGATCCGGCCGAGCGGCGCGCGGCGATGGAAATCTTGGGCGAAAGCGCGCCGGCGCGGCACAAGCAGTTGCCGCGGCGCATGGGACGCGCGAGCAGCCCGATCCTGGCCTAAGGTTCGCGCCTTGCCCGGCGGGCGCAGCGGCGTCCTCGGTGCTCACGGTATTCATGGAACCGAGCACCGAGGCGCCCCGGCTGCGCCGGACCCCGCGTCATCGTTATCATCTTCGCCTGGAGGACGCGAGATGGGTCAGAAGCTGGTCAACGAGCTGCAGGTGCGCGGGCAGGTGGTGTTCTGCCGGGTCGACTTCAATGTCCCGCTCGATGGGTCCCGGATCACGGACGACGCGCGGGTGCGCGCCGCGCTGCCGACGCTACGCTGGCTCTCCGACAACGGCGCGCGCGTGCTGTGCGCGAGCCACCTCGGCCGCCCGAAGGGCAAGCGCGTTCCCGAGATGAGCCTGCGGCCGGTCGCCGCACGACTGGGCGAGCTGCTCGGCCGCGACGTGCCGTTCGCCGACGACTGCATCGGCCAGCCGGCCCTCGACCTGGCCTCGCGCCTGCGCGACGGCGACGTCGGGCTGCTCGAAAACGTGCGCTTCCACGCCGGCGAGACCGCGGCCAACGACGAGGAGTTCGCGCGGCAACTCGCGGCGCCGGCGCGGCTGTACGTCAACGACGCGTTCGGCTCGGCGCACCGCGCGCACGCCTCCGTGGTCGGCGTGCCGCGCGTGCTCGGCGGCGGGGCCGTCGGGTTCCTGATGGAGGCGGAGATCCGCGCGTTGAGCCGGCTCCTCGAGGCTCCGGAGAAGCCGTACGTCGCGATCCTCGGCGGCGCCAAGGTCTCGGACAAGATCGAGCTGATCGAGAAGCTCCTCGACCGCGTCAGCACGATCCTCGTCGGCGGCGCGATGGCCTACACGTTCCTCGCCGCGCAGGGCGTCGCCGTCGGTTCGTCGCTCGTCGAGGCGGACAAGCTCGACCTCGCGCGCGAGCTGCGGAAGAAGTCCGAAGCGCGCGGCGTGCGGCTGGAGCTGCCGGTGGACCACGTCACCGCCGCCCGCGTCGAGGGCAAGCGCGTCGAGGGCACCGAGCCGAGCGCGGGCAAGGAGATCGCGGACACCCGCGCGGGCGTGGACATCGGCCCGCGCACGCTCGAGTCCTGGAAACAGATCCTCTCCCCGGCCGTCAGGACCGTGTTGTGGAACGGCCCGGTCGGGCTGTTCGAGGCCGCCGGCTGCGAGCGCGGCACGCGCGCGCTGGGCGAGCACCTCGCGGGCTCGCGCGCGTTCCGCGTCGTCGGCGGCGGCGACACGGCGGCCGCCGTGCGGCGGTTCCACCTCGAGGAGCGCTTCGACCACGTCTCGACCGGCGGAGGCGCGGCGCTCGAGTACCTGTCCGGCATCGACCTCCCGGGCGTTGCCGCGCTGCGCCTTCCCTGAAGAACGTGGGGGACCCGATGGCACGTAAACCGCTGGTCGTCGCCAACTGGAAGATGAACCACACCCGCGTCGCCGCGCGCGACTGGTGCGCGCAGTTCCGCGACGCGCTCGCCGGCAGCACCCCCGCGGCGCAGGTCGCGGTCGCACCGTCCTTCCTCGCGCTCGACACGGTCCGCGACGCGGCGGGCGGCGCCGTGCTCCTCGCGGCGCAGGACGTCCACTGGGAGCCCGCGGGCGCGTTCACGGGCGAGGTTTCTCCCGAGATGCTGGCCGACGTCGGCTGCCGGATGGTGATCGTCGGGCACTCGGAGAGGCGCCAGCACTTCGGCGAGACGGACCAGCGGATCGCGCGCAAGGTCGCGGCGGTCGCCGACTGCGGCATGGTCCCGATCCTCTGCGTCGGCGAGACCGAGATCCAGCGCGAGTCGGGCCGGACGGAAGCGATCCTCGAGGGCCACCTGCGCGCCGGCCTCGGGCAGCTCGGCGCGCTGCAGGGTGGACGCGGGCACGGCCCGGTCCCGGTCGTCCTGGCCTACGAGCCGGTGTGGGCGATCGGCACCGGGAAGGTGGCGCAGCCCGAGCAGGTGGAGGAAGCGCACGGGTTCCTGCGCGGCATCCTGGCCAGCATCGCCGGCCGCGAGCACGCCGAACAAGTGCGGATCCTCTACGGCGGATCGGTCAACCCGGCGAACGTGGCGCCCCTGGCCGCCCTTCCCGAGGTCGACGGTTTCCTGGTCGGGGGCGCCAGCCTCGACGCGGCGAGCTTTCACCGGATCGTGATCGCCTTCGGCTGACCGCCCCGGCCCCGCGCCCGCCGAATCTGGTGTGTCCCGGGCCGGAATCCGTATAATGCGCGGTCGCTTCAGGGGACTGGTCCCGGAGGAACGGACGTGCTGTACGTGCTGGTGCTGGCGGTCCACATCGTCGTGTCGGTGTTCCTGATCCTCGTGGTGCTGCTCCAGTCGGGCAAGAGCGGCGATCTCGCCAGCGCTTTCGGCGGGGGCGCGGGCACCCAGACCGTGTTCGGGCCGCGCGGCAGCGCGACCGTGCTGAGCAAGGCCACCCGCTACTCCGCGATCGCCTTCATGGTCACGTCGCTGGCGCTGGTCTGGCTCAGCCAGCAGCGCGGCGGGGGCTCGGTGGTCGAGGACAGCGCTCCCCCGGCCCAGCAGGTTCCGGCGGTCCAGCCGGGTGCTCCCCCGGCCCAGCAGCCGGGAACCCCGCAGCCGGCCGCCCCGCAGGGGACCCAGCCGCAGCAACCCGCCGGGACGCCCCCGCAGCCGACGTCGCCCGCGCCCTGAGCCGGGGCCACGCGCGGGAGAGGATAGAATTCGGAACGTGCCGAAGTGGCGGAACTGGCAGACGCGCATGGTTGAGGGCCATGTGTCCGCGAGGACGTGCGAGTTCGAGTCTCGCCTTCGGCACCATCCGGCTTTGCCGGGCTAGGAGCCTGTCCGAGTACTGGACGGGGTCGCGTTCCGGCCCGACCGTCGCCGGCGGCAAGGCCGGCGCGACGTACCACTAGCCCGGCGGGACGACCTTCGGCGTCTCCGGGTCGCCTTCGTACGCCGGCGTCATGATCTGCACGCCGTTCTCGTTGAACACTGTGCAGCCCGGGCGTGCACCCGGCGGCCTCGATCAGCATCGCCTCGACCTGCCGCCACGGCGTTTCGTAGCCGATGCCGACCGTCGTGTGCAGGATCAGGCCGCGCTCGCGGGCCATCGTCGTGTAGTTCACCACGTCCGAGGAGAGGATCGTCGAGTTGGGGACCGCGACTTCCTCGGTCCTTCTAACCGGCGGACGCTCGCGGCCGGCGCGGCCGGGCAGTCAGCGGGGCGGATGCCGCTGGCCACCCGGACCGGCCTCGTCCATCGGCCTGGCCCGGCTTTCCATCGAGGGGGTCGGTGGCATCCGCCGCACGGGTCCTGCCGCCGCACATGGCCCCTGCCGCGCTTTTTGCGCGGCTGGCCCGGTTCCCGTAGTACGGCGGGTCGGCCCGCGCGGCAAGCCAACATGCTCGATGCCCCGTGTTGATATGGTCCGCACCCCGGCCGTAGATTCCCTGCGGACTCCGTCCGGACCCGTCCGGAGCCATTTGGAACAGGTGCCGGCCGGCGCGTCCCAGGAGACGAGATGCAGCCTCACGAAACCAGGAACCTGCTCCCCGAGATCCGGACCCTCGCCATCACCGACTTCTACATCCCCGACGAGTTCGCGCGGCTGCGAGAGCTGACCTACAACCTGTGGTGGTCCTGGGTGCCGGAGCCGCGGATGCTGTTCTCCAGCATCCAGCCGGAGCTCTGGCTGCGTTATCGCAGCCCGGTCGAGGTGCTGCTGCAGCTCGAGCCGCACCAGTGGGAGACGCTGGCCCAGTCCAACGCCTTCCAGTCGTCGTTCGACAGCGTGATGGGCATGTTCGACCGCTACATGAAGCACCCCGAGAAATGGTGGTTCTACCAGACGTACCCCGATTACCAGGGCGGTCCGATCGTCTATCTCTCGACCGAGTTCGGCCTGCACGAGTGCCTCGGGATCTACTCCGGCGGCCTGGGCGTGTTGTCCGGCGACCACTGCAAGGCCGCCTCGGACCTCGGGCTGCCGTTCATCGCGGTGGGACTGCTCTACCGCCGCGGCTATTTCCGCCAGACGATCGACGCCGAGGGCCGCCAGCAGCACTTCTACCCGGACTTCGACACCAAGCACCTGCCGGCGATGCCGGTGCTCGGGCCGTACGGCCGGCCGCTGGTCGTCTCGGTGCCGCTGCTCGACCGCAAGGTGCACCTGGCGGTCTACAAGGCGCAGGTCGGACGCATCCCGGTGCTCCTGCTCGACTCCGACCTGCCGCAGAACGAGCCCCAGGACCGGCCGATCACCCACATCCTGTACGTTCGCGGCCGCGAGATGCGCCTGTGCCAGGAGATGGTGCTCGGCGTCGGCGCCGTGAAGGCGATCCGCGCGCTCGGCCTCGCGCCGGCGGTCTGGCACCTCAACGAGGGCCACGTCGCGCTGATGCTGCTCGAGCTGCTGCGCGAGGAGATCCAGCGCGGCGAACGGTTCCACCGCGCGGTCGAGAACGTCTCGCGCAGCGTAGTCTTCACGACGCACACGCCGGTCCCGGCCGGCAACGAGTCGTTCGACGCCGATCTCGCGCGCCTGTACCTCGGCAACTGGGCGGGCCAGATCGGCATCCCGGTCTCCGAATTGATGGCGCTCGGGCGGGTCCACGTGGACAACGAGAGCGACCCGTTCAACCTGACCGCGCTCAGCCTGCGGGTCTCCGCGTTCCGCAACGGCGTGAGCCGCAAGCACGGCGAGGTGTCGCGCCAGATGTGGCGCGAGCTCTACCCCGACCGGGAGCCGCCGATCACGTCGGTCACCAACGGCGTGCACGTCGAGACGTGGCTGGGGCTGGAGCTGCGCGACCTGATGACGCGGCGCATGGGTCCCGACTGGCGCAAGAACATCGAGAACCCGGCGTTCTGGGAGGACCTCGACCGCAAGGTGCCGGACGACGAGCTGTGGATGGCGCACCAGGCGCAGAAGCGGCGGCTGATCCGCACGGGACGGGACATCCTGCGCCGCATGTTCGCGCGCCACGGTGCCTCGCCGCGCGACCTGGCCGCGGTCAACGAACTGCTCGACCCCAAGGCGCTGACGATCGGGTTCGCGCGCCGGTTCGCGCTGTACAAGCGGGCGTGGCTCCTGTTCCGCGACCTCGCGCGCCTGCGCAAGATCCTCTGCAACCCCGACCACCCGGTGCAGATCATCTTCGCCGGCAAGGCGCACCCCGCCGACCTCGCCGGGCAGGACCTGATCTCGCAGATCTTCCGTCTCGCGCAGAGCGCCGATTTCCGCGGCAAGGTCGTGTTCCTGGAAGACTACGACCTGTACATCGGGCGCCTGCTCGTGCAGGGCGTGGACGTGTGGCTCAACAACCCGCGCCGGCCGCTGGAAGCGTCCGGCACTTCGGGCCAGAAGGCCGCGGTGAACGGTGCGCTGAACCTGTCGGTGCTCGACGGCTGGTGGATCGAGGGTTACGCGCCCGACGTGGGCTGGGCCATCGGCCGGCCGGAGACCTTGCCCGACGAGGACCGCCAAGACTCCGAAGACGCGCACTCGCTCTACGACCTGTTGGAGCACCAAGTGATCCCGCTGTTCTTCGATCGCGATTCCGCGGGACTGCCGCACACCTGGCTGTCGCGGATGAAGGCTTCGATCCGCACGCTGCTCCCGGTCTTCAGCAGCGCGCGCATGGTCCGCGAATACACCACCGAGGCCTACATGCCCCTCGCCCTCGACACCAAGCCCCCGGGCACGTCGTAGAGGCCGGCGCAGCCGGCCGGACCGGCGAAATGTCGCGAGCCACGCCTGGGTGGCCGCGGTGCGCCGGCCACCACGAACGGGCTCACTCTGACTGCGCGCGCGCCTTGCGCTTGGAGCCCTTGCGCGACTCGTCCTTGATCTTCGCGCGTCGCATCTGCTGGTAGTGCTTGCTGCACAGGCCGAGCGCGTAGTGCTCGTTGCGGCAGCCGGGCACGGTGCAGACCTCGTGCAGCGGCGGGCGGCCCGGACGGCCCTTGCCTTTGCGCTTGCGCGGCTGCCCCGCGAGGCTGTCCACCTTCTTCTGCAGCCGCGTCAGGTTCGTCTTGAGCAGGCGCAGTTCCTCGAGCGGGGAGCGACCTTCCGCGTCGCCGAAACGGTTGAGTTGCTTGTCGATCGCTTCCGCGATCGCATCCCGCAGCGCGCGATCCAGGTTGACGCTCGGCCTTCTCGGCATGTCGGCTCCTGATCCACGAACTCGCCGGGAACGTCCCCGGCTCGGCAACGCCCCCGCCCCTGGGACGAAAAATATTAACACAGCGACCTAGGAACGCGAAAGCCTCCGACAGAGCAACGACGGAACGTCGAATTGATCTACCAGTCTTGGTAATACGTTCCGTCGAGAGCCGTCTTTTCGGAGCTGGAGAAAACGTCGTAAATGTCGTCGCAGCTGCTCGAGCGCTCGTCGGCATCGTCCTCGTACCCGCGGCAGCTCCACTCGGCCTCGCCCGTGATCGGGTCGATCGGGATGCTGCGCAGGAACTGGACCACGACCGGCTCCTTGTCCGGGGCCGACTGCACCTCGACGCCCTCCACCAGCTCGTCCAGGCTCTCGGGGTACATGTTCCAGTCGAGGTCCGGGGGCTCGATCTGGCCGAGGACGGCGTACTCGTGGTAGCGGTCGATCGCGGCGCGCATCGTCTTGAGGGCCCGCTTGAGCTCCAACTCCTGCATTCGGCGGTACTTGTGGTGGACGTAAGGCGTTGCCGCGAGCGCCATCACCCCCATCAGGACGACGACCACCAGCATCTCGATGTAGGTGAAGCCCCGGGCCCTGCCGTCCATCCGCGCGTCTCCGCCCAACCACCCCTGTGGGGCGGTCATTGATTACTACGTCCCGGCGCCGTCCGGCGTCCAGCCGGCGGCCGGTCGTCCCGGCGGCGGAACTTGTCGAACAGCCGCCCCCAGAATCCCCGGTGCTCGGGGCAGTCCGGCGGAAGCTCCCCGGCCCGGGCCACCTCACGCACTCTTTCCGGGCAGCGCGGCAGCGCGAGGCCGCCCGTCGCCGGGTCGATCTCGACCTCGACCACGTCCGGCGGCGGAGGCGGAAGGGGGGCCAGGACCAGGTGCCCGGCGCGCTCCAGGAGCCCGCGGACGACCGGGAGCGCCGCGCCGGCACCCGTCAGGTCGGCCGGACCGGAGTCGTCGCGCCCGACCCACGCCACGACCGCCATCCTCCCGGTCACCAGCGCGAACCAGGCATCCCGGCCGTTCTGGGTCGTGCCCGTCTTCGCCGCGACGCGCACGCCGCGCACGGCCGGCGCGAGCGCCCGCCCGGTCCCGGCGGGGACGACGCCGGCGAGGCAGTCAAGGACCAGCCAGGCATCGGCGGCGGGCAGCGCGATGCCGTCGGCTCCCGCGGGCGCGAGTTCCAGGTCGGTGCCGCCGAGCGCCCGGACGAGCGTCGGGTCGCGGCGGACGCCGAGCGCCCCCAGCGTCGCGTACGCGGTCGCCATCTCCAAAGGCGTCGCCTCGGCCGTCCCGAGCGCCAGCGACGGTTGCCGCGGCAGCTGCCCCTCGAACCCCGCGCGGCGTGCCCACTCCGCGATTGGACCCGGGCCGACGTCGAGCGCCAGCCGCGCGAACGGCACGTTCAGGCTCTGCTCGAGCGCCTGCCGGATGCTGACCGGGCCGCGGTACAGCTCGTCGTAGTTGTGCGGCTCCCACGTGCCGCGCGCCATGCGGACCACGAGCGGCTCGTCCTGGAGCATCGACGAGGGGAGCAGCCCGCCCTCGGCGAACGCGGCGAGCGCGGCGAACGGCTTGAACGCCGAGCCCGGCTGGCGGTGCGCATCGAGCGCCCGGTTGAGCCCGCCGCGCAGCCCGGCGCGCCCGCCAACCAACGCGACGATCTGTCCGCGCCGGTGGTCGACCGCCACCACCGCACCCTCCAGCGGACGCCGCGAGGGGACCGCGCTCTCGAGTTCCCGCAACGTCTGCTCCAGCGCCTCGCGCGCGGCATCCTGCACGGCCACGTCGATCGACGTGTGCACGAACCACGGGCGCGTGCCGGGGCGCGGCGCCGCGTCGCGGCGCTCGAGTTCGCGCTGCACCGCGTCCAGGACGTCGCCCGCCGGGTCGATCGGCCCGGCGACGGGGGCCAGCTCGAGCGGCCGCGCCGCGGCGGCATCGGCCTCGGCGCGGTCGATGTAGCCGAGGAGCGCCATGCGGCCGAGGACCCAGTCGCGGCGCGCGCGGGCCTGCTCCGGGTGGGCACGGGGCGAGAACCGCCCCGGCGAGGCGATGATCCCGGCCAGGAGCGCCGCCTCCTCCAGCCGCAACTCGCGCACGTCGCGGCCGAAGTAGTGCAGCGCGCCGGCGGGCATACCGACGACCGACACCGGCCCGCGCTGGCCGAGGTAGACCTCGTTGAGGTAGATCTCGAGGATGCGGTCCTTGCCGACGCGCCCTTCCACGTACCGGGCGAGCACCGCCTCGCGCAGCTTGCGCAGCAGCGTCCGCTCGGCGCCCACGACACGCTGCTTGATCACCTGCTGCGTGATCGTGCTCGCGCCCTGCAGCGGGCCGCTGCCGGTCAGGTCGGACCACGCGGCGCGCAGCATCGCGCGGAAGTCGACGCCGCGGTGCCGCAGGAAGCGCTCGTCCTCGGCCGCGAGCACCGACTGGACCAGGCGCTCGGGGAAGCGGTCGAGCGGCAGCCAGCGCCGCTCCTGCAGGACGGCCCCGCGAAAAACGCCCAGCCGCACCGGCTCCAGCGCGAACGACGCGAGCCGGCGGCCGGAGGCGTCGCGCACGCTCTCCACGCGGCCGGCGGCCGCGCTCACGCGCGCGAAGCGCGCCGCCTGCCGCCCGCCAGGCGCCTCGTGCAGCCGCCCGTAGACCTCCAGCGTGCCGCCGCGCACGCGGTACTCGCCCGGCTCGCGCGGCGGGCGCGACCGCTCGCGGTAGCCGAGCGACGCCAGCTCGCGCTGGACCTGCCGCAAGTCCACGGCATCGCCGGCGCGCAGCACGCGCGGCGCGGCCAGGACTTCGATCGGCGCGTCGCCCGCGTCCTCGCGCAAGGCGCGCACCGCGCGCGCGCCGCTGCCCGCGAGGGCGAAGAAGCCCCACAGCGCGACCGCGCCGGCCAGGGCGGCCAGGACGATCCAGCGCAGCCAGCCTCCGCGGCGCCGTTTGCGAGCCTTTGCCGGCATTTGCGCTAATCTGACCTCGTTGAGCCGATGCGATTATGCATGGAGGCCCGCGGGATGACAGGCGACCGCGCGTTCGTGGTCGGGCTGGGCGAGGTCGGGCGCCGCATCGCGCACGCGCTCGCCGCCGCGTCGTGGACGGTCACCGGCGTCACGCGCAGCGAGAACTGGCCCCGCGCCCTCGACGGCGCCGATCCCGCGCCGCGCGTCGTCTGCGTGCGGGAAGATGATCTGCCCGGCGCGCTGGAGCGCTTCGGCGACGCGCTGCGCGGGCGCCTCGCGCTCGTGCAGAACGGCTTCCTCGAGGCCGTCGTCGGACCGCGCGGGCCGGAAACCCGCGCGCTGATCTGGTTCACGTCGAAAGGCGACTTCTTCCGCGTGCTGCGGCCGTCTTTGCTCCACGGCGCGCTCGCGGCGCGGCTCGCCGCCGCCCTCGCGCGCGGAGGGCTGCCCGCGGAGGAGATCCGCGAGGGGCGCGAGTTCGTCCGGCAGATGATCCTCAAGGGGATCTGGAACGCCGTCGTGGGCCTGCCGCTCGCGGTGCACGGCGTCGATCTCGGGACCTACATGGCGCGGCACCGCGGCGAACTGGAGCGGCTGGTGGCCGAATCGGCCCGCGCCGCCTCGGCCGAGTACGACGTGGATGTCGACCCGGCCGAGGCGCTGGAGGTGATTGTGGACACCACGCGGGAACTCGCGCAGTTGCGCGGCGGCGCGAAGTCGCTCGCCTGGCGCAACGGCGCGCTGGCGCGCTTCGGCGCGCGCCACGGCGTGGCGACGCCGGTCAACGAGCAGCTCCTGGCGGCGGCCGGCTGGCGCCGCCCGGCGGAGGAACGTGGATGATGCCAAGCGGACGTTCGCGCGTCGTCGCGGTGCTGCTGGCCGCGGTCGTCGCGCCGGTTTTCGCGCAGCAAAAGGCCAAGCCGGCCGAGACGGAGTGCGCGCCCGGGCGCGGGCCGGCGATCGATGCCGCCGACCTGCGCGCGCGCGACCCCGACGCTCCGCTGGCCGTCCCGCGCAACGCCAGCCTGCTCGGGCCACTCGACCGGGCGCTGCTGTGTCCCGGGCTGGGCGACGAGACCCCCTGCATCATGCCCGGCCCGGTCCAGCTCGCGTGCGCGCGCATCGGCCTGCCGCTGGAACTGCGCCACATCGTGGTCACGGGCGACCTCAACCTGCCGGGCGCGAGTCTCGACGCCGGGCTGCGGCTGGAGGACGTGCAGGTGCTCGGGTCGTTGAACCTGGCGGGGGCCAAGATTTCCGCCGAACTCGTGCTCGACCGCGTGCTGGTGAACGGCACGCTCAACCTCGACGAAGCGCGCGTCGAGGGCAAGGCCGCCGCGCGCGACCTGCGCGTGCTCGGGCCGCTGTCCCTGTCCGGCGCGACGCTGGCCCGCGCGCTGGAGATCCAGGGCTCGCTCGTCGCCGGCGAACTGGACCTGTCGCCGGACAACGTCGCGGCGGTGTCCGTCGGCGGGACCAGCGTTTTGGGCGATCTCACGCTGAGCGGCGTGGAGGTCGCCGGCGACATCGCGCTGGACCAGGTCGGCGTGCGCGGATCCGTCGATTCGCTGGAACTCGAGGTGGGCGGCGAGGTGACGCTGTCCGGTGTCACCGCCGCCGACGGCATCTCCCTGTCGGGCCGTTTCGCCAAGGGGCTGGAGCTGGCCGACTGCCGCACGGAGGGCGACCTCGAGCTGTTCGACGCCGAGATCAAGGGACCGCTGACGATCGGCACGACCCGCGTGGCGGGCGAGCTGTTCCTCAGCGGATCGAAGCTCGCGCGGGCGATGAAGATCGAGGGCAGCGAAATCGTCGAAGGCGTGGACCTCGGCGACAGCGTGCTCTCCGACGAGCTGGTGCTGATCGGATCGCGCTTCGGCGCACCGGTCGACGCCTCGCTCGCGCGCCTGGCGATGGCGCCGCGCGTGGTGGCCTGCACGCCGGCCGACCCGCTCGCCGCCGAGGACGACGACGAGGACGAGGGAGCGGAAGAGCCTTAGCACTCGTCTCGGAACTACGCACGCACTCCGCCGCCCGCCCCCGGCTTGCGCCGGGCCCGGCGCAGCCCGCGGCTGGAGTACCACCCCTCGACCGGCTCGAGGTCCCGGTGGTGCTCGCATTCCGGGTTCGGGCAATGCGGCGGCACGAAGTGCAGCACCTTGGCGGGGTGGGGACGCGCGACGACCGGAGGTGTCCCGCTCCCGGGAATCGCGCCCGCAGCCCGCGTTTCAGCCGCCGTTTCGCGCGGGCGTGTGACTTTTCGGGCTCACTTGCGTTACAGCGAGACCTTCTGCACCTTGCTGCCCGGGACGATGTCGACGTGTCCGTCGGCACCGCGCACCTGGGCCTTGTGGCTCCCGTCGTAGTCGCGCGCCCAGACCTCGACCGTCACGCGTTTGCCGTCCACTCGCCCGGGCCGCGTGCTCGGCGCATCGACGCCGCGCCACACGCGGACGAACGGGTTGCGCTCGAGCTCGTGCCCGACGGTCGTCGTTTCGCCGTGGCCGGGGTAGATCGAGGTCTCGGCCGGGAAGTTGAGCAGCCTCTCCAGGACGCTGTGCCGGAGCTGGTCGAAGCCGGTGCTGCCGGGGTGGATCGTGGCGCCGACGGAGCCCTTGAACAACGTGTCGGCGGACCACAGGCCGTAATTCTCGACGGAGATCGCCAGCTGGCCCGCCGTGTGGCCGGGCACGTGCAGCACGCGCGCGGTCCAGTCGGAGAACTTGAACTCGTGACCGTCCTCGACCGACTCGGTCGCGGCGGCGATGTGGGGCTTTTCCAGCGGGTGCGCGTAGACCGGCGCTTGCAGGTTGCGGGCCAGGAACTCCAGCCCGGCGGTGTGCACGTAGTGCCGGTGCGTGCAGATGATGCCGATCACGCGCACGGCCCGGCGGCGGACCATCTCGAGGATCTTGGGCGGGTCGGCGCCGACGTCGACGAGAAGACCGCGCGCTTCCTCGCGGCCGGCCAGGAGCCAGCTGTTCGCGAGCCACCCCGGGTGCTGCACGCGGTCGATGATCACGGGCCTCTCCTCAGCCGGGACGACCCTGTCGCGCTGTGTCGACCAAGATACCTATGGGTCCGCGCGGACCCCTCCCCTCTCCGGTGCAACTGCGCGAGGGACAAGCATATCGGAACCGGCAGCCCGCCGGAACCCCGTCCCGGCGGGGACGTTCGGCGGGCCGGGCCGCGGCCGCGCGCTTAGAATGCCGGTGAACAGGAGCGGAGCGATGTCCACGCGGTCGGCGATCCTCGTCCTGGCGCTGCTCCCGGCCGGTGCGCTGGCGCAGGACGCTGCCGCCCCGCCGCCGGACGAGAACCCGCCGGCGAACGCACCGGCCCCGGCCGCGCCCCGGCCGCCGGGCGGCCTGCTCGACCCGCGCGATTTTCCGGTCGGCGTGACCGTGCTCGGTCCACCCCCCGACGTCGAGGACCCCGACGATTACCCGGTCGGCGTGACCGTGCTCGGAACGCCGCCGCTCACCGAGGGCATGTGGCCGCGGGTGCGGATCGAGGTCGCGCCGGGCGCCGAACCGGCGCCCGCCCCGCCGCGCCCGCCGGTGGTGCGCACCGGCATCGGCCCGCAACGCGTCGCACCCGCCGGCGGCGCCCAGGCGCGGCCGGAACAGAAGACGATCGGTCCCGGGATCTCCGAGCAGCAGAAGGCGTTCGGACGCCCGCCGCGGCCCGGCGGGACACCCCTGGCGCCGATCTCCACCTGGCGGCCGACCGACGCCTACGCGCCGCACGAACCCGACGTGCCGTACCCGTGGAACCCCTCTTCCTTCTCGCCTCCGGTGTTCGAAACGACCTGGGAACCGACGTCCGCGTACCCGTGGCGCGACCCGGCGCGGCCGTACCCGTGGAACCCCGCGACGTTCGGCGGCTCGCTCTTCGATCTGTCGTGGACGCCGACCGACGCGTGGGGTCGCACGGTCGGCATCGAGGAGCCGCAGCAGCCCGGCGTCGAGCCGGCCGGCGAGGCGACCGGGGAAGAAGCGGTGCCCGCCGACGAGGAGCCGACCGAGGTCGAAGCCGCGCCGACGCCGGCCGTGCCGGGCAGCTAGCGCTCCCTTCCCCCGCGCGGGCGCGGCAGCTACCGTCGGCGCGCGTGCGCCTTCAGGATCGAGCTGACCGACTTCACGTCGCGGATCGTCCCGTCCAGCACCCAGCCCACGGCCGTGTCGAACGGCACGCGCACCGGCTCGATGACCTCGTCCTCGCCGAGGTCGAGTTGGCCTGGCTCGAGCGCGTGCGCCTCGAACAGCCAGATCACCTCGTCGGTGAACCCGGGCGTCGTGAGGATCGAGCCGAGTTCGACGAGGCGGCCGGGGCGGTAACCGATCTCCTCCTCGAGTTCGCGCGCGATGCAGTCCGCCGGCGGCTCTCCCGGGGCGAGCTTGCCGGCGGGGACCTCGAGGATGAAGCCGCCCGCCGCGTGCCGGTACTGGCGGATCAGCATCACCGTCCCGTCGTCGAAGAACGGCAGCGCCGCGGCCGCGCCGGGGTGGCGGATCGTCTCCAGCGTCGCGCGCTTGCCTCCCGGGAGCACGACCTCCTCCCGGTCGACCTTGAGCAGCTTGCCCTCGAACACGCGCTCGGTGCGCACGACCTCGCCCTTGTCGTTCATGTCGATAGCCCCGGGAAGTACTCCAGAAGACGCGTGAGCGGGCCGTCCTCCACGACCAGGTCGGCGGCGCGGCGCACGGCGTCGTCCTTCGGCCTGTAGGCGATCCCGACCCCGGCGCGGGTCAGAGCTTCGATGTCGTTCCAGTGGTCGCCGACGAAGGCGCACGATTCCGGGGCGCAGCCGAAGGCCGCGGCGATTTCCTCGATCGCCCGCGCCTTGCCCTTGGTGTCGTAGCGTGTGGCGCGCCAGCCGGAGATCCGCCCGGACGGTTCGAAGAAGATGCGATTGGTGTAGCTGACGTCGAACGGAAAGCCCGCGAGCAGCAGTTCGAGCGTCAGGTCGAGCGTTCCGGATACGACGGCGAGACGGTAGCCGCGACGCCGCAGCACGTCCATGGTCTCGCGCGCCCCCGGGACCACCGCGAGGTGCTCCATGATCTGCCCCTCGATCTCGCCGCGACGGATCCCCCGCAGCATCCAGTCGGAGATGTCCAGCTCGACCCACTCCGCGTACGTGATCTCGCCGCCGCGGAACGCGGACAACCGCGCCTGGTTCACCAGCGGCTCGCCGATGAAGCGCTCATTGAGGAGTTGCCAGACGGTCTTGCCCTCGGCGTGTTCGACGAGCGTGCCGTCGACGTCGAAGCAGATGACCTTGATCGGGAGCGGGAAGGGCTGCGTCATCGGGTCTCCGCGCCCGGACCGGCAGTGGCGCGAGGAAAGTGCAAGTGTGCCACAACTCGCGCGCTCCGCGGCGCGCGCCGGCAGGCAAAAAACACGTTGCGCGAACGTCACAACCCGTTGACAGCGCGCGATCCGCTGCGATAGCTTGCGGACGAGCGAGAATGTGGCGGTAGTGTGGGCGCGGCGCAGCGGACGCCGGGCCCGGTCGAGCGCGGCGGGCTGCCGCCGGCGGCCCGCGGGGAAGGACGGGGCACCCAATCGATGGGAGTCGTGGCCGGAGGGGCGCCGGGCACGGGGAGGACGCGATGGGCCGAATCCTCGCTCTCGTGAACCAGAAAGGCGGCTGCGGGAAGACGACGACCGCGATCCACGTCGCGGCCGCCCTCGCGCACCGCGACCTCAAGACGCTGCTCATCGACCTCGACCCGCAGGGGCACGCGGCGATGGGCCTCGGCGTGGAGTTGCCGTCCGACCGGCCGACGCTTTCGGACGTGCTGTCGCGCACGTGCCTGACCGGCGTCGGCCCCAGCATCGGCGAGGCGATCGTCGCGGCGCGCCCCGGCATCGACATCGTGCCGGCCAACCTCGGCCTCGCGGCGCTCGAATCACGGCTGGCCAACGTCCCGGGGCGCGAGGAGCGCCTGGCCGAGCACCTGGCGGAGATCACCGACAACTGGGACGCGATCATCATCGACTCCCCGCCCAACCTCGGCCTGTTGACGATCAACGCGCTGGTCGCGGCCAACGAGGTCACGGTCCCGGTCGAGCCGTCGGCGTTCTCCGCGCAAGGCGCGGAGCGCGTCCTGGAGACGATCCGCGTGGTGGCCGAGACCACCGGCCACCAGCTCGTCGTGCGCGTCCTGCCGACGATGGTCTCGACCAACGACCTGTTCGCCTCGACGCTGTTCGGCGAGTTCCGCGAGCGTCACCCCGGGCTGGTGCTGCCCCTGCGCATCCGCCGCAGCGCGCTGTTCCCGCGCGCCGCCGCCCGCGGCTGCACGATCGCCGAGGTCTACCCGCGCGCGTCGGCGTGGCGCGATTACCGGGAGACCGCCGACGAGCTGCGCCGCGGCTGGGCCCAGGCCGCCGCGCCCGCCGCCGAGCGCTTTGCCGGCCTCAAGGTCGTCGCCGGGGGCATCGCGTTCTCGCACCCGCACCTCGGGCCGGAACAGGTCCAGCTCGCCGGCGACTTCAACGACTGGACCCCGGACCGCTCGGTCCAGCTGCGCAACGGCGGCGGGACGTGGACCAAGTTCATGCCGGTGCGGCCGGGGCGCTACGAGTACAAGTTCATCCTGAACGGCGAGTGGGTCCCCGACCCGGAGAACCCGCGGCACGCGGTCAGCCGGATGGGCACCGACAACTCGCTGATCGAGGTCCCGCCGGACCTGCCGGGGCGCCCGGTCCCGGTGCGCGGGGTCGACGCCGAGGCCTTGTGAGCGCTTCCGCGCGCGAGGCGCGCGACCTGCGGGACATCGCGTCGGCGCTGATCTCGAAACGTCCCGCGCCCTCGGCGTGCGCCCCGGATCCCGGGCTCGAGGTGTTGCCGATCCTCGCGTGTGGTGAGTCCGAGGAGGCTGTCCTGCTCGCGGTCGCGCTGGCCTCGTTCCCGGTGCCGTTCCGGACCACGGTGGCCAGCGGCCTGCCGGGGGCGGGGCCGTTCCGGCTGCCCGCCGGGACCCCGCTCGCGAAAGTCGCCGACGGCTCCGCGCGGCTGCTGCTGCTGCTGCCACCCGAGGACGGCCCGGTGCTGCGGGCCGCGATGTTCGCCGCGCACCGGCAGGTGCTGTGGGCGGCGCCGGGAGCGCTGGCCGAGGCGCGCCTGCGCGGCGTGCTGTCCGCGATCGGCTTCGCGCGCGCCGACTGCGAGGTCGGTTGCCTGTTGGCCCCCGGTGCCGATGTCGACGCGGTCGGCGCCTGCCTGCGCAACTGGTCGGGAGCGGCGCCCGGCCGCAGCGCGCCCGTTCTCGGGCCGTGGCGTCCCGGCGGGCCGCTGCCGGTGGACGCCGGTGAGTTCCTGCTGCGCCACGAAGGCTCGCCCGTGGACGCGACGTGGGCCTGGAGCCTGCTCCCCCGGCTGTGACGATCAGCGGCCGTCCGCGATCAGGAACGCCCAGTTCGCGAGCGCCAGCACGAGGAAAACCAGCGCCGCGCCCCAGCGCGCCCCGGCCGTGACGAGGCACAGCCGGGGACGGCGCCAGCCGCGCCACCACGCGAGGGCGGCGAACGGCGTGTAAGCGGCGCCGAGCAAGAGCCCGCCGATCAGGAGCGGGTTCATGCGCAGGGCGCGAAGCATCCGTGCGTGCCCGAGGTCGACGATCCCGCGCGTGATGCCGCACGTGGCGCACGGGATCCCGGTCAACGTGTGGAACGTGCACTCGCCGGCCGCGTCGGACAGTACGTCGAGCGGCAGGAGCACCAGGGCCAGCGCTCCGGCAACGGCGAGGATCACGACCACGCGCTCGATCTCGGCCGTCGGGTGCGATGCGGGGTACCACCGCAGCGCTACGGCGCGGCGCTGCGCCGCGGGCAGCGGCCCGCAGGTCGCCGGCGTGACCGGGCTGGCCCCGTGCTGCGGCATGACGTTCGATTGTAGCGGGGGTTTCGCGCGGATCGGCAGATAATCCCCGGACCCTTGCCGCGGAGGCGCCGATGCTGGACCGCATGCGGGAAGACATCCGGACCGTGTTCGCGCGGGACCCTGCCGCCCGCGGACCGCTCGAGGTCGTGCTGTGCTACCCGGGACTGCACGCCCTCTGGCTGCACCGGCTCGCGCACGCGCTGTGGCGGGGCCGGATGCTGCTTTTCGGGCGCCTCGTCTCGCAGGCGAGCCGCTCCTTGACCGGCATCGAGATCCACCCCGGCGCGCGGATCGGGCGACGCGTGTTCATCGACCACGGCAGCGGCGTGGTCGTCGGCGAAACGTCGGAGGTCGGCGACGACGTCGTCATCTACCAGGGCGTGACCCTCGGCGGGGTCAGCCTCGAGAAAGGCAAGCGCCACCCGACCGTCGAAGACCACGTCGTGCTCGGGGCCGGCGCCAAGGTGCTCGGGCCCATCGTGCTCGGTCGCGGCTCCCGCATCGGTGCCAACTCCGTGGTGATCCGCGACGTGGCGGCCGGCTCGACCGTCGTCGGCATCCCCGCGCGCGAGGTCGGGCGGCGCGATCCGGCGGACGCCGAGCGCATCGGCCTGCACCACGAGCGGATCCCCGACCCGGTGGCCCAGGCGCTCGCGGAACTGCTCGCGCGCATCGAGCGGCTCGAGGGCGGTCCCGGAGAACGACGATGAAGGACCTCGGCGGCATGAACGTGGCCGTGCTCGGCGCCGGCCGGCAGGGAACATGCGCCGCGTACGATCTCGTGGCCCACGGCCGGGCGGCGCGCGTGGTGCTGGCCGACGCGAGCGCGGACCAGCTCGCGCAGGCCGTGGCCCGGCTGCAGCGGCTAGTTCCCGGGACGCCGGTCCACACCGTGCTCGCCGACGGGGGTGACCGCGCGGCCTTGGCCGCGGCGCTCGAGGGCTGCCGGACCGCGGTCTGCGCGCTGCCCTACCGCTGCGCGCCGGTCGCGGCGCGTGCCGCGATCGACGCGCGCTGCCACCTGGTGGACCTCGGCGGCAACTCCGCGGTCTCCGGCAGCCTGTTCGAGCTGCACGGGGAGGCGGCGGCCGCGGGGGTGGCGATCGTCCCGGACACCGGCCTCGCGCCCGGCCTGGCCAATACGCTCGCGGCGGCGGGCGTGGCCGAACTCGAGAACGCGCGCGAGGTCAGGATCTGGTGCGGCGGTCTCCCGGCCGACCCCTCGCTGCCGTTCGGTTACCGCCTCGTGTTCAGCCCCGCGGGGCTGATCAACGAGTACAGCGGCGACGCGGTCTACCTGCGGGGCGGGCGCCTCGTGCGCGTGCCGGCGCTGTCGGAGATCGAGGAGCTCGACCTGCCGAACGTCGGCCGCGTCGAAGCCGCGCCCACCAGCGGCGGGACTTCCACCGCGCCCGAGAGCTTTGCCGGCCGGCTGGAACTCTACGAGTACCGTACCGTGCGCTACCCCGGGCACTTCCGCCGCTTCCGCGACCTGGCCGACCTCGGCCTGTTCGGCGAGACACCGCTCGACATCGGTTCCGGCAGCGTGCGACCGCGCGAGCTGCTCGTCCGGCTGCTCGCACGGGCGCTGGAACGTCCGGAGGCGCCGGACCTGGTCGTGCTGCGCGTCGAGGTCCGCGGGGCGACCGGCGGAATGCCGCGCATCGTCTATGACCTGTTCGACCGCGAGGATCCGCGCACCGGGTTCACGGCCATGGAACGCTGCACCGCGTACCCGGCCGCCGCGGTGGCCGAGATGGCGGCGTGCGGCGAGATCGAGCCGGGAACGCGCCGGCTCGAGCTGGACGTCGCGCCGGACGTTTGCCTGCGCCGGCTGGGCAGCCGCCCCCTGTCGATCTGCCGGGGAGTGAGCCCGTAACACCACGTCAGCGCGGGGCGGGTCGCCGGCGACGCGGACCGTCCGGGCGGAGCCGTGGAGTCCCGGCCCCGGTGTCGACGTCCGCGCCTCGCGGGCCCATAAGCCGCGCCAGGCGCGGCTTTGTGTTCCCCCGACGCGGTGTTCCAGGCTCGCCTCGGGAGCACCATCACCCCCACGGGGGCTGTCGAAAAACACAACAAGCGTGTTTTTCGCCACTCTTGGTACAAGTTGTTGATCATAAAGACGATACTCATGCATAGGTCGTGCTGTGGCGATCTTCGCCATTCGCGATCGTGGGAAAACACAACATTTCGCGTTTGACGCCCGCGACCGCGCCCCAGCTGCAAGGTTCGGCCATTCAATAACTTGCCTCGCCGAAAGGTCCTTGGCACGAACCCTGCTTATCAAATGGTCAGGCAACCCGCCCCGACCCCCACGGGTCCGCCGGGTGCCACAGGGAGGCTTCGATGGTAGCGATCTTCGTCGTCGGTTTGGTGGTTCTCTTCCTGGCAGTCGACTTGGCTCTCGCCGCCCGCGGCCGCAAGTCGATCGCGCAGCAGCTGATGGAGCGCGAGGAAGCTCGCGGGGAACACCAGCTGGTGGGTGGCTTCCAGCTCGCGACGGACCGGGCCTATCACCCGGGGCACACCTGGGCCCGGTACCTCGGCGAGGGCCTGGCCCGCGTCGGCGTCGACGATTTCGCCTCGCGCCTGATCGGCACTCCCGACGCCGTCGAGCTGCCGGCGGTGGGGGCCGTCGTCCGGGCCGGCCGGCCGCTGGCCCGCGTGCGCCGCGGCGCCCGGCGGACCTCGGTGGTGGCGCCGATCTCCGGCGTGGTCACCGCCGTGAACCGCGAGCTGCTCGAGAAGCCGGCGCGCCTCGGCCAGAGCCCGTACAGCGAGGGCTGGATGGTCGAGGTCAAGGGCGACAGCCTGCGCCTCGACCTGCGCGCGCTGCTCTCCGGTGAACTCGCCCGCCGCTGGATGGACGAGTCCGTGGCCGTGATGCACCGGCTGTTCTCGCCGCCCGAGGCGCTGCCCGCGGCGGCCGACGGCGGCCGCGCCGTGGACGGCATCTCGGACCAGATGGACGACCCCACCTGGGAGCGGGCGCGCTCGCGCTTCCTCCTGACGGATCCCGACTGACATCACGCGACCGGGCGCCCCGACCGCAAGGGGGCGGGGCGCCAGGAGAACAACATGCCCAAGGGGATGCTGATCGATACCACCCTGTGCGTCGGGTGCGGCATGTGCGAGGAGGCCTGCGACCAGGCCAATGGCCTCCCCGTGCAGAAGGACGACCGGCTGCACGCCAATACCTTCACCTACGTCGCGGAACCGCAACCCGGTGTCTACGCGCGGCACCAGTGCTTCCACTGCGTGGAGCCGGCGTGCGCGTCGGTCTGCCCGGTGGCGGCGCTGAAGAAGACCGCCGATGGACCGGTCGTCTACGACTCCAGCCGCTGCATGGGATGCCGCTACTGCATGATGGCCTGCCCGTTCAAGGTCCCGACCTACGAGTGGACCTCGGTCACGCCGCGGGTGCGCAAGTGCATCATGTGCTCCGACCGGCTGGCGCAAGGCAAGCCGACGGCCTGCTCGGAAGCCTGCCCGACCGGTGCCACGCTGTTCGGCGAGCGCGACGAACTGCTGCAGACCGCGCGCGAGCGCATCGCCCAGGAGCCCGGGAAGTACTACCCCGCGATCTTCGGCGAGCACGAGGTCGGCGGCACGTCGGTCTTCTACCTCGCCAGCGTGGATTTCGCGAAGCTCGGGCTGCCCAACGGCGTCCCGACCAAGGCCCTCCCCCACTACACCTGGGAAGCCCTCTCCGAGATCCCGACCATCGTGACCGCCGGCGTCCCGCTGCTGTGGGGCATCTGGTGGATCACCAACCGCCGCGAAGAAGTCGCCGCGGCCGAGCGCCGCGCGCTCGCGGGTCGCACCGACATGGACGAGGAGGAACGCCGATGACCGCCCCGCGGATCACCTTCTGGCGCGTGTTCGCCGTCGCCGCCGCGGTCTGCGGGCTGTGGGCGACGTTCCTCAGGTTCAGCGGCGGCCTGGCCGCCGTGACCAACCTCTCCGACCGCTACCCCTGGGGCATGTGGATCGGCTTCGACATCCTGTGCGGGGTCGGCCTCGCCGCCGGCGGGTTCACCGTCACCGCGATCGTCTACATCTTCAACCTGAAGAAGTTCCAGCCGATCGCCCGCCCGGCCGTGCTGACCGCCTTCCTCGGTTACAGCCTGGTCGTCGTCGCGCTTTTGTACGACCTCGGGCGGCCGTGGAACATCTGGCGCCCGCTGGTGTTCTGGAACCCGCACTCGGTGATGTTCGAGGTCGGCTGGTGCGTGACGCTCTACACCACGGTGCTGGCGCTGGAATTCAGCCCGCTGATCTGGGAGCGCCTCGGGTGGCAGCGCCCGCAGCGCATCATCCACGCCTTCCAGATCCCGCTCGTGCTGGCCGGCGTGCTCCTCAGCACGCTGCACCAGTCGTCGCTCGGCTCGCTGTTCCTGATCGCGCCGGAGCACCTGCACCCGCTGTGGTGGACGCCGCGGCTGCCGTTCGTGTTCTACACCTCGGCCATCGGCGTCGGCTTCGCGATGGTGATCTTCGAGTCGCGGCTGTCCTCGCGCGTGTTCAAGCGCGAGCTGGAGATGGACATCCTCGCGCCGCTCGGCAAGGCGATCGTCGTGGCGCAGTTCGTGTACCTCGTGCTGCGCCTGGAGGACCTCGTCGCCCGCGGCGTGCTCCGCGAGTACGCGTTCCAGCGGAACCTCGAGGCCGGGCTGTTCTGGACCGAGATCCTCGTCGGCTCGCTCCTGCCCGCGCTGCTCTTGATGTCGTCGCGGGTCCGCAACAGCCGCCGCTGGCTGCCGTTCGCGGCGACGCTGGTCGTGCTCGGGTTCATCCTGCACCGCCTCGACGTTTCGGTGACGGCGGTCCAGGCCCGGCTCACCGACGTGCGCTACTTCCCCAGCTTCTTCGAGGTGGCGATCTCGGTGTTCATCTGCGTGATCGGTTTCGTGGCTTTTGGCCTCGCGGTGAAGTACCTCAACATCTTCCCCAAGTCGCACGACGAGCAGAAGCCCGCAGCGGCGCCGTCGTACTGGCCGAGCGCGGTCCCGGAGGCCGGCTCCGGATCGTACTCGAGCACGGCGCGGAGCTATACTGCGGACGCAAACCTGTCCCCGGCGCCCTTCGAGGCGTTGGGCG
>JAGOJY010000161.1 GCA_017994815.1 Acidobacteriota bacterium
CGACGACGTAGTCCGCCGAAGGTTCCGACGGGCGCAGCGCGAGCAGGTCGACGGCGATCGAGAATCCTCCGTCGGCGGCGAACGAAGCTGGACAGGCCACGAGCAGGGCCACGAGTGCGGTCGCGCTGGCTCTCATCGGATTGCCTCCGCCCGGCCTTTCGCAAGGAGCGGGCCAAGACCCGCCGTCCCACGAACCGTCGCTTTCGGAAGCACTTCGCGGCTCGCGCCGCTGTCGCCGCCGCCGCGCGATGCACCGCGAGGTGCGCGCGCTGCACGCCGGCGTGCACGGCGCCCGGCGCCGGCACCGGGCAAATGGCAGCCGTTCAGGGACTTCGTGCGCCGGGGCGGGTTGGCCCGCGGCTTGCGTCCGTCGGGTCGGACAGACCCCTGTCCACGGGAGCCCGGCACATGGCGCACGCCCAACTCGTCCGCAACTTCCGCCGCGCGAGCCTCGCCCTCGCGATCGCCGCCGGCCCCGCGACCGCGGCGGCCCTCGCCGACCAACTGCCGCCGCCCGCCGCGGCCGGCCCCTGCCAGCAGGCGCTTGAGCGCGCCGGGGTCGAGGCCACCGAGGCCCGCCTGCGCGCGCTGCAGTCCTGCGCCGGGGCGTCGTTCCGCTGCGTCCAGGAACAGCCGGGCAGCGCGGCTTGCCTCGCGCGCGCGCACGAACTCTGCGCGCGGGAACTCGCGCGCGCCTTCGACCTCGCCGGGCAGACCGCGCCCGCGTGCGATGCGCTGGCGCTGGCCGACCTCCTCGGCGACCAGGGTCTCGGCCACGCGCAGCTGTCGTGCGCGCCGCACGGGTTCACCGCGGTCGGTTCGTTCGCGGACCTCGCGGCGTGCGTCCGGGACGAGCAGGACTGCCGCGCGGCGGAGATGCTGTCGATCGAGTTCCCGCGGGCCTGGGAGCTGTTGGACCTCGCCGGCGTGGCGCCCTCGACCATCGGTTGCCTCGACGAGGGCGCCGATGGCGATGGGCGCGGCCTCGCCGCGACGGCCCGCTCCGGGCGCCTGAAGAAGAAGGACCGCGTGCGCACGACGGCGGCCAACGGTTGCCAGCAGGCGATCGCGTCGGCCGGGACGACGTTCGCCCGCGACTACCAGAAGCTGCTCGCCGGGTGCCTGGCCAGCGCCTGGACCTGCCTCGAAACCGGCGCCGGCGAATGCTGGGAGGCGGCGCGGCAAGCCTGCGCGGCGCGCTTCGCGGCCCGGCCCGAGCCGGGCGCGGCGCTCGCGGCCCGCGTCGGCCAGGTCTGCGGCGCGTCGGCCAAGAAGAAGCAGCGCGTGGCGCTGCCGGACCTCCTCGACCCGTCCGGCCTCGGCTTCGGCGCGCTGGCGGAGCGCTGCGCGCGCGCCGGCGTCCCGCAGCTCGCGTCGGTCGAGGACGTCGGCCGCTGCGTCGAGCTGGAGCACGAGTGCGCGACCCAGCGCATCGTCGCCCGGCAGGTGCCGCGCGCGGCGGAACTCTTGGCCGGCGCCGGCCTCGACCCGCAGCAGTTCCCGTGCCTCGGGGCCGAGATCTCGTTCGTCTGCGGCAACACGCTCGCCGAGGAAGGCGAGGAGTGCGACCCGCCGGGATCGGTCGGCGCCTGCGGCGGCGGCAGCCTGTGCAATTCGCTGTGCGAGTGCGTCGACTCGCGCCCGCCGCAGCTCGTCGTGCACCCCCTGGTCTACACCGTGCCGGAGGGCCAGCCGCTCTCGATCGGTGTTGCCGCGAGCGACCCGGACGGCGAAAGGGTCGTGCTGACCGCCGCCCCGGCGCTGGCCGGCGCGAGCTTCAGCGCGACGCCGGGCATGGCCGCGACCGGCCAGTTCGAGTTCCCGCCGCAGTCGGCGCCGGGGCTGTTCCTCGTCACCTTCACCGCGCGCGACGAGCGCGGCGTGACCGACCAGGCGACGGTCCTGATCCAGGTCACCAACGTCAACTCCGCCCCGGAGATCTCCGTCGCGCCGGAGGCGCTGGTCGACGAGGGCTCGGTGATCACGATCCCGGTCGAGTCGGGGGACCCCGACGGCGACCTCCTGACCTACACCGCCGCCCCGCTCCCGCCGAACGCGACGTTCGTGCCCGCCACGGGCACGCTGAGCTTCGCCCCGGACTACGAGCAGGCGGGGATCTACGACGTTACGTTCCAGGCCAGCGACGGAACGCTCCTCAGCAACACCGCGACGGTGCGGATCACGGTCCGCGACGTCGCCCCGGGCGAGCCGGGCGAGACGACCGGGCTGATCCTCGAGGTGGACCGCACGCCCGCGGTCACGCTGCTGCAGGCCCAGCGCGTCACCGGGCGGGTCAACCCGACGACCGACACGCCGGAGCCGGAGCGGTCGACGTCGTCGCTGGTCACGGGGCTGAGCCCCGCGGCCGCCGAGCAGGGCCTGACGCTCGAGGTCGCGCTGACCGGCCACACCACTGGCGAGCTCGCGACGCACTTCGTGGGCGGCGTGAGCCAGGCCAGCTTCGGCGCCGGCGTGACCGTCGTGGCGCTCGACGTCCGCGGGCCGGCCGACGCCGTGGCCTCGATCAGCATCGACCCGGGCGCGGCGATCGGCCCGCGGCAGGTGATGGTCGTCACGCGCGACGAGACCGCGCTGTCGGTGCTCGCGTTCAACGTCGTCGCCGGCCACGCGGCGATCCACGGCACGGTCGTGGACGCCGACACCGGCGAGCCGCTCGCCGCCG
>JAGOJY010000162.1 GCA_017994815.1 Acidobacteriota bacterium
AGGTGCCACGAGCCGGTCATGCGCATGTGCGTGCGCAGCGTCCGGCCATCGTCGAAGCGGACCAGGAGGTTCTTCCCGCGCGCCTCGACCGCCGCGATGCGGCACCCGGCGAGGCCGGCGCCGGCGAGCCCCGGGAGCGGGCAGCGGACGGCCGTCACCGTCCGGCCAGCGATCGCGCGCGCGAGCGTGCGCGCGGTGCGCAGGATCGTGTCGCCCTCCGGCATGCCGCGATTATTGCCGGTTCACGGGGGCTCGGCCCCAACTCGCCGTCATGTGCGGGCCGGCGGCTCCGCCCCGTCCACCAGCGTTTCACCGGCCCGGCGCGCGGCGGCGCAGCCAGCCGCGGCTGCCGGCGACGAAGCCGGATTGCGCCAGGTGCGGGGCGAGCGGTGAGCGCGACGGGTCGTCGCCGTCGATCCCCGCGACCAGCACCGCGCGCCGCCGTCCCGACTCCACGAGCCCGGCCAGCGCGCGCGAGATCGCGGCGGCCACGCGCGAGCGCTCCGGCTCGTCGCCCGGGAGGAACGTGAGCAGGTTGCGCTCGGTGCGGCCGGCCCACGCGGCGAGGCGGCCGCCGACGAGCACGACCTGCGCGCCCGCGGCGCGCTGCGGGCGCGCGCCGTCCCGCTCGGGCCACGGCAGCGCTGCGCCGTAGGGGTTGGCCGGGTCGGCGGCGGCGAGCACGAGCGCCTCCGGCTGTTCCGGCGCCTCGCGCAGCTCGCGCAGGCGCCCCTCGGCGCCGGGCAGCGCGAACTGCGTGGCGCCGAGCCCGGCGACGAAGTAGCCGCGCCGGACGCGCCCCGCGTCCTCCATCGCCTTCAGCACCGGGTACACCGCCGCGAACCCGCCGGCGACCGGCTCCGCGTGCACCGCCTCGCGCGTGAGGATGCCGTGGCGCGCGAGCAGCGCCGTCGCCAGCGCGAGCCGGCGCTCTGTCTCGCCCGGGCCGCGCCCGCCGGGCGTCGAGACGAGCGACCAGCGGCCCTCGCTGCCGGGCGGCCCGCTGCGGCGGCCGAAGTACGCGCGCCCAAGCGCGCGGTCGCGTGCGGACGCCGGCGGCGCGAGCAGCGAGCGCAGCGGCGCGAGAGTGTCGTTGGTCACCGCCCCGGCCCAGACCAGCGCCCACAGCTCGTCGAGGACATCGCCCGGGAAACCGCCGGTCTCGGCCACCAGGTCGGCGAAGAACAGCGCGCCGCGCCGGGCCAGCGCCGCGCGCACGCGGCCGTCGTCCCGCGCGGCCGGGGGCGGCGGCGCGAGCAAAGGCGCCTGCCCGGCGAGGTACAGCGCGATCCGCCCGTCGCCGGGTCCGATCGGCTCGATCCCGCGCCACACGACCTCGCCCGAGGCGCACAGCGCGTCGAGCTGCGACGGGCGGTAGTCGGCGACGCGCGCCGGCAGCACCTCGCGCTCCAGGATCGATGCCGGGACCGGCGCGCCCGAGAGCTGCTCGATCGCGGCCAGCAGCGCGTCCACGCCGTGGCGCGGCCCGGTGATCCCGTGCCACTCGGGGAGGAACCGGCCGAGCGCCTCCTGCGGCACCGGCTCCGCCTCGCGCCGCAGCCGCGCCAAGGAGCGGCGCTTGATCGCGCGCAGCACGCCGGCATCGCACCACTCGCGCCCGCGCCCACCGGGCAGGAACTCGCCCTCGTGCACGCGGCCGGACTCGGCCAGGCGCTCGAGCGCGGCCCGCACGGGCGCGAGCGGCAGGCCGAGCCGCGCCGCCGCCTGCTCGGCGCGGAACGGCCCGTGCGTGCGGGCGTAGCGCGACACCAGGTCGCCGAGCGGATCGGGCACCGCCTCGAGGAACGCCGAGGGCAGGCCCGCGGGCGGCGGCACGCCCAGCGCGTCGCGCAGCCGCGCGGCGTCCTCCGCCGCCGCGACGCGACGCTCGCCCGCGATCGTCGCGCGGACCGCGCGGCGCTCGCGCACCAGTTCCTCGATCCACGCCGCCGCACGGTCCGGCTCGGCCGCGCGGTCGCGGATCTCCTCGTCCGTCAGGTCGCCGAGCGCGAGCAGCAGCTCGTGCAGTGCGTCGGCGCCCGCCACGCGCCGCCCCTCGAGCCGCTGCGCCGCGCGCTCGACCGAGGCGATCGCCTCCGCGTCGAGCAGCTCGCGCAGCTCGGCCTCGCCGAGCAGTTCCCGCAGCTGCGCCGTGTCCACCGACAGCGCCTGCGCGCGCCGCTCGGCGAGCGGCGCGTCGCCGTCGTAGATGTAGTTCGCGACGTAGTTGAACAGGAGCGACGCCGCGAACGGCGAGGGCTGCCGCGAGTCGGCCGTGACGACCCGCACGCGCCGCGACTCGACCTCGCGCAACAGCCCGACCAGCCCCGGCAGGTCGAAGACGTCGCGCAGGCACTCGCGGTACGTCTCGAGCAGCACGGGGAACGAGCCGTGGCGCGCCGCGACGCCGAGCAGGTCGAACGCCCGCTTGCGCTGGGCCCACAGCGGCGAGCGCAGCCCGGGTCGCCGCCGCGGCAGGAGCAGCGCGCGGGCGGCGTTCTCGCGGAAGCGCGCCGCGAACAGCGCCGTGCGCCCGACGTGGCGCGTGACCAACTCCTCGACCTCGTCGGCCGCCGGGAAGAACGGCGCCAACTCCGGCGGGCGCTCGGACTCCGGGAGCCGGAACACGATCCCGTCGTCCG
>JAGOJY010000087.1 GCA_017994815.1 Acidobacteriota bacterium
GCAAGAATGCGTCGCGGCTCGACTTCACCGGGCGCGAGGTGCTGCCGCTGGAGCGGCAGCCCGGAGCGCGCGAGCGGGCCGCGATGGCCCGCCGCATTCGCGGCGAGGACGCCGCGATGTGGAAGCGCATCGCCCGGGCCATGGCGCGCGATCTCGGCCGCGCCTGACGGGCGACGGCTGGCGCACCTGTTGCCGTCAGAGTGCCGTGGGGTGGCGCGGTTCGTACAGGCCCAGCTCGGCGCCGCCGGGCAGCGCGATCGCCGTCACGCGGCCCCAGCCGGCGTCGGTGATCCCGCGCGTGAAGCTGGCCCCGCGGCGCTTCAGTTCCGCGACCGTCGCCTCGATGTCATCGCACATCAGGTACAGCTCGCAGGTTGCCTCGTCGCCCTCGACGGGGTGAATGCCCAGCTCCGCCGGCGGCAGGGCGAAGATCAGCCAGCCCTCGCCGGCATCGACGGTGCGGAACCCCAGCACGTCGCGGAAGAACTCCCGCACCTGTTGCGCCTCTTGGTTGTAGATCAGCGCATGGACGCCCGTGATCATCGTCGACCCTCTCGCGCGGGCCGGTCTGGCCCGCCCGTCGTTGTCCTCACGCCACGGCGAGCACGCAGCGCGTTGCCGCGAGCACGGCGGATACCGGGATCTCGGTCATGCAGCGGTGGTGACCCAAGGGGCAGACCTGCGGGCCGTGCGAGTCGCAGGGCCGGCAGGCGAGGCCGAGTTGCTCGACGACCGCGTTGCGCGGGCCGAAGGGCGTGTAGCCGAAGGCCGGGACGGTCGGGCCGAACACTGCCACGACCGGCGTGCCGACCGCGCTCGCGACGTGGCCCGGGCCGCTGTCGTTCGTGACGAGGGCCGCGCACAGCGAGAGCAAAGCCGTCAGTTGCGGGACCGACGTGCGGCCGGCGAGAACCGGGGCGACGTCCCCCGCCTGCGCGGCGATGCGCTCGCACAGCTCGCGCTCGGCGGGCGAGCCGAGCAGCAGCGGCCGCGCGCCGTCCTCGCGCAGCGCACGCGCCAGCTCGGCGTAGCGCTCCGGGAGCCAACGCTTGGTGCCCCAGATCGAGCCGGGGGCGATGCCGACCAGCTGCGCCCCCGCGGGAACGCCCGCTTCGCCCAGCAGGTGCAGCACCTCGGCGCGCGCGTCGTCGAGCACGGCCAGCTCGGGCGTGGGATCGGCCGACTCGGGATCGCCGCCGAGCGGGCCGGACAGCGCGAGATAGCGCCGGACGGCGTGGTGGGCGCGGTCCCACCGGACTTCGCGCGTGTAGGACCAGGAGCCGGGGGCGCCGGCGAAGCCGACGCGGACCGGGGCGCCGCTCGCGAGCGCGAGGAGTGCGGTGCGCGACGAGCGCTGCGCCGCGACGACGGCGTCGAAGCGCTCGCGGCGCAGGTCCCGCGCGAACCGCCCCATGCCGAGCACCCCGCGCTGGACGCCCTTTTTCTCGAACGCGAGGAGCCGGCCGACGTGACGCAGGCCGGTCAGGGTCTGCACGCCGAGCGGCGTCGAGACCACGACCAGTTCCGCGGCAGGTTGGGCGCGGCGCAGCTCGCGCAGGAGCGGCGTGGTCAGCACGACGTCGCCGAGGAACGCGGTCTGGATCACGAGGATCCGGTTCACGTCCGTGGCGGGGCCGGCGTCCGGGCGCGGTGGGCGAGGGCCGCCGCGGCCAGCAGCGGGATCAGGAGTTCGTGGTGCCCGGTGATCGCGTAGGACGCGCCGGACGATTGCGTCGGGCGTTTGAGGACGTTCTGCTGCGGGCGGTAGTGCCGGATCATGTCGAGGTCCGCCGTGACGAAGTCGGTCACTTCGTGGCCGAGGTTGCGCGCGACGGACAGCGCCTTGAGGAACACCTCCGGCAGCAGGACGGACGAGCCGCAGTTGAGCCACACGCCGCGGCTCAGGCCGCCGACGAGCGTGACCAGCTTGCGGAAGTCGGTGTACGTCGCGGCACCGATCGCGGCCCCGTCCGCGCTGGCGTGCTGGTGGACGATGTCGGTCCCGAGCGCGACGTGGATCGTCACCGGCACGCCGAGTTCCCAGGCGCGGCCGACGATGCTCAGGTGCCGGTAGGGCAGGCGGCCCTCGACGATGCGCCGGCCGAGCGCGGCCCCGAACCCTTCCCCGCTCGCCGCCGCCTCGCGCGCGGCGCCGTTGAGCGCCTCGCCGGTCTCGGCCGCCATGCCGAAGCGCCCCTCGTCGAGGACCGAAGAAACGTCCTCCGAGGTCGCGCCGATCGCCGCGATCTCCCAGTCGTGGATCGGCGCGGCGCCGTTGAGGGCGATCGCGGTGACGAGCCCCTCTTCCATCAGTTGGATCAGGACCGGCCCGAGCCCGACCTTCGCCACGTGGGCGCCGAGCGCCGCCACGATCGGCCGCCTGGCCCGCGAGGCCTCGACCATCGCCGCGGCCAGCGCGCGCAGCGCGCGCGAGGCCAGGATGTCGCTCAGTCCGTCGAGGAAGTCCGCGACGCTGCCCGCGGGATCGACCCGGCGGGCGAAGCTGTCCACGCGCACGAGGTTGCGGCGCTCCGCGAGAGGGTACGTGCGGGTCTGGGACAGGTCGGCGGGAACCAGCGGATCGCGCGGCACGGCAGCCTCCCGGCCCCGAAGCATACGTTTGCGCCCGGTTTTTTCGTAGGGGCCGCCGCCGATCCGGCCGCCACACCGCCGTGGTGGCCGGGCCGGCGCGATGATCGGCCTTCGGGGCTACCGGGAGGTGACGTCGTGGAGCCAGTGGAGCGAGCGGCCGACCTGGAACGAGACGGCGAAGTACCACAGGCCGACGAGTGGGCCGAGGTCCACCAGGCCAGCCTCGCGCGGCGGCGTGGGAAACGTGGCGAGGTTCACCGCGATCAGCGCCAGGCCGATGGCGATGCCGCTCCAGGCGAAGATGCGCCCGAAGCGCGGGTGGCGGGCGAGGTTGGCCGCGATCAGCGCGGTGCCGCAGCCGATGAAGACGTCCCACGCGGCGTCGAGGCCGAGTTGCACGCGGCCCACGGCGTCCACCACGTCGCCGCCGGCCCGCACGGCCATCTGCACGAACAGCATCGACGTGACGAGCGCGCCGGCGATGATGTTGAGCAGCACGCCGAGCTGCAGCGACAGCGTGACGCGGTGCGCGGCGATGAAGTGGTACACCCCGACCGACGCGGCGATCAGGAGCAGGCCGAACGCGGCGGCAAGGCTCGCCGTGGCGGCGCGCGGCATCGGCGCCGACAGGAGCACCGCGTAGATCGCGGGCGCGGCGATGCCGGCCACGGCGGCGAGCCGCGCCCACCGGCGCTGGACGATGATGTCGGCCGCGGGCCCGCCGCCCGGGGCAGCGGGCCCGCGGCGCACCGGTTCGGTCACGCGGGGTACTTGACGGGCACGCCGTCGCGCACCCGCAGCTCGCGGAACATCCCCAGCAGCCGGCGGGTCATCGCGCCCGGGCGGCCGTCGCCGATCTTGCGGCCGTCGAGCCCGATCACCGGCACCAGCTCGGCGCCCGTCCCGGTCAGGAAGCACTCGTCGGCGTTGTACAGATCGTGCAGCGCGAGCACCGTCTCGACGACCTTGATCCCGGCCTCGTGCGCCAAGTCGATTACGGCGCCGCGGGTGATCCCGCCGAGCGCGCCCTGCATCAGGTCCGGGGTCTTCAGCGCGCCGTTCTTGACGATGAAGATGTTGTCGGCCGTGCACTCGGCGACCAGGCCGTGGTGGTTGAGCATCACCGCCTCGAGCGCGCCGGCGTTCTTGGCCTCGATCTTGGCCAGGATGTTGTTCAGGTAGTTCAGCGACTTGATCCGCGGGTCGAGCGACTCCATCGGGATGCGCCGCACGCTGGCGGTGACGATGGCGATGCCGTTGTCGTAGAACTCGGGCGGGTAGAGGCTGATCTTGTCGGCGATGATCACCACCGTCGCCTTCTTGCACTTGGCGGGGTCGATCCCGAGATCGCCCGGGCCGCGCGAGACGACCAGCCGGATGTAGACGTCCCGCAGCCCGTTCGCGGCCACGGTGTCGAGCACCGCCTTCGTCATCTCCGCCTGCGTGAGCGGGATGTCGAGCGCGATCGTCTTCGCCGACTCGTACAGTCGGCTGATGTGCGGCTCGAGGCGGAAGATCGTCCCGCCGTAGACCCGGATGCCCTCGAAAACGCCATCGCCGTACAGGAAGCCGTGGTCGAAGACCGACACGACCGCCTGCTCTTTCGGAACGAGCTTGCCGTCAACGTACACCAGCATGGAAGCCTCCCTTTGAGTCCCTGTCCACCAGCGGCGCAGCCTCGCGCCGCGTTGCCGGGCCGCCTGCGGCGGCCGCTACCTGTGTTCGGCGGTCATCTGCACGAAGTAACGGTGGATCGTGTCGTCGGCCGTCAGCTCGGGGTGGAACGTGCCCGCGAGGATCCGTCCCTGCCGCACCAGCGCCGGCTCGTCGCCGAGCCGCGCGAGGACGTCCACGCCCGGCCCGAGCGACCGAAAGCGCGGCGCGCGGATGAAGACCGCCTCGACCGCGCCGCCGAGTTCGGGCGCGCTCAGCCGCGCCTCGAACGAGTCGACCTGTCGGCCGAACGCGTTGCGCTCGACGGCGGCGTCGAGCAGACCGAGGCTCGGCTGCGGCGGGTTGGCCACCTCGCGCGCGAGCAGGATCACCCCCGCGCAGGTGCCGAACAGCGCCCCGCCCCGGCCGTGGAACGCGCGCAGCTCCTCGAACCACGGCTCGTCGCGCATCAGGTTCAACAACGTGGTGCTCTCGCCGCCGGGCACGATCAGCCCGCCGAGCGCGTCCAGCTCGGCCACGCGGCGCACCTCGACCGGCTCCGCGTCGGCCCGCCGAAGCGCTTCCGCGTGCCGGGCGAAGTCGCCCTGCAGCGCGAGCACGCCGACCCGCGCCACTACCAGCCCCGGTTCTGCAGCAGCTCGGACGGCGCGAGCTTCGAGGTCTCGAGGCCGTGCATCGGCTGGCCCAGCCCGCGCGAGACCTCGGCCACGACCTTCGGGTCGCGGTAGTGCGTGGTCGCGCGCACGATCGCCCGCGCGCGGTTGGCCGGGTCCTCGGACTTGAAGATGCCGGAGCCGACGAACACGGCCTCGGCGCCGAGCTGCATCATCAGCGCGGCGTCCGCCGGGGTGGCGATGCCGCCCGCGGCGAAGTTCGGCACCGGCAGCTTGCCGTCCTGCGCCACCATGCGCACCAGCTCGTACGGCGCGCCGAGCTG
This sequence comes from Acidobacteriota bacterium, assembly GCA_017994815.1. Classification (GTDB taxonomy): domain Bacteria; phylum Acidobacteriota; class Polarisedimenticolia; order J045; family J045; genus JAGOJY01. The sequence goes on from JAGOJY010000087.1 coordinate 5,204, forward strand.
CTTGGCCTCGGCCATCAGCTCCTCGTCGCCGAGGATCGTCAGGCGGCGGATGCCGGACATCACCGTGCGCATGTGGCGCACGGCCTCGACGATGTTGCCGGTGCCGGCTTCGCCTTTGGTGCGCAGCATCGCCGCACCCTCGCCGATGCGCCGCAGCGCCTCGCCCAGGTCACGGCAGCCGCAGACGAACGGCACCGTGAACGCGAACTTGTCCACGTGGTGCTGCTCGTCGGCCGGCGTGAGCACCTCGCTCTCGTCGATGTAGTCGACGCCGACCGCCTGCAGCACCTGCGCCTCGGCGAAGTGGCCGATGCGGCACTTGGCCATCACCGGGATCGAGACGGCTTTCATGATCCGCTCGATGATCTCGACGTCGGCCATGCGCGCGACGCCGCCTTCCCTGCGGATGTCGGCCGGCACGCGCTCGAGCGCCATCACGGAGACCGCCCCCGCGTCCTCGGCGATCTTGGCCTGCTGCTCGTTGGTGACGTCCATGATGACGCCGCCCTTGAGCATCTCCGCCAGGCCGGTCTTGAGCCTCAGGGTTCCCTTTTGCATGTCGTTCATGAACCACCTCGCATGGGCCGCCCGGCGGCCCGTCGTGCGTTAAAGGATGGGCACGGTCTCGGCGGCCCGCCGCACGGCGGGACCGGCAGCGCTGCCGGCCCGCTCGCGCACGAGTTCGCCGAGGACCTTGACCCCCGCCTCGATCTGCTCCGTCGATGCCGCCGCGAAGGTCAGGCGCAGCGCGTCGCGGCCGCCGTTGCCGTCGACGTGGAACAACTGCCCGCGGCTGAACAGCACCCCACGCCGCTGCGCCGCCCCGAACAGTTCGTCGCTGTCGAGACCCGCCGGAAGCTGCAGCCAGAGGAACAGGCCGCCGGCCGGGCGTTCCCAGCTCGCGCCGGGGGGGATGTGCCGGCCGAGCGCGCCGATCATCGCGTCGCGGCGCTCGGCGTACGCGCGGCGCACGCGGCGCAGGTGCTCGTCGAGCCGACCCTCGCGCACGAAGCGGTGCAGCGCCGCCTGCAGCAGCGGGCTCGTGCCGCAGTCCTCGATCTGCTTGAGCGCCACGAGCCGGTCCAGGACCGGCGCCGGTGCGCAGACCCAGCCGATGCGCAGGCCGGGCAGCAGCTTTTTCGAGTACGTGCTGACGTAGATCACGCGCGCGCCCCCGTCGAGCGCGTGCAGGCTCGGCGGCTGCGGGCCGTCGAAGCGCAGGTCCTTGGCCCAGTCGTCCTCGACGATCGCGCAGCCGTGGCGCCGCGCGATGTCCAGCACCTCGCGCCGCCGCGGCTCCGACAGCACGCGCGTGGTCGGGTTGTGGTGGCTCGGCTGCAGGTAGACGAGGCGCGCGCGGTGGCGCTCGATCGCCAGTTCCAGGAGGTCGGGCCGCACGCCGTCATCGTCCAGCGGCACGCCGACGAGGCGCGCGCCGAGCGAGGCCAGCGCGCTGAGGGCGCCGGTGTAGGTCGGGTCCTCGATGACGATCGGGTCGCCCGGGTCGAGCAGCGCGCGGAAGATCAGCTCCAGCCCCTGTTGCGAGCCGCTGGTGACGAGGATCTCGCCGCTGCCGACGCGGGAGCCGGCGCGGCGCATCTCGGCCGCGATCGCCTCGCGCAGGGGACCCCAACCGGCGCTCGGGCCGTACGACAGCACCTCGGCGCCGCGCTCGCGCAGCTCGTCCGCGAACGCCTTGCGGAACGCGTCGACCGGCATCAGGTCGGCGGCCGGGTAGGAACCGGCGAACGAGATCCCTTCCTGCGAGGTGCCCACGTTGTAGACGGAGAGCAGGTTGCCGACCCCGGGGCGCTCGAGCGCCTGCGAGAAGCCGAGCGACCAAGTGTCGGGTGCGCCGGCGAGCACGGCGGGAGCGGCGCCGTTCTGGGCCGCAACGAACGTGCCGCGCCCGGTGTGGCTGTGGACCACGCCCTCGGCGGCGAGCAGGTCGTAGGCGGCGACGACGGTGTTGCGGTTGACGCCGAGCTGGCGGGCGAGGTCGCGGGTCGGCGGCAGGCGGGTCCCCGCCGCGAGCTTCCCGGCGCGCGCGGCGTCGCGGATCCCCTCCGCGATCTGCCGGTACACCGGCTCGCCGCTGTTCGCGTCGATCCTGAGCCCCGCGAGTCCCGCGGACGTTTCTGTCGATTGGCCCACCATGGCTGCGGGGAGAGTAGCCCATTTGCCGCGAAAGAGCTAGTCCACTGGCGAATTGGACTATTGGCTCCGTCCGAGTTGGCCTAGGACCGGCGCGGGAGCTTGAAACCGGTGATCGGATCACCGGGAATCCAGCATGCGCGCGGAAGCCTCGCGCGCGGGCTGGCGATCGCCCGCGCGCGAAGGTCATTCGCTCATGGGTCTCGAGCGCCCAGAGCTGATCACGACTGCGGGCTGACCGCGGTGAGCAGGACCACGATGGCGTCGCCGCCGCCGAGGAACTTCGACGCGCCGACGACCACGGTCTCGCCGAGCTTGATCGGGAACGAGCCCGAGACGACCGGGCGCATGGAACTCGAGCCGTTTCCGAAATCGATGTTGGTGACCAGCTCGAAGTGATCGGCCATCAGTCCCTGCCCCGGTTTTGCCGCCGCGCGCAGCCGCAACCGCGCGATGTACGGCTTCCCCGCCGCGGTCAGCGCGGTCTCGCCGTCGGAGACGGTGCGGATCCAGCCGATGTCCGCGACCTCGTACGCCTTGTACGGGAGGAACGCCTTCAGCTCGTCGAGCGCCCGCGCCAGATTTGGCGGGACATCGATGCGGTTCGCGGGCGCGGTGCCCGAATAGGCGCGCACCAGCGTGACCTGGAACTGGTAGACCTTCGGCGGCACATCGATGTCCGCCAGGTACGCCGCGATCGCCACCTGGTTTGACTCGGACCCGGCTACGACCAGGTGGGTCGGTTCGACCTTGTCGACACGGCAAGTGCGGCCGAGTTCGGTACACCTCTGCTGCACGAGGTCCTGTGCGAGGTCGGGGTCGAGGTAGCGAAGCATGTGGACCCGGTAGACGGCCGTGTTCGGTTCTTCCGCGGCGGCGTAACCGTGGGAAGCGGCGAGCAGCGCAAGGCAGGCCAGAAGGGAAAGACGGGCGATCCTCATCGGCGTCTCCTCTCTCGGTTCACAGGTCGAGGTCCGGCTGGACCTGCCAGTAGATGCGCAGGCCGCCAGGGGTCACGAACTCCAGGCGCGAGATGCTGCTCTGCGGCACGGCGGCGACAACGGCCGGGGCGGCCGGCGCGCGCGGCGCGCGACGCGCCGCCCCGGCCGGCGCACGCGGTTCGGGCGTCGGCGGCTCCGACAGCACCGGCACCGGTGGAGGCACGATCTGCGCGACGGCCGGTGGCCGCGTCGCCGCGGGAGCCGGGACCGTCCGCGGCGCGGCGCCTTCGCGCGGACGCGGCACGAACCACACGGCCGCGGCGACGACGGCGCAGGCCAGCGCCGCACCGGCCCAGGCGAGCGGCCGCCGCGCGGGGCGAGCAGGAGCCCGGGCTGCCGCCGCCATGCGGTCGCGCATCAGCCCGAGTTCTCCGGGCGACAGCGGCGGTTCGCCGAGGGCGGGATCGCCGCGGCGCAGGAGATCGCGCAGCCGCTCGTTCACGGCAGCACCCGCAGGCACGGCGAACGCCGCGGCTCGGCGCTCGCGAGCGCGCGCCGGAGCTGCCGCAGGCCGCTGTGCAGGTGCCAGCGGACGGTGGCCTGCGCCATGCCCAGTTCGCGCGCGATCTCGGCGTGGCTGGCTTCGTCGAACACGTGGAGCACGACGACCGCGCGCGTGCGTGGCGCGAGCAGCGCGAGCGCCTCGCGGACCTGCGCTTGCGCGGCGAGGCGCTCCTCGGGCGGCGGGGCCGCGGGCTCGCACCCCGCGAGCGGCAGCGTCCGCCCGCGCACCCGCGACCGGCGCCAGCGGTCGCGGCACAGGTTGACCAGCGTGCGCGCGAGCCAGGCCTCGGCGTGGGCCGCGTCGCCGGGAATCCGCTCGATGCGCTGCGCTGCCCTCACGAAGACCTCCTGCACGAGATCGAGCGCCTCCTCGCGGTCGCGGCTCATCCGCAGCGCGAGGCGGAACAACCGGGCGCGGCTGCGCTCGAAGAGCTCGGCCAGGCGATCGGCCATCGGGTCTCCGGCGAGATCGTCAGGCGGCCCGCCCGCCCGCGCCCTCGCAGCTATTTACGCAGGGGGGCCGGCGGGCGTTGGGTCGCCACCGCCGGGCCCCCGGGGCGGACTTAACGATACGTTCGCGCCGCCTCCCGGAGTGCCCGGAAAGCGTGGGCTTACCTCGCCCGCGGTCGATATACTGCGCCGCCATGACCCCGACGCAGACGCGCTCGCAGTCGATCCCCGCGGTCATGATCCGGTTCCTCGACAACGCCTCGGTCGCGCTGGCCGGATCGCGCGACGCCGACCTCGTGCCGCACGTCCACCGGCTGAGCGGATGGGCGATGGAACAGGACGGCCAGACGATGCTGTGCCTGGTCGCGCGCGGGTTCACCGACGGCCTGGCGGAGCGGTTGCAGAAGAACGGGCAGTTCTCGGCGACCGTCGAGGTCATCAGCTCGCACGAGACGCACCAGTTCAAGGGGCACTACATCGACTCGCGCCCGGCGAACGCCGGCGACCGGGAGCTGGTCGCGCGCTGCACCGAACGCTTCGTCGCCGCGGTGCGGCAGGTGTTCGGCGACCGCTTCAGCGTCGAGTCGCTGCGGACCTACATCCCGGAGGCAGCCCTCGCCGTGCGCTTCCGCGTGCGCGAGATCTACGTCCAGACGCCCGGACCGGCGGCGGGCCAGCGGCTGTTCCCGCTCGAGGACCCGCTGCCATGACCACGCTGCCCGACGAGATCCGCCCGGTGCTGGAGAACGGCGTGCCCTGCGGGCTGGTGACCTGCTCCGCGGCCGGCGTGCCGAACGCGACGATCATCTCGCAGGCCTACTTCGTGGACGAGGCGCACGTCGCGCTCTCGTTCCAGTTCTTCAACAAGACCGTGCGCAACGTGCGCGAGAACCCGCGCGCCAGCCTGGCGCTGAACGACATCGACGGCGGCGCGCACTGGGTGCTGCAGCTCGAGTTCGAGCGCTCGGAGACGAGCGGGCCGGTGTTCGAGGACATGGAGATGCAGATCGAGGCGATCGCCACGGCGACCGGGATGTCCGGGATCTTCAAGCTGCGGGCGGCCGACATCTACCGCGTGCTGTCGGTGCGAAAGGTCTGATCGCGATCGTGGCCGATGTGACCGAAACGACGGCCGAGCTGCGGGTCCTGCGCCAGCTCTCGTCGCGGATCAACGCCACGCTCGAGCTGCCGCGGATCTACGACATCGTGCTGTCCACGATGGACGAGCTGTTCGGCTTCCGGCACTCGCTGCTGCTGCTGGTGGACGAGCCGGGGACGACACTGACCGTCGTCGCCAGCCACGGCTACCGCGAGCAGGCGGTCGGCGCGGAGATCGCGGTCGGGACCGGGATCATCGGCGTGGTCGCGCAGCGCAAGCGGATGATGCGCATCGGCAACCTGGCCTCGCGCCGGGCGTACATGGACGCGATCCGGCGCGAGATGGCGCAGGCCGGGCGCGCCGAGGGGCTGCAGCAGGCCCCGGAGCTGCCCGGGCTGCCCGACGCCGAGAGCCAGATCGCGATCCCGCTCCTGATCGAGGACCGGCTGGTCGGGGTGTTCTCGGTCGAGACGGCCGAGCGCACCGTGTTCAGCGAGCGGCACGAGGTGTACGCGGCGATCGTGGCCAACCTCGCTGCCAGCGCGATCAGCAACGCCCAGCTGTACCAGCGCGAAAAGGCGCGGCGGGCCAGCCTCGAGGATGCGGTCGCGGAGCGCACCCGCGAGTTGGAGCGGACCAGCCGCGAGCTGGACGTGGTGCGCGAGTTGCACGAGAAAGGCGCGCCCAGGTTCCGCTTCGCCGACCTGGTCGGGCGCTCGTCCGTGATGCGCGAGGTGCGCGAGCTGTTGCGCAAGGTCGCGGCCAGCCCGTCCTCGACGATCCTGATCACGGGCGAGAACGGCACCGGGAAGGACCTCGCGGCCAAGATCCTGCACTGCAACAGCGGCCGCGCCGCGGCGCCGTTCATGAACATCACCTGCTCCGCGCTGCCGGAGCCGCTCTTGGAGAGCGAGCTGTTCGGCCACGAGCGCGGCGCGTTCACCGACGCCAAGAAGGACAAGCGCGGGCTTCTGGAGCTGGCGGACGGCGGCACGGTGTTCCTCGACGAGATCGGCGAGATGAGCCTCGTGTTGCAGGCCAAGCTGCTGCGGTTCCTCGAGGAGAAGACGTTCCGCCGCGTCGGCGGCGCGCGCGACATCCGCGTGGACGTGCGGATCGTCGCCGCGACCAACCGCGACCTGCAGGCGATGGTCCGCGACGGGCGTTTCCGCGAGGACCTGTACTACCGGCTGCGCGTGCTGCCGGT
>JAGOJY010000163.1 GCA_017994815.1 Acidobacteriota bacterium
GCTTGGTCCAGGCGCCCTGGACGTAGTGCCGGCGGAACAGCACGGCGTCGGGATCGCGCGCGAGCGCGTCGACTTCGGGCGTGGTCGGGCGCGGCAGGCCGTAGCAGCTGAACTTGTCGGCGCGGCAGGCATCGAGCACGACGATCGCGATGTGGAAGGCGCCGGGCGGCAGGGGCTGTACGCGCTCCGGCGCCGGCGCGCCGCACGCGGCGAGCAGGGCCAGGGCAGGCAGGAGCAGGCCGAGCGGGAAGAGCGGGCGTCGAATCATGGCGCGGGAGTCTACGCGTCCGGGGCGGGCCGGCCAAGTGATCGGCGCCAGCCCTCGAGCAGCTCGGCCTCGCTCACGCCGAGGACCGCGAGAATCTCGGGATTCGTGGTGCGGGAGAGCAGCGAGAAGGTGACGCCGCGCCCCCAGCGGCGGTCGATGTACTCGACGAGCGAGCCGCAGACCCCGTAGCTGGCCTGGCCCGACAAGGCGCGGGCCAGCGAGTTCGGCAACTCCCCCGCGGCGGTCGCCTTGGCCACCTGGGCCCGCCGCGCGTCGTCGAGCTGCCCCGCGGCGAGCACCGCCAGGCCTTCGACGAACCAGCCGGCGTCGTCCATGCCGTCGAAATCCGGCCGCGGGTTGTGCTGCCCGTGGAAGACGTGGGTCAGTTCGTGGGCGACGATCCGCCGGACCTCCGCGGCGTTCGATCCATCGTGCTCGCACGCCTCCGCCTTCCAATCCGACGGGGCGAGCATCAGGAACGTGTCGGCGACACCCATCGCGACCATCCAGCACTCGGTGGCGGGCATCTTCCAGCGCTCGGCGGCGATGCGGTCCAGCGCGGCGCGGCTGTCGGCGATGCGGATGTCGAACTCGCGCGCGAACGGCCGCCCGAAGAACTTCTCGATGCCGGTGCGCTCCTCGGCCACGAGCGCGCGCACGTCCGGGAGCGGTGCCGGGGCGGGCGCGGCCGGCGCGCCGGCCGTGAACAGCAGGCAGAACAGCGAAAACGCCGCCATGAATGTCCCTCCGCAGGGCACGCGGTCGCGGCCCGCGCGCACGAGAATGCACCGAGCGCGCGATGACCGCCCGCCGGCGCGCCGGGCGACACGGGTCCACCCCGAATGCGGAGCGCGCCGCACGGGTCCCCCTCGATTGCGCAGCGCAGCGCGCGAACTGCGCGCGACGGCCGCCGCACCGGGCACCGGCGAACCGGGGCGGACACCTGACCGGGCACGGATCACGCATTGGCCCGGGACCCGTGTCGCGAGGTTCGCACTCACCCGGGACCCGTGTCGCACGGCGGCGTCCTGCGGTGTGGCAACATGGAACGCGCGAAGGGAAAGTCCAGGTGCCGACGCAACTCCCGGACGAGGTGCTCGCGGTCGCGGCGCTCCTGGCGCGCGCGGCCGATGGTCCGACCGCCCAGCGGGTGCTCGGCGCGCAAGCGCGGCGCCGCTTCGGCGCCGCGGCGATGGCGGTGCTGCGGCGCGACCGCCGCAGCGGCGAGTGGACGATCGTCGCGCGCGCCGGCGGTCGACTCGCGGCGAACGATGCGGCGCTTTTCACGGATCCCGCATCGCGCGACCCGTCGGGGAGCGTCCGCCGGCTCGCACGACCTTTCCGGCCGCACGGCCGCCTGTCCGGCGGCGTCGTGATCTACCGCGACGATCCGCCGTTTTCGCGCCGCGAGGGGAACCGGCTCGGCCGGCTGACCCGCGTCATGACCGCCGACCTGTTGCGGCGCGAGCGCGAGTTGTGGCAGCGCGCGGAGCTGCGCCTGCACCGGAAACTCGCCGCGGGCGTGCGGCCGATCGACGTCCTGTACCACCTGCTCGACGCGGCGGCCGAGTTCACGGCCGCCGATCACTCCGTGACGGTTCTGGCCGGCCCGCCCGGCGCGCGGTGCGTGCTTGCGGAGAAGCTCGGCGGCGGCGCCCGGAGCGCCCGCATCGGCGAGCTGGCCGGTCCGGAGGCGGTGCACCCCGGGCTCGCGCCGCCCGCGCACGTGCTCCAGCACGCGCTCCCCGCGCCCGCGGGTCGCCGCGGCGGCGCGCTCCTGGTGATCCGCGCGGTGTCCGGCGACCCGTTCGACGACGGCGACCGCACGGCTCTCGCGTCCCTCGCGCCGCTCGCGGGGCTGCTCACCGCGGCGGCAACGGTGGGACGCTGAGTCCGTCGGAACCGAGATACCGACCGGGCGTCAGACCGCTTCCATCGTCGAGGGTGGCTTGCTCGCGACGTGGTACGTGACGCTCACGACGCCGGGCACCTCGGTCGTCAGGCGCCGGGCGAGCCGCTCCAGCACGGGGTACGGCACCCGCTTCGGCTTGGCCGTCACCGCGTCCTTCGTGTCCCAGCAGCGTATCTCGACCTGGCAGCCGAACTCGCGCCGGCCGTTGCGCACGCCGGTGACGCGGTCGTCGTGCAGGATCGCCATGCACTGGAAGGCCCCGACCTTGGCCAGGACTTTCTCCGTGATCGCCGTCGCCTTGCGCACCGTGGCGATGCGCTCGGGGGTCACCTCGCCGAGGACTCGCGCCGTCAGCGCCGGCCCGGGGAATGGCGGGCGGTCGTAGATCGCCTTGGGCAGCCCGAGCGCGCGG
>JAGOJY010000004.1 GCA_017994815.1 Acidobacteriota bacterium
CGTTCCACCTCGAGCCCGCCGCGCCCGCCCCCGCGGCGCCGGCGCCCCCGGCCCCGCCCCCGCCGTACGTCGAGGAGGACGTGCAGTTCGAGAACGGCGCCGTCAAGCTGGCAGGAACGCTCACGCTGCCCAAGGGATCCGGCCCGTTCCCGGCCGTCGTGCTGCTCACCGGCAGCGGTCCGCAGAACCGGGACGAGGAGCTGTTCGGCTTCCAGCCGTTCCGCGTGCTCACCGACCAGCTCACGCGCAAGGGGATCGCGGTGCTGCGCTACGACGACCGCGGCGTGGGCGGTTCGTCCGGCAACACGCTGGAGTCCACGAGCGAGGACTTCGCGGGCGACGCGCTGGCGGCGGTGGCGCTGCTCAAGGCCCGGCCCGCCATCGCGGGGCAGAAGATCGGCCTTTTGGGTCACAGCGAGGGCGGCATCGTCGCGCCGCTGGCGGCCGTCCGCTCGCGTGACGTCGCCTACATCGTGCTGCTGTCCGGCACGGGTGTCACCGGCGAGGCGGTGATGCTCGACCAGGCCGAGCGCATCGCGCGCGCCGAAGGCCGCACGCCGGAACAGATCGCGCGCAACACCAGGCTGCAGAAGCGGATCTTCGCCGCGGTGCGCTCGGGCGAAGGCTGGGAGGAGCTGGAGGGCGCGATCCGCGCGGAGGCCCTCGACGGGATCGAGAGCCTGCCGGCCGCCGAGCGCGGCGCGATCGCCGACCCGGGCGAGTACGCCGGGAACGCGGCGAAGGCGCAACTGCAGTTCGCCAAGAGCCGCTGGTTCCGCTTCTTCCTCGACTACGACCCGGCGACGGCGCTCGCCAAGGTCAAGGTGCCGGTGCTGGCCCTGTTCGGCGAGCGCGACCTGCAGGTCGCGACGGACCTCAACCGTCCCGCGATCGCCGGGGCGCTGGCCCGCGCCGGGAACAAGGACGTGACGGTCAAGGTGATTCCCGGCGCCAACCACCTGTACCAGGCCGCGAAGACCGGCAGCGTCGGCGAGTACGCGACGCTACCGAAGGAATTCGTCCCCGGCCTGACCGACCTGATCGCGGACTGGATCCTGCAGCAAGCCGCGCGCTGACGCGGCGCAGGGGCGTGCGCTGGGGTGCTGATCACGCATTCGACCGGGACCCGTGTACACGGGTGCCGGGTGGATGCGTACCTCCCTGCACGGGTCCATGTCGAATGCGTACCCCCTGCGGCAGAACACGCCGTGATCACCCGCGCGGGGCACTCGGCGGACAAGCGCGAACGGCTCTTCGGCACCGAGTCACGCATTGACACGGGTCCCGTGCGGGACGGGTACGCAGTGAGGGGGGTCCCGTGCGCGACGGATAGCAATCGACCGGGACCCGTGGACACGGGTCGGGGGCGAATGCGGCTCCTGGATCCCGCGAATTGCTGACAGGCGGCACACCACGGTGGCGCGTCCGTGCCGGGCCGCCTGCGGCGGCCTCGACGCCGGTGCGTGAGGCCGCCGTCAGAAGTCGGCGATCTTGTCGATGTCGGTGCGCAGGCGGCCGGCGTCCTGGACGATGTCCGAGAGGCGCTCGAGCGCGAGCGCGAGGTACTTCAACTGCAGCCCGCGCGGGCCCGCCTCCTTGCGCGCGATCAGCGTGGCCCGCACGTCGCACGCCTCGTCGATCCAGACCGTCACTTCGCTGCTGGTCCCGGTGCGATCGTCGGCGAGCCGGTGTTTCTGGAACGCCGGCTCGCCCCAGCGCGCGCGCTGCGCCTCGACCGCCTCGGGCGCCTTCTGCTGCGGGTCGGTGAGAACCCGCAGGATCCGCCGCACGTCCTCTTCCGCGTCGACGACCACGACCTCGCCGCCGGGCCCGGTCCACCGCCGGCGCTCCAGCCCGTTCTTCTCCTTCTCGCCACGGCCGCGGAAACCGGCGCCTTCCAGCGGGCCGGCCGCCTCCGCGGGGCCCATGCCCAGCGTGATGTCGCGCAGCGACCACTTGGCGCATTCGCCACCGGCGGCGAGAGCCGCCGAGCAGAAGAACAGCCCCAGTGCGAGCAGGGCGAACAAGCGCACGCGGTGGCCTCCGGCCGCCTCGCGGGTCAGAACGTCAGCACCAGCGAGGTCGTGAAGATCGTGTCCAGTTCGTCGAGCTGGAACGGCACCGTGTCGAGCTGCTCCCCGGTCTTCGGATCGTACAGCGGGATGCCCTGGAACGCGGGAACGTTGTCGTACAGCCACTGCACGCTGACCTTCAGCGCGAGGACCTTGCTCATCGAAACCGCGAGCGAGTTGGTCCAGTCGCCGCGGAAGTCGTCGGTTTCGTCGAGGTTGTCGTCGAGGATGAGCGTGCTCTGGAACGTGGTGGCCTGGCCGAACTTCTGCATGTACTCGCCGGTCAGCCGCGCGCCGAGGAACGTCCCGACCGAGTCCGGCGTTTCGATCACGTCCTCCTGGTCGGTGTAGGTCAACGCGTAGCTGGTGCGGAGCTTGCGAGTCTCCGTGTCGTACCAGATGTGCCCGAGGCCGGTCTCGGCCACGCTCCGGTTCTCGATGCCGGCGAAACGGTTCCGCTCCCAGCCGAGCCCGGCGTACCACAGCAGGCGCTCGGTGAGCTTGCGGTCGTAGCGGCCGCTCAGCATGTAGGCTTCGGCGCTGGTGTTCGAGTCCGAGTTCTCGATCACCCTGAAGTCGTCGTCGTCGAAGCCGATCGCGAAGCGGTCGAAGGCGGTCGTCTCGGCCCGCACCGCGGCGGCCCGGAACGTCAGCTCGGACCCGTTCAGCTTGCGCGAGGTGTTGGCCTTCATCCCAAGCGTGCTGGTCTCGGTGTTCCCCTGGGTCATCACGTAGCTCAGCTCGGCCGAACCGGTCCAGCCGGGAGCCTGGTCCTGCGCGCACAGCGGGAGCACCGCTCCGGCGAGCGCCAACAGCCCACACGAGATGCCGATCAACGAGTTGCGCATGTCACGTCCCCACGCGAACGGGCAGGGATTCGCTTGGCCGCAGAGTATGTCGGCGTGCCGGGTCCGCGTCCAGTCGGGCGACCCGGCCGGCCGACCCTCGGCTCGTCCAGCTTCCGCGTGGCGGAGCGCCGAATGAAGAAGGCCGGGCCTTCCGGCCCGGCCTTCTTGGTGTGCGGAGTTGTTTTAACCGCTTTGCGTCGTCGTGGATCAGCTGCGACGGGCGAACGTCAGCACGGCCGCGCCGCCCAGGGAGATCAGGCCGAGCAGGCCGAGCAGCGGAGCGTTGCTGCCGGTGCGCGGCAGCTCACCGCTGGCGCTCTCGTCGCTCTGGGCGCTCGCCGACCCGGTCCGCTCCTGGTCCTGGTCGTAGCTGCTGCTGCTCGTGCTCGCCGAGCTCGTCGTGTCGGTGCTGGTGGTGGTGCTGCTGGTCGCGGTGTCGCGGTCCGAGCTGGCAACGGAGCGATTCGGCTCGCTGCCCATCACGGTGTCGTTGTCATTCGTGCCGACCGTCCCGGTCGTCGAGGACGACGATGCCGAAGACGTGCTCGACCGGTCACTGCTGCTGGTGTCGCTGGAAGCCGTGCCGGTGCCGGAATCGGAGCCGGTCCCGTAGCGGTCGTTGGCCGAAGTATCGGTCGTCGAGCTGGTGGAGGGGTACGAGTTCGACCCGGTCGTGGTGTCCGAGCCCGTGGTGCCCGACGACCCGGTCGTCGTGTCCGTCGTCGTGGTCGTGTCCGTGGACGTGCCGGTCGTCGTGTCGGTCTGCGCCGAGGACGAGCCGGTCCCGTAGGTGTCAGCCGTGTTGTCGCGATCGCTGGTGGTTGCCGTCGTGTCGTTGTCGTTCGCGCGCTCGCGCCCCGCACACCCGGCAAGGCCCGCCACCACGACGACGGCGAGCGTGAACATCGCCAGCGTCTTGAATGCTTTCATCACCAACCTCCTGGGTTCTGATTGGCCCGCCGACCGGAGCGCCCCGGGGCCGGGGCAACCGGTTTCCGCTACTGCTGGTCACCGGCGGGCTGCGACAGCCTCGTTTGGTACCGGGCGATTTCGATTATCAGCGGCAAGCTGCGGGCGGGCAAACCGCCAGTAACACCCGGGTAATTCAAAAGTGCGGATCCGCTCAGGATGCCCGGCGCCCCAGCTCTTCCCGGATCACCGCGACCGCACGGTCCACGCCCGCACGGTCCACGTCGAGGTGCGTCACGAGCCGCAGCCGGTTCCCTTCCAGCGCGAGGACGAGCACGCCGCGTGCCGCGCAGCGCTGCTCGATCCTCTCCGCGGGGCCGCAGGTGACGCGGCCGATGACGATGTTGGTCACGACGGACGCGGGGTCCAGGTCGATCCCGTCGCTGCCGCGCAGCCCTTCGGCGGCGCGGCGCGCGAGCGCGTGATCCTCGGCCAGGCGCGCGACGTTGTGGCGCAGCGCGAAGATGCCGGCCGCGGCGAGGATCCCGGCCTGCCGCATGCCGCCGCCGAGCATCTTGCGGAACCGGTGCGCCTTGACGCGGAACTCGCGCGAACCGCAGAGGACCGAGCCCACGGGAGCGCCGAGCCCTTTCGACAGGCAGAACGACACCGAGTCGCCCAGCGCGGCGATGTCGCGCGGCGGAACGCCCAGCGCGCAGGCCGCGTTGAACACGCGCGCGCCGTCGATGTGCAGCGGCAGGCCCCGTTCGCGGCACAGCGCCGCGATCCGGCGCACTTCCTCGAGCGGGTACACCAGCCCGCCGCCCATGTTGTGGGTGTTCTCGATCCAGACCAGCCCGGTGCCCGGGGTGTGGAAGCTCGGCACCTTGATGCGCTCGGCGACCTTTTCCGCGCTGATCAAAGGCGAGCCCGCGACGACGTCGTACTGCACGCCGGCGAGCGCCGCCCCCGCCCCGACCTCGTGCAGCAGGCAATGGCTGTCCTCGCCGATGATCACCTCGTCGCCGCGGCGCGTGTGCACGAGCTGCGCGATGAGGTTGGCCATGCTGCCGGACGGCACGAACAGCGCCGCCTCGTGACCCATCAGCTCCGCGGCGAGCGCCTCCAGTTCGTTGATCGTCGGGTCCTCGCCGAAGACGTCGTCGCCGACGGGAGCCGCGAGCATCGCCTCGCGCATCGCGGCGCTCGGGCGCGTGACCGTGTCGGATCGAAGGTCGATTACGCTGTTGTCCATGGGATGTCCACCGGCCGGCTGTGCCGGCCATCACGCCGGGGGAGCATTGTGCGCGCGGGCGAGCACGACGACCATCCAGCCGATGGTCGCGAGCCCGGCCGCGAGCGCCAGCGCGAACAGCGCGATCGCGCTCCACTGCGGCTCGACCCACGAGAGCGGCTCGAAGCCGGCCTGCTCGAGGAAGCCGAGGCGCACGCGGTCGCGCACGATCACCATCGCCGCGAGCGCCAGCAGCGTGCCGGCGACGCCCGCCTGCAGCAACCGCTTCGGGTCGCGGGCGTAGAGCGCCCCGGCCATCGCGCCCAGCGCGCCGAGCCCCGCGCTGGCGCCGATGACCAGCGCACCGGTCGCCGCGAGGTCCTGCCCCATGAAGCGCAGCAGCACCTCGCGCGGCAGCGCGACCAGCCACCACATGCCGGTCGCCACGTTCAGGATCGTCGCCACGCAGAACCAGAGGCTGCCGTGGCGAACCGCCCAAGCGCCGTACGCCGGGTCGGTCCAGCGCCGCAACAGCCCGTGGACCGTGACCGCGAGCCCCGCCACGGCCAGCGCCGAGAGCACCATGTGCAGGTAGCGCGGGACGAGCGCGCCGCCCTGCAGGGACAGGTGCAGCCCGCGCGGTTCGGCGTTGTAGCTCTCGACGAAGCGCTCCGGGCGCAGCATCAAGCTCATGTTGCTGGAGTAGGCGAAGGCGATCGCCGCGAAGAGAAGCACGATCGCCCACGCCGCGACGCGCCCGCCGCGGCCCGGGACGGGCGCGAGCGCCTGCCGGTAGCCCAGCGCGTAGGCGAGCACGAGTGCCGGGACCACGCCCAGCCAGAACCAGGCCATCAGGATCGAGCTGACGAAGAACACGCGCCCGTACAGCACCTGCAGGAACAGCAGCGGCGCGATGCCGAACGTGATCGTCGCCGCGATCGCCGTCGGCAGCGCCTTGGCGACGAAGCGCGCGAGCGCCGGCGGGTGCGGGCCGCCGCGCAGGCGGGCCACCGCGCCGATCACGGCGCCGCCGAGCACGAGGTTCATCGGGATCACGTGCAGGAAGAACGTGAGCAACAAGAGCCCGTGCAGCAGCGACGGCGCACCGGGGAGCGGCAGCGGATCGGGCTGCGGGATCGCCGCCAACGGCACCGGGCTGATCATGGTGCCTGCTCCAGCGCGTCGAGGCTGGCCAGGAACGCGGCCAGCGCGCGGCGCTCGTCCTCGCTGCCCTCGAACGCCGGCATCATCTCGTTCAGCTCGGGGAGTCGTCCGAGCGCGTGGTACAGCGCGTCCGCGTTCCGGCCGGCGAGCAGCGGGCCGATCGGCCACTCGCTCCCCGCGCCGTGGCACATGCCGCAGTTGTCCTGGAACACGCGCGCGCCCGCGACCTGCGGGACCGGCGCCGACGGCGTGACCCCCGCCCCTCCCCCGAGCTGCGCGAGGTACACCGCGAGCGCCACGCGCTCGGCGGCGGTGCCGGTGAACGGCGGCATGCGCCGCCCGCGCCAGCCGGCCAGGCGCTCCAGCAACCCGTCCAGCGCGCCGACGCTCTTGCCCCGCACCAGCGGGCGGATCGCGAGGTAGCCGTCCACGCTGTGGCACGACGAGCACAGCACCTTGAACACCTCGCGCCCGGCCGCCGCTTCCTCGCGCTGCAGCGTCTCCGGGTCGAGCGCCACCGGCTGCGCGCCGGGGTCACCGTAGCCCTGCGGCAGGCGCGCCCACGCCGACACGGCGAGCACGCCGTCGCGCGACAGCGCCTCGGCGGTGAAGCGGTCCGCCACCGGGCCACCCGCGCGCGGCGGAACCGCCGCGCGCACGCCGTTGACGTACATGTGCCCGGCGATCACGTACGGCTTGCGCAGGTCCTCCCGCACCCACTCCGCGCCGCCGAGCGCGAGCAGGCCGCAGGCGAGCAGGACGGCGGTCACCGTGCGCCCGTAGGCGCGCGGGCGCAGCGCGACGACGTAGAGCACCAGCAGCAGCGCCGCGAGCGAGCCGCCCAGCGCGAACAGCGCCGCCCGCTGGGCCGGCGGGAATCCGCTGTCCGCGCCGCCGGCGAGCAGCGCGGCGAGGATCGGTCCGATGCCGCTACCCGCGGCACCGAGGACCTCGGCCACCGGGACGCCGGTGCCGGCCGCCGCGTGGAGATACCACAGCAGCGCCAGCGGCAGCACGATCGCCGCCGGGATGACCCAGCCGAAACCGGCGAAGCGGGCCACGCGGGCCTTCAGCTCCGGGTCGCGCTCCCACGCGCCGGTCAAAA
This sequence comes from Acidobacteriota bacterium, assembly GCA_017994815.1. Taxonomy (GTDB): domain Bacteria; phylum Acidobacteriota; class Polarisedimenticolia; order J045; family J045; genus JAGOJY01. The sequence continues at coordinate 7,333 of JAGOJY010000004.1, forward strand.
GGGCGTAGATGCCGGCCAGCCCCGCCGCGGCCGCGGTGCGTGCGACGAGCGACGGCATGTACGTCGGGTTGAACCAGCCGTGCCAGACGTTCCCGGTGTCGAGCCAGCGGCCGGGGGTCAGCATGAAGGTCAGGATGCCGTTGATGATCGCGAGGCTGGCCCACGCCGCGCCGAAGTAGATCCAGCCCACCGCCATGTGCGTGCGCGCCGGCAGCCGGTCCCAGCCGTAGTAGTAGACCAGCGCGGCCGCGATCTCGGTGGCGAAGAACGTCCACTCCAGGGCCCAGATCCAGACGAAGGTCTGGATCAGCGTCGAAGTCGCGGCGGGGTGGACGAGCAAGATCGTGAACCAGATCCCGACGCCGGTGACGGTGCCGAGCACGAGCGTGACCAGGATGAAGAACCGGCTGTGCCGCCGCACGAACCCGAGCAGCGCCGCGTCGGCGTCGCGCCGCGCGCGCCGCTCGGCGACGACGAGGAACAGCCCCCCACCAACGGCGAAGTGCGCGATGAACACGTGCACGATCGCGACGAACGCGATGAGCAGACCGGAGGCGGGCACCTCCCAGACCGGGTAGTTCATCGACCCTCCGTGCGCAAAGGATAACCGTGCCGGGTTTCCCGCGGACCGGCGTAGTCTTGCGGGAACCGGGCGCGCGATCGCGGCCGGTCCGAAACACGGGAGTCAGCGCATGGCCGACATGGACACCAAGGAGTTCCGCGCCGCCGCGCACCGCGTCGCGGACACCGTCGCGGATTACCTCGACAGGCTGGAGGATTACCCGGTGCTCCCGGACATCGAGCCGGGATCGATCCGCGAACAGCTCCCGGCGTCACCGCCGCCGGGCCCGGAACCGCTGGACGCGATCTTCGAAGATTACCGGCGCCTGATCGAGCCCAACATCACGCATTGGCAGCACCCGGGCTTCATGGCGTACTTCCCGTCCGTCGCGTGCGGGCCGGGGATCCTCGGCGAGTGGCTCGCCGCCGGGCTCAACTCCAACGTCATGCTGTGGCGCAACGCCCCGGCCTCGACCGAGCTCGAAGAACTCGTGGTTTCCTGGCTGCGGCAGATGCTCGGACTGCCGGCCGAGTTCGACGGCATGTTCACCGACACGGCGTCCGTGTCGTCGCTGCTGTCGCTGGTCGCCGCGCGCCACGCCCTCCCGGGGCTGGACGCGCGCGACGAGGGACTCGCCGGGCGGCCGGGCATCGGCCGGCTGCGCCTGTACTGCTCGACGGAGGCGCACTCCTCGATCGAGAAGGCCGCGATCGTGATCGGCGTCGGCCGCGCCGGGGTGCGGCGCATCGCCGTCGACGACGACTACCGCATGCGCGTGGACGACCTGGAACGGGCGATCGACGAGGACCGCGCCGCGGGCTGGCTGCCGTTCTGCGTGGTCGAGACGCTCGGCACGACGTCGTCCACCAGCGTCGATCCGGCGCGGGAGATCGCCGAGGTCTGCCGCCGCGAGCGCCTGTGGCTGCACGCCGACGCCGCGTACGGCGGCACGGCGATGCTGGCCGCCGAGTTCCGGCCGCTGTTCGCCGGCTGGGAGCACGCCGACTCGATCGTGGTCAACCCGCACAAGTGGATGTTCACGCCGTTCGACGCGTCGCTGCTGCTGTTCCGGCGACCCGAGGTGTTCCGCGAGGCGTTCAGCCTCGTCCCCGAGTACCTGCGCACGCGCAGCGTCGGCGACGTGCACAACTACAACGAGTACGGCGTCCAGCTCGGCCGCCGCTTCCGCGCGCTCAAGCTGTGGATGATGATCCGCTACTTCGGCGCCGACGGGATGGCGGCCCAGATCCGCGAGCACGTGCGGATGGCCCGGGAACTCGCGGCCTGGGTCGAGGCCGCGCCCGGGTGGGAGCTGCTCGCCCCGGTGCCGTTCGCCACGGTCTGCCTGCGCTTCCACCCGGCAGCGCTGACGGATACCGCGGAGATGGACCGCGTCAACGAGCAGATCCTGCAGCGCGTCAATCGCTCGGGACGGATCTTCCTCTCGCACACCAAGCTGCGCGACCGCTACACGATCCGCGTCTGCATCGGCAACCCGCGCCAGACGATGGACCACGTCCGCCGCTGCTGGGACCTCCTCCGCGAAGCCGCGCAACACACCGAGATTTCGTAGGGTCCGGCGGCCAGCCGCAGCCGCCAGCGACGATCAAGAAGTTGCCTTTGAAGATCCCACTAATCTCGGGGGACGATGCCGAGCGGGATGCCGGTCGCGCACTCGACGCGGAGGAGGAAGCCGTCGCCGACGCCGTAGCGGCCGGGAGGAACGCTGTAGTCGCCCCAACCCTCGCGAGACCTGACGAGCCGCAGCTGCGTGTCGTCTCGCGGGTCGACCAGCGTCGTCCGGCAGCGGTCTTCCGGAAGGGGTGGGCGCAGGCGGCCGTCGTCAGCGACCAGGAACGCGGCGGGAACGTCCGTCGGAGGCAGCGGTTCCGCGGTCCCGGCGCCGCGCCCGGTGCTGGCACACCCGGCGAGGACGAGGACGACTGCGACCAGGCACGCGCGCAGGATGGCATCGATCATCTCGGCTCCAGGCTACTCGCCCCGCAGCTTCAGAAGTTCACCGGCAGGTCCTTCGGGAAACGGACCGAGTAGGCGACGGTGATGTCGCGCTTCTCCTTCGGCTTGAGCGTGACGGTCCACTGGAGGATGCCGGGGCGGTCCTTGTCCTCGACGTGGCCAGGCGTCGTTTCGTCCTCGAGCGTGACGCGGATGCGTTCGTCCTGCGAGACCGGGATGCGCTCCTCGACGACGATCTCGACCGGCTCGCCGCGCAAATTCTCGATCGTGGTGCGGAAGGCGCGCGCGACCTGCCGGTCCTTGCCCACGAAGCCCTCGTGCGAGCGCGACTCCGGCAGCGTGACGCGCTTGACGGCGATCCGGTTGTCCACCCCGAACGGCAGCTCCAGCTCGGCGTCCGGGCCGGTGGCCTCGATGGTCCACTCACCGAGGTACGCGGGACCGGCGAACATGCGGACGTCCCCGGCCAGCAGCGGGTACTCGGCCGGCGCGCTGGCCTTGGCGACCAGGAACGCGGCCGGCTGCTGCTCCGGGACGGCGCGGTAGCGCAGCCCGGGTTTCAAGGTCTCCCGGCGCAGCACGACGCGGTGGTCGCGGCCATCGGCGGCGATTTCCGACTTCCCGGGCACCGTGAACGCCACGTTGTACGCGTTGTGGACGATTTCCGTTTCCAGTGTCTTCGTCTCGACTGGGGCGAACCCGCCGACCACATCCGCCATCTCTTCGTCCTTGGTCTTTGCTGCGACTCCGGGTGACAAGACCAGAGCCCCTTGGTAGTTGCGGGCCAGCGGCAACGCTGGCGCGAGCAGCCACGAGGCCAGCTCGGGCACGGCGACGCCGTCCGCCGGCGCGCCGGTGGACAGGACCAGCTCGACGCTGTTCCAGTCTTCGCCGGAGCGCTGGCGGACGACCGCTTCCGCGACCAGCTCGATCTCGTTCCGGTCGGCGTCCAGCGTGGCGCGGTACGAGGGCCGCCAGGATACGTTCGGCGTGACATACGCCAGCGTCAGCGCCAACGCGCCGGCCTGCCGGGCCTCGATCTCGACCGAGGCCACGCGCGAGCGGATCGCGCCCTTGGGGCGGGCCGCCTGCAGCCGGGCCTGCGCGACGTTCAGCGCTTCGCGGAGTTCCACGCGCTTGGCGTCCCGCGCGAGCCGCTCGCGCGCCAGCTCGTCCAGGCTCGTCTTCAGGAGCGCGTAGTAGGTCGCGATCGCATCCGGCTCCGACTTCAGCTCGCCGAGCTTCTTGCCGGGCTCGCGCAGGAACGCCACGAGGTCGTTGGCCACTTGCTCCTGGGCGTCGAGCGCGCCCAGTTCGCGCTGGAGCCGCTCGACCTCCTGCTGGGCCGCGCGGTGCTCGGGCGAGACCTCGGGCTCGCCGGCCCCGGCCCGCAGTTCGACGGCGCCGATCGCCGCCGGGATGCCGCGGCCGGCGACGCGCAGCGAGTCGGGGTCGAGCGCCTCCGGCAGGTCGGCGAACAGGACCGCCGAGGGGCCCGCGGGGAGGCGCACCTCGGCCTCGCGGATGACCTCCGCCCGGTCGGCGTAGACGGTCACGCGCACGACGCGCGACGAATCGGCCGCGACCTCGGCCGGGAACGCGGGCAGGCAGGCCAGCGGGAACAGCAGCAGCAACGGGGATATCGGGCGCATCGCGGTCTCCCCCGGGTGGGCCGATTGGACGCCGACCCCGTGCCCGGTCACAGTATGGGCGCTCTCGCAGCATCAGACAGCGCGGCGGGACATTGGTTCCCGCGGGGAGATCGCAGCGGATGAACCGGGTCCACGAGGTGTCCAGCGCGTTCCACCAGGCCAAGATCCTGCTGGCCGGCGCCGAACTCGGTGTCTTCGATCGGTTACGCGGCGACGGCGCCACGGCGCAAGAGGTCGCGGCGGCGATCGGCGGCACCCTCCGCGGGACGGAGATCCTGCTCGACGCCTTGGTCGCGCTCGGTTTCATCACCAAGCACGATGGCGTATACCGCAACGTCCCCGAGTACGAGGCCGACCTCGTCGACGACTCGCCGAGCCACACGATCGGCATCCTGCGCCACCGCAACCGCCTGTTTCGCGGCTGGGCCTTCCTCGAGGAGGTCATCACGGGGCGTCCCGTGCCGTACGAGCCCAGCTCGACGGAGAGCGACGCCACCGCCAACGAGAACTTCATCCGGGCCATGTACGCCGTCTCGCACCAGACCGCCGGGTCGATCGTGGACCGCATCGATCTCGCCGGCGTGAAGACCGTCGCGGACCTCGCGGGCGGGCCGGGACACTACCTGGCCGAGTTCGTGCGGCGCGCGCCGGCGGTCGACCCGTACCTCATCGACCTGCCGCCGACGCTGGAGGTGGCGCGCCGGATCCAGCGCGGCAACCCGCTCGCGGAGCGCTTCCACTACGTCGCGTGGGACGTGTACGGGTCGGACGCGCCGCGATCCCTGCCGCCGCTCGACCTGGTGTTCGTCTCGCAGCTCGTCCACGCCGCCTCGGCTGCCGAGAACCGCGAGCTGCTGCGGCGGATCTTCCCTGTCGTGTCACCCGGAGGGCGCGTTGTGATCCACGAGAAAATCGTCGACCGCGATCGCACGTCGCCCGTCGAAGCGGCGGTGTTCGCGGTGAACATGCTGGCGATGACCGAGGGCGGGCGGACGTACACGGTCGCGGAGATCGAGGAGTGGGGCCGCGACGCGGGCTTCGAACCGCTCCGCGACGATCGCGTCAACGACAGCTCGCACCTGGTGTATCTCCGGCGCGCTAACTGACGCTTAGTTTGTCGCGACGACAGGCACGCGAAACGAGCCAAACGGTCGTCGTTTTCGCGGCGCTCGCCGTTGCCGCGGCCTAGAATCGCCTCCTCATGGATTCGCGGCTGCTCACGCATGTTCTCTCTCAGATCGCCGAAGTCGCGTCGGAGACGCTCGACTTGCAGGAGGTGATCCACCGCGTGGCGATGCCGCTGCGCGACCTCGTGCCGTTCGACAACTTGGGCGTCGTGCGGATCGTCGACGGTGAGCGCGCGGTGATCCACGCCACGACCGTGGAGCTGACCGAGTGCTCTGGTTGCACGGAGCCGGCGCCGCTCGCGTCGTGGTCCCCGCGCCTGCGGCCGCGGCCGGGACCGATCCCGCGGATCGACGACGCTTGCCTGGAGCTGGACCGTTCGTTCCCGGGGGATGCCGACATCCTCGACGGCGGCGTGCGCTCGGGGATGTGGGAACCGTTCCGCGTTTCCGGACCGTTCACGGGGGGCGTCTTCCTCAGCGCCAAGCGCCCGCTCGCGTTCGCGGAGGAGCACCAGGAGATCCTGCGCCCGGTCGCGGCCCTCTTGGGCTCGGCGGTCGAGCACTGGCGCATCTGGGATGCCGAGCGCCGGCGCCGGGAGCGCCTCGACCGGCTCGAGGCGCTCCGCGAAACGCTCGCCGGGTCGCTCGACGCGCGCGCGGTGTTTCCGCGGATCGCCGCGGCGATGAAGCCGATCCTGCCGCACGACTTGATGGTCCTGACCGAGCTGGACATCCGGACGCGCACGCTGCGGGTCGTCGCCGCGGCCGGCGAGTGCAACCTGACGGAGCTGCCGGACGCGGTCGTGCTGACGCCGGACGAGATCGAGCGGCGCGCCGACGCGGTGGAGCTGGTGCACGACGTGCCGAACGATTTCGGCCTCTCGACGGAGCGCGAGCGGCTGATCGCGTCGGCCGGGATGCGCTCGTGGTTGCGCGTCCCGGTGCGGCTCTCCGACGAGGTACGGGGGAGCATCGGCTTTTTCCACCGCGAGCCGGCGCGCTTCGGCACCGACGACATCGAGGTCGCGGAGCGCGTGGCCGACCGCGTGGCGCTGATGATTTCGCACCACCAGCTGGCCGAGGAGGCGCGCGTCGCCGCCGAGGCCCGCGAGCGTGCCGAGCGGCTGGCCGCCAAGGTCGACGCGCTGACGCAGGAGCTGGAATCGCGCGTCAACAACCGCGTCGTCGGCACGTCGGCCTCGTGGAAGGCGGTGCTGTCCCAGGTCGGGCGTGTCGCCCCGGCCGACACGACCGCGCTGATCACCGGCGAATCCGGCACCGGCAAGGAGATCGTCGCCCGCCTTCTGCACCAGAATTCCCCGCGCGCGGAGCGGCCGTTCGTGGCGGTCAACTGCGCGGCGCTGCCGGAGCAGCTCCTCGAATCGGAGCTGTTCGGGCACGACAAGGGCGCGTTCACGGGCGCGATCGCGACGAAGATCGGGCGCATCGAGCAGGCCGCTGGCGGGACGCTGTTCCTCGACGAAATCGGCGAGATGAGCCTCGTCGTGCAGGCCAAGTTCCTGCGCGTGTTGCAGGAAAAGGAGTTCCAGCGCGTCGGCGGGACCCGGGTGCTACCGGCCGACGTGCGGATCATCGCCGCCACGAACCGCGACCTCTTGCAGTCGATCTCGCGCGGGACGTTCCGCGAGGACCTCTACTACCGCCTCAACGTTTTCGAGATCCACGTCGCGCCGCTGCGCGAACGCCCCGAGGACATCCTGCCGCTGGCCGACTCGTTCCTGGAAGAGCTCGGGCGCTCGATGGGCCGCCCCTCGGCCGGGATCTCGCGCAGCGCCCGCGAGTGGCTCCTGGCCCACGCCTGGCCGGGGAACGTGCGCGAGCTGCGCAACGCGATCGAGCGCGCGATCCTGCTCTGCGACGGCGGGCTGATCACGCGCGAGCACCTGCCGGCCGCGGTCACCCGGCACGACGGCGGGCGCGAGGGCGCGGCCCGCGGCCCGTTCGATCCCGACGCTCCCCTGCCCCTCGGCGGCGTGGACCTCGAGCAGGTCGAGCGCCGCTTCGTCGAGAAGGCGATCGGCCAGTCGCGCGGGAACAAGTCCAAGGCGGCACGCCTGCTCGGTCTCACCCGCGCCCAGCTCTACTCGCGACTCGAGAAGTACGGCCTGCTCGACCAGTAGTCCGGCGCGCCTACCCGCAGATCGACGCATTCGCGCCTGCACGGCGGCGCGCGGCCCCGGTCGATGCGCGATGGCGGGCCGCTTGCGGCGGCTCCGAGGGGCTGATGCGGGTCGCGGGGTGCGGGCAGCGCGACAGAGTGTCGAAATTTCCGCAACAGCTATCCGAGCCGTAAGGCGAGCGCCGCTCCGACAACTGCGTGCAGAACGGGCATTCGTGCGTCGTCGGCGGACACGCCGGCGCTGGCACGGGTCTTGGATGGGGACTGCGCGAAGGTTCACGAGAGAGGGCCCTGGATGAGCCAGCGCAATGTCGAGCGAGTGATCGGGCGGCTCCTGACCGACGAGGCTTTCCGGCACCGCTTCGCCCGGGATCCGGTCGCCACCCTTCGCGAGCTGAACGAGAGCGGTTGCGAGCTGAATCCTTGCGAGCTGCGAGCCCTCGCGAGCATCGACGCCGAGCAGGCTTCGAACTTCGCCGAGTCCCTCGACCCGCGCATCCTGAAGTGCGACATCCAAGCCGGCGCCGACTGACGCCGGCCGCGGAGATCGGTCGTATGAGAAAGCGCATGATCATCATGCTGGTGGGCGTGGTGTTGTTCCTGGCCGCCCTCGGCATGGTCAAGTTCAAGCAGATCCAGGCCGCCGTCGCGCAGGCATCATCGTTCCAGCCTCCGCCGGAGGCCGTGACGACGGTCGTTGCCCGGGTCGAGCAGTGGCCCAATGACCTGAACTCGGTCGGCACCGTCGAACCCGAGCGCGGCGTGATGGTCAGCGCCGACCTGCCGGGGATCGTGGAGTCGATCTCGTTCGAGTCCGGCACGCACGTCGCCGCGGGCGAGGTGCTCGCGAAGCTCGACACGAGCCAGGAGCGGGCGCAGCTCGCGTCGGCCGAGGCGCAACGCGAGCTGGCCGAGGCCAACCTCCGGCGGATGACCGAGCTGCGGGACGAAGGCGTGATCTCGCAGGCCGAGTACGACCAGGCCGCCGCCACCGCCAAGCAGAGCACGGCCAGCGTCGGGGAGATCCGCGCGACGATCGAACGCAAGACGATCCGCGCGCCGTTTGCCGGGATCGTCGGCATTCGACAGGTGAACCTCGGCCAGTACTTGGCCCCGGGCACGCCGGTCGTGCCGCTGCAGTCGCTCGACCCCATCCACGTCGACTTCGCGATCCCGCAGCAGCAGGTCAGCCGCGTGAAGCTCGGCGCCGAAGTGGGCGTGACCGCCGACGGCCTGCCCGGACCGATCACCGGCAGGGTCACCGCGGTCGACTCGGTGATCGACGAGGCGACGCGCAACGTCCAGGTGCAGGCCACCTTCGACAACCCGCGGGGCGTTCTGCGCCCGGGGATGTTCGTCGAGGCGCAACTCGCGCTCGGCGCGAGCAGCTCCGCGATCGCCTTGCCCGCCTCGGCGATCAGCTACGCGCCTTACGGCGATTCGGTGTTCGTGGTCGAGCAGATGAAGAGCCCCGAGGGGCAGCCGTACCGCGGCGTGCGCCAGCAGTTCGTCAAGCTCGGCCCCGCGCGCGGCGACCTCGTCGCGGTGCTCGACGGGGTGAAAGCCGGCGAGGAGGTCGTCACCTCGGGCGGCTTCAAGCTGCGCAACGGCGCGGCGGTGCAGGTGAACAACGAGATCCAGCCTGCCAGCGACCGCGCCCCGCAGCCGGAGGATAGCTGATGAAGTTCACCGACCTGTTCATCCGGCGACCGGTGCTGGCGATCGTCGTCAACCTGGTGATCCTGATCGCCGGGTTGCAGGCGATCCGCTCGCTGAGCGTGCGCCAGTTCCCGCGCAGCGACGTGGCCGTGATCCGGGTGACGACCGCCTACATCGGCGCGAACGCCGATCTGGTGCGCGGGTTCATCACCACCCCGCTGGAGCGCGTGATCGCCAGCGCCGACGGGATCGACTACCTCGAGTCGTCCAGCGCGCAGGGCGTGAGCACGATCACGGCGCACCTGCAGCTCAACTACGACACCAACGCCGCCCTGACGCAGATCCAGGCCAAGGTGGCGCAGGTGCGCAACGACCTGCCGCCGGAGGCCGAGGCCCCGGTGATCGAGCTGGAGACCGCCGACACGCAGTTCGCGGCGATGTACCTCGGCTTCTCCTCCGACGAGCTGGACCAGAACCAGATCACCGATTACCTGACGCGGGTCGTGCAGCCCAAGCTGACGGCGATCAGCGGCGTGCAGCGGGCCGAGATCCTCGGCGATCGGACCTTCGCGATGCGGGTCTGGCTCAAGCCGGACAAGATGGCGGCGCTGAACATCTCGCCCGCCGACGTGCGGGACGCCCTGGCGCAGAACAACTACCTCTCGGCCCTGGGCCGCACCAAGGGCTCGATGGTCTCGGTCAACCTGGTCGCGAACACGGACCTCAAGACGCCGGAGGAGTTCCGCCAGCTGATCGTCAAGCAGAACGGCAACGCGGTCGTCCGGCTGGGCGAGATCGCCGACGTCGTGCTGGGGTCCGAGACGTACGAGGAAGACGTCCGGTTCAACGGGCACACGGCGACGTTCATGGGCGTGTGGGTCCTGCCGACCGCCAACTCGCTGGACGTCATCCGCGACGTCCGCGAGGCGATGCCGGGAATCCAGGCCCAGCTGCCCGCCGGAATGCAGGCCGGGATCCCCTACGATTCGACCGACTACATCCAGGACGCGATCGACGAGGTCCTGACGACGCTGACCGAGACGCTGCTGATCGTGGTGCTGGTGATCTTCCTGTTCCTGGGCTCGTTCCGCTCGGTGCTGATCCCGGTCGTCGCGATCCCGATCTCGCTGGTCGGCGCGGTGTTCCTGATGCTCGTGGCCGGGTTCACGATCAACCTCCTGACCCTCCTGGCGATCGTGCTCTCGGTCGGGCTGGTCGTCGACGACGCGATCGTCATGGTCGAGAACATCGAGCGCCACCTGCACGCGGGCAAGCGCCCGCGCGTGGCGGCGATGCACGCGGCCCGCGAGCTGATCGGGCCGATCATCGCCATGACGATCACGCTGGCGGCGGTCTACACCCCGGTCGGGATCCAGGGCGGCCTGACGGGCGCGCTGTTCCGCGAGTTCGCTTTCACGCTGGCCGGCGCCGTGATCGTCTCGGGTGTGGTCGCGCTGACGCTCTCGCCGATGATGGGCTCGAAGCTCCTGCGGGCCGGCGACACCGAGCGCGGCTTCGCCGGCTGGGTCAACCGTCGCTTCGACGGCGTGCGCGCCGCCTACACGCGCGGCCTCGGGCGTACGCTGCAGTACCGGCCGGTGGTGCTGGTGCTGTGGGCGATCGTGGTGCTCCTGATCGTGCCGTTTTACCTGTTCTCGCAGCAGGAGCTGGCCCCGGCCGAGGACCAGGGCGTTGTCTTCGGGATCATCCAGGCCGCGCCGAACTCGACCCTCGACCAGACCAAGATGTTCACGTCGAAGATCTACGACGTGTACAGCTCGTTTCCCGAGACCGAGAGCATCTTCCAGATCACGATGCCGACCGGCGGGTTCGGCGGCATGGTGGTCAAGCCGTGGAGCGAGCGCACCCGGACCACGGAGGAACTGCACATGCAGTCCGCCGCGGAGCTGTCGAAGATCGCCGGCGTGCGCGTGATCCCGATCATCCCGCCGTCCTTGCCGGGCGGCGGCGATTTCCCGGTGGACCTGGTGATCGCCTCGACCGCCGAGCCGCAGCAGCTGGCCGAGTTCGCGAACCAGCTCGTGCAGAAGGCGTTCGCCAGCGGCCTGTTCATCTTCGCCGACTCCGACCTGAAGTTCGACCAGCCGCAGGCCGAGGTGGTCTTCGACCGGGACAAGCTGCGCTCGCAGGGCGTGCCGCTGAGCCAGGCCGGCGCCGACCTGTCCACGCTGCTCGGCGGCGACTACGTCAACCGCTTCAGCATCCAGGGCCGCAGCTACAAGGTCATCCCGCAGGTCAAGCGCGCCGAGCGCCTGACGCCGGATCAGCTCTCCGGGATCTACGTCACGGGCGCGGACGACAAGCTGGTGCCGCTGTCCACCTTCGCCAAGCTCCGCACCTCGACCGAGCCGCGGGAGCTGAAGCGCTTCCAGCAGCTCAACGCGGTGCGGATCCAGGGCGTGATCCCGCCGCCGGTTTCGCTCGACACCGCGCTGCGCTTCTTGGAGGACGAGGCGCGCAAGATCCTGCCGCAGGGCTTCACGCTGGACTACGCTGGGGAGTCGCGGCAGCTGCGCACGGAGGGCAGCAAGTTCCTCGGGATCTTCGCCCTCTCGGCGATCCTGATCTACCTCGTGCTCGCGGCGCAATTCGAGAGCTTCCGCGACCCGTTCATCATTCTCGCCGGGTCGGTGCCGCTGGCGCTCTCCGGCGCGCTGCTGTTCTCGTTCCTCGGCTTCACCACGCTCAACATCTACAGCGAGGTCGGCCTGATCACGCTGGTCGGCCTGGTGTCGAAGAACGGGATCCTGATCGTCGAGTTCGCGAACAAGCTGCAGGAGCGCGGCCTGGACAAGCTGGCGGCGGTGATCGAGGCCTCCGGCACGCGGCTGCGGCCGATCCTGATGACGACCGCCGCCACGGTGGTCGGCCACCTGCCGCTGGTCTTCGCCAGCGGCCCGGGCGCCGGCGCGCGCAACAGCATCGGCATCATGCTGGTCACGGGAATGATCATCGGCTCGGTGTTCACGCTGTTCGTCGTTCCCGCGATCTACATGCTGGTGGCCAGGAAGCACACGGTGCACGCCGAGGAGTTCCAGGAGGTCGAATTCGCCCACGGCGCTGCCGGCGCCGCGACCGGCTGAGGGGACTTGCGACCGCTGACCGCCTTTGGGTCAGCGGTGGCTGTCCTCGTCTCTGTCCGCGCGTCGCGCGATGTGAATCGTCCTCGTCTTCGACAGCGCGTCGGGCTCATGCCGGGCCGCCTACGGCGGCCCGTACGGTTGAGGCCGGGGGTGCGGATGCGGGCGCGACCGGATCTCGGCGCGCGAACAGCGCCGGGACCATGAACAGGTCGGCCGCGACCGCGAACGCGATCGCTACGGCACACAAAACGCCGAAGCGTGCCGTTGGGGCGAAGTCCGAGAGCCCGAGCACGGCGAACCCGCCGGCCAGCACCGCGCCGGAGAAGACGTACGCCGGGGCGGTGATCTCCAGCGTGCCGACGACGGCCCCCGTCGCGCCGACGCGCGGCGCCAACTCGCGGAAGTGCGCCAGGGTGTGGATCGTGTCGTCCACCGCCAGGCCCAGCACCACCGACGCGACCATCACGGTCGCCACGTCGAGCGGGATCCCGCGCCAGCCCATCAGCCCGAGTACGCCGAGCACCGGCCAGACGTTCGGCAGCAAGGCCAATAGCGTCAAGCGGACGTCGCGCAGGAGGAGCAGGAACACGAGGGCGACGAGCACCAGCGTGCTCGCGAACGACCACGCCAGCGTCCGCAGCAGGTAATGGTGGGTCTCCAAGAGTAGCGGGAGCTGGCCGGTGACCGAGGCCCGCGCCGCCGGAGCGTGCTCGTGCGCCAGCCGCTGCATCTCGTCGAACAGCGGGGACAGCTCGCCGTGGCCGAGCATCGGCGTGAAGACCGTGATCCGCGCGGCCGCCCCGCCGGGCGCGACGAACTGGCCGAGCGCCGCGCGCCCCGCCGGATCGCGCAGGATCCCGGCCAGCGCCGCGCCGCGGAGAGGCGCCGGCAGCCGTCCGGCGACTTCGTCGACGATGTCGGCCGGGCCGATCACGCCGAGCACGAGCCCGCGCCCGCGCAACTCGCCGGCCAGCGCGCGCAGCCGCGCGAGGGCCGCCGGCTCCAGGAACCCCGCCCCGGGCGATTGCGGCAGCTCCAGCAGCAGTTCCGCCGCGACGACCGGCATGTGCTCGCGCTCGAGCGACAGCACCGCCCGCCGCAGCGGGTGGTCCGGCGCGAGGAACGTCAGGGCGTTGCTCTCGACGCGCAGCCGGGGCATCCCGGCAACGGCCACGATCGCCAGCGCGGCCGACCCGCCCAGGATGAGCGCGCGGCGGCGCACGACCCACCAGCCGACCCGGCGGCGGAACCGGCGCGCCCGCAGCTCGCCGTCGCGCCGCGCGGCGCCGGGGCGCGCCCCGGTCGCCAACAGCGCGGGCAGCAGCGTCAGCGCGCCGAAGAGCAGCAGCGTGATCCCGGCGATCGACCACAGCCCGAGCTTCAGCACCGGTCCGACGCGGCTCGTCGCCAACGAGCCGAACCCGACGGCGGTGGTGATGGCGGTCCAGGCCACCGCGGCGCGTTTCTCGGCGAGGACCAGCCGGACCGCGCGCGGCGCGTCGAGCCCGTCGCCGCCCTGGAGTTGCCGGACGCGCGTCGCGAGGTGGATCGCCGTCGCCAGCGCGATCACGAACAAAAGGGGCGGCAGGATCGCCAGCACGAGGTTGAGCCGCTCGCCCGCGTACCCCATCGCGCCGAGAGTCGCCAGTTCGACGAAGGCCACGAGCAGCAACGGCCCGGCGAGGGCGCGCCCGTCGCGGAATACCGCGAGCAGCAGCACGACCGCCGCGGCGGCGAGACCCGGGAAGTAGCGCCGCAGGACCTCTTCCGCCGAACGGTCGAGCGCGCGGTCGAGCAGCGGCATCCCCGCGGCGAGCGCTCCCGCGGGGGCGTGGCGCGCCACCGCCGCGTCGAGCGCCGCGAGCTGCTCGCGCTGGCGCCGCGCGCCGGTGCGCTCGAACGTCACGAGCAGCGAGAGCCGGTTTCCGTCGCGGCTGACCAGGCCGAGTTCGCGGTCGACGCGGTTCGCGGTCATCAGCGCGCGGAACGACGCCGGGTCCGGCGGCGGCCATTCCGACAGGAAGCGGCCGTGGTGCGTGAACGGGCCGATGACCGAAAGAACGCCGGGCAACGCGGCGACCGCCTGTTCCAGCTCGCGCGCGCGCCGCAAGCCCTCCGCCGTCCAGGGCGCGGGCGCCGGCCACGCCACGCGGACGGTCGCGTCCGAGCCGAACAGCTCGGTCAGCCGGGCATACCGGCGCAACTCGGCCGCGTCCCGGACGAAGAAGTCCTCGGGCGCGTTCGACGTCTCGAGGCGCGCAACGCCGGGGACCATCGCCGCCGACGTCAGCACGAACGCCGCGATCACCCACCCGCGGTGCCGCACGATCAGGCGCCCGAGCGAGTCGGCAAGGCGCGACACGGCCGCGGTCATCGGCCCAGTGTGGCACCCGGCCCGGCCGGATCACCCGCCGGGCAGCCGGTTTCCGCGATCCGCGGCGAGTGTCCCCGTCAGCGCGGGGACTTCGTCCAGCGGTCGAGCCAGGCCAGCACCGTCTCGTGCCACAGGATGCTGTTGTGCGGCTTGAGCACCCAGTGGTTCTCGTCCGGGAAGTGCAGGAACTGGCTCGGGATCCCCTTGCGCTGCAGCGCGGTGAAGGTCGAGAGCCCCTGCGTGTCCACGACGCGGTAGTCGCGCCCGCCGTGGACGACGAGCGTGGGCGTCTTCCAGTTCTTCACCAGGTCGACGGGGTTGTGCTTGGCGTAACCCTCGGGGTTGTCCCACGGCGTGCCGCCGTGCTCCCACTCCGGGAACCACAGTTCCTCGGTGTCGAAGTACGCCATCCGCTCGTCGATGTTGCCGTCGTGCACGACCAGGCAGCGGAAGCGGTCGGGCCACGCTCCGGCGATCCAGTTGATCATGTACCCGCCGTACGACGCGCCGAGCGCGCAGGCGCGATCGCCGTCGAGGAACGGGTACTTCTGGATCGCGGCGGCGAGGCCGCGGTTGAGGTCCTCCAGCGGCTTGCCGCCCCAGTCGCCGCGGATCGCGTCGGTGAACGCCTGCCCGTAGCCGGTCGAGCCGTGGAAGTCGATCATCACCACGGCGTAGCCCGCGCCGGCGTAGGTCTGCGGGTTCCAGCGGTAGTGCCAGTCGTTGCCGAACGAGCCCTGCGGCCCGCCGTGGATCAGGAACGCGATCGGGTACTTCTTCCCGGCCTCGAACTCGGCCGGCTTGACCACGTAGCCGTAGACGGTGTCGCCGCCCGCGCCGCGGAACGTGAACTGCTCCGGCTGGCCGAGCTTCAGCGCCGCCAGCCGCTCGGCGTTCAGCCGCGTGATCTGCGTGCGCGCGGAGCCGTCGGCGCGCAGCGTGAACAGCTCGACCGGCGAGCGCAGGTGGTGCAGGCCGAAGACGAGGACGTCGCCGGCGAGCGCCGGGTCGGCCACGAACCCCTCGTCGACGAGCTGGCGCACCTTGCCGCTGGCGATGTCGATCGCGAACAGCGGTTCCTGGCCGAGATGCGGCGCGGTGACGAACAGCGTGCGCCCGTCGGCGGAGAACATCAGCGTGCCCGGCGAGCGGTCCCAGCTCGCGGCGATCTGGCGCTCGCTCCCGTCGGGCCAGCCGCGCAGCATGATGCGGAAGCGGTCGGCCTCGAACCCCGGGCGCTCCATCGCCAGGTACGCCAGCGTCTTGCCATCCGGCGAGAACGCCGGCGTGCTGTCCCAGGCCTTGTTGCGCGCGGTGAGGCTCTTGGGCGGGGCGGACCCGTCAACGGGGACCAGCCACAGGTCGTAGTTCGTGGACCACGCCTCCGCCAGGCCGGCGTCCTTGGCCGTGAAGACCAGCCCGCGGCCGTCGGGCGTGAACGCGATCTCCTCGAACCCGCCGAACGGCTTCGTCGGCGCGTCGGCGTCCATCGACTTCATCAGGTCCAGCGGCTCGCCCCCGGCGACGGGGACGACGAACAGGTGGCTGCGGCGCTTGTCCCACCACGTGTCCCAGTGCCGGACGAACAGGCGGTCGTACAGCCGCCCCGAGGCCTTGACCTTCGACTGCGCGTCCAGTCGCTCCGCCGTGCAGGCGAGCGTCGCGCAATCGGGGAAGGTGTCGGCCGCGATCACGAGCTGCGTGCCGTCCGGCGACAAGAGATAGCCGTTGACGTCCACGGGGACGTCCGTGACGCGCGAGGCTTCCCCGCCATCCACCGGGATCCGCCACACCTGCGTGCTACCGGAGCGTCCCGCGAGGAAGTAGATCCACTTGCCGTCGGGCGACCAGGACGGGGCCTCGTCGTTCTCCTTGTCGGCCGTCAGCCGGCGCGGATCGGAGCCGTCGATGCCGACGAGCCACAGGTCGAGCCGGCCGCGGTTCGCGTCGAGGTCGGTGTCGCGCACGACGAACGCGACCTGCTTGCCGTCCGGGGAAGGCTGCGGCGAGGAAATCCGCTGCATGGCGACGAGGTCGTGGACGGTGAGCGGGTGCGGGTCAGCCGCCAGCGCTGCCGGAACGGCGAACGCGGCCACGGCGCAGCAGACGGTCCCCAAAGAATCCAGGCGCATCGATCGGGTCTCCTTGCGTGGAAGCTCTTGCCAGCCGCGGATTATGCCGCCGCCGCTGCGCCCGGACGACCAGGGGGACAGGGCGCACACCGTTCCCGGTTCGGTTCCCGTCGTCAGGGAGCGGGAGCGATGACTCCGGTCGCGGCAGCGGCAGCCGGGACCGGCTGCGGCGGCGACGGCGTGCCGGCGCGCCCGGCGAGCTGCACGTCCCCCGGCGTGCTGGCGGCGAACTCCGCCAGGCGCCGGGCGGCGATGCGGGCCGTCCGCGTGTCGCCGAGCACGATGCCGGCGCGCCCGAGCGCGTTGAAGTAGTGCGTGGACGGTAGGAAGTCCCACGCCACGCGCGGGCCGGGGATCGCGTCGAACAGCATGTCGCGGCTCGCCTCGACGTCCGGGTTGTCGTGGCCGAAGCGCACGAACAGCACCGGCGCGTGCACCGGCGGGAGGGCGTGGATCATCTCCAGGAAGGCGAAGTCGCGCTTGTAGACCTCGTGGAACAACGCGCGCGGGAGCCGCTCGTGGATCCGTTGGTCGGCGTGGAAGCGCTCGTACCAGTAGGCCTCGTCGGCCGGCGAGTCGCCGGTCGCGGCGGCGCCGAAGGTGACGATGCCGGCGACCTTCGGCGCGAGACCGATCAGCCGCAGGGCGTCGCGCCCGCCCAGCGAGTGCCCGACCACGAACACGCGCTCGACGCCGGGGACGAGGCTGAGGGCCTCGATCGCCTCGGCCTGCGCCGTCGAAACGTCCCAGTCCCCGGCCGCCGCGCGGTGCCGCGGCAGCGGGCTGGCGCCGTAGCCCGGGCGGTCGAGGGACAGCACGGCGAACCCGGCCTCGAGCAGCGCCCGGCGCAGCACGACGGCCGCCGGCTGCGCCGATGCGTCGGGGTGCATGCCGTGCAGTAGCAGCGCGGCCGGGTGCGCGGCGCCGGTGTACGCCGGCTGGAGCCAGCCGACGGCACCACCGCGCAGTTCGATGCGCTGACCGAGCAACGGTGTCGCCAGCCCGGCGCTCATCCAGCCGCGGCCGAGCGTGTGCGCGAGTTGCGCCGCCGTTCCGGGCAGCGACAGCGAGAGCAGCACCAGCAACACCGCCGGGCCGCCCAGCATCAGTGCCGGCAGTGTCATCGCCGCGCCGGGCATGCGGCGCACCGCACCCGCCGACACCGCTTCGATAGCCAGCCCGAGCGGCACGACACACGCGGCGACGAGCGCGGCGCGGCCCGGTCCGAGCATCGGGACCGACAGCGCTGCCGAGATGGCGACCGTCGCCACGTCGACCAGGACCGCGACCGGCACGCGCGGCAGCCACAGCGAGGCGATGCCCGCTGCGGCACCCAGTCCGAGCACCGGCCAGACCGGCGACCAACCGCCCGCGATCGCGACGGCGACCCACGCGACCGCGGCGGCGGCCCAGGACCCGGCCAGCCGCGCGGCGAACGGCATCGACTCGTCCCGGAGAACGGCGCCGTAAGCTCGGAGAACGAGGGCCGCGGCGAAGAGGACCATCACGCTGCATCGAAGGTCGCGCCGGACGAGCGCCGCACGGCCGTCGAAGCTCCAGACCAACTGCTCGAAGTGTACCGGACGGACGAAACCGGCTCCAGTTTCGGGCATAATCCGGGGTCCGGAGGAGACACCATGCGCTCATCTTTCGGCGTTCGTGCGATCACCCTCGTCGTGCTGGCCGCCGCGACGATCTCCGTGCTGGCGCAGTCGCGCCCGCAGCCGAGCAGTTCCAAGCCGGGCAGCGACCGCGTCAGCGACAAGCTGCGCGGCGACGTGCGCCAGGTCTACAACCACGCGCTGCAGTGCACGCGCGAGCTCCTCGGACCGTACGCCCTGGGCAGCGACGCCGACGCGCCGAATGCCGTGCCGCAGGGAGAGGTCATCCCGCGCTCGCTGGGGCCGATGGTCAAGGGCGACAAGCCGTTCGCGGTCAAGGAGGCGCTGGCCTGCCGCGACCTGGAATCGGTCGCGCTGATCGCGTTGGAGGTCACGCAGCGGCAACGCTCGCGCGCGGAACTGGAACGGCTCATGCCCGAGCTGAAGCGCCGTTTCGGCGCCACTCCGCGCTACGACGGTCGCGACCGCCTGCAGCGCGCCATCGCCGAGCTGGAAGCCAACCTGAAGAAGTGACCGCCGCGGGCGCTCGCGCCCGCCGCTTCACCAGCCGCGCGCCGGTCGCCACTCGGCGACGATCTCGTTGCCGCGGACGACGTGGTAGCGGTCGTGCTGGGCGGCGGCGAGGCAGGAGTGGTTGGGAATGATCCGCAGCCGGCTGCCGAGCGGGTGCGCCGCGCCGAGCGGCCCGCGCGAGCGGACGAGCCCGTGCTCCTGCGTCAGCGACTCCACGCGCAATCCGTCGAACAGGCGCGTGCCGTCCTCCGAGAAGACGCGTCCGAAACCGCACGCGGGATCGACGTGGGTCGGGCCGGCGTCCTTCGAGAGCGCCAGCGCGCCGGCGTTGATCACCAGCGTGTTGCGCTCCGGGTGCCGGCCGATGACGGTCGCCAGCACGGTGAACGCGCACTCGTCCAGGCTGCAGCTGCCGATCGCCGCCTGGAACGCGTCGAAGAACACGTAGTTGCCGGGCCGGATCTCCCCGATACCGGCGAGGTCGGCCGCGACCATCGCGGTCGGCGTCGAGCCGATGCTGATGTCCGGCACCTCGACGCCATCCTCGCGCAGCCGCCGCGCGAACCGCAGCGGCACGTCGCGCTCGCGGTCGGCCTCGGCGCGGATCGCGTCGCGCGTGCGGCAGCGGTAGGCCTGCCCGGCATGCGTCAACAGGCCGCGGAACTCCACGTGCGGCGAGCGCGCGAGCCGCGCCGCGAGCCGCAGGCTCTCTCCCCGCTCCGGGTCGACCCCCGCGCGGCCGGCGCCGCAGTCGAGCTTGAGGTACACCGGGATCGGCCGCCCGTCCGCGCGCGCCCGCTCCTCGATCCAGCTCGCGGCGTCGGGGTGATCGATCAGCAAGGAGAGCCGTTCCAGCCCGCGCGCGAGTTCCGCCAGCCGCCCCAGCAGCTCGGGCGCGAGCGGTACGGCGTAGGTGATGTCGCGCAGGCCCGCGGCCGCCATCGCCCGCGCCTCGGCCACGGTGGAGACAGTCACGCCGCCGAAGTGCCCGCGCACCTGCAGGCGCGCCAACTCCGCCGTCTTGTGCGTCTTGACGTGCGGGCGCAGCCGCACGCCGAGCGCGTGCGCCCGCTCGGCCATGCGCTCCGTGTTGCGCTCGACCCGCTCGAGCTCGACGAGCGCGCAGGGGGTCGCGAGCCCGGCCAACCCCGTCATCCGGAGTGGGCCTCGAGCAGCCGCTCGACGACCACGCCGATGCGCTCCATGTTCTCGCGCGTCGAGGCGCCGATGTGCGGCGTGAACACCGTGTTGGGTGCCTCGAACAGCGGCGAGTCCCTCGGCGGTTCGGGCGTGAACACGTCGCAGGCGTAGCCGCCGAGCTGGCCCGAGCGCAGTGCGTCGGCCACGTCCTGTTCGACGATGATCTCGCCGCGGCTGGTGTTGACGAGGAATGCGCCGCGGCGGAACTGCGCCAGAGTCTTCTTGTTGATGCACCCGCGGGTTGCCGGCACGAGCGGCATGTGCAGCGACACGAAGTCCGACTCGTGCAGAAGCTCCTCGCGGCTGCCGACGATCTCGGCAAAATCGGTGAAGTTGACGTCCGGGTGATAGCCGAGCACGCGCATCTGGAACGCGCGGGCGCGCGTCGCGACGGCCAGCCCGATCCGGCCCAGGCCGAGGATGCCGAGCGTCTTGCCCGACAGCTCCGAGCGCTCGAGTTCTTTCTTGAGCCACTGCCGCTCGCGCAGCGAGGCGTCGGCGCGCGGGATGTGCGAGACCAGCGCCAGCATCAGCCCGAGCGTCAGCTCGGCCACGGCGGTCGTCGAGGCGTCGGCCGTGTTGCGCACGTCGATCCCGCGCCCGCGCGCGTACTCGACGTCGATGCTGTCGAGCCCGACCCCGCCGCGGATGATCAGCTTCAGCTTGGGCGCGGCGTCGATCATGTCGCGCCGCACCTTGGTCTTGCTGCGCACCAGCAGCACCTCGGCGTCGGCCAGCCGCGCGAGGTCGCTCGTGACCTCGCCGAAGCGCGCGAGGCGGTGGGGCATCCGGTCGTCGAACGCGTCCGCGATCAGGATCAGCATCGTCCTCGTCCCCCGCAAACGGGCCGTGCGGCGGCACCCCGGGCGAGGGCGGCCAGCCCGTCCAGGCCCAGCGATCGTCGCGGCGCGGTCCCGTCCACGATCGCGAGCAGCCGCGAGAATACCGCGGGCGACCGGGCCAGCGCCGCCACGAGCCGCCGGCGCAGCCACGGGCGGGCCTGGATCGCGAGCAGCGCCCGCGTGAGCTGCCAGCTCGCGCCGACGATCCGCCGGTGCGCGCGCGCATACGGGCGCAGGTCGCCGCGCCGGAGCGCCTCGGCCAGCGCGAGCGCCTGGAGCAAGCCGGCCGCGAGCCCCTCCCCGGTCAGCGCGTCGACGTACCCCGCAGCGTCGCCGACCAGCGCCACGTTGCCCCGCGCGACCGCGCGCACGCGCTGCGCGAACGGACCCGCGCCGCGGGCCGATCCGAGGCGCGGCGGCGCCGACAGGCGCCCGGCGAGCACCGGGAACCGCGCGAGCGGGTCGCGCGGGTCCAGCGCGCCGGCGCCCGCGAGGAACGCGACGCCCACCGCGCCGCGCACCGGCGTGACGTACGCCTCGGCACCATCGGCCCAGTGGACCTCGACGAGGTCGGTCCAAGCGCGGGCGTCGTAGTGTTGCGCCAGGCCGTAGCGCTGGCCCCGCGCGGGGCGGCCCGCGAGCCCGGCCCAGCGGCGCACGCGCGAGTGCAGCCCGTCGGCGCCGACGACAAAGCGGGCCCGCACGCGGCCGTTGCCGGTCTCGATCCCGTCGGCGGCCAGCGCGGTCGCCTGCGTGTTCCACAGCAGTTCCACGCCGAGCCGCCCGGCCCGCGCGCACAGCGCCGCGTGGAGTTCGGTTCGGCGGATGCCCAGCCCCGGCCCGCCGTCGAAGCGGCCCTCGGCCGCGGGGTGCGCGCCGGCCGCGTCCACGTAGCGGATCCCGGCGAACGGCACCCCGACGCCGGCCTCGAGCGCAACGCCGAGCCGACGCAGCGCGGCGACGCCGCGCGGCATCAGCCCCTCGCCGCAGGGCTTGTCGAGAGGTGGCCGCGCCCGCTCGATGACGACGACCGACAGGCCCGCGAGGCGGACGGCGATCGCGGCCGCGAGCCCGACCGGCCCGCCGCCCACGACCACGACGTCGCGCGCGCCGTCAGCCACGGGGGTTGATCGCGCGCGTGCCGCGGCCCGGCAGCGGGACCAGCCGCGGGCGCGCGCCGAGCGCCGCCTCGTAATCCTGGTCCGCCGCGAGCGCGCGCTCCTCGATGCGGATGCGCCGCACGAGCAGCGCCCCGTTGGCCGCGCTGGCGAGCACGGCCGTGATCCACGCGCCGTGGATCAGCGGCAGCGAGACGATCTCGAGGATGATCCCGAGGTAGTTCGGGTGGCGCAGGAACCGGTAGGGGCCGCGGGCCACCGGGGCCTCGCCGGGGACGGTCACCACGCGAGCGGTCCAGCGCGGCCCGAGCGTCCAGATCGCCGAGAACCGCAACGCCTGCCCGGCGAGGAACAGCGCCGCGGCCGGGACCGCGAGCGCGGCGACGAGCGGTCGCGCGAGCACGAGCACCTCCAGCGGCGCGGCGACCAGCCAAGCGCCGTGGACCAGCGCCATCGCCGGCAGGTCGTTGCGCGCCTCGCGCGCGCCGCGGCGCAAGAGGGCGCGCACGTTGCGCCGCGAGACCGCCAGTTCGATCAGCCGCTGCAGCGCGACCGCGAGGACCAGCGCGACGAACACCGCCCGGCTCATCCGCCGCTCACCATTCCAGGAGCACCAGCTCGGAGCAGAACCCCGGCCCCATCGCGAACAAGAGCCCCCGGCTGCCCGGGGCCGGCGCGAGCGCCAGCGTGTCGCCGAGGACGAACAGCACCGAGGCCGAGGACAGGTTGCCGACCTCGCGCAGGCTCTTCCACGCCAGGTCCAGCGCGCCATTGTCGATGCCGAGGCTCTCGCGGACCGCCTCCAGCACCTTCGGGCCGCCGGGATGGCCGATCCAGAGATCGATGTCGCCGCGCGCGAGATCGTGCGCGCGGAGGAACTCGTCCACGTCGGGGCCGAGCCGCAGTCGGACCAGTTCCGGGACCGCGGAGGACAGGATGATCCCGAACCCCCGCTCGGAGATCTTCCAGCCCATCAGCCCCTCGGTCTCGGGGTAGAACACCGAGCGCGTGGCGACGACGCGCGGGCCGCGCGCCGGCCGCCGCGCTCCCGTGACGACGACCGCCGCCGCGCCGTCCCCGAACAGGCCCGACGCGATCAGATTCGCGAGCGAGAGGTCCTCGCGCTGCAGCGTCAGGGAGCACAGCTCGACCGACAGCAGCACCGCGACCTCGTCCGGGAAGGCGCGGACGTAGTCCGCGGCGCGGGCGATCCCGGCCGCGCCGGCGACGCAGCCGAGCCCGAAGATCGGCACGCGCTTGACGTGCGGCGGCAGGCCGAGCCGGTTCATCAGCAGGGCGTCGATCGAGGGCGTCGCGACGCCGGTGATCGTGGCGAAGAACAGCGCCGAGACGTCGCCGGGCCCGAGCCCCGCGGCTTCGAGGGCGCCGCGGACCGCCCGCTCCCCCACGTCGAGCGCCGCCTCGACCCACAGCGAGTTCGCCTCGCCCCACGTCCTGAGCGCCGTGTAGCGCTCTTTCGGCAGGGCCAGGTAGCGGCCGCCGACCATGACGTTGCGGTGCAGACCGGCGAGCCGCCCGATCGCCGGGACACCGCCCCAGTGCTCGCAGAACGCCTCGATCAACGTTTCCTGGTCGTAGTAGTGGGGCGGCAACGCCGTCCCCACGGCGGCGATCCGCACATCACCTCCGGGCTCGCGAATGCAAGACCATACACCCGCGCCCGGCGTTTAACATTTCGTTACTCGTAACGTCCCGCGCGCCGGACGCATCTTGGCCGCGGAGGTGCTGCGATGAACGTGGAGTGCGCCGTGCGGGCCCTGGCCGGGACCTTCGTCCTGGCGAGCCTCGCGCTGGGTTACTTCGTCCACCCTGGCTTTTTCCTTTTCACCGCCTTCGTCGGGCTCAACCTGCTGCAATCGGCGTTCACCGGCTTCTGCCCGGCGGCGATGATCTTCCGCAAGCTGGGCTGCCGCGGCGACTTCTGCGGCGTCGGGGCGCGCTCCGGCGCCTCGTAGACCGCGGCCGGCCAACCGGCGGGTTACTCGCCGCGGGCGCGCGCTCGGGCTATAACCGGCCCATGGACGTGCGCAACCGCCTCGGCTCCGAGAAGAGCCCGTACCTGCTCCAGCACAAAGACAACCCGGTGGGTTGGTACCCCTGGGGCGACGAGGCGTTCGCCGCGGCGAAGGCGGCCGACCGGCCGATCTTCCTGTCGATCGGTTACTCGACCTGCCACTGGTGCCACGTCATGGAGCGGGAGAGCTTCGAAGACCACGAGGTCGCCGAGCGGCTGAACGAGTTCTTCATCCCGGTCAAGGTGGACCGGGAGGAACGGCCCGACGTCGATGCCGTTTACATGGAGGCCGTGCAGGCCCTGACCGGGCAGGGCGGCTGGCCGATGTCGGTCTTTCTCACGCCCGACGGACGGCCGTTCTTCGCCGGGACGTATTTCCCCAAGCCGGCGTTCCTCAAGGTGCTCGCGCGGCTGCGGCAGGCGTGGACCGAGAACCGCAACCTGGTCGAGGAACAGGGGCAGATGCTCGCCGACGCCGTCGCGCGCCACGGACGGCAGCGGCGCGCGGGCGACCTCGACGAGTCGGTCCTGGTCGCCTTCCTCGACTCGTGGACCGAGCGCTTCGACCCGCAGCACGGCGGGATCGGCGGCGCGCCGAAGTTCCCGCACGCCTACGACATCCAGCTGCTCTTGCGGATTCACCGGCGCGCGGGCCGCAGCGACGCGCTGGCGATGGCGCGCAAGACGCTGGACGAGATGGCCCGCGGCGGGATCTACGACCACCTCGGCGGCGGGTTCCACCGCTACAGCGTCGATGGCGAGTGGTTCGTCCCGCACTTCGAGAAGATGCTCTACGATCAGGCCTCGCTGGCGACGGCGTACGTCGAGGGCTGGCAGGTCACCGGCCAGCGCGAGTACGCGATCGTGGCGCGCGAGATCCTCGACTACGTGCTGCGCGACCTGTGCCACCCCGAGGGCGGCTTCTACTCCGCGGAAGACGCCGACTCCGAGGGCGAGGAGGGGAAGTTCTACGTCTGGACCGCGGCGGAGCTGCGCTCGCTGCTCGACGAGCGCGAGCACCGGGACCTCGTCGAGGCGTACGGCGTGACGGACGCCGGCAACTGGGAAAACGGCGCCAACATCCTGCGCCTCGTCGGCCCGCATTCGCGCTCCGGGCGCAGCGCCGAGCTGACCTGGGGCATGCGCAAACTGTTCGAGGCGCGGCAGAAGCGCGTGCGGCCGCACCTCGACGACAAGGTGCTGACCGACTGGAACGGCTTGATGATCGCCAGCATGGCGCGCGCGGGCCGCGCGCTGCGCGAGCCGCGCTACGTCCACGCGGCGGCGAGCGCGGCGCGCTTCGTGCTGGCGCGCTGCCGGGCGGATGGTGCGCTGCGCCACCGCTGGCGCGACGGCGAGGCCGCGATCGACGCCTTCCTCGACGACTACGCGTTCCTGGTCCACGGGCTGATCGAGCTGTACCAGGCGACGTTCGAGCCGGAGTGGCTCGAGACCGCGGCGGAGCTGCACGAGTTGCAGGACGAGCGTTTTTTCGACGATGTCGGGGCCGACTACTTCTTCACCGCGCACCCCGAGCACCCTCCCGAGGGCCCGGCGCGGCTTTCGGCGCGGCGCGTGGAGCAGCTCGACAACGTCGTCCCCGCGGGCCGCTCCGTGACCGCGCTGAACGCGCTGCGCCTCGCGGGCCTCCTAGCCCGCGCGGACCTGCGCCGCCGCGCGGACGCGGTCTTCGAATCGACGCCCGAGGTCGTCACGCGGCACCCCGGGGCGTTCTCGCAGCTTCTCGTCGCGCTCGATTTCGCGCTCGACCGCTCCAAGGAGATCGCCGTCGTCGGGCCGTTGCAGGACGAGGCGACGCTGCGGATGCTCGACGCGGTCGGCGGCGGGTTCCGGCCGAACCAGGTCATCGCCGCGGGCTCGCCGGGGAGCGCGCGCGTGCCGCTTCTGCGCGGCCGCCAACTGCGCGAGGGCCGTCCGACGGCGTACGTCTGCGAGAACCACGCCTGCCAGGCACCGACCACGGATCCCGAACAGGCCGCGCGCCTCGCCGACTCCCACAACCGCTACTAAATAGGGGGACAGGTGGAACACCTGTCCCCCGTCGTCAGAGGCGACTGTCCCGCCTACCGGGCGCCGCTCGCGGTGCCGGCACTACCCGCGGGAGCGGCAGTCAGCTCGTCGCGGAAGGCGTCGCGCCCGCGTGGGCGGACCGGAGCCCACTTGGGGACGATCGGCGGGTTCTTCTCGTGCAGGTTCAGCACCTCGGCGATGCCGCGCTCGAGCTGCGCGTCCTTGCCCGTCGCGACGTCCTGCGGCAGGTTCTGGACCTCGATGTCGGGCTGCACGCCATGGTTCTCGATCGTCCAGCCCGACTTCGGGTCGTACCACGCGAACTCCGGCTCGGTGAGGAAACCGCCGTCCACGAGCCGCTTGTCGCCGCGGATCCCGACCACGCCGCCCCACGAGCGCATGCCGATCACGGGCGCGAGCTTCTCCAGCTGCACCGCCGCCGGGAAGATGTCGCCGTCCGAGCCGGCGAACTCGTTCGTGAGCACGACGAACGGGCCGTTCAGCGTGCGGTACGGGTAGCTGTTGATGCCGCCGCCGCGCGAGCGGTCGAACGACACGATCTTGCGGCGGAAGCGCTCGAGGATCATCTGCGACACGAAGCCGCCGCCGTTCCAGCGGCAGTCGACGATCATCCCCTCCTTGTCGAGCTGCGGGTAGAACCAGGTGTTGAACGCGATCTGCCCTTCGCGGCCCATGTTCGGCAGGTGCACGTAACCGATCTTGCCGCCGGTCTTGAACGCCACGTACTCGCGGTTCTCGCGCACCCAGTCGGCGTAACGCAGCTCGTCGTCCGAGCGCATGGTGCGCACGACGACGTCGCGCGATGCTTCCGGCGTCGGCTTCGGGCCAACCGTCAGGAGGACATCCTTGTCCGCCAGGTTCTCCAGCGCCGCGTCGAACGGCATTCCCGCGGGGAACGGCGCGTGGTTGACGGCGAGGATGTAGTCCCCTTCCTTCACCATCACGCCGGGTTCGCTCAGCGGCGAGCGGACGTTGTCCGCGGGGTCCCCGCGGTAGATCCGCACCACCTTGTACGCCGCGCCCTCGCGCTCCAGGTCGGCGCCGAGCAGGCCCGTCGCCACCTGGGGCGGCCGCACGCCGGGGTCGCCACCGAACACGTAGGTGTGCGAGTTGTTCAGTTCGCCGATCAGCTCGCCGAGCAGGTCGCGCAGGTCGTCGCGCGTCCCGAGCCGGGACAGCAGCGTCCCGTACTGGTCGCGCACCTTCTTCCAGTCCAGGCCGCCCATTCCCTCGTCCCAGAAGAAGTCGCGCTGGTGCCGCCAGCCCTCGAAGTACATCTGCTTCCACTCGGCCCGCGGATCGAGCGACACGACGATGCCGTCGAGCGAGACCTTCGCATCCTCGAGGTCGGCCTTGGCCCCGGCATCGACGACGTAGATGTCGCCGCGCCGCTTCATCAGCGCGATCTTGTCCGCCTTGCGTGCGATCTCGAAAGCCGAAACGCCGTCGGCGAACGGCGCGAGCTTCTTCTTTTCCAGGTCGTAGCCCAGGATCTTGCCATCGGGCTCGGGCTCGCCGAACAGGCCCGGCTCTTCCGCCATCCCCGACAGCGCCCCCTCGAGCATGTAGACGCGCTTGGCCGTCGCCGCGATCTGCACGTAACGCCCGCGCGGGACATCCGGCAGGCCGAGCAGCCGCTCGCCGAGACCCTCGACGTCGATCTCGATCGGCTTGGGCGGTTCGTCTTCCTTCGCCTTGTCGTCTTTCGCCTCATCCTCGTCCTTCTTGGCGGACGAGGTGTCCTTCTTCTTGCCGCTCTTCTCGGCCGCGGCCTTGTCCTTCGCGCCGTCGTCCTTCTTGGCGGCCGCCTCGTCGTCCGGCAGACCGTTGAGCGGCGCGAACGGGTTCTTCACGTCCTTGCGCAACAGGACCATCATCGGGATCGTGTTCTTGATCTCGACGTTCTGCAGGTCGCGCCCGTCGAGCACCGGGTTCGTCGCGCGGTTGCTCAGGAAGTACAGGTAGCGTCCCTCCGGGTCCCACGACGGCCCGAAGTCGTCGGTGTACGGCCCGGTCACGCGGTGCGAGATCCCGCCGCGGGTGTCGTAGATGTAGACGGAAGAGTAGTCCGTCGGCGACTGGATCTTGGAGTACGCCAGCCAGCGCCCGTCGGGGCTCCAGGTGTAGGTGCGGATCTCGGACTGCGGGCTCCTGTCCACGAGCTTGGGCGTGCCGCCGGTCGCCGGCAGCACGTAGAGCGCCTGCTTCTGGTCGGCGTAGGCGATCCACTTCCCGTCCGGCGAGAACTGCGGCGGGAAGTGCCAGCCGCTGTCGCCCGCGGGCTTCACGACGGTCGGCTCGCCGCGGCCCCACGCATCGATCACCCGGATCTCCTCCTCGCCCGGAGCGTCGGTGACGTAGACCAGCTTCTTGCCGTCGAGCGAGTAGTCGCCCCAGCTCTCGCGGGCGCCGCTGCGGCGCGTGACGGGCAGCGTGGCCCCGTCCTTCACGGCGACCGAGAACATCTCGCCGCGCGTGGTCACCTCGACGCGGTCGCCCTTGGGCGACACCGTGAACCACGTCAGGAAGCGGCCCGGGTCGGTGTAGCGCGTGCGGGTCAGGTAACGTTCGCTCGGAAGGTCGACCTCGAGCTTGCGCACCTTGCCGTCGGCGGGAGAGAAGACGTGCAGATCGGCGCCGAGCGAGAACACGATCCGCCCGTCGGGCCCCATCGCGGGCCAGCGCACGTCCCAGTCGGCACGCTCGGTGTGCCGCCGGCGATCGCTGCCGTCGGGCTTCATCGACCAGATGTTCGCCGTGCCGCCCTGGTCGCTCAGGAAGTAGATCCGCCCACCGTTCCACATCGGGAAGGCGTTCGTCCCGGGGAACGTCGTCGCCAGCTTGAAGTCGGCCTTGCGTGGGTCGCCGACCCAGATGTCGGGTGCCGTCCCGCCGCGGTAGCGCTTCCACGTGGCCGTTTCCCACGACTTGCGGGTGAAGGCCCACATGCCGGTCTGCGGGTCCACGTCGATGCGGTTGGCCCAGCCGATCGGCAGCTTGTCCGGGTCGCCGCCCGCGGTGCTGACCGCGAACAGCTCCCACTCCAGCGGATTCTCGCGGCCGCTGCGGAACAGCACGCGCTTGCCGTCCGGCATCCAGCCGACGACCTCGTCCGCGCCGGGGTGCCAGGTCAGCCGCCGCGGCTCGCCGCCCTCGGCCGGGATGACGAACACGTCGCGGTTGCCGTCGTACTCCCCGGTGAAGGCGATCGTCTTGCCGTCCGGCGAGAAGCGCGGGAAGTACTCCGTGCCGGGATACGAGGTGATCCGGCGCGCGAGCCCGCCCTGGTCCGAGACGGTCCAGAGATCTCCCTCGGCGGCGAACACGATGCGGTCGCCGCTGATGTGCGGGTAGCGGTAATAACCGGGAGCGGCAAGCGCCAGGGACGTGGTGACCAGGGCGAGCAGGACAACCCCGGTCATCGCTCGCGGACGAACGATCATCGGCAGATCCTCCGGAGGTTGAGAAACCGCGGGAGTATAGGCACGGTCGTGGCCCGCGGTGAAAGACCGGCGACCGATCAGCGGTCGCCGGGGGGCGATGAGCGGCTCAGGAGACGACCGCGAGGCCCGTTCCGATCCTGTCGCTCGCCGGCGCGCGACCGACCGTTTCGAGGACCAGTCCCGGCGGCACCTACAGTGGGATCCGCAAGCGTCAACTGGCGTCGCGCAGCAGGGGGTGCGTGAGGCAGTGCGGGCCGCCCCGGGCGCGCGAGATCTCGGTGCTCGCGAGGAGGATGCAGGCCCGGCCCGGTTGGTCGAGCTCGACCTCGGCGCGGCCGAGCAACAGGTCGTCTACCTGCACCATGCGGAAACCGCGCCGGGCGAGTTCCTCCGCCGTGCGCACGTTGCGGTCGTAGAGCAGGACCTTGCCCGGGGCAAGCGCGAGCGCGTTCGCGCCGTCGGTCCACTGTTCGCGCTGCTGGTCGATCGGGTCGGGCCCGCCGCAGGGGATCGGCTCGAGGGACAGCCCGCGGCGCTCGAGCGCGCCGAAAAGGTCCTCGCACGGAGACGTCACGAGCTCCGCGGAGTGCAGGTCGATCTCGTAGACCCGCGCCGGCTCGTGCCCGCCGCGCAGCATCACCGGCGGGTAGACGAGACAAGCGTCGCGGTCGGCCGGCGTGAACAGCGTGTCGAGGTGCATGTACGCGCGGCGCCGCGGCAGCTCGACCCCGTACAGCCAGCGCGGCCCGCCGTCGCGCCGCGCGAGCGCGCGGGCCAGCGCCAGCACGCCGGCGCGGTTCGTCCGCGCGGAATCACCGACGGCGACGATCTCCGGCGACAGCACGAGGACGTCCCCGCCCTCGAGCTGCGGCCGGTGCAGGCCGAGGCTGACCGGCGCGTGGTGGTCGAAAGCGTCGAACAGCACCGGGACGCGGGACAACTCGGGGTGGAAACGGAAGATCGCCCGCGCCAGGAGCGCCTCGCGGAACCGCGCCGCCGTCGCCATCCAGGCGAAGGCGACGCCGCCGCCGACCACGACCTGCGGGTCGCGCTGGAAGCACCAGTTCGGCAGCGGCGCGATCGCGAACAGCTCCTCCGGGTCCACGCCGGATTCCGGGTGGTCGATGCGAACGCCGGTGACGAGCAGCCGCGCGAGCGTCTTCGGCTCGGCCTCGCGCAGGCGCGCCGCGAGCGACGGCAGCAGGTCGTGCCCGAGCGCGTCGAGCAGCCACTCGCGGGCCTCGGGGCGCGCGAGCGCCTGCTCCAGGAGGTCGCCGGACTCCACCGCCTCGACGTCGAGCAGCTGCAGCACGCGGCGCAGCCTGCGGTGTTCCCCCCGCGCGCGCTCGCCGAACACGATGTCGTCGAACAGCAGCTCTTCCATCATCGCCGGGACCATCTCGTCGACTTCGGCCCCCGGCTCGTGGACGAGCACCGAGCGCAGCCGCCCGGTCTCGCAGGCGACATGGACCTCGCGGCTCACCGCGCCGCCGCGGCCAGCGCCTGCTCGACGTCTTCGAGGAGGTCGCCGGCGTCCTCGATCCCGCACGACAGCCGCACCAGGTCCTCGGTGATACCGATCCGGTTCTTGTCGTCGGCGGGGATCGAGCCGTGCGTCATCGTGAACGGGTAGCAGGCGAGCGACTCCACGCCGCCGAGGCTCTCGGCCAGCGTGAAGACGCGCAGCGCGGCGAGGAAGCGCTCGACCGCCGGCTTACCGCCGGCGACGCGGAACGAGACCATGCCCGGCAGCCCGCGCATCTGGCGCTGGGCCAGCTCGTGGTGCGGGTGGTCCGGCAGACCGGGGAAGAACACGCGCGCCACCGCGCGGTGCCCGGCAAGGTGCCGCGCGATCGCCAAGGCGTTGGCGTGGTGGCGCTGCATGCGGACTTCCAGCGTCTTGATCCCGCGCTGGACGAGGAAGCAGTCGAACGGCGAGGGCACCGCGCCCGCGGCGTTCTGGTAGAACCGGATCGGCTGCGCCAGTTCCGGGCCGCGGGTGACCACCGCGCCACCGACGATGTCGCTGTGTCCGCCGAGGTACTTGGTCACGCTGTGCACGACGATGTCGGCCCCGAGATCGAGCGGGGTCTGCCACGCCGGGGTCGCGAAGGTGTTGTCCACGGCCAACAGCACGCCCTGCGGACGGCCCTCGGCGAGACGCTGGATATCGATGACGTTGAGCAGCGGGTTCGTCGGGCTCTCGACCCAGATCAGCCGCGTCTCGGGACCTGTGTTGGCGAGGATCTCGTCCGCGCTCGAGGTCGCGAGGAACTTGAAGCGGACGCCGTAGCGCGCGTAGACCTGCCGGAAGAGACGGTAGGTCCCGCCGTACACGTCGATGGTCGAGACCACCTCGTCACCCGGCTCGAGAAGCTGCAGGACCGCCGCCGTCGCCGCCGACCCCGACGCGAAGCACAGCCCGGCGTGCCCGTTTTCCAGCGCGGCGAGCGTCTGCTCCAGGGCGTCGCGCGTCGGGTTGCCGGTGCGGGCGTACTCGTACGCGCCGCGCGGCTGCCCGAGCGCGTCCTGCTTGAAGGTCGAGCTGAGGAAGATCGGCACGTTGACGGCGCCGGTGAGCTGCTCGGGGTCCTGCCCGGCGTGGATCGCCTTGGTTGCGAATTTCATCGTGTCTCCTCGAATCGTCGAACAGCGCCGTCCGCGCAGCGTTCAGAAGCCTTGTTCGGACATCCACTCGTCCGAGTAGATCTTGCTCAGGTAGTTCCGGCCGGTATCGCAGATCACCATCACGACGACCGTGCCGCGCGCCAGCGCGTGGTCCCGGGCGTAGCGCAGCGCGCCGGACACGATGGCACCGGTCGATCCGCCGCTGAGGATCCCCTCCTCGCGCGCGAGCCGGCGCGCCATGTGGAACGCCTCGCCGTCGCTGATGCGGATCATCTCGTCCACGACGCCGGCGTCGAAGATCGACGGCACCTTGTCGCCGCCGATGCCCTCGATCTTGTACGGGTGCGGCTCGCCGCCCGAGAGCACGGAGCCCTCGGGGTCGACGGCGACGACGCGCACCGAGGGTTTGCGCTCCTTGAGGTAGCGGCCGGTGCCCGTGACCAGGCCGGTCGTCCCCATCCCGGTGACGAACACGTCGATCGCGCCGCCGGTGTCGTCCCAGATCTCGGGCCCGGTGGACCGCGCGTGCGTCGCCGGGTTGGCCGGGTTCGAGAACTGGTCCGAGTACCACGCGCCGGGCGTCTCGCGCGCCAGCCGCGCGGCGACCGTCTGGTAGTAATCGGGATCGTCGGGGGGAACCGTCCGGGTGATGACGACGTCGGCCCCGTAGGCCCTCAGCAGCCGGACCTTCTCCTGGCTCATCTTGTCCGGCATGACGAACACGGCCCGGTAGCCGCGCACCGCGGCCACCAGCGCCAGGCCGACGCCGGTGTTCCCGGCGGTGGCTTCGACGATCGTCCCGCCCGGCTTGAGCAACCCCTCGCGCTCGGCGGTCTCGACCATCGAGAGCGCGATGCGGTCCTTGAAGCTGCCGCCGGGGTTCTGCGACTCGAGCTTGACGTAGAACTCCGCGTCGAGCCCGGTGCAGACCCGGTTGAGCCGCACCAGCGGCGTAGCGCCGATCGCCTCCAGAACGTTGCGCCTGCACTTGATCAACGGCCTGCCTCCCCCGGAACACCCGAAACCTCGGCTTCGAGCGCCGATTCCAGCGTGGCGTGGCGGAACCGGAACCCGTGCGCCTGCAGCGCCGCCGGCACCACCCGGCTGCTCGCGAGGAGCAGCTCCTGGCCCATCTCGCCGAGCGCGAGCCGCACGGCGAACCCGGGCAGCGGCACGAACGCGGGTCGCCTCACGGCGCGGCCGAGGCCGCGCGCGAACTCGCCGTTCGTGACCGGCCCGGGCGCCACAACGTTGACCGGGCCGGAGATCGCTTCGTCCGCGATCGCCCGGCGGAACGCGGCGATCGCGTCCCCGATCGCCACCCAACTCATCCACTGCCGGCCCGAGCCCACGGGCCCGCCCAGGCCGAGGCGGTACAGCGGGACGAGCCGCGCGAGCATGCCGCCGCCGCGCGCGAGCACGACGCCGAGCCGCGCGTGGACGACGCGGATTCCCGCGGCCCGCGCCGGCTCGCAAGCCGCTTCCCAGCCGCGGCACACGTCGGCCAGGAACCCCTCGCCAGCGCGGCTGCTCTCGTCGAGGATCTCGTCCCCGCGATCGCCGTAGAACCCGGTCGCCGACGCGCAGACGAAAACGCGCGGGGGCCGCGCGAGCCGCGCGAGCGCGCCGGCCAGCGCGGAGGTGGCCTCGACGCGACTCGACCGGATCGCTTCCTTGCGCCGTGCCGTCCAGCGTCCCGCCCCGATGTTCTCTCCGGCGAGGTGGACCACCGCCCCGGCATCGGCGAGCGCCGCTTCGTCGATCGTTCCCGATCGCGGGTCCCACGCGATCTCCGGCGAGCCGGGCCGGGCAGCGCGTCGCACCACCGGCAGGACGCGCGCCCCGGCGGCGAGAAGATCGGCCGCGAGGCGACCGCCGAGGAGCCCGCTCGCTCCGGTGATGGCCACGGCGCCCGGCGCGGGACCCCGGGCAGACGCCGGGTCCCGCGGGAACCCCGCTGGCGATGCAGGCACGCGAACCTCCTCAGGCCGGACGCTCGGCGCGCGTACGTTGCCCGAGCCCCGTCGCGTCCGCAATCCGGCCGGCCGGTTTCGCGTTTACCCAATCTCCGACTAATCGGCTTGTAATTCACCAACTTACGCCTTCGGACCGCCTTTCGGTCGGCCCGGCGGGTCCCCTGCCCCCCCGGGGCCACTTGACGGCGGGCCCGCTCGGGTGTTCTCTATGCGCCGTTTGGGCCCCGATACGCGTGATTTGGGGCTCAAAAGGGGGCAATGGGGAGCTTGGAGCTCACCCGGTTTCGGGCGCGGCGCATGAGCGCTGCCGTTGCTGGAGGCCGCGGGCGCAGGCCGCGATTCGCCGAGTTCCGCCCGGCCTGCTCTGACTGAAAACCCCCCGAGGATGCGCCGCACCGAGCCAGCGCGGCCCACGTGGGTCCGGACTCCGTGAGGGCGGCCCCCGGCATGGCGACCGGGAGTTCGTTCGCGGGCGGCTTTTTGAGGCGCGGATTTCGCCGGAGAAGGAGTGAGGCGCTGCCGAACCCTGTGTGGCGTTGACGGAACGGTCTGGCGCGCGTGCGGCCGGTGCCGCACCGAGGGCCGGGTTGACCCCGCCAGGTTGCACCACTTTTTCGATGCATGGCCGGCGGAACGCATTGAACGCGACCGCTAGCGAGTGAAATAGAGTGGTATGCTCCGTCGCGCGGAGGGGATACCCGCGTGACCACTGGATCTCCGGAACCGGAGACATCGGAGGAAAGAAGATGCGCATGAAGAGTCTGTGCCTCGTTGGTCTCGTGGCTGTGATGGTGGTGGCGATGACCGGCTGCGCGAAGCCGCCGCAGGAGTTGCAGACCTCGGTGCAGTCGGCGATGGACGAGGCGAAGGCCGCGGGCGCCGAGACGTACGCACCCGAGTCGCTGAACAAGGCCCAGGAGACGATGGGACAGGCGCAGGCCGAGATCGAAACCCAGAACGGCAAGTTCGCCCTGTTCCGCAGCTACAAGAAGGCCGAGGAGCTGCTGAACCAGGCGAGGACCGAGGCCGAGACCGCGAAGTCGGACGCCGCCGCCGGCAAGGAGCGCGCGCGCCAGGAAGCGGACGCCGCGATCAACCAGGCCAAGACGGACCTGCAGACCGCGATGGACGCGCTGTCGAAGGCCCCGCGGGGCAAGGGCACCAAGGCCGAGATCGAGGCCATGCAGCAGGAGCTGACGAGCCTGCAGCAGACCCTGAGCGAGGCCGAGCAGGGCATGCAGTCCGAGGATTTCCTCGGGGCCAAGGACAAGGCCGCGCAGGTGACCCAGAAGGCCGGCGAGATCGCGAACGACATCGCGAACGCCGCGCAGAAGAAGCGCTGAGTTGGTCCTCGTGGCCGGATTGGCTGCCGGCCATTCCATGAAGTAGCTTTTGACGGGGGGCGGGGTTTCCCGCCCCCCTTTTTGACGCCTCAGGGGCGTTGTGTGAACTGGATGACCACCACGAGGACCACGGCTCCTTGATCGACCAGGCAGGCATGATGAACGGCTGGGCCCCGGCCACCCAATACAACGTGAAGCCCCGCGCGCGTCGTCGCCGTCGGCGCGTGCTACGCCTCGGGCTCGCGGCCCTGCTGCTGGCGGGCCTCGGAGTGCTCGCGTGGTACTACTGGGACCCCCCGCCGCTGCCGGAGCAGCAGATCGAGCGCGGCCGGGCCGCGTTCCGGCAGGCCCAGAACGAGGCCGCGAAGCTCGCGCCGGCCGAACTCCAGCGCGCGAGCGTGATGCGGCTGGTGATGGAGCGCCTCGTGGCCGAGGAGC
Source organism: Acidobacteriota bacterium (assembly GCA_017994815.1). Classification (GTDB taxonomy): domain Bacteria; phylum Acidobacteriota; class Polarisedimenticolia; order J045; family J045; genus JAGOJY01. The sequence continues at coordinate 43,270 of JAGOJY010000004.1, forward strand.
GGGCCCGCCTGATCCGCTTCCGCCGGCCGGAAGCCCTCGAGCACTACGCGCTGGAGCTGGAGAAGACGTCCAAGGCGGCCATCGCGGCGGCCGGCGCGCGTCGCGCGTCGCTCTTGCGTGACAGCGCGCAGCGGCGCACGCAACTCGAGGCGCGGCTGAACGCGCTCGCGGCCGACGTCGAGACGATGCCGGGCGAAAAGCTCCTGCAGCGGGCCTACAGCAGGGCCCAGATCAAGCTGGAGCAGGTGCGCAAGCTCGAGCGGGAGAAGCGGACCGACAAGCTGATGGCCGAGATGAACCTCGCCGCCCAGGAGATCAGCGCGGCGGAGGAGATCCTCGACGAGCGGCTCGGGCGGCTGCACAACCCGACGCTGCAGCGGCGCTGGCAGTCGTGGGCCGACGCGACGATCGCCGCCAGCCGCGAGCGCGGGACGGCGATCGTGGTCGACAAGCTCCGCCGGCGGTGCGTGGTGCTGCGCCACGGCCGGGCCGTGGCACAATACAAGGCGGAATTCGGGCGAAACGGACTCTCGGACAAGCTGCACGCGGGAGACGGGGCGACCCCGGAAGGCCGCTACCAGGTCACCTCCAAGAAGAGCCGCAGCCGGTTCTTCAAGGCGCTGGTGATCGATTATCCCAACCGCGACGACCTGGCGGAGTATTCTGCCGCTCGTCGCCGCGGGCTCGTGCCGCGCGGGCACGGCCCCGGCAGCCTGATCGAGATCCACGGCAACGGCGGCAAGGGCACCAACTGGACCGACGGCTGCGTGGCACTGCGCGACAACGACATGGAGCGTCTGTTCCAGACGGTGGACATCGGCACGCCCGTAACGATCGTCGGTGCGGCACGGCTGCCCGGCGATTGAGGTCTTGAAGGTGGAACAAGTTCACGAAGGTCTCGGTCAACCCCCGGCGGTCCCCACCCCGGCGACGGTCGCGCTCCCCGCGCGCCGGCGCGGGCGCTGGCGCCGCTGGCTCATCGGCTTGCTGGCGATCGTGTTCTGGATCGTCGGCGGGGCGCTGCTGGTCGCGCACTTCGGCGGGTTCAGCTACGAGCCGGCGTCGCGCGCGGTCTTCCGGGTCGCGGCGGAGGAACCGCCCACGGCCAAGGAACTCACGCGCCTCGAGCGCAAGCTGCAGGGGATGGCGCCGCGCTCGAACTTCATCGTGGTCGACACGGTCGAGAACCGGCTGCAGTTGCGCAAGGGCGACGAGATCCTGCGGGACTCGGTGTGCTCGGCCGGGACCGGCGCGCGCTTGGTCGACCCGAAGTCGGGCCGGGAGTGGATCTTCGACACGCCGCGCGGGCTGCGCAAGGTGCGCGAGAAGCGGACGAACCCGGTCTGGACCAAGCCCGAGTGGGCCTTCATCGAGGAAGGCGAGGACCTGCCGACGAACTGGTCGGATCGCATCGATGCCGACACGCTCGGCGCGTACGCGCTCTACCTCGGCGACGGCTACATGATCCACGGGACGCTGTACCAGCGTTACCTCGGCCGCAGTGTCACGCACGGCTGCATCCGGCTGGGCGACGACGACCTGGAGTTCGTGTTCAAGAACTCCCCGCTCGGTACGCCCGTCCTGCTGTTCTGAGGCCGGCGTGGCGCGCCGGTCGTTCTGGGCGCTGCTGCCGCTCCTGCTCGGCGTCGGCCTCGGCGTCGCCGCCGATGCCAACACCGCCCGCAAGCAGTACCTGCTCGAGGAGATCCGCCTCGCCAAGTCCGAGGACCTGTACCTCGTGCTGCAGATCCAGAAGCCGGTACTCGAGCTGAAGATCGCCGACGTCGTCGTGCGGCGATTCCCGCTGCTCGCGGCGCGCATCGGGCAACCGCGGCTCGGCGGCAGCGACGAGTGGGTCTGGCCGTCGGTCAAGTTCACGATGGTCTCGGAACTCGCGGAACCGGACCGGCCGCTGATCACGCCGCCCGACAAGTCGGGCGGCAGCTCCGCCGACGGCAGCGCCGACGGTTCGGCCGACGGCAGCGCCGCGCCGACCGGCGACAGTTCCGCCGACGGCACGACGACCACCCTGCCGCGCAACCCTTTGGCCGAGTCGCTGAGCGAGTACCGCGAGCGCGTGTACCAGGGCGTGCCGACGATCTACCGCCTGCGCTTCGACCCCGGGCTGGAGTTGCTCGTCCGGGGAGAGCAGACGGCCCAGGACTGGCGCAGCCGCCTGCGTCGGTTCTGGCACCTGTTCACCGACGGCATGGACGGCTTCCGCCGCTGGCTCAAGCGCGAGCCCCCGGTCACCCGGCTCGTGCTGGAAATGTCGTTCGACGACGCGCGCCGGCTCTATCTCGCGCTGCGCCCCAAGATGGAACTGCTCGTCGAGCCTCCCACCCAGTAACACGATCCGCTGCGCGCGGGACGCATCGGCGTCACGGCCGCGTCAGTCGACGGTGTCCTTGAGGCGCGACGCGAACTTCTGGCGGAGCTTGGCCAGCTTGGGCGAGATCACGACGCGGCAGTACGGCTGCTGCGGATTGCGGTCGTAGTACTCCTGGTGGTACGTCTCGGCGGGATAGAACTGTGCGTAAGGCTCGACCTCGGTGACGATCCGGCCCTCGAAGTACTCGCGGTTGAGGTCGCGGATGACCGCCTCGGCCGTGCGCGCCTGTTCCGCGGAGTGCGTGAAGATGACCGAGCGGTACTGCGTGCCGACGTCGGCGCCCTGCCGGTCCTTGGTCGTGGGATCGTGGACGGCGAAGAAGATCTCGAGGAGATCGCGGTACGGGAGCACCGCCGGATCGAACGTGACCTGGACGACCTCGGCGTGTCCCGTCCTGCCGGAGCAGACCTGCTCGTAGCTCGGGTTCGCGACGGTCCCCCCCGAGTAGCCGGAGACGACGTTTTCCACCCCCTCGACGCGGCGCAGCACCGCTTCGATGCACCAGAAACAGCCTCCGCCGAGCGTCGCCGTCTCCATCGCCGCGCCTCCGCCGGCCGCGCGCGCCGTCGGCGCGGTGCCGGTCTTTGAGCCGGCCGGCGGACTCGCCGCGGGAGCGCTGCAGGCCACCAGCACCGCGACTCCCAGGCCGGCCAGGATCCACAGGTATCTCATGCCGCGTCCTCTCGCGCCCCTCCGCCCTCGAATACGCCGCGACCGGGTGCCTGGTTACAACCTTACCGGGAACACGACACCCTGCCACCCGCGTGTCGGGGCAAGCGTGTCCTGCGCCCGTGTCGCCGATCGAGCGCGATCAACGAGGAACTGCGGGGACGTCGATCCAGACGACGAGCCTGTCCGGGCGCGGGACCTCGAAGTGCAGCGAGTGCTCCCGGCCGAGGCGGACCAGGGCCTCCTTGATCGTCAGGTTCTTCCAGTCGACCGACAGGACGACGTCGGGGCGCTGGCCCCTGAACTCCACGGTGTACCCGCCGACGTAGGCCAGAACCTGCAGGACCTGCGGCAGCTTCGCCTCGGGGAACTTGAGCGCGACCGGGACGGCGGAGGCCTCCAGCCGATCGAGCGCCGAGAACTTGCGGTCGGGCTGCTCGGCCGCGAGCCCCGGGCCCACGGCAAACAGCGATAGGAGGGCGATCCGGCCGGCGAACCGCCGAAAACCTGCCACGTGGCCTCCCCGGCCCAGCCCGGCGGCCGTCGCGATCATACGCCGCCCGGGCGGGGCAGGTGACGTCGAACTCGCGGGGCGAACATGCGCGAACAAGAAGGTCGGAGCAGCGCACGGGACGAATTGACCCGCGGATCATAACTTCCCCGGCGGAGGGTCGATGATCCATCACCGCCGTGGCCGTTCCTGTACGTGGATCCTGTGCTTGACGACGTTGCTCACCTTCGGCGTATCGGTCGGGGCCCCGGTCATCATCCAGGCCGGCTTCGTCTCGCCGGCGCGCGCCGCGAAAGGTGAGCCTTTGATGATCATGGCCGAGAAGCTCGTCGAGCCGGTGCGAGTCTTCTTCTCGGACGGTTCGAACCCGACCGTGGAAGCGCCCGTCCTCGGCCTCGACACGGAGCGCGGCATGGTCGTGGTCCAGGTGCCGTCCGCGGCCAAGGGCGGCCCGATGAAGATCTCGGCCGCCGGGGTCGACTCCCCGGCCTACATGTTCCGCGTGCTGTCGTCGACGTTCGTGCAGGGTACGAACCAGGTGAGCGGGCGCGTCCTGGCCGGCGGCACGGGCGTCGCGGATGCGCTCGTGGCGCTGCTCAAGCCCGACCCCTGCGGCGAGATGGCGCTGTGGGACGGGGCCGTGACCGACGCTTCCGGCAACTTCGCGCTGAACGGCCAGGACGGGGACTACCTGATCATGGTGTTCGCGCCGTTCCCGGCGAGCCTTGCACCCGGCGCGATGCCGGTGACCCTCGGGCCGACTCCGGTTTCGCAGGACGTCGAGCTGATCGCCGGCACGGTCGTCACGGGCAGCGTCGTCGACGCCGGTCCGGGCGCCACGCCGATCGCCGGCGCGCTCGTGGAATTCGAGGGTGCGGGGCACGAGCAGGTTTTTACCGACGCAAGCGGCGAGTTCGCGGTTCGATTGCTGCCCGGCGAGTGGGAGTTGCGGTTCAACCCGCCGACGAGTGACACGCACGCGTTCCGGGAGACGCGGATCGACGTCCCCGACACCGGCGCGCTCAGCCTCGGGCCGCAGGCGCTCGCGGGCGGCGTGCGCATCTACGGGACGGTCACGCGCGCGGCGGACGGGCGCGCGCTGTCCGGCGGGCGGATCGACGTCGCCACGTCGGACCCTTGGGTGCAAGTCGACGAGAAGCCGGTCCGGGGGGACGGCACGTACTCGGTGTATGTCCCGGCCGGCGCGAACTACCAGCTCACCGTCCGCTTCGACCGCGACAGCTTCGTCGTGGACACCTGGACGAACGTCACCGTCGGCGCCACCGCCGTCCAGCGGAACTTCTCGATTCCCGACTGCGCGTCGGTCTCCGGCACCGTGCGCGAACAGGTGAATTCCGAACCGCTCGACGAGATCCACGTGGCAGCGTTCACCTCGGCCGGCGACTGGCTGGCCCAGGACGAGACCTGCGCGGACGGGAGCTACCGCCTGCGCATCCCCCCGGGGCCCGAGCAATACGCGATCGCGATGCCGGCCTGGGAGAACAACGGCTACGCGATCCAGGTCTGGGACGGAACGCCGGACGGCACTCCCTTCGGCTGCGAAGCCTCGCCGATCACGCTGTTCAACGCGGGCGATGCGACCGGCGGCATCGACTTCGCCCTGCGACCGCAGGCGGTCATCAGCGGGGTCGTGACGTACCAGGAATCCGGCTGCACGGTGCCGATTCCGACCTACGTTTACGTCGACGACGGCCAGGACCACGGATGCTGGCTCGGCGCGTATGACGCGAACGTCACGAGCGGCTACCAGTTGTACGGCCTGCCGCCCTCGACCGTCGTTCCGTGGTTGCGGGCCTGCGTGCAGGCCGAGGGCATGGCCCGCCAGTGCTACGAACTGGTGCAGCCGCCGGCCTACACGCCGATCGTCGTGGGCGAATCGCAGAGCGTTTCGGGAATCGACTTCTGCATCGGTGGCGGCCCGACCAGCGAGGTCCCCTCGCTCGAGGTGGCCAAGACCGGCGGCATGATCCGAATGACGTGGCCCGCGTCGAGCGATCTGTACCACGATCGCTACACCGTGCGCGGCGGCATGACCGCGATCCCGAACACTCCTCCCGGCCAGTACCCGGTCGACCCGCGGATGGACGTCGTCGACAGCCCGACCCTCAACGAGTCCTTTGTCCCGCTCGCCACGCCCTACGTCTTCTTCCTGGTCACCGACACCGGGCCGACCGGTATCGAGGGCCCGCCGGGCTCGTACGACGAGGACTTCGCCGGGAGCCCGGCCGCCGGCCTGCTCCTGCAGCCGTGGCGACGACCGCCCACGGGCGCCGGCATGTGCGAGGGACAGCTCGCCGCCTGGCCCGACCTGCCGACCGAGCGCGTGCTGCCGCTGCGCCCGCTGCGGGACGCCGGTCGCCCCCTCCCGGTCGAGGCGCGAAGGCTCACACCGGCGACGCCCTGACGCCCGGCCGGAGCGTCGGTTCGGATCACGGGGCGCCGTCCACCAGCCGTCCCGACGCGACGCACGCTGCACGTGCGGTGCGAGCCCGCGCATGACGGGCTAGCATTCGGTTCACGCCTGTCCGTGCGTGCCACGGCGCGGCGGGCGAACCGTGAAGGACCCGGTGATGCCGGAAAAGAAGACGGTCCGCAGGGCGCGCAAGGCCAAGCGCGAGGGCAAGGCGCCGAGCACGCAGGCGGGTGAATTCGTCCGCGAGGAGATCCACCACGTGCGCGAGGGCAAGCACGGTGCGCGCTCGACCAAGCAGGCGATCGCGATCGGGCTCTCGAAAGCGCGCCGCTCGGGCGTGGACGTGCCCGCGCCCAAGGGCCCGAAGTCCAAGACGTCGAGGAAGAAGTCTGCCACGCGCAAGAAGTCGCCCAAGCGTTCGCGCGCGACGAAGGCCGCGCTCAAGCGCGAGGGACGGAGCGCGGCGTCGCGGAAGTCGCTGTCACGCCAGGGCAAATCCGCCGCGAGGAAGCGCTCGAAGTCGAACCGCTCGGCGGCCGCGAAGAAGGCGGCGCGCACGCGCAAGCGCCGCAAGTCGTAGCCGCGCCGAGCGCGGAGTCAGCCGAGGACCTCGGCCAGGAACGCGCGCATCGCCTGCCACGAGCGGCGCTCGGCGTCCGGCTGGTAGAACAACCCGCTCGCGCGATCGGAGCCGGCCGCGGGATTGGTGAAGCCGTGGCCGGACGCGCCGTAGACGACGAGCTGCCAGTCGGCGCCGGCCTCCTGCATCTCGCGCTGGAACGCGAGGACATCCTCCACGGGAACGATCGGATCCTCGGCACCGTGCAGCGCGAGCACCTTGGCCCGGAGCCCGCCGCGGCCGGCGAGCCGATGCGTCGCCAGCATTCCGTGGAAGCTGACGACGCCGGCGAGTTCCGCACCGTCGCGGGCCAGTTCCAAGACGACGTGCCCGCCGAAGCAGTAGCCGATCGCCGCGAGCGGCCGGTCGGCGCAGCGCGGCTCGCCCCGCAACCGGTCCAGCGCGGCCCGGGCCCGCCCGCGCAGGAGCCCCGGGTCGTTGCCGTAGCGCGCCGACTCGCGCGCCGCTTCCTCGCGATCGTGCGGTCGGACGCCGCGGCCGTAAAGGTCGAGCGCCAGGGCCACGTAGCCCAGGCCCGCCAGCGCGCGGGTCCGCTCCTCGATGAACGGCGCCAGCCCCATCCAGGTGTGCGCCACGAGAATGCCGGGGCGCGGGCCTTCCCGCGCCCCGTCCCAGGCCATGTAGCCTTCGCACGGCACGTCGCCGTGCGCGTAGACGACGTGCTCGCTCTGGATCGTCTCCATCACTCGATCGGGATCCGGTCCTTGTTGCGCGCCAGCCACGTCTCGAAGTTCTGCAGCGCCGGGTTGAGCGCACGCGTCGCCGCGACGTCGCGCGGGGCGCGGAATTCGCGGTCGAACTCGGCGTTGACCTGGAACATGTTGCCCAGGTCGTCGGCGCCGGGGAACCCGAGCGCGCGGAATGCCGCCGGCGACATCGCGTCGTGCCGGACCTCCTCGCCGAGCGCACGGCCGAGTGCCCCCGCGATCTCCGCCCCCGACAGGTGCTCGCCGGCGATGCCGACCGTCTTGCCGACGTACTCGCGACCGGCGGCGAAGATCGCCAGCGCGCACTTGCCGATGTCCTCGGCGGCGATGCCCGGCAGTTTCTTGTCGCCCATCGGCAGCGTGAAGCCCAGCTTGCCGTCCTGGCCGCGCTTCGGGTGCATGCCGAAGAAGATCATGTTGTCCCAGTAGAACGAGGTCAGGAGGAACGTGGTCGGCACGCCGAGGTTGCGAAACTGTTGGTCCGCCTCGCCCTTGGCGTCGAAGTGCGGGACCTTGTAATTCCCGCCCAGCGTCGGAATCCGCGGGTCTTCCAGCGGGACCCAGCGCCGCGTGTCCTCCAGCGTGGACCAGATCACGTGCTTGACGCCCGCGTCGCGCGCGGCCTGGGCCATGTTCCGGGCCTGCGCCAGCTCGCGCTCCGGCGACATGTGTTCCCAGAACGGCGTGACGCAGAACGCCCCGTGCGCGCCGGCGAATGCCCGCGCGAGGCTTTGGACGTCGTCCGCGTCCGCCCGCACGACCTCGACACCCTGCTTGGCCAGCGCCTGCGCCTTGTCCGACGCGGGATTCCGCGTCAGCGCGCGTGCCGCGAACTGCCCCGTCTCGTCCCGCAGAATCGCGCGCACAAGCCCCCCGCCCTGCGCACCCGTCGCGCCCACGACGGCGATGACCTTGCGATCCGCCATCCGAACCTCCCTGACATGACAGTTTGTTTCCAGGCGGGCGGGCACCCGGCCGGCAGTCCTGCCCTTGCGAATTCGGCTCGGTATTTAATCCCGAACGCGGCCCTTGCGCCCGCCCGTCGCGGTCGTGGGTGCGCGGCGAGCCATTCCCTCGATGTGCGCCCATTGCTGCTCGCTCACCGGCATCACGGACAAGCGCGGAAGTCGCACCAGTTCGAAATCGGCCAGCTCCGGCTCGCGCTTGATTTCCGCCAGCGAGACCGGTCGAGCCAGCGCCGCGACCGGCACCACGTCGAGCGCGACGAGTCGCGGATCGTCGGCGTCCGGATCGGGGTAAGGCGCCGAGGTGACACGGCCGATGCCGACGACCGCCTTTTCGTCGCCCGTGTGGTAGTAGAAGAAGAGGTCTCCCGGCCGCGCCTCGCGCAGGTTTCGCAGCGCGAGGTTGTTCGCGACACCGTTCCAGCGCGTCGCCCCGTCGCGCACGAACTCGGCGAACGAGTAGTGGGTCGGTTCTTCCTTGAACAGCCAGCGTCTGGACATGCGCGCGATCTTAACCCCGCCGGGAAGCCGCGGCCGTTCCGCGTGGCCGCGGCGGGCCCGGAGCACTAGAGTCACCGGGTGCAACCGATCGAGACGCAGCGGCTGATCGTCCGGCGCTTCACCCTGGAGGACGCCGATTTCATCGTGCGGCTGCTGAACGACCCGGCGTTCATCCGCAACATCGGCGACCGCGGCGTGCGCACGGCGGACGACGCGCGGGAGTACCTGCGGAAGGGGCCGCTGGCGAGCTACGAACGGCACGGCTTCGGTCTCGGCCTGGTCGTGGTCCGGGACTCCGGGGCACCGGCCGGTACGTGCGGCTTGATCCGCAGGCCGGTGCTGGAAGACGTGGACATCGGCTACGCCTTCCTGCCGGAGCACTGCGGAAAGGGGTACGCGACCGAGGCCGCATCGGCCGTGCTCTCGTTCGCCAGGGCCACCCTCGGCCTGCGGCGGGTGGTCGCGGTCGTCAACCCCGACAACGAGCCCTCGATCGGCGTGCTGCGCAAGCTGGGCTTCACCTACGAGCGCATGGTGCGGCTCGATCCGGCGGAACCCGAGATCAAGCTCTTCGCGGTGTCCTGGGCGACGCGCGAGCAAACACACCGGGACTAACCCGTTGGTGTTTCCCCGGGCCGGCCGATCTGTCCAGCCAGCGGCGTTCCGTTTAGACTTTTCGCAACCCGAGGAACGCGAGATGCAGCGGCAAGATCCGGCGGCATCCTCCGCCCAGTGGAGCATCCGGCGCGCCGAGGTCCTCTCCGAGACGGCGGCGCGCCTTTTGGAGAGCGACGATCCGCAGGCCATCGTCGAGGAACTCTGTCGCCGCGTGATGGACCTGCTCGACTGCCAGGCGTTCTTCAACTACCTGGCCGATGACAGTGCCGGACGGCTGTACCTGAACGCGTGTGCCGGCATCCCCGACGAAGCGGCGCGCGAGGCAGCCAACCTCGACTACGGCGTCGCCGTCTGCGGCTGCGTGGCGCTCGCGCGCCAGCGCATCATCGCCGAGGACATCCAGAACGCGGACGATTCCCGCACCGAACTGGTGAAGTCGTTCGGGATCCAGGCCTACTGCTGCCACCCGCTCAAGGTGCGCGAGCGGCTGATCGGCACGCTCTCGTTCGGCACGCGCACCCGCGCGAACTTCACTTCGGAACAGATCGACGTCATGAAGGCGGTCGCGGACCTCGTCGCGATCGCCATGTACCGCATCGAGACCGAGACCGCGCTGCGGCGCAGCGAGTCGCTCCTGCGCGCGGTGATGGACTCCTGCCCCGAGCCGATCTTCCTCAAGGACAGCGCCGGACGCATCTTGCTGGCGAACCCGGCCGCCTGCGCCGTGATCGGCAAACCGGCGGAACTCGTCATCGGCCGCGACGACAACGAACTGTACGACGATCCGGTGCTCGGCCGGGCGATCATGGAAAACGACCGCCGGATCATGGATTCCGGCCAGACGCAGACCGTGGAGGAAACGACTCCCGGACGGGACGGCCCACGGGTCTACCTCTCCACGAAGACGCCGTTCCGCGACGCCGGCGGGCGGGTCGTCGGGATCGTCGGGCAGTCCCGCGACATCACGGAGAGAAAGCGGGCGGAGGAGGCGCTGCGCGAGAGCGTGGACAAACACCGCAGCGCCTTTGCCAATGCCGCGATCGGCTTCGCGATGACCGACCCTGACGGCAAGTTCGTCGATGCCAACCCGGCGTATTGCCGGTTGACCGGGTACACCCTCGACGAACTGCGGGATCTGTCATTGCAGCGCCTGTTTCATTCCGCCGATGCGGCGCAGAACCTGCAGCTGATCGACGGCATGCTGCGCGGGGAGATCGCCGACTTCGTCATCGAGAACCGCTACGTGCGCAAGGACGGCGGCGCCGTCTGGGTCCGCAAGAGCGTGGCCGTCGTGCGGACCACCGAGGGGGCGCCGCGCTGGCTCGTCGCCCTGGTGGAGGACGTCACGCAGCGCAAGCGCGCCGAGGAGGCGCTGCAGGAGAGCCGCAACGATCTGGACCGGGCGCAGGAGGTCGGGCAGATCGGCAGCTGGCGCCTCGACGTTCGCTCCAACGTCTTGAGGTGGTCGGACGAGAACCACCGCATCTTCGGCATTCCCAAGGGGACGCCGTTGACGTACGACACGTTCCTCGGGTGTGTGCACCCGGATGACCGGCAGTATGTCGACGAGAGCTGGAGCGACGGCCTGAAGGGCGAACCGTACGACATCGAGCACCGCATCGTCGTGGACGGGCAAGTGAAGTGGGTCCGCGAGAGGGCCTACCTCGAGTGGGACGAGACCGGTGGCCTCTTGGGCGGTTTCGGCATCACGCAGGACATCACGGAGCGCAAGGCTGCGGAACAGGAGCTCCGGCGCACCACGGATGAACTCCGGCGTTCGAACGAGGAGCTGCGGCAGTTCGGCTACGCCGCGAGCCACGACCTGCAGGAGCCGCTGCGAATGGTCACCAGCTTCCTCCGCCTGCTCGAGCAGCGCTACGACGGACAACTGGATGCGAAGGCCCGGGAGTACATCCGGTTCGCGGTGGACGGCGCCGCGCGGATGTCGCAGCTGATCAGCGACCTGCTCGAGTACAACCGGGTCGAGCGCGCGCCGCGCGAGCTGAAGCCGACCGATACCGCGGCGGCGCTCGCGGACGCCTTGGCCAACGTTCGCGCGGCGATCGCCGACGCGGATGCGACGGTCACCGTCGACCCGCTGCCAACGGTCAAGTGCGACCGCACGCAGCTGACGCTCCTGTTCCAGAACCTGGTCGGCAATGCCGTGAAGTTCCGCTCGCCCCAGCGCCGCTGCACGGTGCACGTCGGCGCGCGCCGCACCAAAGGCGAGTGGGAGTTCTCGGTCCGGGACAACGGGATCGGGATCGACCCGCGTCACCGGGACAACCTGTTCGTCATTTTCCAGCGCCTGCACGCGCGCGAGAGCTACCCCGGGACCGGGATCGGACTGGCGATCTGCAAGAAGATCGTCGAACGACACGGCGGGAGGATCTGGCTGACATCCGTGGTCGGCGAGGGCACGACCTTCTGCTTCACGCTCCCGGGTTGACCTTCCCAGCAGCTTTCGCCCCCGTAAACCCTCTTGCATCGAGCGTGCCGACGCCGCTGCGGATCTTCCCCGGTCCCCAAATCGAACAGAGAAGACCGGAGCCGGTTGCATTGGGGATAGACTTTTTCCGCCATGCGACGGGTCCTCGTCATCGATGACGACCGCGACACGACCGAGTTGCTCGCCAAGCACCTGCGCGAGGAGGGCTTCAACGTCGAATCGTCCGCCGATGGCGTGAACGGTGTGCAGCGCGCGCTCGGCGGCGGGCTCGACTTGGTGATACTGGACCTGGAATTGCCGCGGAAGTCCGGGCTGGCCGTGCTCGGCGAGATCCGCCGCGCCAGTTCCGTGCCCGTGATCGTCGTGACGGCCCGCGACCACGAGGCGGACCGGGTCGCAGCCCTCGAGCTGGGGGCCGACGACTACATCGGAAAGCCGTTCAGCACTCGCGAACTGTTGGCGCGAATCCGCGTGGTCTTCCGGCGGATCGACGAAGCGGCGGCCCGCGCGGGCACGCGAAGAAACCGAGCGCTCGGCATCCGGATCGACCGCGGCGCCCGCCGCGTTTTCGTGGCCGGCCGCGAGATCGGTTTGACCGGTGTTGAATTTGCCCTTCTCGAGCGGCTGGTCCGGGACGCCGGAGAAGTCGTGAGCCGCGAGATCCTCTTCATGGACGCGATGGGCCGCCCGGCGACCGCGAGCGACCGCAGCCTCGACGTCCACATCAGCAAGCTTCGCCGCAAGCTCGGACCGCTTCCCGACGGCGGTCAGCGGATCAAGTCCGTCCGCGGCAGCGGGTACCTGTTCGTCCGACCGCACCAGCCCGGTGACGTTCATTAATACTTGTTAACAAACGTAAAGTCCCGCATCCCGCGTACACTTGGTACGCACGTTTTTTGGTCGGGGTCGGCCCGCGTGGGGGACGGCTGCCGCGAATCCACGGGAGCAGCGTAATGACACGCCCGAGGTCCGCTGGCCTCTCGACGAGTGCCCCGGCCGGGGACCGAACGCCGCCGCGACGCGAGGGGGACTTCGCCAGGGTCCCGCGGTTCGGGCCGTTCCGGACGGCCGACCTGCTCGGTGTGGCGGCCGGCGTGGCTTGGGGCGTTTGCTGGAGTTCCGGCCTGCTCGCCCCGGCGATCCCGATATGGATGTTCCTGCTGTTCCTCGCGGCGGCCCCGCTGACGACGGTCCGGCAGGCGGCCCGGCTGGGTGCGGTCTCGGGTCTCGCGCAGTACGCGGTGGGCGCGCACTTCCAACTCGCCCTCGTCGCGTACTCCTCGCTCGCCGTCGCGATCTACCTGATGACGCTGCTGTACATCGTGCCGTTCGCCGCCGGCTGCCTCGCGCTCGCCTTCTGGCTGGAGCGCCGCACCGGCGTGCGGCGCGAACTCGGCATCGCGCTGCTGTTCCCGCTGCTCGAGGTGTTCCGGGCCGTGAGCCCGCTGTCCTTGCCGGCCGACCTGACGGCCCACGCCTTCGGCCGCTTGCCGGCCTGGCTCGCGTGGTCGCCCTGGATCGGGCCCTACGGCGTCACGCTCTGGTCCACGCTCGTCGCCTACCTCGCCTGGCGGGCGATCTGCGTGCGGCGCCGGGCGCCTTTGCGCGCCGCGTTCGCGACCGGGGCGCTGCTGTTGTGGCTGGCCCCGCCGCTCACGCACGTCGCGCGCGGGCGCGGCGACACCGCGCAGGCCGCGCCGTTCAAGGTCGCGATCGTCCAGCCCTCGTTGTCGCTCGAGCAAAAACTCGACCGGTCCTACGCGCCGGACATCTGGCGCCGGCTCGAGGAGCTGACGCTGGCGGGCTCGTCCGGCGTGGACCTGGTGCTGTGGCCCGAGACGATCCGGCCCGGTCCCGTCTTGTGGAACGACAACGAGCCGTTCCACGACGCCGAGGTCGAGGCGATCGCGCGCAAGGCCGGCGTGCCGATCCTCTACGGGTGCGTGATCGGGCGCGTCGATCCGGCCGTGCGAAGGGTTTCCGCGCTGTACAACGGCGCCGCACTGGCCCGGCCCGATGGCTCCCCCGGCGCTTGGTACGGCAAGCAACAACTCGTCCCGTTCCTCGAGCGGGTGCCGTTCGCGCGCTGGATCGGCTACGACCCGGCGCAGAGAGCCGCGAGCAACCGCAGCTGGCTCACGCTCCTCGGCAACTTCAGCCAGGGGCCCGAGGCGACGATCTTCAGCGTCGGCCCGGCGCGGATCGGCGCCCTCATCTGCTACGAAGGACTGTACCCGGCGCTCGCGCGCCAGTACCGGCGCGACGGGGCCAATCTTCTGGCCGTGATGGTCAACGACTCGTGGTGGGGCCGGACGTTCTTCCCCGCTTGGCACGCCCGCATGTCCGCCGCGCGGGCCATCGAGACCGGCAACCCGGTCGTCCGCGCCGGCAACAACGGTGTCTCCTGCGCGATCGGGCGCGACGGACGCCTCATCGGTGAAACGAGGCTGTCGGAGGTGACGACGCTGGTGGCCAGCGTGGACGTCGGTCCCGTTCCCGACACCCTCTACGTGCGCTACGGCAACTGGATCCTGCTCCTCGACGCTCTGGTGCTCGCGACGCTCGGCGTGCGCGGTTTCCTGCTCATGCACGGCCGGCGGAGCCTGCCGGGGCTCGCCGCGCCGGCCGGGGACCCGGGCGCGTGAGATCCGAGACCCTGGAGTCGGCCGAGCGCCCGAGGGCGCGCTGGGTGCGCCCGCGCATCCGCGACGGCTTCGTCTGGGCTTGGTGGTCGGTGGCCACGATCGTCTGCGTGACGGTCTTCGAATTCCTGAGCCTTGTCGGACCGCGCGCGCTCCGCGCCGAGCGCTACTGCCGGCTGGTCCGGACATGGGGCCGGCTGCTCGCGCTCGGGCACCGGCTCGACATCGAGGGCGCGGAGCGCATCCCGCGCGACGAGCCCGTCCTTTTGGTCTCCAATCACCAGAGCAGCTTCGACATCCCGCTGCTGCACGCGGTGCTCCCGGTCACGTTCCGCTGGCTCGCGCGTCGCGACCTGTTCCGCATCCCGTTCCTCGGGCGCGCGATGCGCCGCATGGATGCGATCGAGGTGGACCGCGTGGACAAGCGCAGCTCCTCGGCCGCGCTGCGCGCGGCGCTGGACGCGCTGAAGGCCGGCCAGAACGTGATGGTCTTTCCCGAGGGCACCTGGGGCGAGGCCGACGGCCAGATGCGCGAGTTCAAGGTGGGCGCTTTCGCGCTGGCGCATCGCTCCGGCGTGCGGGTGGTCCCGCTGACGATCATCGGCAGCAACCGCGTGAATGTCCCGCGCACGCCGTACATCCACCTCGGCGCGGTCCGCGTGATCGTGCACGAACCGCTGCCGGCCGCCGCGGCGCAGGCGCTCGACGCGGCGACGTGGTTGCGCGAGCTACGGGAGACGATCGGCCGCCCGCTGCGCTCCTGACGCGGCGGTTTCTGCCGTCGGACGGCGGTCCCAGCGCGTTCCCTGCCAGCCGTGGATATAGCCGTGGTCACCGCAGACCGGGCAACCCCAGACGATCGCCCCGCCGGCGCTCTCGAAGCGCGCGTGGATCTCGCCCGGGCAGCGCGCCCGCTTGGGACTGCGGCGGCACGGCACGTTCGTGCGCTCGACTTCGCCGACTTCGTGCGCGCTCATCCAGCCGACGATCGCCCCGCGGTGCAGGGCGATGTTCAACCGTGGCGCGGGCATGGCGGCCAGCTCGCCGGCATCGTCGAGGAAAAGACGCATGTCCGTAAACGTCTCGTCCATGTCCCTTACACTATCGCACATGGAACCGGACGCGAGGTCGCTGTTCTGCAGCATCGAACTGGCCGCGCGGGTCGAGCGGGCAGCCGCGGCCCTCGTGCGCGCCGGAGCCGAGTCGGCGCGGGCGCACCACGCGGCCGGCGCGAACGAGGTGTTCGTGCTCCCGCTCGCAGGTGGGATCGCCGCGTGGGCCAGCGCCGGTTCGCCGCTGAACAAGGTCGCGGGGCTCGGCTTCGGCGGTGTACCGTCAGCGGGCGATCTCGACGCGGTCGAGCGCGCCTTCGCCGCGCGCGCAACCCCCGTGCAGGTCGAGCTGGCGAACCTGGCCGAGCCTGCGCTCGCCACGCTCCTGTCGGACCGCGGGTACCGGCTGGTCGGCTTCGAGAACGTCCTCGGCACGCGACTGCCCCGCCCGCCCGCGCCTCCCGTCGGCGGCGTAAGCGTCAGCCGCATCGCGCCCGACGAGCTGCCGACGTGGCTCGACACCGTCATAGCGGGCTTCGCCGCACCCGACACGCAGGGGGTCGCCTCGCACGAGGAGTTCCCGCGCGAGGTGCTGGAGCGGGCAGTCGGCGACCTCGCCCGCGATCCGGCCTACACCAGCTACCTGGCGCGGCTGCAGGGCGAAATCGCGGGCGGCGCGGCGGTGCACGTTTTCGACGGCGTCGCGCAGCTCGCCGGCGCGGCGACGTTGCCGCGGTACCGGCGGCGCGGCGTGCAGACGGCGCTCCTCGCTGCCCGCCTGGCCGATGTCGCGGCCGCGGGCTGCGAGATCGCGGTCATCACGACCCAGCCCGGCTCGAAGTCCCAGCAGAACGCGCAGAAGCAGGGATTCCACCTGCTCTACACGCGCGCGGTGCTCGTCCGCAGCTAGGGAGTGCGAGCACGTTTCCGAAACGGGGTACCAAAGAGAGACGTTTGCAGCCGCGGCGGACTTGGATATCCTGCTGCCGCCCGATCGCGTTTCGATTCACGTTCGCAGCAAATCGAGGAGGGAGAAAAGGTGCGCACTCTCACGTCGGCGCTCGCCGTGCTGGCGACCGTCGCGTTCGTCACGCCGGGGCTGGCCGAGGAACAGCAGATGACCCCGGAGCAGAAGGCCGAGATGGAGCTGTACATGAAGGCCGGCACGCCGGGTCCGCAGCACAAGGAACTGGCGGCGATGGCCGGGACGTACGACCTCAAGATCAAGGGCTGGCACGAGGCCGGCGCGCCCCCGACGGAGGACACCGGCACGGCGACGCGCACGATGATCCTCGACGGGCGCGTCATGGTCGAAGAGGTCCAGGCCATGATGATGGGCATGCAGTACAACGGCCGCGGCATGACCGGCTTCGACAACGTCACCGGCAAGTACTGGTCGACCTGGACCGACAGCATGTCCACCGGCCTGATGGTCAGCGAGGGCACCTGCGACGCCCAGACCTGCACGTTCAAGGGCACCTGGAACGATCCGGTCAAGAAGGGCCCGGTGACCTCGCGCATGACGATGCGCTGGCCCACGCCGACGACCGAGGTGTTCGAGTTGTACGGCCCGGGCAAGGACGGCAAGGAAATGAAAATGATGGAGATCATCTACACCAAGAAGTGACGACCGCGGGGACAGGTGGAACACCTGTCCCCGCTCTTCGCTCCTCCTCCGCACGACTCGCCGCATCTTCGACAAACGAGTTCGTCAGCCCACGCGAAAATGTGCTCGCGGCGTGGACTAAAGCAGGCCCCGACAGATGTAAGATCCGCGCCGCCACTCCGGCGCACGTCCGACGGCCGGGCTCCCGATCGAACCGGGGGCGTTGCATGAGGCAACAGAAACGGACGGGCTTCAGCCTCGGCGAGCGGATGGTCATGTCGTTCGCCGCAGGTCTCGACCGGCGCAAGCCCTGGCACAAGCGCGGCCTGTGGCTCGGCGCGACGAGCATCCTCGCGACGCGTGTCCGGCTGCGCCACTGGAACCTTGTCGATACCGGGTCGGTGCCGGGCGGTTCAGCGGCCGCGGCGGCGGTCTCGCCCGCGCCCGACGAGCGCCACCTGCGGGCCCGCGCCGCGGACGGCCGCTTCAACGACCTCGGCTCCCCCGACATGGGCCGTGCCGGCACCCTGTTCGGCCGCAACATGCCGCTGCAGCGCTGTTTCCCGGCGGGCGACGCGAGCGTGCCGCGCGACCTCCTGGAGCCGAACCCCCGCGCGATCAGCGAGCAACTCCTCGCCCGCGAGGGCGGGTTCATGCCGGTGCCGTTCCTCAACCTTCTCGCCGCGGCGTGGCTGCAGTTCATGATCCACGACTGGATGGGCCACGACAACGAGAAGGACCAGCCGATCGAGTTCGCCGTGCCACCCGGCAGCGACTGGGGCGAGCCGACGATGTCCGTGCGCCGCACGCGGCGCGACCCGGCGCGCAGCGCCGGCCCGCCCGTCTACGGCAACGTGTGCACGCACTGGTGGGACGGCTCGCAGCTGTACGGCAACTCGGCGGAGCGCGAGCGCGAGCTGCGCTCCGGTGTCGACGGCAAGCTCCGGCTCGACGACGGCGGGCTGCTCCCGCTGGAGCGCAAGGCGCACGGCGAGGTCGACCTCACCGGTGTTAACGAGAACTGGTGGGTCGGCCTGTCGGTGATGCACACGCTGTTCGCGCGCGAGCACAACCGCATCTGCGAGATGCTGAAGAACACCCCCCGCGCGCGGCGCGAGGGCTGGGACGACGATCGCCTGTTCGACCAGGCGCGGCTGGTCAACGCCGCGCTGCTGGCGAAGATCCACACCGTGGAGTGGACGCCGGCGATCCTGCCGCACCGGACGACCGCCTACGGGCTCAAGGGGAACTGGTGGGGCCTGTTCGGCAAGCGCGGCTCGCGCCTGTTCCGGCACGTCACGCGCTGGGACCTCCTGCGCGGCATCCCCGGTTCGCACGCCGACCACCACGCCGCGCCGTACGCGATCACCGACGATTTCACCGCCGTGTACCGCATGCACGCGCTGCTGCCGGACAGCATCACGTTCCGCGACAGCGGCGACGACCGCGAGCTGCGCCGGCTCGGCTTCCTGGAGGCGACCGAGCAGGGCGTGCGGCCGCTCGTGCGCGAGCTGGGCTTCGACAACGCTGTCTACAGCCTCGGCCGCGAGCATCCCGGCATGCTGGCGCTGGGCAACTTCCCCGACAGCCTGCGCAACTTCACGCGGCCCAACGGCAACCGCATCGACCTGGCCGCCGTGGACATCCTGCGCGACCGCGAGCGCGGCGTCCCGCGCTACAACGAGTTCCGCGAGTTCCTCGGGCTGCCGCGGGTGCGCAGCTTCGAAGACCTGCTCGGCGCGCCCAAGCCGGGCGACGCCGTCGCCCGGGCGCGCTACGACAAGTACCTGCCGCGATTGAAGCAGCTCTACGGCGACGACATCGACCGGGTGGACCTGCTGATCGGCCTGTACGCCGAGCCGCTGATCGATGGCTTCGGCTTCAGCGAGACCGCGTTCTTCCTGTTCATCCTGATGGCCTCGCGCCGGCTGAAGAGCGACCGCTTCCTGACCGACGACTACCGCCCGGAGGTCTACACGCCCGAGGGGATCCGCTGGATCGAGGACACGACCATGCTCGACGTCCTGCGCCGCAACGTCCCGGCGCTGGCCCCGGCGCTGGCCGGGCTGGACAACGCCTTCAATCCCTGGAACGTCCCCGCCGCGCACTGACGGGCGCGCGGATCGGAGTCGGACATGCGCAATGCGACGATCGCCCCCGCGACGCCCTCCGCCGAAACGCCGGCCCGGCACAGCCCGCGCGCCGCACCGTTCCCTGCCACCCCCGCGCTGCACCCGGTTTCGCAGCGCTTCGGCCGCGTGCACTCCTACATCCTCGACGACGGCCACGGCCTGACGGTCATCGACGCCCTGGGCGACGGGTTGGCGCGGCCGCTTCTGGAGCAACTGGCGTCGCTCGGCCGTGCGCCGGGCGAGATCCGCAACATCATCCTCACGCACGCACACCTGACGCACGTCAAGGGCGCGTGGGCGCTCAAGCGCGCCAGCGGTGCGCGGGTCTTCGCGCCGGCCGCGGAGCGCGACGTGATCGAGGGCCGACGCCCTTCCAACCAGACCACGTGGATCCCGCGCCGGCCGTGGCGCGTCTGGCCGCAGCAGTACGCCCTCAACGTCAGCAACGTCCTGTGGCGACTCGGGATCCGCCTCTCCGCGCTGACGCCACCGCCGGTCGTGGTCGACACGACGATCGTGAGCGATGGCCAGCGGATCGGCCCCGTCATCGCCTTCAAGACGCCCGGCCACACCCCCGGCAGCACGTCGTTCTACTGGCCGGAAACCGAGACGCTCTTCGCCGGCGACGCGCTGGTGACGTGGCCGCGCCTGGAGTTGGGCTGGCGCGGCCTGACGGAAGACTACGCGCAGAACGTGCGCTCGATCCGCGCGCTGGTCACCGAATTCGAGTCGCGCGGCTGGAGCATCCGCACCCTCGCCACGGGGCACGGGCCACCGATCCAGCTCGACGGACTCGCCGCGCTCCAGCGGCTGCTGGCGGACGCGCGCTAGAAGCTGTCGTAGATGAACCCACCGGCGATGCCGCTGCAGAGCGCGATCGCCGCCAGCACGAGCAGCGCGTAGAGGATCCCGCCGAGGAGCCCGAGCACCTTTCTCATCGCGATCGCGCCTCTTCCTGCTCGATCCACCCGCCGATCCGGTCGGCCATGATCGCGCACCCCTCGCCGAAGAAGTGGCCCGTGTCGGCGAACCAGCGGTCGGGGATGATGCCGCTCGTCCAATAGTCGTGGAACTCGATGCCGTACCGCACCGCCCAATCCTCGAGCGCGGCCCGGTGCGCTTCGAACTCGTAGACGATCTGCGGGTTCTTCGGCATCGTCAGCACCAGCACGCGCGTCCCCGCGGCCTCGAGCGCCGCCAGCTCGCGGCCGAGCAGTTCCATGTCGTCACGCACGACCGGCCCGATCGCGTCGGGCCTGACGGGGCGGGCTTTCATCCGCTCCACCCGCGAGAGGGCCGAGCGCATCTCGCGCCAGGACTTCCGCCGCCCGTCGGGGTGGACATAGTCCAGCAGCGGGGTGTCCCAGCGCCCGTCGCGCACCCGGCTGGCGAGCCAGCCCGCCGCGGCCGCGAGACCCTCCTCGGTCCGTCGCGCCCGCTCCAGCGTTTCGAACGCCGGCGCCCAGGCGCGCACGACCGCTACCCCGCGCGCCTCCGCGCGGTACAGGGGCTGCCGGTTGCGTGGGACCACGCTCGCCAGCTCGTCCGCCGTGAACAGGCCGACGCTGTCGCCGGTGTTCAGGACCAGGTGCCGACTGCGCACCTTGTGCACGAAGGTGTCGAAGCTGACGACGAGGTAGTCGGGCCGGCGCCGCTCCCGCAGCAGCCGCGCGATGTAGAAGTTGCACCAGGTGTCGTACCCCGAGTGGGCGAGGTTCTCGCAGTCCCAGTCCGCGCCCGTCGTGTGCTCCAGCCGCGCGCAGAGCAGCCGGTGCAGCCTGCGGGAGGGGTCGGTCTCGAACGAGCTGGCGGTGTACGAGGCGCCGAGCAGCACCACCTCGCGCGTTCCCGGCCGCGCGGTCCGCGCCAGGTGCGCGCGCACGAGCGAGTCCGTCGAACCGCTGTCCGCGTCGATATCCTCGTGCGACAGCGCGAGCACCGCCGAGCGCACGGCGTCGTGCAGCCTCGGTGCGGCGACGTTGAACGCGACCGCCAACGCGAGGAACGTGACCGCGAACGCCGCCGCGGCGAGGCGCACGTCCACGCGGCGCTTCAGCGCCTCCCAGCGCAGCCAGCCGAGCTGCTCCGGGGTGACCGGCTCGTGCCCGCGCCTCATCGGTTGTGCCCCAGCATCGTCGCCAGCTCCTGCAGGTCGAAGGCGAACAGGTACCAGCCGGCCGCGACCGTGACGAAGGTCAACCCGGTGGCGGCGAGCCGGTACGGGGCCCGGCGCCGCCAGCGGCGGAACGGCCGGGTGTGCCGTGTCGCCGCGTGGAACGCCTGTTGCCCCACGATCAGGCAGCCATGGTAGAGGCCCCAGAGCAGGAAGTTCAGGCCCTCTCCGTGCCAGATTCCGCAGGCGGCGAAGGTCACCAGCGTGGCCAGGTAACTCGCGGCCGTCGGGCCGAGCGGCCGCGACCAGCGCAGCGCCAGCGGGAGGAAGATGTAGTCGCGCAGGAAGGTGGTCAGCGAGATGTGCCACGAGCGCCAGAACTCGCCGATCGTCGGCTTGAGGTACGGCCGGTCGAAGTTCTCCATCGAGCGCAGGCCGAGCAGGGCGGCGCAACCGATCGCGATGTGGCTGTACCCGGCGAAGTCGGTGTAGATCAACAGCGCGTAGAGCGGCCCGAAGCACAGCAGGCGCCCGGGCGACCCGGCCATGGCCTCGGGCTGGAGCTCTTTGGCCACGACGAACTGGAGCGTGTCGGCCAGCACGAACTTGAGCGCGAGACCGGTCGCGATCCGGTACCCGGCGTAGACCAGCTCGTCCCGCGCGAGGCGGCGGGTCCGGGCGAACTGCTCCAGCAGCGGCCGCGGCCGGTCGATCGGCCCGGCGCTCGCGGCCGGGGCGAACGCGAGGTACGCCAGCAGGCCGGTCACGCCGGTGTCCGCGAGTTCGCCGCGAATCGACCCGCGCGCGAACATCACCGCCTTGAAGGTGAAGTACGACACCCCGAGCGGGAACGCGAGCGAGGTCGCTGCGAGGCCGGCGCCGAGCGTCCAGGGGGTGCCGGGCAAGCCGAACCAGCCGGGGTACTTGAGCGCGACCAGCGGAAGCAGGATCGAGGTGTAGAGCACCGCGGCCCGGGCGCCAGCGCCGCGCCGGGCCGCGCGGACCCAGCGCGGCCCGACGCCCGCGGCCAGCGCCGTGAACGCGAGCACGAGCGCCGCGAACCAGTCGTTGAGCGCGAGCAGCGCCAGCGACGAAACGGCGAGCCAGGGTACCCGGGCGCGGGCGGGCAGCGCCCACCACAGCGCCGCGATCAGCGCGAACCCCGCCCAGTTGACGACGCTGGTGTAGATCATGCACCCGGGCCCGGGCGCGAGTGTACGCCGGATCGGCGCCGCACACGGATGTCGTCTGGCGGGTCGCCTCGAACCTCGCGGCCGGGTCGGGTTAGCGAATCAGAGCCGACGCACCACCACCACGACCGTCATGTCGTCGGTCAGCGGCGACCCGCGCCCGTGATCTCGCGCCGCGGCGAGGATCGCGTCGACCATCGCCCTGGCGCCGGCGCCGGCCGCCGCGGCCACGGAGGCGCGCAGGCGCGCGAGGCCGAACGGCTCCCGGTCGGGCGCTTCGCGCTCGATGACGCCGTCCGTGTACAGGACGAGCACGTCGCCGCGCGCGAGGCGCACGCGCTCGCTGGCGTAGCGCGCCGCCGGATCGGGACCCAGGACCGATCCGCCCTTCGCGAGTTCGCGAAACACGCCGTCGTGCAGCAGGAGCGGCGGGCACTGCCCGGCGTTGCAGTACTCGAGCGACCCGTCGCGGTCGAGGTGGCCGTAGAACAGCGCCACGAACTTGCTCCACAGCGCCGCGCGCTCGACCACGCGGTTCAGCCGCGCGACCGTCGTCGCGACGGCTTCGTCGACTCCCGCCACCATCCGCAGCCCGGTTACGACATCGCGGGCCAGGAGCGCCGCCGGGAGCCCGTGGCCCGACGAGTCCGCGATCGCGAGCCCGAGCGTGGATTCGGACACCGGGAGGTAATCGAACAGGTCGCCACTGACCAGGTCCGCCGGGAGCGTCCGCCCGTCGATCTCGAATCCCGCGAACTCCGGCGGCGACGCCGGGAGCATGCTCTCCTGAATCTCGCGCGATTCCTCGAGGATGCCGCTGACCCGCAGCTGCTGCAGCTTCAGGTTCAACGCGTGACGCACGGCGGTCAGGGAGTAAAAGAGCTGCTCCTCGCGTGGCTGCCCCTTGATCGAGAACGCGACGACGTGGCTCGGCTGGGCGCCGACCGCGATCGCGGCGAACGTCCGCGAAACTCCGATCACGTTCTCGAAGGCGTCGTCGATCCCCGGCTCGCCGCGGTCCATCAGGACGAGCCGCTCGGCCAGGCAGCGCAGGTGCGGCGGGTAGCCGCGCGGCACACGCAGCCCGACCGGCGCGCCACGGGAGGTCCCGAACCCGCAGCAGAGATAGAAGTCTTCCCCTTCCCGCCGGTAGATCCGGCCGCCCTCGAAGCCCAGTTCGTCCTCGAAGCGGTCGAGCAGGCACACGAGGCTGTTCTCGAGGACCGTGGAGAGGTCGTCCATGCCCTCGATCTGGGCCAGCGCCTCCTCCAGCTTGCGGCACAGGGCCCGGAAGTCCGTCCCGAGGCGGAACGGGAGGGGTCGCGCGGCGTTTCCTTCCGGAGTTGGAACCATCGAGCGGGGCCTCGTTCGTCCGCACGAGTATCCCCCCGTTGCCCGGCCCCCGCAGGCGCCGCGGACCGGCCCGGGTGGGCAAATTGAATTCCCCCATGGGTTTGCCGGGCTTCCGTCGTACCTTCTGGGCTGTTCTCGGGAGGGTCGTCCATGGTCCGGAACATCAGCGTCCTGATCTCGATCGTGGTGTGCGTCGCCTGCTTCGGGCCGTGCCTCGCCGGCGAGGATCTGCCCGCCAACCTCCACTGGTGGGTCGTCGAGCACACCGCGAACGGCCAGAAGGCCGACTTCTTCATCGTGCTCAAGGACCGGGCCGACCTCTCCCCCGCCCGCGCCCTGGCCGCCAAGCCCGACAAGGGGCGCTTCGTGTTCTCCGCACTGACGCGGACCGCGGTGACGGCCCAGGCGCCGCTGCGGACCTGGCTCGACGCACGGGGCGCGACGTACCAGCCGTACTGGATCGTGAACGCGATCCTCGTCCACGGCGGCGACCGCGACCTCGCCGTGGCGGCCGCGCGCCGGCCCGAGGTGGACCGCGTCGAGGGCAACCCCCTCATCCGCAACGTCCTCCCGCTGCCGGGACCGGTCGAGGAGGTCGCTGCCCCGCCGGCGCCGCTCGCACCGGACTCGGTCGAGTGGAACATCTCCAAGGTCAACGCCCCCGCGGTGTGGAACCTCGGCTACCACGGCGAGGGCGTCGTCGTCGGCGGGCAGGACACCGGCTACCGCTGGACGCACAACGCGCTGAAGAGCAAGTACCGCGGCTGGGACGGCGCGAGCGCCGATCACAACTACAACTGGCACGACTCGATCCACAGCGGTGGCGGCAGCTGCGGCGCCAACTCGCAGGTGCCGTGCGACGACTACGGGCACGGCACGCACACGATGGGGACCGTCCTCGGCGACGACGGCGGCACGAACCAGGTCGGCATGGCTCCCGGCGCGAAGTGGATCGGCTGCCGCAACATGAACGGCGGCGCCGGCACCCCCGCGACTTATCTCGAGTGCTTCCAGTTCTTCCTCGCCCCGACGCGGCTCGACGGCTCGAACCCCGACCCCGCGAAGGCCCCCGACGTGACCGTCAACTCCTGGGGCTGCCCGACGTCCGAGGGCTGCGCGTGGGACACGCTGCAGCAGGCGATGGACAACCAGAAGGCCGCCGGGATCATGACCGTCGTTTCCGCCGGCAACTCCGGGTCGAGCTGCAACAGCGTCACCGACCCGCCCGCGATCTACGACTCGGCCTTCACGGTCGGATCGACGACCAGCTCGGACTCGATGTCGTACTTCAGCAGCCGCGGCTACGCCACCGGCACCAACTTGATGAAGCCGAACATCGTCGCCCCCGGCTCCGGCATTCGTTCGTCGTACTACTCCAGCGACAGTTCCTACACCTCGATGGACGGCACCAGCATGGCCGGCCCGCACGTCACCGGCGCGGTGGCGCTCTTGTGGTCGGCGCACTCCTGCTTCATGAACCAACAAGACGACACCGAGACCGCGCTGGGCAACGCCGCGCGCGACCTGCCCGCGATCGTCGAGAGCTGCGGCGGCAACTACGTGACGGGGCCGAACAACACCTGGGGCCACGGCCGGCTCGACATCCTCGCCGCCGTCAACGCGGGCTGCCTGTGCACGGTGCCCGGCGTCCCCGCGATCGATCCGGCCAGCGTTCCCGGCGACAACCAGATCACGATCAGCTGGACGCCGGGCACGCCCACGGGCGACGCGTACAACATCTACCGCTCGATCGGCGAGTGCCCGGCCGGCCCGTTCGAGCTGGTGCGCGGCGGGCACCCGGCCTCGCCGTGGACCGACACCAACGTCAGCGGCGGGATCACCTACGCCTACAAGGTCGCCGCGCTGGACCCGACCGGCGGCTGCGAGTCGGCGGCCTCGGCGTGCGTGTCGGCCAGCGCGACCGGCGCCTGCATCATGGCGCCAGAGTTCGCCGGCCTCGCCTCGGTCAGCAACCCGGGCCAGTCCACCTGCGCGCTGACGCTCGCGTGGCCCGCGGCGACGGCGAACTGCGGCGGGCCGGTGCGCTACAGCGTCTACCGCTCGACCACCAGCCCGGTCGCGATCGTGCCGGCCAACCTGATCGCCTCCGGGATCCAGGGCACGAGCTACGTCGACGCGGCGGGGCTCGTCAGCGGGACGAGCTACTTCTACGTCGTGCGCGCCTTCGACGCCTCGAACGGGATCGAGGACGCCAACGTCGTCGAACTGGCCGGCGCGCCGACCGGGCCGCTCTCGACGCAGACGCTCACCGAGACGTTCGAGGCCGCCGGCGGGTTCGACCTCGCCGGCTGGAGCACGGCCGTCCTCAGCGGGCCGACGAACTGGGCCTGGTCCGACGAGTACTCGCAGTCACCGACGCACTCGTGGTACGCCGAGGACACCGGCCGGGTCGGCGACAAGGTCCTCGTCAGCCCGACGTTCGTGGCCCAGGCGAACAGCGGCGTGTCGTTCTACCAGGGGTCCAAGTTCGAGGGGACCATCGCGTCGTGCAAGGACGCCGGCACGCTGGAATACGGGATCGGGCCAGCGTACGCCGAGTGGCGCGTCGTGCCCGACGGCTGGTTCACGGCCCGCGGCTTCAACGGCACCGTCAGCACGTGCTGCTCCAACCCCTTGGCCGGCAAGCGCGCGTGGTGCTCGACCAACACGTCGCCCCAGCCGGTCGCGCTCGGTCTCGGCGCGCTCGCCGGCGAGACCGTCCGGCTGCGCTGGCACGAGGGCGAGGACAACAGCACGGCCGCGGTCGGTTGGTACGTGGACACCGTCGTGCTCGGCAATGTCATGGTCGGCGACACCTGCGCCACCGGGAACGCACCGCCGCCGCCGGTCGCGCCGAGCGCCCGGTTCGTGCGCGGCGCGGGCGAGCTGCTGAACGTGACCTACGACGCCCAGACCTGCAGCGCGCAGAAGCTGGTCGTGCTCTACAACGCGCTCGGGACCTGGGACGGCTACGCCGGCTGCGCGCAGCCCGACGGCGGCAATGCCGGGTCGACGACGATCGACAGCACCGGCCAGGCCAACGTCTGGTACAACCTCGTGTGGACCGACGGAGCGACGGCCGGCCACCCCGGCTTCGGTTCCGCCGACCCCCGCACGTGGACGGCCGGCTCGCTGTGCGGCGTGACCGACGACGACCACACCCGCACGACCTGCCCGTAGCCGCCGCCGCAGGCGGCCCGGACGCGCACCTCGATCGAGGTGCGGAAATTCGGGCCGGCTGCGCCGGCCCCATGCAGGGGTCGCCGCAGGCGACCCGGCCATGCCGACCGCACGATTGCACGCTCGCAGCGGATCTGCCGGGGCGGCCGCGCCGGCCCCTACTTGCGCATCTCCGCGGCCAGCGAGCGGATCTCGGCCAGGTCGCGGACCATCTCGCTCCAGCCGTACCACAGCGCGTAGTCCGGATTGGCGTGGAACGTCCCCTGGAACGTGCGCATCCGGTGCTCGAGGAACATCACGAACAGCTTCTGCTCGACGGGCGTCGGCGCGTCGTGGAACGTCAGCAGGTCGGGGAACGCCGCGGCGTACTCCTTCGGCTTGGGCAGGACGCCGTCCTTGTACAGCGCGGCGACGACACGGATCGCCTCGGCCATCAGGTGATCGGCCTCGCGG
The DNA here is from genome assembly GCA_017994815.1 of Acidobacteriota bacterium. Taxonomy (GTDB): domain Bacteria; phylum Acidobacteriota; class Polarisedimenticolia; order J045; family J045; genus JAGOJY01. Next base: position 70,877 of record JAGOJY010000004.1, read on the forward strand.
ATCATCCGGTCACCCTTCTCCAGTTCCGCCTTCGCGAACCCCGGCGCGTGGCACTGCCCGCAGACCGCGAGCATCCGGTCGCGCTCGGCCTGCCACGACTCCTGCGTCAGCCGCGCGATGTCGGCGGCCTTCACCGCCTCGAGGCGCCCGGTCGGCTGCCCCGCCGGGTCGAGCACGCCCAGCCCCTGCAGGATCGTCACCCGGTCCGCCGTCCACTGCGGGTCGTCCGGCATCGGCAGCCGCACGGCGAGGAAGCCCCAGGCGGTGCGCACCTCGTGGTTCCCGCCGGGCATGTGGCAGGACTGGCAGGTCGGGGCCGGCGTGTCGGCGGGGAGCGTCCCGGACTGCTTCAGCAGGTGGCGCACCCCGTGCTTGGAGCCGGAGTACATCTCCCACTGCGGGTGGTCGAAGCCCATGTGACAGGTCTGGCAGGCCTGCGGTTGCCGCGCTTCCTTGACCGAGAAGGTGTGGCGCGTGTGGCAGGCGTCGCACGACGCGTTGCCGTGGATCTGCCCCTCGGCGGCGAGGCGCTTGGTCTCGGCCTCCGACTTCAGCCCGAGCTTGTGGCAGGCCCCGCAGCCCTTCATCCCCTCGATGAGCTGCATCGGCTGCCAGTGGATCGTCGGCATCGCGTTCATCGAGACCCAGGCCAGCGCGTGCTTGCCCTTCTTGAACTGCCCGACCTGCTCGTCGTGGCACGTGGCGCAGGTTTCCGGCGTCGGCAGCAGCGCCTTGGCCGCGTCGGTGTCCGACTTGTGCGCCTCGCCGTGGCAGGTGTCGCAGTCGATGCCGTTCGCGGCGTGCCGGCTGAGCTTCCAGTCGGCGACCACGCCCGGTGTCTTCTTCGCGTGGCACGTCACGCAGGCGGATTCCGCCGCGGCCGGCTTGTCGGCCTGCGCGGCGAGCGCGCCCAGCGAGATCAGCAGCAAGGTCAGGCAGACGGTGAGCGTGCGGAGGGTACGGTGGTTCACGTCGGTATCTCCGCGGGTGGGAGGAAGCGGATTATGCGACAGACCGCGTTCGTCCCTCTTGACGCACGTCAAGCCCGCCGTCAGGGCCAAGTCGAAGATAGCGAGGCACTTGCCGATCGCAGGGCGTCAGCGCGGGGGGCGGGCGCAGCGGGCCTCCTGCAATTACACTCCCGCGACCCATCACCCCAGGGAGACCGGGACATGTTCAAAGCGAGAGCCTACGCCGCGGCGAGCGCCAATTCGCAGCTCGCGGCGACCACGATCGACCGCCGCGATCCGACCGCGCGCGACGTCCAGATCCAGATCCTGTACTGCGGGATCTGCCACTCCGATCTCCACACCGCGCGCAACGAGTGGCGCGGCACGACGTACCCCTGCATCCCGGGCCACGAGATTGTCGGCCGGGTCACGCGGGTCGGCTTCGCCGTGACGCGGTTCAAGCCGGGCGACCTCGCCGGCGTCGGCTGCCTGGTCGACTCCGACCGCACGTGCCCCGAGTGCCTGGACGGCCACGAGCAGTACTGCCCGAACCAAGTCTGGACCTACAACTCGCCCGACCGGCACCTCGGGGGCATGACCTACGGCGGCTACTCCCAGGCCATCGTCGTGGACGAGGACTTCGTCCTGCGCGTGCCGAAGAATCTCGATCCGGCCAGCGCCGCGCCGCTGCTCTGCGCCGGGATCACGACCTACTCGCCCTTGCGCCACTGGGGTGTGGCCCGCGGCAAGAAGGTCGGCGTGGTCGGGCTCGGCGGGCTGGGCCACATGGGCGTGAAGATCGCGCACGCGCTCGGCGCGCACGTCGTCGTGTTCAGCACTTCGACCGGCAAGAAGGATGACGCGCTGCGCCTCGGCGCGGACGAGGTCGTGATCACCCGCGGCCCGGACGAGATGCAGAAGCACGCCCGCAGCTTCGACTTCATCCTGGACACGGTCTCCGCCGACCACGACATCGGCGCCTTCATCCAGCTCCTGCGGCGCGACGGCAACCTCACGCTCGTCGGCGCCCCGCCGAACCCGCTGTCCGTCGCGGCATTCCCGCTGATCTTCGCCCGCCGCAGCCTGTCCGGCTCGCTGATCGGCGGGATCGCCCAAACGCAGGAGATGCTCGATTTCTGCGGCGAGCACGGGATCACGGCCGACGTGGAAGTCATCCCGATCCAGCGCATCAACGAGGCCTACGAGAGGATGCTGCGCTCGGACGTCAAGTACAGGTTCTCGATCGACATGGCCTCGCTCGACGCCGACTGACACCGGCCCGGCACGCGGGCCGGCAGGGAGCACGAATGCAGGAACGCAGGTTGGGAGCGGGCGGGTTCGCGGTTTCGGCGCTGGGACTCGGCTGCATGAGCATGAGCCACGGTTACGGCACGCCGGAAGAGCGCGACGAGCGCGAGTCGATCGCCACGGTCCACCGCGCGATCGAGCTGGGCGTGACGTTCTTCGACACGGCCGAGGCGTACGGCCCGTACTCCAACGAGGAACTGCTCGGCCGCGCGCTGCAGGGCCGGCGCGATCGCGTGGTCATCGCCACCAAGTTCGGTTTCAGGCTGGAGGGCGGGAGCATCACCGGCCTCGACAGCCGGCCGGCGCGCATCCGCGAGGCCGTCGAAGGCTCGCTGCGGCGCCTGACCACCGACCGCATCGACCTCCTGTACCAGCACCGCGTCGATCCCCACGTGCCGATCGAGGACGTCGTCGGGGTGATGGCGGAACTCGTGCGCGAGGGCAAGGTCCGGTACCTCGGCCTGTCCGAGGCGGGCGAGCGGACGATCCGGCGCGCGCACGCGGTGCACCCGATCGCCGCGCTCCAGAGCGAGTACTCGCTGTGGGAACGCAATCTCGAGCCGCGGATCATCCCGCTGCTGCGCGAGTTGGGCATCGGGCTCGTCCCGTTCGCGCCGCTCGGCCGCGGGTTCCTGACCGGCCAGGTCAAGCGGGCCGAGGACTACCCCCCGGGCGATTTCCGCCGCACCGACCCCCGCTACCAGGGCGAGAACTTCGACGCCAACGTGCGCGCGGCCGCGGCCGTGCGGGAACTGGCCGCGCGGCGGGGCCTCACCGCGGCGCAGGTCGCGCTCGCCTGGCTGCTGCACAAGGGGCCGGACATCGTCCCCATCCCCGGCACCAAGCGGCGACCCTACCTCGAGGACAACGTCGCCGCGGCCGACGTGTCGCTCGACGGGCAGGAATTGGCCCTGCTGGACGCGGCCCTGGCGCCGGAGAAGGTCGCGGGCCCGCGGTACAGTCCCGCCCAGATGTCGTTCCTGGACCGGTAGTCCGCAGCAATCCCGGCGAGGGCGACGATCCTCACGCGTGTGGCGTCCTTGAAGACAGGCCGCAAGGTCATCACGGAGGCGCACGGCGGGCTGCGTCGGAAGCAGACACCGTGCGCGTTTCTCACCGGCGATGTTGCGGCTACGCCGGACCGGGACGGCTCAGAAGTGCTTGATCGAGAATGCGCGGCCGGAGTGGGACTTCAGGTAGCGCGCGAAGGCCGTGCCTTCGCGCGCGAGGCGAACGCGGTCACGGTGTCGATGCGCCAGGGGCCGTGCCGCGATGTGTGCGGGCTGCGGGCGGAGTCGTGGCGGGCCAGGCCGTCGTGGAGGTTTTCGGTCAGGCCGACGTAGTGGCGGGTGGGGTCGCGCTCGGAGACCAGGATGTAGACGTAGTGGAACATCCTCCGCGTGTGGGTCCTGGCGTTGGTTGGGTGGTGTCGTGGGGGGTGGGGGTTGGTTCCGGAGCGGGAAGCCACTGGACCCGGCCCGGCTTCGTCCGGCCTCGCCGGACTACGCCGTGGCACCATCTCGCGGTGAAGCCGCGAGATGGTGGAGGCGGCGGGAATCGAACCCGTGCATGAGTTCGTCACTAAACTGGCGGTGGCACACGACTTCCCCCGTCAGGGCTCGACGTTCCGCCGAAATCGTTGCCTTCTCGAGTGCCCGGAAGTCCCCACGCGTCCCCGGGAATCCCCCGGGGGCATGGAGATATTCTGGAGACAGGAGGTCACTCTCAGGCCAAGCTCTTCCAGGATAACCCCGGAGCGTTAAGGCGCCCAGACACGCCGCCCCGGGAGATGGGGGCTCACCGTACGGTTACCGGAATCCTCACTCTCGTAGTATACCGGCGCGCCGCGCTTGGTTCTTACTCGTTCATCAGAAGGCGGCACGGTGTCGGATCGATGCTCACCAGGAGCGGACGCGTGAGGCTCGTAAACGACACGACAGCCTGTCCCGGCGCCAGTGCTGGCAGATGTCTCCACAGTGACTCGTCAATGCCGCCGATCGAGCGTCGAAGCCGATTCACGACGTTCACATCACCAATCTTGTGAAGCACCCAGTTGTTGATCAGACCGAGCACCTCATCGGGCAAGTGTTGCGGCAACTGTGTAATGAACACGAGACCGAGCCAACGTTTGCGACCACGACGCGCGATACGCGCAACTTGCTGAAAGAGGACCGGCATCTGTGCGATTCGATTCGCTGACAGGAACTCGTGCGCCTCCTCGTGGCAATTTATGCATGTCCCTCCTTTGTCTTGCGCTCATCCTAGCAACCGGGAACGAGTCGTCCAGAGGGACGGCACCTGCCGCAGGCGGCAGGTTCGTTCTCGGTCGCGCGCGGGTCGGGGGACGTCGGGGACTTGGGGGACTTCGTCCGGAGGTGATGCGTGCGGGCTTCAGCGAGCATCCGCGGGGCTAACGTTGGCCAAGACCGACGCGCAAGCTGTGCGTGCGAAGTCCCCGATGTCCCCCAAGTCCACCCGGAGCGCCGAGCCCGGAGTTGTCCACAGCCGCGGCGATTTGACGTCGTCTGCCGGTTTGGTAGCGTGACCTCATGCCTGCCAGCAAGAAACACACGTCGGCCATCGCCGACCTCCTGAACCGCGTCTTTCGCAAACACTTCCCCGGTAGCTCGCTCGACGATCCCGAGATGCGGCCGATCATCGACTTCGGCGCGAACGTCGCGGCCACCGCGTTCTGGAGCGGGGTGGAGGTCGGAGAGAAGCGCCGGCGCGTGAAGGCCCGGACCGGGAAGACCGTCGCGTGACGTTGGAAGGTCGTCGATCGCGACAGGGTGACGCGATCGAGAAAAAGGGCCCAGGGACGCGCCCTGGGCCCCACCGAGAAGGACAGCATTCCGCGCTGCTACTCGTCGTCTGAACGCTTCGTTCCGCTGGACCCGCCGGTGATGATCGTGTCGATCAGGTCGGTGGCCGGCAGGATGCCCTGGATGATGACCTCCTCCACGGTGTCCGTGAAGGGATCGTGGTCGCGTGGTGCGTAGTGCGTCATGGCTCACCTCCGATGCCAGGGCCCTGGCCCTGGAGGAACGGTGACAGTTGGACAGCCGACGTGCAGTCCAGCGACACGCAGCGGAGGAGAGCGGCACCGCATCCGACATGCCGAATAGGCCGTCGGACGCCGTGGCCGGAATGGCCGACGTATGGGCGCTCGCATGGGACCAGGTCTCCCGTGTGGGTCCCTGAGACCACGTAGGTGGCTCAGGGCGGGGTGGCTGCTACCACCCCGGCCGCTTCACCCAGCGGGCGCCCACGCGCCGGGCATCGGCTGTCCTGGCCCCATAAGACCCGTCGAGACGGGTCCGAGCGCACCAGACAAGTGCCATCGTAGATCCGCGTACCCCGCGCGACAAGACGACGCGGCGACCGCGTTCTGGATCGGCGTTGAGGTGGGGTGCGAAAAACGGGGCGCCCGGAGCATCAGCGTGAAACGGTCGGCCCCGTTGACGAACAAGAGCCTCCCTGCCTGGGGAGGCTCTTGTTGTCGTGCTCTCGTCTCGGTCCCGTTCGTGCTGGCTGGCTCTGACGCTCTTGGTCTGCCCTACTTCGGGTGCGGGATGATGGTAATGAGGTAGTAGGTGTCGCCCTCGATCGTGAAGTAGAAGCGCCAGGAGCCGGTCACCCGGCCCTGCCACAGCCCACGGGCCGGATCGTACTTCTTGACGCGCAGAGAGGGGTGCCGCTGGTTTGATAGCAACAACGCGGCCTTGCGGTCGAACGCACGCTGGATCGCGGGCGGTGCCGTCGCGTAGCTCTTGCGGAACCGCTCGGTGTAGGCCAGGCGCATCAGCGTTTCTTGGCCGTCTTCCTCGCCCGCCCGCGCCTGGTCGGCTGCCGCAAGGAATGCGCCGTGGCGGCCGCGCTGTCGAAGGGGCCGTAGATCCGGCCCTTGCGGACGTCCTCCAGCCCCTCGGTCAGTTCGGCTTCGAGTTGGTCGTAGTCCGGCAGGAGGGTCAGGGGCACCACCGCCGCCATCGGCTTGCCGGCGCGTTCGATGACGAACTGGTCCCCGCGGTGGTACGCGCCTTCCAGCAGCTCGCCCAGCTTGTGCCGGGCTTCGAGCGCGGTGACTTTCTTGACCATGTCCATACCTCGTTGTATCAATTCTTATACTTGTAGCAATTGTATCAGTTACTGCCGCGGTCGTCAAGCCCCGCGACGGCCCGTGCCGGGTGAACGACGCGGCGTAACGATCTCCGGTGAGCGCTGGGTCAGCTACTCTGCTTCGGCGGCCAGTATCCCCGTCGCACGTTCTCCTCGTACGCAGCCTGGACCTCCTCCCTGGTCCGGTAATCGCCGGGCAACGGTGAGTAGACCGAGAGCACCGGCAGCGCCAAGGTGAGCGGGACGCAATCGTCGTAGAGGTACTTGGCCATGAACGTGATGTCGATCAAGCTCGCGTCCGGCGCGGCCGACTCGCCCAGGGCCAGCACAAACCCAAGCGGCGCGAACGTGATCTCGCTGAACACGGAATGCGTGCGGCGCGCCAGGTCGCCGATCCCGACCGGCCCAGAAGCGCGGCCCCGGTCGGCGGCAGTGAGCAAGGCGAACACCGCGTACTCCGCAGGCAGGCCGGTCGCGAACTCGTTCAGCACAAACCGCTTCAGCTCAGGACACGTCTTGTGAAACGCAGGGCCGATCGTGCTCGCGAACATGGCGATGACCTGCTTGAGCACCCGAAGCGGGAAGACGGTGTAGGTGTGCTGGTGGATGCCGGGTGCTGCGAGCAAGCGCAAGAAGCGGCCGGCTTGGTGCGCGAACTCGACGTAGGCGGGACCGTACCTCGTGCCGGTGAAGTTGTTGCACCGGCCGCACAGCGTGTGGGCTCCCGCGCCGCGCCGGAGCAGGTCCCCGCGAATGTGGTCGAGGTCTGCGGTCTGGAACAGCGTCTCGCTGCGTGCGCGACGGACGGGTCGGCGGTTGAACGCCGCCCGGGGCGGAACGTGCTCGTACGAGAGATCGCCCGTCGTGCCGCACAGGTGGCAGGTCCCGCGTACTCGTCTGCGCCCCATTGCCTGTCGTCCCTGGCCCGCAAGCGCCATTATGACGGGGTGCCGGCGTATGCGCCCGCGCGGAGCAGGTCGGAGCACGACGTCTCGCGGGGGACTTCCGGGTGGACTTCGGGGACTTGGGGGACTTCGGAAACGCTCTGGGCCACGTCGGCTTAGCTAACGTTCGCGATTTCGTCTGAACGAAAACGGCCTCTCCTCACCCCCCGTGCAAAGTCCCCCAAGTCCCCCATGTCCCCCGCGGCTACGCCACGAGCGCCGGCGGGGCGGCGTCCGTCGCCGTAACCGGCTCGATCCCGTACCGCTCGAACAGCCGCTCCAGCGCCGGCCGCTCGGAGTTCGGCACGACGAAGGCGCCGTGCCGCTTTTCGGTCCGAAGGTGCAGGCGGTTTCGAAGCAGGAAGCCCACCCACTTGGGGGTGACCTTGCGCTCGTACTCCTCCCCGTGGCGGTCGGTGAACAGTCCCGTCACCTCCTTGACCGAGAGCGGGCTTTCGGCAGCGAGGAGGTCGCGGATGACTTCAAGGACCTGGGCCTCGGCCGTGAGCGCGCGGTCGGAGACAAGCTCGCGGTTGAACCGCCGGGCGAGGTCCCGCAGCTCTGTCCGGGTCCGCTCGTCGTGGATGACGGAGAGCAGTGGCACGAGAACCTGGTTCAGGCGCGGCTCGAGCGACGGGTCGACCAAGCCCTCGGGTGAGGAAGTGCGCCCGAGCGTGCGCAGCCGGAACAACAGGAGCTTGTTCCGGAGCGCGAGCGCCGCGTCCTTGTGCTCGTTCGGCAGGTTGATCGGCACGTCCGCGCGGAGCCGCCGCTGACCCATGACCTCGGTGAGGCAGCGCGACTCCAGCGCGCGATCCTCGAAGAGGCCTCTCGTCGCCACTAGCTTTGGGCCGAACACGGCGTAGGCCGTGGGGTTGAACTCCCGCGTGGACGACACCTCAGTGCGAAGCACCGGGAACCCGCGGCCGTTGCCGTTGTTCAAGATCTTGACGATCTCGGCCCGCTCGTCCGAGAGCCTAAAGTCCCCCTCGTCGACGATCAGGGTGCCGCGGACCGCGTCGAGGATCCGAAACAGCGGCGACACCGTGGAGGCGCCGCTGGCGAAGATCGGCTTGTAGCAGAGCGACCCGACCGTCAGCAGGAAGCGGGTCTTGCCGGAGCCGGGATCCCCGAGCAGCCGCAGGTACGGCAGCTCGTTGAAGGCGTCGTAGACCCAGGTGAACAGGACGTAGTACGAGGCGAGCTTCTCGAACAGGGCCGACACGTCCACGTAGCGGTGGACGAACCGTTGGATCTCGGCCACGAGGTCCTGCTCCGCGCCGTACTCGGCCGTGTCGGAGGGGAACAGCACCACGTCGTTTCTGAGCAGGTTGTTCTCGGGCGAGTACGGCAGCAGCCGCCGGTCGTCCACCAAGAGGGAGTCCTCGTAGCGGACCTGGCCCTCCTGCCAGACCAGGAACAGCGTCCGGCGCTCGGCGGGGCGGTACAGCAGCTCGACGAGGGTGCCGTCGGGCAGGACTTCCGAGACCGTGCGCCGGACCGCGGTGTGCCGCGCCGCCTCGGCCGCGTGCTTGAGGTTTTCGGCGCTCATGGTCCGGCGAGTCTCCGGATGACTTCCAGGGCCTGACCAAACGTCAGGCCCTCGTACTTCTGCACGAAGGCGAGCGCGTCGCCGTGGGCCCGGCAGCCGAAGCAGTGGAAGGTCTGCGAGCCGGGGTAGACCACGAACGAGGGCACGCGGTCGTCGTGGAAGGGGCAGCGGCCCTTGAGGACCTGGCCCGTGCGCCGCAGGGTCACGAACTCCCCCACCACCTCTTCGAGGCGCACGCGGGCCTGGAGTTCGGCCGCGTCCGTGCCTGGAAACGGCTGCCAGGGCCTCCGGGGCGGATCTTGCGACTCCGGCTCCGGCGGCAGGGGCTCGGCGGCGTCGAGGAGCGCGAGGAAGTCCTCGCGCGTTCTTTTCAGCTTCACGAAGAAGTCGGTCACGTCGCCGCGGAGGCCGAGCTCGTCCGGGAGCTGCACCACCCGGGCGTGCGGGAGCAGGCTCGCGACGCGCCGGGCACCGGCTCGTCCGGCCGCGTCGTGGTCGTAACAGACGTAGAGGTTGGGGACGGACCGGAGGGCCTCGGCCCACTCCGGGAGAAAAACGAGGGCGCCTCCGGTGCCGGTCACGGCCGCGATACCCCGCCCTTCGAGGACCAGCCGGTCGAACTCGCCCTCGCAGACGACGAGCCGTTCCTGGTCTTCGCGGACGTGCTCCCAGCCGTACAACTCGGCCCACGCTCCGGGCTGCGAGCGCATCTTCGGACCCCAGGGCCGCTCGGGATCGCGGGCGTAGCGGAAGAACGCGAAGTCACATTCGCGGTCGAAGACGGGGATCGTGATCCGCTCGCCGTCGAAGCCCAGGAGGAACCGGGCGATCACGTCGTCGGTGATGCCGCGGGCGTTCAGGTACGCGCGAATCCGCGGCGGCATCTGGCCGTGGTACTGCCGCGCGAGGTCGAGGTAGGTGGCGTTGCTCATGGCGGGACCGTAACAAGCACGCGCAGAACGGGACAGGAGGCGGGAGCTGCCGGGGGCGGCAGGTACTGACAGGATCTTCGGATGGCCCACATCGCTTCTCTCGGTGCAAAACGGGATCCGAGCGGCGCGGTCCTTAACCAATGCGCGTACCCTTCCAAGACGTCGAGCGATTTGTTACGCTTACCTTCGATGAGCGAGCATCCGATAATCGAGCCCGGCCGCTACCGACACTACAAGGGTCAGTACTACCGCGTGATCGGCTGCGCGACGCATACCGAGACTGGGGAGGAGTTAGTCGTCTACCAAGCACTGTACGGTGAGATGCGCTTATGGGTGCGACCGAAAGCGATGTTTCTGGAATTGGTCGAGTCATCCGGTCGCCGCATGCCCCGGTTCGAACGCACAGAATGACGAAGCACCAATGGCCCCGGAGTAGGTAGTGGCATTCATCCTACCATCCCTGTCGCGGAAAAGGTCTCGGATCGAGACGCAAGCGGCGGAACTGGTCGCCGCACCGATCACACAGACGGTGGGCTTTTTCGACCTTGTGGGTTCGACTTCGGCAAAGCTGCGCAAGGGCCATACACGCGGGGTGCATGCAGCGATGGTCTTCACGCTCGCGGCTCGATCGGTTGTCCACAGTTACCGTGGCGCCGTTGTCAAGGAGCTTGGGGACGGGGTGCTCTGCCGGTTCAGCGATCCGCTCTCTGCTTGTCGCGCGGCGTTGACGCTGAAAGCCCTCTGCCCTGAACTAGGTCTCATGGGACGTTTCGGTCTTGCCCTTGGCCGACTCTCGCGCTACTCCCGGACCGCCGGCAACGAGGATGTGTTTGGAGCACCGGTCGATCGCTGCGCCCGCATCCAAGCTGCCGCACGACCGCAGCAGGTACTGATTGACGATCCGCTCCACGAAGCCGTCCGAAGTCACCTCGTTGAGCATCCCGAGGTGCTCGCGAGTGACGCTCTTCCCCTGGACGCCAAGGACATTGGACTGATCAACGTGCGGGAGCTCTCATTACGCGGCGACGGGCTCGCGAACCGCCTCAGTGGCAGTTTCCGTGCATACCCTCAAGGTCGCCTCACGATAGCGGAGAAGGTGAGATTCGCCCGCAACGCAAAGAGCGAGGTGCTGGAGATAGGAACCGGCCTTACTGCATTCGCGAAATCCTTTACGGGCCAACGACCGGGTGAGTTTCAAGATCACATCGCAGCACTCGTGCGCCGAGGCGTGTCGGTCAAGTGCTACGCCGTCGATCCACACTATGAGCCGGCCCAAAGGTATCTGCGCGAATGTGGCGATCGGCAGTACGAGAGCGACATTCTCCGAGCGAGGAAACAGATTCTCGCCGAGCGCCGCCGGCTCCTGGCCTGCGGAACCGCTGGGTCTCTCGAGTACTACGTCTACTCACGCATCCCGTTCTTCCACTGCTTGTGTTGCGACAGCGACGATCCCGCCGATGGATCCATGCTGTTCTCCTACTACCTCCCCGGCGTACCCAGGGCCTCGTGTCCGGTCTACCTAATCTCGCGAGCCTCCGAACCAGAACTGTACGACAAGCACCTGGCTTCGGTGCGACTTGTTCAACAGCATAGTCGCGAGATCGAGGCGTAACTGAAGCTGCATACGGGAGTTCATTGACAGTTCGCGTCCTCGCACGTAGGATGAAACCACACCTCGTCCTGCCGCATCCGGCAGACCGTACCGCCTGTCCCGTCGCGCCCGTGGGCTGCTACGCTGCCCGCATGCAGCTCACGGACGATGACATCCGCGAATTCAGCGAGATCTGGCAGCAGGAGTTCGGCGAGGACATCCCCTTGGGCGAGGCGCGCTCGCGAGCGTCGCACCTCATGCACCTGTACCTGCTGTTCTCCCGACCCGCGCCGCCTGTCCCTCCGCCAGACAACCAACAACCCCCATGAAGTACTTCCTCTACTGCCGCAAGTCCAGCGAGGACGAGGACCGGCAGGTCCTCTCCATCGAATCCCAGCGCCGCGAAGTCGAGCGCCTGCTGCCGCATTGGCCGGAGGTCGAGATCCTGGAGGTGTACGAGGAGTCGTTCAGCGCGAAAGCGCCGGGCCGGCCTATCTTCGACGAGATGATCCAGCGGATCGAGAAGGGCGAGGCCCAGGGGATCGTGGCCTGGCACCCGGACCGGCTGGCAAGAAACTCCATCGACGGCGGGCGGATCATCTACCTGCTCGACCGAAAGCTCCTGCAAGACCTCCGGTTCGCCACGTTTACGTTCGACAACACCCCGCAGGGCAAGTTCATGCTCTCCATCATCCTGGCGAATTCCAAGTACTACGTGGACAGCCTCTCGGAGAACGTCAAGCGCGGCAACCGCACCAAGGTCGAGAACGGCTGGCGCCCCACGCCCGCGCCCGTCGGCTACCTCAACGACTCGGCCACGCGGACGATCGTGGCCGATCCCGAGCGGTTCCCCCTGGTCCGGCAGATGTGGGACCTAATGCTGACCGGAGCCTACAGCCCCCAGCGGATCTGTGACATCGCTCGCGAAGAGTGGGGCCTACGATCCGTCAAGCGCAAACGCACCGGTGGCGCGCTCCTCAGCCGATCCACGGTCTACGGCATCTTCGCCAACCCCTTCTACGCCGGCGTGATCGACTGGGAGGGCAAGACCTATCCCGGCAAGCATCAAGCCATGGTGACGCTGGACGAGTTCGACACGGTCCAGAAGCTCCTCGGCCGGCCGGGGCGTCCCCGCCCCCAGAAACACCGTTTCGCGTTCACGGGTCTCATGCGCTGCGGGTACTGCGGCCTCTCCATCACGGCCGAGGAACGGTACAACCGCTTCGGCTCGTTCTACACCTACTACCACTGCACGAAACGCCGGGTCGGCACCCACTGCGACCAGCCCTATGTGCCCTTGGCTCGGCTCGAGCAGCAGATCGTCGCCTTTCTTGAGGGGATCTCCCTGCCCGAGCCGTTCCACCGCTGGGCACTGAACCGCCTCGAACGCGCTACCCGGCAGGATAAGCACGAGCGAGTTGCACAGCACCGGTCGCTGGACGCAGCGCTGACAGTGGTGGATCGGCAGGTCGAGAACCTGACCGACCTGAGGCTGCGGGACCTGCTCTCGGACGAGGAGTTCCTGCGCCGACGACAGGCTCTGGAGCGCGACAAGCTGGCGCTGGCCCAGCGACGGTCGGCTGGACCGCCGAGCTGGTTTGAACCCGCCCAGGGGGTGATATCCTTCAGCATCCACGCAGTTTCCTGGTTCCAGCGCGACGATCTGGACGTGAAGCGCCTGATCCTCGAAACCGTCGGTTCGAACCCGCGCCTTCTGGACGGAGAACTGCTCATCGAAGCCAAAAAACCGTTCCGGTCATGGACCGGAACGGTTTCTCGTTCAGATTGGTCGGCCTTCGTGAAGGACGTTCGAACACTGGTGGCTGCCAACGATCCCGCGTTCACGAAGACGCTCGCCAACATCGGTCGGCTCGTGAGCATCGTTCAGGGTAGCAAAGAGCCAGATGCCAGGAAGGGGGTGTCTCGTGCCGCCTGAGGCAGACCGCGGATCGTTCACGTCTCTGTGCCCGCGCTGCTGGTCAGGAAGGCCCAGATCGCGGGAGGATCCGGGGTGTTGTGGTTGCTCGCATCCATGGACTTCAACCTGCCAAGCCCACCGGTCGTGTCAACGGTCCGGTTCTCGCGGACTCTCGGGCAGGGCCTCACCGATCGAACTCCCGCTTGGCCTCCTCGAAGTAGAACACCTCCGGACGCCAGCCCTGGAGCCACTCCCGCAGCTCCTCGGCCTCCTCCAAGTCCTCGTCGTCCCCGAGGATGACCCTGACGCAGTCCTGGTACCCGCCCGTCCCGCCGCAGTCGTCGGGTGGGAAGGCTCGCGCTCCACCGAGCAGCCGGCGTTGGAAGCTCTCGGGCAGCTCCACCGTGCCGTGGCAGACCAGCTCGTGCCACCAGGAGTCCCCGAAGTCGTACAGATAGAAGCAGCGAGACGGCTCCGAACCGAAGAAGCTTTGGAGCTTGACCCGGCCCGAGTCGGGCGGAGGCTCGTCCATGTCCTCGTGGGGCAGGCCCGCGAGGTCGATCCCCCGCTCGTGGGCCTTGAGGCGGCGGAACACGTGCAGGTGAGAGTTGGTCCAGCCGCAGGCGTCCTGGATCGCTTCATGCACGGCGGCGAAGGTCAGGTCGTCCCGCAGCAGGAACCGGCGGAAGATCCTCGGTTCCACGTCGCAGAGCGTCACCTCGAAGTCGTAGTAGCGGGGCATGGGTTCACGGTACCGAAACCAGGGAAAAGCACAAGGGCGGAAGCCGTCGGTGTCAAGCTGTCAGGACGACGGTGACGCGCAATGGCAACGGCAAGGTCGTTCCCGAAGTCCTGTGCTGGGCCGGCGGTACCTGCTGTCCGCGTGCCCAAGGCGGGAAAACTAACGCCAGCGCCCGCCCTTGTTAGCGTGCCAGTCCTGCTCTTGGCACCTCGGCCTCGTTCGCTCCCGTCTTGACGCGGGCTGGTATCGCCAACTACCTTCCTCCTGGGAGGCCCGATCATGTCGCGAAGGTGGATGCTTGTCGTCCTTCTCCTGCCAGCAATCCTGACCCTGTGGTCCTGCACCGACAGTGGTGACGACGACAACGACGGTCGCGTCGTGCGCTACCTGCTCACCTCAACCTGCACGGCTGATGTCGCCTACCTCGGCGCCCACGAGATCGAGCGCGAGGAAGACGATGTCAGCAGTGGCTGGCGGTTCAGCTTCCAAGGCTCCAAGGGCGACGAGGTCTACATCGGCGCCATGCTCGACTGCGACGGGACCGTCACGGTCGAGATCTTCAAGGACGACCGACGGTACCGCTCCGCCACCGCGAGTGGCCCCGCGGCGTTCGCGGAGGCGTCGGGGAAGTTGTAGGCGCACAGACCGCCGTTGGCTAATCAGTACTCGTGCACAACGCCCGGTGGTCGCGGTGACCGCTGGCCGAACAGTCGATCAAACGTAATGCGGATTCGCAGACCACCGAAGATCGCTATCTGTACTTGATATGCAGGTGTCCTCAGCCTGCGCCGACGGCATCGGACCCACGCGATCTCGCAGTTATGCGGCTTCTCGTTATCTTTCCATTCCTTCGGTCGAACGGTACAGCCTCGGATGTCGAGTTGTGCAACGCCCTCCGCCGCTAAATCGACGAGTACTTCCGCCTCGCCGCTCAGCGCAAGCATGTTCGCCAGAGCCGCATGGTAGCTAGGTACGATCTCAATCGTGATCACACACCTGCTACGGCCGAGATCAGTGCAGACCCCATAGACGAGCACGTCCGTCAGATCGAGACGGGTCAGCGCTACGGGGTCCAATGGGACACCGAAGCCGGAGGTGACTTCCGGCGGCGAGCCGGCCATGTTCACTGCCTCTCGGGTGGAACTGCAACCGGGATCGTCCGCGGAGGCTGTGTGGTCGTTCGGCCCGTCAAGGGCAGGTGTGACGGCGCCCTCGCAAGAGTCCGGCCGGTCCAAGGGTCGATCGGCTGGCCGCGCAGGTTGTACACTTTGGCGTAGCCCGCAGGGTTCCAACCGTCGGGCATGGCTGCCCGTACAGCGCCAGCATCGCCCCGCGACCCAGCCGGTCGATACACAACGCCGCGACCGTTGTCCGCCATGCTCCGAACCCAACCCCTAGGAACAATGATATCGCCGGAGGCCGTCGGGACCCTCACCTCGTTCAACGTTGTTGAAGCAGCCCGAGCGCCGCCAGCGACGCTTGTCAGCATCAAGATGAGCCCCCCAGCCCGACCCGCTTCCGCAGCGCTTGCTCGGACGTAACTCTCGCCAGTGCCTCCAGTTCCGTGCACCTCTCCGACTGACGTGCCGAGATTCAGGGTGTCGCCGATGCCTTGGACCATTGAACCGCCGATACCAAGGGTTGCATCAACCGCAACACCACCGAAACTACCATCGTTGGCGGCAGCGCCAGCCTCCTGAAGACTTGCACCCCAACTGATGACTCGTGCCGCCGCCGCACGATTCAATCCTGACGTCCAATCCAAGTAGCGGCCGACGAGCGCCCGCACACCCGCGCGTCCGTCGGGGTCAGTGAAGTTAACGGCGTCGTTGAACGCATATGCGTAGCGGTTGACGGAGCGAGGATCGAGGTCGGAGAACGAGTCGCCCGGATCGGGCGACATGAACCGAGCGATCCGCCAGTTGTAGAAGCGCGCACCGAAATTCGATAGCCCCGACTCGTCATCGCGCAACTTCGCCGTGTACCCGCCGTCCAGCACCCGGCAGCCGTCGGTCTTCGGCTCGCCGAACGGGAACAGTTCGTAGCTCGCGTCCAGGCCGCCCTCGCCATCCAGAACGTAGCGGGTCGAGCCCAAGTGGTCGTTGACGTGCCACCGCAGAATCGAGCGAGCCGTGCGGACGTCATAGAACAGTTGGGTGTCCAGGAGCGTTGTCAACTCGTCCAGATAGGATAGCTTGGTGGTACCGTCGGGGGTCATGTTCTGCTGATCCGAGAGGTTCGGGCTTTCCGCCCGCCACACCTCCCAGGGCGTGCCACACCCGGCGGGGTCGGTCCAGGAAAGCAGCGGCTGCTCACCGGTCTTGGTCAGCCGCAGCGAATCGAAGACGCTCTCGCCGTCGTCCACGTTGGCGTAGGTCTTCTCCGCGACCAATTGGTCGCCGAGCCAGATGAACTCCCGCCGTGCGTCCGCGACACCCGCGCCCTGTCGCTCCCGGCGAGCCAGAAGCTCGCCACGGTCGCCGAACAGATCCAGGCGCACCAGCCCACTCGGTCCTGAGGTCAGGGTGCGCTGGCCCTGGCCGTCGTAGGAGTAGGACCAGGCGGCGGAATCGACGGTCTGGAGGAATCCGCCCGGATGGTACCCGTAGCTGTGGGCACCGTCATTGAGTAGGTCGCCGCGGAGGTTGTAACTCCACCCGTTGATCTTGTTATCGGTGTAGCCGTAGCTGAAGTTGAGGCTCGGCCACTGGGTGCTATTCCGGGAGGTCAGGTTGCCGCGCGCATCCGCCGTGTAGGTGACGGTTCCCGTCGTCCCGTACTGTACCTGCTCCAGGTTTCGCCGGGAGTCGTAGGTGTACTGATCGACGCGGTTCGCAACATCCGGCTGCCCGACAAACCCCTGTGTGGTCGCTACCTTCTTGAGCAGGCCCCGGGCGTTGTATTCCTGGAAATCCAGAAGCAGGTTGCGGGCAACGCCGTCCTCGGTCACGCCCGTGGTGTAGATCTGCTCCGGGCGGTTCCGGGATTGGGCGGAAGTCGGGAGATATACCGACACGCCGTTGTCGTAGTCGATCCGCGATGGCTTGAACGCAGCGCTGTAGTTCACGTCCGTGACCACCACCCTGCCCCCGACCAAGGCCGCGTAGTCCGGCAGGTCCGCATCGTTATAGGTGTAGGTGACTTCCGTCTCGACGCTCTGGCCGCTCAGGGTCGGGTACTTCAGGCTCTCGACGTTGCCGCGCGTGTCATACGTCCAGTTGGTCACGAGCGTGCTGCCGTCGATTCGGTTCTCCCGCCGCTGGAGCTGCCCGTCTGCATTGAAGTCGGTCCAGAGGGTAGTCCCCGTCCCGTCGGTCATGCCCGACAGGTGCCCTCTTGCGTTGACATATGTCGCCGACGCACCTGGTACGGCGTCGCCGTCGTAGTAGAAGCGCGCATCCGTGCCGGACGGGTAGTCGATCAGCGTGAGCCTCCGGCGGGGGTCGTAGTCGTAGTACACGTTGATGCTCTGCGCATCGTTGCGCTTGGTGCGGTTGCCCAGCTTGTCGTAGGTGTAGCGTGTGCGGCCGGACTCGGGTCGGGTCTCCTCGGTAAGATACCCGAGCGCGTTGTAGGTAAACGTCGAGTTGCTGGTAGCACTACCCGGCGGGTCGATGGTCTTGAGCCGGTCGAGCAGGTCGTAATCGTATGTCGTGACGCTTCCTTCCTGGTCCTGCAACTGGCTGACGCGGCCGAAGTCGTCGAACGTGTACACAACCGTGTTGCCGCCCGGTTCGGTGACCGTCTTGGTATTGCTGGTGTAGGAGTACTGGGTCGTGCCGTCAACGGTCGTCTCAGTGGCCGGCCGGCCCAGTCCATCATACGTGTACGCGATTGCCGGCGCATTGGTCGTGGGGTCGCTTAGCGCCAGCTCGTAGGTCTTGTAGAGCTGGCCCGCAGCGTTGTAGGAGCGACGCGCGTAGGAGTAGGTGCTCCCCGACAGCCGGGTGCGGACCAAATACGGCCGCCCCAGAGTGTCGAAAGAGTAGCGGGTCTTCTCCTGGGTGCCGCGCTTGATGATCACGTACTGGGCGGCCGAGTTGTCGTACTCGATGTTGGTGTCGAGCACACCGGGTTCCGGCGGGTCGATCTTGGTCAGCCGGCCGAGGTCGTCATAGGTGAAGTTGGTGGTCTTGCTGTTCTCGTCCGTCTGCGCGAGAACGAGGCCGGTCTCCTGGTCGATGGTGCGGCTGAAGAGCTGATCGTCGTTCACGGTCACGCTGCTCAGGACGCCGTAGGTGTGGACGAAGTCGGTGGTGATGTCGGTCGTGCCGTTCTCCTCGACCTGCTGCTGGATGTCTCCGCGTGCGTCGTACTCGAAAGTGGTGTGAGTGGTGCCGGAAGTCGAGTTCTCACCGGACAGCGTGTCGTACCAGCGGTCTTCCGAGGAGAGGTGCCCCAGGATCTCGCCCGCCGGGCAGGAAGTGCAGGAGTAGTACTCGCGCGTCGTCTCCGCCTTCTTGGTACCCGATGCGGTCTTCCGGAGTTCCCTGGTGACCAACTGAACGAGGTTGTTGCTGCGGAACGTCGCGTCGTCGCCGTCGCCATTGGAGTGCTCGTACTCGTACTGGGTCTTGCGGTACGCCGCTCCGTCCCAGTCGCGCTCCTCGACCGTGCCCACGTTACCGTAGTTGTCGTGCCCCGAGAACAAGGTCTCAGAGCTGCGGCTCGTGCCACCGTAGAGGGTGACCGTGGTTTGCGTCAGAAGAGCACGGGTCGCATCCTCGAAGTAGCCGTTCTGCGTCGAGATCTCGTCGTTCGAGATGCGCTGGCCCGTGTACACGTGCTCCACCTTCTTGAGCAGGGTGGACGAGCCCGAGTAAACCTCGGTCTTGTTGAGCGTACCCGCACGCCAGATCTGGTCGGTGCCGGTGTTCCCGCGCCGGTTGAAATAGTGCTTCTGGACGTTGTTCGACGGGTCCGTGACCGCGGTCGGATTGTCAGGCAGCGTCTCGGTGGCGTAGCTGTACGTCCAGGTGCCCCCACTGGCGGCTCGGGAACTCACCACCCGGGTCCGCTCGTTGCTCTGGTACGTGTTGCGGTGCGGGTTGTAGAAGGTGTTGTCGGCGTAGGCGTAGGTGATGGTGCCGCCCTGCGGCAGCGTGATCGTGTGCAGCTCCGGGAGCGACGAGACCTGGTAGTAGTCGTAGAGCGTCTCAAGCCCGGTGGGCAGGGTCACGCTCGCGAGAACGTTCTTGGACGTGTACGCAGGCTCAGCGACGTCGTAGGTGTAGGTGATCGACTGGCCGGCCGTGTTTTTCACGGCCATCGTGGACAGGCGCTTGGGCGAGCCAGGGTGGTTGACGTGGTTGATGTACTGGAAGGTGACCTGGCGGTTCCAGCGGTTCTCGGTCGCGGTGAGCCAGTTGATGTAGGAGTAGTTCTTCTCGTAGGTGTGGGTGATGCGGTTGCCGGCCGTGTCCTCTTTGTATTCGAGGTAGCGGTAGTCGCTCCACGTGTACGCCGTGGCGCTCGGGAAGTGCCACTTGGTCCCTGTCGGATCCGTCACGGTCCAGCCGCTGTCGGAAACCAGCGCCCAGCCGCCCTTGGAGATGTAGTCGCCTGCCGGAGCAGGGGTCAGGACGTTGTTGTGGAAGAACTCTTCCTTGCCGCCGCCCGGTAGTTCCAGAACGTACTTCGGTACACCGCCCGTGAGCGGATTCACCCACAGGCGTCCCGGGTGCATCATCCAGCCGATGCCGAGGTTCGATTCCTCAGCGAAGTCGGTGTCGTACCCGGGAGGAGGACCCCACGTGCGGATCTTGCTCGTGTACCAGCGCACGACCTCGAGGTCCATCCCGTTCGGTCCGGGCAGGCGGTAATCGACGTACCGCAGGATCAGGGCACCGGTAAAGAGATCCACCTGCTCCTCGGCCATGAGCGAGTCGTACACGTGCTCGGCCCGAAACTCGGGCAAGCTGTAGGATTCGTCGGAAGCTGCGACTAGGTGCGTCGCAGCCAATACCACCAGCACAGCGGTGCAACACCGGCCAATACTCCGCATGAGCCGCATGGTCGTTCCCCCTCACCGCGAACTGCGGGTGCAGTCGTCACCCACGCAGCGGACGCACACCACGCCCGGCTCTGGTTCGGTCGGGCAGCCTCCGGAACACGTAACCTGAAGCACCGCCTCAGGGTCGGTAAGCGGGGCGCACGCAATGATGTTGCCCTCTTCGGTCGTACAGCGGTAGCCGTCGGGAACTCGGACCGTGAGTGAATCCACCCCGCCACCGGGCGCAGGTTCCGCGCACAGGGTCTCGATGACCACGCCGCCGTCGGCGTAGAACTCGTCGAACCGGTTGATGGTCGTGCAGGCACCGGACCCGTTGACCTCCAGGCAGCCGTGGTCGAAGCGGACGACGCCTCCGCCGATCTCGTCGGTGCAGCCGGCGGTGCCGGTTTCCACGTCCCACTCGCAGCTTCCCGTCTCGGAGAAGAGCGCGACCGTGTAGGCAATGCCGACCGAGTCGTTGAGGTTGCAGGCGAAGCTCTCGTAGTGCATGAACCTGGGTCGTCTGCGGACCTGGTCGGCGGTCGCTGGGGCGGTCAGCAACAGCAAGAGCACGAGAAGCGTGGCGATCCCGCGAACCTGGCGCATGTCCGGTCTCCTCAGACTGGGCAGAGATGGATCAACTCCGACGCACATCGCTGCCCGAATGAAAACGAGCCCCATAGGACGTCCCCAACCCTCTTCCCGGTAGTTCTACGCCGGTGCGTTCAGGTCCGCTACCGGTTGAACACCAATGGTTACTGTGTAAGTCCCGGAGGTTTGGGAAGAACCCTGCCAAAGAGAAACGCCAGCGCTTTGCACGCTGGCGTTTGGTTTGGGTCCGGCTACCGCACCCGGACGAGAGTTTCCGCCGCCCGCACGGTGTCGCCGGTGCAGACGGGGAGGTAGTCGCACCAGGCGCACCACAGCCCGGGGCGCTTGTAGAACTCGCCCTCGGCGATCCGCCGGCCGAGCAGGGCGGCCTTGGTGAGGAACTCGGAGAGGTGCCGTTCGGTGCGGGACGTGAGGTGCCACTCGATCCGCGGCTCTTTCGTCTTCACGAGCACGCACAGGGCGGCCTGCTCGGCCGTGGGCTCGGCGAGCTGGTAGGCCGTGAGCTGGTCCGAGAGTTCCGCCTCGTGCTCGTCGTAGCGGGCGGAGGCGGTCTTGAAGTCGATCACGGTGCGCTTGCCGTCGAGGACGGCCACGAGGTCCACGACACCCACCAGGGGCAGGTCGAGGCTGGTGACGTCGAGCTGGAACGGCTTCTCCACGGCTCCGACGGTGCCGAGCTTGGGAAGCTCGTCCGCCACGAACCGGGCGAGGAGCACCTCGCCGATGCCGTCCAGCCGCTCCCAGGAGTCGCGCGTGCCGTACGTGAGGGCGACCTGCTTCGTCGCCTCCCAGGTCTCGCCGAACAGCGAGACCGGATCCTCGCCCGACTGGAACAGCCGGGCGAGGGCCTGGTGGACGATCTGGCCGAAGACGAGTGTCGCGGGCGGGACCTTCGGGCGGAGGTTCTCGACGTAATACAGGCGGTACTGCTCGGGGCAGTGGAGATAGCGGCTGAGGCGCGAGAACGAGAGGTGGGGCGTGGCCCTCGCGACTGGCTCCGGACGGGCGGCGGTCACGGTGACCGCCGCGGGGCGGGACCGAGCGGCAGGACCTGCTCGACGTTCTGGAACCGGCCGTCGGGAGACGGCTGGGTCACGATCCGGCACAGCAGGTCGAGCCGGACGCCCTCGGCGACGGTGCCGGCGCGGTCGGGGAAGCCGGCCGCGGCGATCGCGTCGGCGAGCTGCTTCGGGTTGCCGAACAGTCTGAGCGTCTGGCCGTTCGATTGGATCAGGATGTAGAGCCTGCGGCCCCACTTGCCGTCCATGCCGTCGATGCGCAGGAGCATCGCCGGCATGCCGGACTGAGCCGGCGGGGGCGCAGCGGGACGCGGCGCGGGAGCGGAACGCTCGGCACGCTGTTCGCCGTTTCCGGCGAGGAACCGGCCGATGATCCCGGCCTGGAGCGCGAGGATCGCCTCGGCTCTGCCTTCGGTTTCGGAGCGGGTCGGCTCGACCGGGCAGGAGAACTCGACCGAGAGCGAGTCGATCCGGCCGTCGGGGGAGATGCTGCGCTTGAGCAGCATCTGCGCCGCCGAACCGTTCGTGGTGTGTGGCGCGCGCCGGCGCCGGGTGGGTTTGCCCTCCTCCTGGATCGCGGCGCGCTCCTCGTCCTCGGCGGGCGGCACCGTTTCGGGCGGAGCCGGGGCCGCGAAGCGGCTCTGGACCGCCAGCACGTGCTTGCAGCGCCAGTCAGGGTCGGTGCGGTGATAGTCGAAGTCGGGGCAGGTGCAGGTCGGGCTGTTCAGGTCGGGGCCGACGACGTACACGGTCCGCCCGTTCTGGGGCGCGTGAACGCGAAAGCCGTCGGGGCCGCGCGCGATGACGAAGACTTCGTCCGTGGCGCGTGTGTCGCGGGGTTGTCGTTCCTCGGGTCGCATGACGGGTCCTCCTTTCGTGAGGGGTTCGGGGTCGTGGGGTGGTAATGAACGTCACTCCACGCTACCGAAGGCCCTCGGACCCGTGAAGGCGGCACATGGGGCCGACACGTCACGGCATGCAGTCTTCCGACCAAACGCCCAGCGGGACACGCTGACGTCATGGCCACTCCTTCTTCCCAGTCCGTGACGCTCCTCGGGCGCACCACGTTCCGCAACGTGCACCGCGTGTTCGGCATCCGGCAGCGCGACCGGCTAAGTCACGTCTACCTCATCGGGCGCACCGGGGTGGGTAAGTCCACGCTCTTGGCGTCGATCGCTCGTCAAGATGTGGACGCTGGGCACGGCCTCGCGCTGTTCGACCCACACGGCGACCTCGCGGACGACGTCGCGGGCTACGCCAAGCGGGTGCGGCCCGACGACCTTCTTTACCTCAACGCCCCTGATCCAGCGCAGCCGTTCACGTTCAATCCTCTCGCGGAGGTGTCACCGGAAAGACGCTCTCTCGCGTCGGCGAATCTGCTCGACGTGTTCAAGAAGATCTGGGCCGACTCGTGGGGCCCGCGCCTGGAGCACATTTTGAGGAACTGCCTCTTGACGTTGCTCGACCAACCGGAGCCATCCCTGGGCGACATGCCGCGCTTGCTGCATGACACTGCGTACCGCAAACGCGCGGTTCTGCGCGTCGCGAACCCTCAGGTCCGGCACTTCTGGCTCGTCGAATGGGAGGGGTACGGCGTCCGGTTCCGGGCCGAGGCCGCGGCGCCGCTCGATAACAAGGTCGGCGCCTTCGTCACCGACCCCGTGCTCCAACGAGTACTGCTCGCAAGAAACCAACCACTTAGCCTGCGCCGCATCATGGACGAGGGCCGCGTGCTCGTCGTGAATCTCTCGAAGGGCCGTATCGGCGAACCCGTCGCGGCGCTCCTTGGTTCCCTCCTGTTGGCAAGCCTCGGACTCGCCGGCCTTGGACGCGCCGACGTGCCCGAGACGGCACGCCGCGACTTCTTCACGATGCTCGACGAGTTTCAGTTCTTCATCACGCAATCGTTGGCAGGCATGCTCGCCGAGCTCAGGAAATTCCACGTCGGCCTGACGCTCGCGCATCAGTTCCTCGGCCAACTCGATCCGCTGCTTCGGAATGCTGTTCTGGGGAACGTGGGGTCCTTGGTCTGCTTTCGAATCGGCGCTGAGGATGCGGAGACTCTGGAACGGGAGTTCGTGCCGGACCTCCGGGCAGAAGACCTCAGTACCCAACCGAACTTCGCCTTCTACACCAAGATCATGAATGACGGCCGCATCTCGCGGCCATTCAGTGCGGAGACGTTCCGCTGACCCCGACTTGGATTGGCTCCACACAGATCTTTACTGAAGACACCCCCATTGCGTCAGAATCGGTTGCTGGCGTAACCCCGCTCACGCCAGCCCTGGACGTGATTGCGCGCGCGCCGGATGATCTTCGCTTGGTGCTGGAATCCCGCCTGCATGGCCACCTGGAGTGCGCGATCCAGCGTATCCACGGCGGCAGTGATGTCCCGGTCCAGGTGCCAGCGTGCCAGAGCCGCGGCGCGAAGAGCGGCACTCCGAAAGCGCGTCTCCATCTCCTTCTGTTCCAGCGCGGCGAGGAGGTGATCGAGCGCTCGCCCATACTGGCCGGTCTTGCGAAGGGCGTCGCCGTAAACTACATGCTTCCCGTGCGCGCTGCCTTCACTCCCGGCCGCCTTCAAGATCATGGACTCGCTCGCTGCGGGAAGTACGCTACGTCCGCCAGCGAGGACTTCCTCGCGTAGGGCACGAGCACGCACGAGTTCCCGTTCGCCCGCCTCACTCCGTATGTTACGCAGGAGCTCGATCGCGTGGTCGAGACGCGTCAAGCGGTCCTCGTCTGCTGCGGCCGTTTCCAGTTGATCAGCCACGCATACCGCGATGTAGTGCGCACGCGCTCTGGTGAGATCCGCCTCAGGCTGACCCAGCCCGCTCTGTTTGAGGCTCCGGAAGATGTCCGTCACCACGGCTGACGAGAGCTGAGGTCGGCCGATCTGCATTTCGATCCGTGCGCGCGCGAGCAGGAGGCCGTACCACACCGGATCGGCACGCTTCTGTTCACTTCCGAAATACCGGTCGATGGCGCCGTCGAGAAGAAGCTGGGCCGTGACCCACTGGTCCTCCGCGCACAATTTGCGCGCCCGTCCCACGCATTCCCCAACGTCACCTTCCCGCATCGCGATCTTGCGGGCGACATGATCGACGTACTGCGTCGCGCGGTCCTCGTCCTCGACACGAATGTCGTCGGCGACGATCCACCACGGCCCGCTGGCGCGGGCCACGTGTCGGTAGTTGCGCATCTCGTCCCAGCGCAGCAGATCACCGGGGTGTGCGTTGAGGTTTCGCTTCAGCCACTGCTCGAAGGCCCATTCTGTCTGGCCGAGGCGCTCACGAATCCGCACCGCCTGGGACGGGGATCGCGGGTGGTGCGCCTGCTCCTTGATCACGAGGAGCAGAAACGCCACGTGGTGTTCCGTGAAGCGTTCGCCGATCAGCCCGAGCCGAGGTGGCAGCTTGGGCGGGAACGGCCCGAGGCGAAGGCGCTCCACGTCCTCGCCCGGAAACTGCCAGGAGATCACGGCCGACGACTCGAACGCGCGACGGGCGGTCCGTCGCGCCTTAACCCGCGCTGCGGTCCTAGCGCCTACGGGAGTCACCGCAGCCATATCCGGTGCGTCGTCTTCGATCCGAATCCGAAAAAGAGAAGCCTGTGGCTTCTGCATTGCTTTCTCTACCCCGGTTGTCCGAACCGTAGCCTGACGCGCACCTGCTGACAACCATTGCCCGCAGAACGCAGCCGCGGGTTGGTGGTGGAGCGGGGAGTGTTAGCGCACTCCCCTCGGCAGGCAACGGTTATCTGCCACCCACCGACCCACAGGAGGTAGAGCTCCATGTGGGCGCTCCATGTAGTCGCGCCACTCGTCCAGTCGTTGCGCCAGAGTTTCGCGCGGATCTGCGCGCACACCTTGTCTGACGCCCCGCCACGACATTTCTGTCACACCACTTCAACCACACGGCGCACGACGCGCCACTGGGAGGCTCGATGACCGCGAGACCTACGTCGCCCTCGCCAACGGAGGGTGGGCGCGCCGAACGACCGGCACGTCCGCACCTCGGCAGTACCCGCCGTGCTGACGACCCGGGTGATGGTCTGGAACCGCCGGACGGTGATCCGCCTGATGACCCCGTCTGGTTCGATCGCGAACACCAGCAGGTGCTGCTACGGATCGAGAGCTGCGACACCCGTCGCGACCAGGAACGGGCCGCCCGAATCGCGAGCGCGGAGCAGACCGAGCGCATCCAGGAACTGAACGCGGAAGAGGCAGGACTCGGGAGTGACGAGCACCTGCGGCGCATCGCCGAGAGTTCCTGGTTCCCCCATCTCCGCGCGATCCGGCGCGGCGCGAACCTATGCTGGTGGTTCGACATGTTGCTCTGGATGGCGTTGGCAGTGAGCCTGTGGTTCTACTGCCGGCAGCTGGTTCAGGCCGACGACGGGTCGACGCCAGCGCTCCTCTACCTCGCCGGCCTCGTCCTGGTACCCCTCTTCGCGTCGGTCTGCGCGCGGGCGACGAAGGGTATGGGGCAGCAGGTCGCCGTTAGCCGTTTGACCGACGCGACGAACATCGAGCACACGATCGACCGGCAGGTACGGGTGGCTGGGTCGTGCGCCGTCTTCGGCCTCGCCTGCCTCTTGGTACTCCTCATCTCCTTCCTCTTCACGATTCCCGGGGGCGTCGGGGTCGTTCAGGCGGTGAGCACGATCGTGACCATCGGGGCGAACGTCACCTTTGGTCTCGCGGCCGGGATCGGTAGCAATGCAGCTGGGATCCTCGAGAAGCCGAGCCGGCGAGAGACGATTCGTTGCCGTATCGAGATGAAGAAGAACCTGCGCGATCGGCTCTCGAAGTTTTTCAGCGTTCTTGCCGTTATCGCCAGCGGGCTGAGTGCGGCTCGAGGTGCCGAGCCGGCACCCGTCTGGGTCTGGCTGGTCGGCACGACCGACCTCGAGCCGATCCAACGCCGCGCAGCGTTGGATGCCCTGGTCCGGAGTGCCACCACACGTGCGCGCCAGTTGAACGTCGGTGCCATTCAGGTCGTGACCATCACTGGCGAGGACATCCTCTCGAACATGCGGTGGGTAGTGGTTCCTCGGCAGGCCTACTTCGAGGACTGCGCCAAAGCGCGGCCCGCGACGGCGATTGGGAAGACCTGGACGCAGTGGTCTCCGGCCGTCGTCGCAGAGCACCGCGCCCAGGCGGTTGCCGCGTGCACTGCGCGTGTACGCGAACAACGATCCCAGGCCCTCGCCGAGGAGCAGGGATTCCGCAACGCTCTCTGGTCCGCGGTGTC
This sequence comes from Acidobacteriota bacterium, assembly GCA_017994815.1. Taxonomy (GTDB): domain Bacteria; phylum Acidobacteriota; class Polarisedimenticolia; order J045; family J045; genus JAGOJY01. The sequence continues at coordinate 97,811 of JAGOJY010000004.1, forward strand.
CGCCACGCCTCGCGCGAACGCAACCCGTATCGTCCCACTCCTGAACCTCGTGCTGTCCCGCCCGGGAACACGCGCGGTCGACATCGTGAGTACCGGTGTCGACCAGAGTGGTTTGCCCCTCATGTCCCTGAGCGTGCCGGCGACAACTCGCGTCACACTCATCCTCACCCGTCCGGACCCGCGACACCGTCCCTACCTTTGGGACGTGCTCCAGGCCGGTAAGGCGTGGTCACGCGTGAAAGGCGTCGTCGTAGTCGGTGCCGAGGAGTACGCCGGGGTCTGGCCGGTTCTAAACGCTGGCTCGCTTTCACGCAACACGGGGAGCGAGTAGCCGATGGACGACCTGAAGCGTGCTGCGATCGGGCTGCTCCTCATGCTGCTGCTTCTGGGGTTCTCCTGGGGACTCTTGAAGGGACAGCTGGCCGCCCTTCACACCAGTCCCGGCAAGCTCGCAAAGCTGACGGCTCGATACCTCGCCGGGGCCGCGCGGGTGGCGTTCCGACTCGTGCGCTGGCCCCTCTCCTACGTCGGCCTTGCGGGCCGTCAACTTCGTCGCCTGCCGTTCAAGACTACCTTCACCGACCGAGGTCGCGCGCGATCGGTCGGCTTCGAGGACTGACCATGCGGCTTGCGCAGTTTCAGATTCTCGACCAGTGGCACCTGCTGGTTCGTGCCGCTGGCCACAAGGGAGCAAGGTTTGTCATTGCCCTCGAGCGAGCACTGGCGGCGGCCGCTCTGCCCGGCATTGAGTGGCATGAAGCGAGCATCGCCGCCGGTTTCCTGAAGAGCCTTCGGGGCAAACGTCGTGATGTCCTCGTCATCACTACGCGGGCGTTCCCCGAACACCGCGTGCTCGTGAGTCACTATCCCTACGGAACGGCGCTCGGCGTGGGCCGATTCGTGGTCGTGAGACCGCGCATCGGGCGAGATGCCCGACGACTCCTGTCCATCCCGCGGCACGGTACGAGTTGGCACGAGGTGGGCTCAGAGCACGACGTGTTCGAGTGCATGGATCTTGCCGCCGCCATCGCCGTCGTGGACAACGCCGTGAACGTTGCGGTCGGCGTGCTCAAGCAACCCGAGAGTGAAGGAACGGGTGAGTCGGGCACGTCGAGCGCGGACGTGTTGTGATTACGCTCCTGGTTCTGGCAGGCCTCGCTCTCGGCGGGGCCTGCCTCGTCTATGTCTACTTTGCGCAGCAACGACAGGATCAGGGCCGACGCCAGCGCGAACGCGCGACATGGCTTGCGCACGACCGGGCAGCCAAGGCGACGAGCGCAGTCGAACGCGTCGCCCGCTTTTACCCGTTCCTGCTGAGAGAGCTCGAGGCGGTAAGCGTCGCGACAGAGAAGTCTGGCACAGCAGTTCGTGATCTTCTGCAGTCGCTTCCCGGGATCTCGATCGGTGTCGGGCCCCACGACATTCCCGCCGTGCTGGCCCACAGCCGGAGACCGTCGCACGTCCTCCTCCTGGCTCGCTCCGGTGGCGGCAAGACCGTTCTCTTGACCCGGGTGCTCGCTCATGACCTAGGGCACACCAGTGTCGTCGTGATCGGCGCTGAGCGAGATGCATTTCGCCGGTTGGTCCTGCCGTTTGTTCCGCCAGCGCGGGCAAAGGACACCGTGTACTGGGCGCTCGGGGACGAAGCGTGCCCCGTCGGACTGAACGCTTGTGACGTTCCGGCCGGTGCTTCGCCGGCCCGATACGCCGGGGACCTCTACCACATCTGGAAGCAGGGTTCGGAAGAAGACTCCATAGGCGGTCGCAGCGACGCGATCGTCTGGAACACGCTCGCGGTACTCGTTGCCGCCCCCGGCACCTCGTTCCTCTCGATCCGCCCCATACTTGAAGACGCCTCGTTCCGTGCGGGCCTGCTTGAGCACGTCACCGATTCCGAGGTTCGGAACTACTGGACCAGTTCTTTTCCCCGTCTGCCCGCAAGCGCCATTCAGCCGTTCCTGAACCGCGTGACACGGATCCTGAGTCCGGCTATTCGCCGCGCGTTCTGTGCGGAGCAGAACACGTTCTCGCTGCGGGGCGTACTCGACTCCGGCGTACTGCTCGTGGACACCTCGGGCTTGCCGCCGGACGAACGACGCCTCGCTGCCCAGCTCGTTCTCGCGATGATCCAACTCTGCATCGAACAGCGCGACGAGATCGATGAAGGCGCTCGGCCCCGGACGCATCTGTTCATCGACGAATTTTCCACGCTGGCCGGAACGTCCGAGCATACGTGGCGCGAGTTGTTCTCCCGCTCGCGTCGCATGGGTCTCGGTCTGTTCTTGACCTTGCAGCACACCGCGGCCTTGCCTACGGCAATTCGAGCGGAGCTCCTGACCAATAGTTCCACGCTGATCGCCTTGCCGTTGGGCGCGAAAGACGCAGCCCTCCTCAATCGCGAGTTCTTGGTGCCGTCTACGACGGGCGGAACGGCGGCGATTCCGTCAGCGAGGCTCATAGACAGCGGTGTGGGGTCGGGCTATCTGCGCACGGCGCCCGGCGCGGTGGCCATGCCCGTCCGATTCCACCCACCCCTGGCAGAGCGCCCAATAGCGGACGGCGAGCGCATCAAGTCGGTGTCGTGGAAGACACATGGAGCATCGAGGCCGCCTGAGGCGGGGCCACCGCCTGTTATGGCGCGATCCGCTCCATGCCCCCCTGCCGAGCCTCCGCTGAGTGGATTGCCCGGCCGCGGCGGCTCTCAGCACAAGTTCCTCCAGCAATTCGTTGCTCAGGTGGGGTCAGAGCGCGGGTTTCGCTCAGACCTAGAACTCTCGATCCTCGCCGGCACCGGACGAGTAGATGTTGCCCTCATGCGTGACGATCTCCGGATTGCCGTTGAGATCGCGATCACCATGACTCCTGAGCGGGTCGCAGCATCCGTAACGAAGTCACTCGCGGCGGGATTCGACCGCGTCGTTGTCCTTGCGCCAGACCAGAACCTACGGCGACGAATTGAGCCAGAGCTCGCAGCAGCGCTCGGCAGTAAGGAACGTGAGCGAGTCCACGTCGGTGGCGCCGAGACGCTCGTTGCCCTGTTAGACGAAGTCCAAACACCGACATCGTCCGATCAACCCGCCGGGTACCGCCTCTCGGTTCGACAGGTGGAGGTTCCCCCAGTTCGAGCTACGGCAAACCGCGCGACGCTCGCCCGAATCGTTGGTGACGCGCTTCTACGGAGGACGCAATGAGCGGCCCGGTCCCGTTCGGGCTCCGGCGTGAGCGCGGCACACTCGTGGCTGAACCCGCCGAGGCGGGCCTCGTCCGCGCCCTGGTTGGGGAATTCCTAGCAACGGGACGAATGAAGTCAGTTGCCGCGACGTTGAATCAACATGGGTTTCGGACCAGACGCGGCCGGCCGTGGAGTGACATGGCGGTTGCGCGAGCACTCCAGACGATTTGCGTTCACAACCTCGTGGACGAAGGACTTCGTGCCCGTTGCGCTGCCCTGCTCGAGGCCCACCGTCAAGGCGCGCCCGCTCGGCGCGCGGTGCACCCCTTGGGCGGCGTGGTCGCCTGCGGCACGTGCAGCGGGAGGATGTACCTCTTCGGCTCGGGTCCAACCGGCAAGTTCATCTGCCGATCCTGCCGAACGAAGATTCCCGCGCCGACACTAGAGCAGGTCTTCGTGGCAAGTCTCGCCTCGATTTCGATCACACCCGAAGAGGTCTGCGCGGCATGTGGGGATCAGGAGCGACCCCTCGACCTGCCTCCCCGCGGTCTTGCTGTAGCGGAGATCTGGCCGGCGCTTGGCCTCGACGATCGACGGCAACTCGTTGACGCGGTCGTGTCCGAGGTGGTGGTCGCAGACAACGAGATCACGGTTTCCTTCGCATTGACCGCGGCGTCATCGGCGCCCAGCAGCGACGGCCCGCCCGTCCCGTCGCCTTCTTCTCGCAGTTGTACGTCCTCCAAGAAGAAGCCAACGAAACAGCGCAACACAAAGGCTGACCGTTCGGCCGCACCCGAGGAAAGCGCGGGGCCGTTGGTCACCGTGGAGGAAGCGGCGGCGCTCCTCCGCACGAGTCCGAAGGCGATTTACGCCATGGCCGAACGCGGACAGCTCGGTGGCGTGGTGCGCGTGGGACGCCGCCTGCTCTTCTCGCGGGAGCAGCTGCTACACTCACTCACCGGAAGTCGTGCGCCATCGCCTGAGGAGACCAGGTGATGAGCGTCAGAGTCAGACCGTACCGACGAGGCGGCTTCGAAGTGGACATCCTCGCGCTCCTGCCCGACGGAACCCGGATTCGAGATCGGCGCCGAGCGCCGGTCGCGAGCCGATCCGCGGCCCTTCGCTGGGGCCAGGCGCGCGAACGGGAACTCATCCGCAACGGTCGCCCGAAACAACGAGAGGAGGTGCCAACGCTCGCAGATTTCGCTCCGCGTTTTCTCGACGGCTACGCGCGAGCGAATCGGCAGAAGCCCAGCGGCATCGCGGCGAAGGAGACTGCGCTCCGGGTCCACCTGATTCCTGCTCTGGGCAACAAGCCGTTGGACCGGATCGGCAACGAGGACGTACAGCGCGTCAAGACGGCTCTCTCGGACCGATCCCCAAAGACGGTGAACAACGTGCTCACGGTCCTCAACACGTTGCTCAAAGTAGCCGTCGAGTGGGGAATCGTTGAACGAATGCCCTGCACCGTCCGCCTGCTACGCGTGACCCAAGGCCGTGCGGGCTTTCACGATTTCCACGAGTACGAGCGGCTCATCGAGGCGGCTCGGGCGGTCGACAGCAATGCCTTAGTCGTGGTGCTGCTGGGTGGCGAAGCCGGGCTCCGCTGTGGCGAGATGATGGCCCTCGAGTGGACCGACGTGGACACGACCCGGCGTCAGCTGCAGGTAGAGCGCTCCGAGTGGAAGGGCAAGGTCACGGTCCCGAAGGGCGGCCGGTCTCGCATCGTGCCGATGACCTCGCGCCTTGCAGCGGCACTCACCGCACACCGGCATCTCAGGGGACCGCGCGTGTTGTGCCAACCGGACGGGCAATCGCTCACACAGAAGATGGTGCGGGTCTTGGTGCAGAAGGCCGCGCGCCGGGCCCAACTCAAGAACCAGAGCGTGCACATCCTGCGGCACACCTTCTGCTCGCACCTTGCGATGCGGGGAGCCCCCGCGCGCGCCATCCAAGAACTAGCCGGACACAAGGACCTGTCCACGACGCAGCGCTACATGCACCTCTCCCCGGCAGCAATCGAGAGCGCTATTCGCCTCTTGGACAGGTCAACACAACACCGGGGCACTGGAGACGGTGTGGAGACGGGCTCTGCCGAGAAACACAACCAGAGCCCGCACAAGTAGTTAGGTGGTGGAGGCGGCGGGAATCGAACCCGCGTCCGAGGAAGGTCGGCAACAGGCTTCTACACGCTTAGCCGCTTCTTTTGGATCTCGCGTCGGCCGCACCGAAGGGCAGGTTCGGCGTCCGCCAGCCCTTTGATCTCGTCGCGCGCTGCCGGGCCGGCAACGCGGGACCAGCCCGCGTCCATTGACGTCCTGACTCCACCCCACGGGCGGGGCGAAGGGGACGGACCGCTTTTAGTTAAGCAGCCAGAGCAAGTTCAGTGTTGGCGCTTGTTTTAAGCGTCCCGTGGATTTACGAGGTACCGGGAACCCTCGGCGTGCCACCTGCGCTTTCCAGTCCCCGTCGAGTCCTGTTCGCCCCCACGAGTGACCAAGCGCGTCGTTATTGTGGGATCGGCCGGGGGGCGCGGCAAGGCCCGGCCGCTCAGCCCGGCGGCGCGGGCGGCGCGGCCAGCAGAGCGGTCAGCTCGTCGCGCTGAGCGGGATCGAGGTCCGGGCTGAAGTGGAGCACGGCCTCGCGGGTGTCGCTGGTCTCGAAGTAGGCGGAGCGGCAGTCGAGGTGGATGAAGCCGCCGGGGGTGAACCGGACCTCCTCGAAGTACGTCAGCCGGATGCGCCAGCTGCCGCGGGGGATCGGTTCGCGGCAGTGGCGGCACTTGGCCTGGCCGCCGGGGGCGCGCTCGGCGCCGTCGATGCGCGGCAGCCGCGGTGCGGCGGAGGCGGCATGGGCGGCGCGTTCCAAACTGTCGCGGTCGGGCACGTCCCCCGGCTGCGCGAGGAACTCGAGCAGCGATCCGGGCCGCTTGTACGCCGCGCAGAGCGGGTGGAACCACAGCGTGGTCTCGCCCTCTCCATAGGGGTTCGCGATGCGCTCGCCGAAGCGCAGTTCGCCGCGCCCGATCGGCCGCGTGCAGCCGCGGCAGCGCGAGCGCCCGGTGGTCGCCGGCTCGAGGACGTGCGTCACGCGGCCTCCTCGTCGCGCCCGGTCGGATCCGAGGTGGCCCGCGTCCGTCGCGCCAGCAGGACAAACGGCAGCGAGAGGAGCGCGACGCCCGCGCTCGCCAGGTACGACACCGGGTAGCCCCACGCGTCGGCCGACCTCCCGAGCAGCGGCTGGAGGACCACGCCGCCGGCCGAGCCGAGCAGGTTGTCGGACGACAGCACGGTGGCCCGCTGCTCGGACGGGATCAACCCGTTGATGAACGCGAGCCGCACGGGCGTCACGGCCGCGAAGGCCGTGCCCCACGCGGCGAGGGCGACCAGCGCGACCGGGAACGTCGTCCCGACGCCGATCAGCGCCAGCGCCGCCGCGCTGAGCAGGGTGCCAACGAGCAGCAAGGTCGTGCGGCGATGGAAGGCGCGGCTGACGCGCGGCGCGGCGGCGCCGCCCAGCATCTGCGTGCCGGCGACGATCGCGGCAGCAAGCCCGGCGATCGCGTACGAGCCGCGCCCGCCGTACAGCTCGAGCAGGTACGGCTGCAGCGCGTAGAAGACGTAGATCCCGACACCCGCGCTGAACGGGCTGGCGAGCATCAGCCAGCGCACCGGCGGGTTGCCGAGGCCGTGGTCCAGCGAGTCGCGCAGGATGCGGCGCATCTCCGCCCCGGGCGACGCGCCCGTGCGCGGCGCGAAGCCGACGTCGCGCATCCAGCGGAAGGCGATCACGAACGTCAGCGCCAGCATCAGCGCACGCACGAGGTAGGGCACGCCGAGGTTCGTGAGCTGGGCCACGAGGCCGCCCGCCACGGTGCCGGTCAGCATCGCGGCGCCGCTGGCGACCTGGCCCTTGGCGAAGGCGGATTCGAGGCTGCCGCTGTACCCGGCGGAGTTGAGCCCGTCCACCAGCCAGGCCTCGGTCGCGCCGGAGAAGAACGTGAAGCCGAGGCCGAGCAGCAACGAGGTCAGCGCCCAGGCCCAGAACGGGCCGTGGATGCGCCACAGGAGGAAGTACAGGAGCGTCGAGGCGAACAGCGTGGACGCGCCGAGCAGGTACGAGGCGCGCCGGCCGACGGTGTCGGCGACGACGCCCGTCGGGACCTCGAACAGCATCTCGCCCAGCGTGTAGAAGGCGTTGACCGAGAACGCCGCGGTGACGCCGAGGCCGGCGTCGAGCAGGAACAAGGTGTTGATGCCCCAGATGAACGACGACGCCAAGGTCGAGAGCACGGTCAGCAGGACGTACGTGCCGAGCACTCGCCTCGCCGTGACCGCCTCGTGCATTCCGCGGGTGCCCCTCCCGGGCGCCGCGGCCGGACCCGGGCGGTCCCGGCGCGCGGTCCGACAAGCGCGACGTCAAGACGCTACACCGCGGGGCCGGTCCGGGCACGCCGCGGTCGCCCCGCACGACACGTTTCCCGGCTCGGGACGCTCCGGCACGCCGCGGCGTAAAATCGCGGCAGCGGCCCGTTACCCTCGACGCATGACAGGAGCGATCCCGATGCCGGAACCCGGAGCGGACGCCCCGCGCGGTCCCCTGACCTACGCGGACTATGCCGCCCTGCCCGACGACGGGCACCGCTACCAGCTCGTCGAGGGGGACCTGGTCGTGATGCCGTCGCCGAACCGCTGGCACCAGGCACTCGTCGGGAAGCTCTACGCGAGCCTGCTGCGGCACGTCGAGCAACGGGGTCTGGGGCAGGTGTTCGTGGCCCCGCTCGACGTCGTCCTCGCGGAGCGGGTCGTCTTGCAGCCGGACGTCTTATTTGTCTCCAACGAGTGCGCGGCGATCGTCGGCGACGCGAACGTCACCGGCGCGCCGGACCTGTGCGTCGAGGTGCTGTCGCCCGGGACCGAGCGGCTCGACCGCACGCGGAAGTTGGACCTGTACGCGCGGCACGGGGTCTCCCACTGCTGGATCGTGGACGTCGCGGCGCGTTCGATCGAGGAGTACGTGCTGGCCGGCGACGTCTACCGCGTGAGGAGCGTCACGGGCAACGACGAGGTCCTCCGGCCTGCAGCGCTGGCGGGGTTCGAGTTCCGGCTGGCCGAGGTCGGCCTGCCCGGCTAGGCGAGTTCGCGGCCTACTTGCGCACGACCCTCAGGAAGATGCGGTACTTGGAGTCGTTGAGGTCGTCGGGCAGGCGGTAGGCGTCGGGGACGAGCAGCACCAGCACCCGCGCGCCGGGTGGATCCACGTCGGGGGAAGTCGGGGCGCGATCGGGACCGACGCGCTCCGAATCCCGCCGCCGGCGCGGCATCCGCACGTGGAGCAGCTTGGCCTCGATCGGCGCCGGCGAGGCCGCCTGACGATCGCCCGCCTGTCCGATGGCCGGGACCCGACCGATGATCACGTCCATAACTGCCTCCGATCCTCGTTTCGGCCCGCCCCCGCGGAACCTGAAGGCCGGCCGGGCGGGTTCGGCCGGCCGCGGGCTCCCGCGGACGGAACTGGCCGGAAACGCCTAAGGACACGGGCCGAAAGGCCGATACGGATTCCGGCGGGCGCCGTGGACTGCGCCCTTGCGGGGACCCGGGTGGACCTTTCGACCGTATTCGGCCTGCTCGCCGGCGCGGCGCTGATCCTGTCCGCGATCGTGCTCGGGGGCCGGCCGTCGCTGTACCTCGACTTCCCGTCGTTCCTGATCGTCTTCGGCGGGACGCTGGGGGTGACGTTCATCAAGAACCCGCTGGACCGGGTGTTCAGCACGCTGTCGGTGGTGCGCAAGGCGTTCACCAACCGGCTGACGCAGCCCGAGGAGTTGGCCGAGCAGATCGTGCAGCTCTCGCGCAAGGCGCGGCGCGAGAGCCTCCTGGCGCTGAACAAGGTCCCGATCGGGGACCCGTTCCTCGCGCGCTCGGTGAAGCTGGCGGTGGACGGGATGGAGCCGGCCGAGATCAAGACGCTGCTGGAGGCCGAGATCCAGACGCTGGCCCAGCGGCACAAGCAGGGACAGGAGCTTCTGGAGGGGATGGCGGCCTCGGCGCCGGCCCTCGGGATGATCGGCACGCTGATCGGGCTGGTGCAGATGCTGGCCAACATGAACGAGCCGCACAGCATCGGGCCGGCGATGGCGGTGGCGCTCTTGACGACGCTGTACGGCGCGCTTCTCGCGTACCTCGTCTGCCTACCGCTGGCCGAGAAGCTCCGCAACCGCAGCCGCCAGGAAGTCAACGCCCGGATGATGGTGCTGCAGGGGATCGTCGCGATCGCGCACGGCGAGCACCCGATGTCGATCGGCGAGAAGCTGGCGCCGTACGTCGAGCCGCGCGCGCGGCGCGAATCGCGGCGGGACGTGGCGTGAGGCGAGCCTGATGGACCTGCCGCAGGACGAGCCGCGCAACACGGCGCCGGTGTGGGCGATCACGTTCGCCGACATGATGACGCTGTTGTTGTGCTTCTTCGTGCTGGTCCTGGCGTTCAGCGCGCTGGAGATCGACCGCTTCAAGGTGCTGGCGCGCTCGATGCGCGACGCCTTCGGCGGGCCGACGCAGGTTGCCGCCGAGGGACCGGTCGGGGCGCTGGAGTACCCGGATTACACGCGGGCGCGGCTGCTCGAGCACGTCGAGTTGCTGCGCCGCCGGCTGCCCGACCCGTCCCTGGTCCAGGCCAGCCTGGAGGACGACGGGGTGCGGGTCCGGCTGAGCGAGAAGTTCGCGTTCGCCCGGGGCAGCGCCGTGCTGGAACCCGACGTGCACGCGATGCTCGACGGGCTGGCGCGGCTGATCGCCGACTCGGGCAAGGAGGCGGTGGTCGAGGGACACACGGACAGCCTGCCGATCGGCTCGGCGACGTTCCCCAGCAACTGGGAACTGTCGGCGGCCCGCGCGGGGGCGGTGGTGCGGTACCTGGTCGCGCACGGCGTGCCGGGCAACCGCATCGAGGCGGTCGGGCGCGCGGACACGCGGCCGCTCGCGGACAACCGAACCGAGGACGGCATGCGGCGCAACCGGCGGGTGGAGATCCTGATCCGCACGGCGGCGAGCTGACCGGGATTGCCGATACGAACTGGAGGTCGGGGCGATGGCGGAAGAAGCTGAACCCAAGGCGAAGGGTGGCAAGAAGAAGCTGCTGTTCATCCTGCTCGGCGCGGTGGTGCTGGTGCTGGCCGTGGCGGGCGTGCTGACGACCCTGCTGATGGGCGGGGGCAAGAAGGCGGAGGCCAGCGCGGAGGCCGCGGTGGCCGCGCCGGCGCCGGATGCAGTCGTGACGCTGGAACCGTTCGTGGTCAACCTCGCCGACCCGCGCGGCGACCGCTTTCTCAAGGCGACGCTGCGGGCCGTGGTGTCGGACCCGGCGCTGGCCGCGCAGATGCAGCACGACGTGCTGCTGGTCTCGCGGATCCGCGACCGCGTGATTTCGGTCCTGACCAGCAAGACCTACGAGGACATCGGCCACAACGAGGGCAAGGAAGCGCTGCGGGAGGAGCTGGCGCGCGAGATCAACCAGATGCTCCCCAACGACGCGGTGCGCGAGATCCTCCTCGTCGACTTCATCGTGCAGTAGTGGTGGGGGGGGACAGTCGAGTCCGACAGCAGCGAACGGGTCGGGCTCGATGTCCCCTCACCGGCCCGGCTGCTGCGGCCCGCCTGCGGCGGCCGCTACATGCCGCGCAGGACGCTGAGGCCGTCGGCGATGCTGCGCCGCACGTCCAGCGAGAGTTCGTCGAGCTTCTCGGCCTTGTAGCCGAGGCGGGCCGCCGCGGGAATGGGATCCTCGCTGGCGTTCTCGAACAGCCGGTCGGTGAGCACCACCGGCGCGAGCCGCACGGCGTGCGGGCTCGCCTCCAGGTCCGTACCGTGGTGCGCACCGGCGGTCTCGGCCAGGAGCGGCCCGAGGTTCCACTGCTCGAGCAGCATCCGCCCGATCTGCTGGTGATCGATGCCGATCCGCTGGCGCTCGGGGCCGGGCAGCGGGAGCGCGCCACCGCTCTGCAGCATCAGGTCCACGTAGTCGTCGGTCTTCTGGCCGAGCAGGACCAGCCGCCCGCAGTCGTGCAGCAGCCCGCAGATGAACGCCTCCTCGTACCAGTCCTCGCCGCGCTTCTCGACCAGGTAGCGCGCGCCGAGCGCGGTGACGATCGCGTGCTCCCAGATCAGCCAGCGCTGCTCGGTGGCTTCGGGCGGGATGGCGTCGCGCAGGCGCGAGGCAACGCTGGTGAAGATCAAGGAGCGCAGGCGCAGGAAGCCGATCAGGATGATCGCCTGCTTGAGCGTCGTGACCGGCTTGAGCAGGGTGAACAGCGCCGAGTTGGCCAGCCGCAGCACGGTCGCGGTGAGCGCGGGATCGCACTCGATGACGGCCCGCAGCTGGTCGGCGGTCGTGTCCGGGTCCTGCAGCAGGAGCAGGGCCTGTCCCGCGACGCTCGGCATCGGCGGCAGCTCGGCGGCCCACACGCCCGGGGCGAGTTCGGCGTTCGGGCTCATGGGTTGTCGTTCCCTTCCGGCGGCTCCGGCTTGCGCAGCGTGGAGACGATCGCGTCGAGCGAGCCGCGGTCCGTGCGCGCCGCCTCGCGGTTCGCCGCCACGACCGCGCGGTGCAGCTCCTCGCGCACCACGGGCACGTCGTCGGGCGCTTCGAGGCCCAGGCGCACCTGTTGCCCGCGGATGTCGATCACCTTGACGCGGATGTCCTTGCCGATGATCAAGGACTGGCCGATCTTGCGGGTCAGAACGAGCACGGGACCTCCCTGTCCCTGCGGCGAGTCGTCACTCGCCGCCGTCGGCAGCCAGCGGGTGTTGCAGCGGCCAGTCGGTGTCCTCGAGGATCACCTGCCAGCCGCGCATCGTCTCGGGGTTGAGCACCAGCGGCGCGCGCAGGTTGGCGCTGGCGCCGTTCCGGCGCAGCGTGACGATGACCAGGAGCACCGAGGACTTGCCGCCGCCGAGCCCCATTCGCGCGAGCATGCCGAGCGGAATGCGCGGGTCGTACCCGCGCTTCGCGAGCTGCGCGGGCAGCACCAGCAAGGACAGCGCGGCGGGCTCGATCGCGCGCAGCCACAGGAACGGCTGCGCCTGGTCGCTGGCGACCAGCTCCCACTCGCGCACGTCCTCGAAGCCCGGCAGCCCCTCGGGGAACAGGATCGTGCTGCGCCCCGTTTCGCTGCTCAGGACCTCGCACGGACGCGTTGCCACGGCTTCGGTCACGGCGTCACCCGAGATAGTCGAAGAAGGTCGGCCCGAACAGCCTGGCGCCGGCCGCGAGGGTCGCGTTGTAGCCGGTCTCGAACTTCTGCACGTCGGAAATCGCTTGCGCCAGGTCGGCCGCGCCGAGGGCGTTGGCCCTTTCCGCCACCTCGAGCTGGCGGTCGCCGATCCGCACGTCGGCGTCGTCGAGCATCTTGAGCCGCGTGCCGACGCGCGCGAGCAGCGCGGCGTTGGCCGAAATCGCGTCGTCGAGCGGTTCGAGGAGGTTCTGCACCGTGTCGGTGTCGTTGGTGCGCAGCGCCGCCTCCAAATCGTCGAGGATCGCCAAGGCGCCGCTGCTGCCGGTGCCGAAGACCTGGTCGCCGGCCAGGTTGAGCGACACGCTGACGTCGTCCAGCGGGATCTCGATCTCGCGCGAGTTGCCCTGGTAGTTGCCGGAGGCGTCGAACGGCTGCATCTCGGTCAGCGTGCCGGAGAAGATGTAGCGCCCGGCCAGCTTCAGGTTGGCGATTCCCTCCACCTGCTCGCGCAGGCCGTGGATCTGCTCGGCCAGCGCGATCTTCTCTTCCGGCTGCAGGATGTCCGACGCGCCCTGCATGGCGTACGTGCTGGCGCTGGCGAGGATGTTCCCCAGCTCCGTCAGGCCGCGCTCCGTCAGCTGCAGCCACGGCCGCGCCTGCGAGATCCCGCGCTGGCGCATCGTCAGCTTCTGCGACTCGTCGGCCAGCCGCAGCAGCTCGCCCGCGACCTGCGGGTCGTCCGAGGCGTAGCGCACGCGCACGCCGGTCGACATGCGCTCCAGCGCGTCGTCGAGGTCCAGCCGCGCCTTGTGCAGCTGGCGGAGGAACATGTCCTGGTCGAACGAGACGCCGATCTTCATGGGCCGCTCACTCGGTCAACAGCGTCAGCGCGGTTTCCGTCACGCGGTTCACGACCTGCATGAACCGCGCCGCCGCGTCGAACGACTGCTGCCACTTGATCAGTTCGGCCGCCTCCTCGTCGAGGCTGACCGCCGACCGCGCGTTGCGCATCTGGTCCAGGCTGTCGAGGATCACCTGGCTGGCTTGCACCGCGGCGCCGCCCTCGGCCGAGTCGCGCCCGACCTGGGCCACGATGTCCGCGGCGTAGTCGCCGAAGCTGCGCGTGCCGAGCGAGGCGATCGGCTGCTCGCGCAGCGCCAGAAGCGCCAGCACGTTGGTGTTGTTGAACGGCTCGCCCGCGACTCCGGAGGCCGCGATGCGGCGCGCGTCGGCGGCGACCACCGCGTTGACGTGGATCGCCGCGGCGGCGTTGTCGCCGGGCGGATCGGGCTCGAACAGGTTCAGCCCGCCGTTGCCGTCGAGGTCGAAGCCGGCGGCGTGGACCTGGTTGAACTGCTCGATCACGGCCGAGGCCAGCACGTTCAGCCGGTCGCGGTAGCCGGCCAGGTCGGTGTCACGCACCTGGAGGTAGCCGCCCAGCTCCCCGCCGCGCAGCGAGCTGGTCAGGTCGACGCTCTCGCCGCCGCGGCTGACGTAGATCCGCACGAGGCCGTCGCTGTCGTTGCGCAGCTCCAGCGGCCGCGCCGACAGGCGGACCAGCAGCGGGTCGCCCGGCCCGTCGAGGAACACGCTGACCGCGCCGTCGTCCTCCTCCACGGCGCGGATCGCGACCAGCCCGCTCAGCTCGTCCAGCAGACGGTCGCGCTCGTCGCGCAGATCCGAGGCCTCGGCGCCGCCCGATTCCTGGCTGACGATCTCGCTGTTGAGCTTGGCGAGCTGCCGCACGATCTCGTTGACGCGCTCGGCCCGCGAGCCGATGCGCTCGTTGGCCGTGCGCCGCGACTCGACGACGTAGGCGTCGGCGCGCTGCAGGCCGCTGGCCAGCCGCTGCGCCGCGGCGATGACGTCCTCGCGCAGCGCGATGCTGTCGGGTTGCACCGCGACCTGCTCGAACGCGTCGAACAGGCCGGTCAGCGCCTCCTGCAGCGTGGAGTTCTCGATCTCGCCCAGCGTCGGCTCGAAGGCCGACAGGACCTCGGTGCGGGTGCTGTCCGAGCCGTAGCGGCTCATCTCGCGGCGCACCGAGAAGTCGAGGAACGGGTCGCGCACGCGGTGCATCGACACGACGTCCACGCCGATGCCGGCCAGCCCGCCGGTCAGGTTCACGATCGGCAGCATCCCCAGCTCGATGCGGCGGCGCGAGAAGCCGGGCGTCTGCGAGTTCGCGACGTTGTAGCCGGCCAGGTCCATGCCGAGCCGGAACGCGCGCATCGCCGAGCGACCGATGGCGAAGTGCGAGAAGGTGGTCACGCTCAGCCCTCCGCCGACAGCGCGCCGCCCGCGGGCGCGGCCGAGGCCGGCCGCCCGTCGGGCAGGTACGCCGTGCCGAACGCCGACGACACCGCCGCGTCGCGGGTCTGGAAGGTGTCGCCCAGCCGCTCGAGCACGGTGCCGGCGACGGCGGCTTCGCGCAGCAGCACCGCCAGCGCCCGCGCGGCCGCGCCGCGCGCGTTCTCGAGATCCGGACGGTCCTGCGCGGCTCCCGCGGATTCCAGCCGCCCGCGCTCGTCCTCCAAGAGCGCGAAGCGCGTGGCCAGCGTCGTGGCCTCGCGGCAGAGCTGCTCGAGGCGCTCGCGGTCGGCCGCGAGCAGCGCGCGGCGCTGCTCGGCGACGAGCCCGGTCAGCTCGCCGAACAGGCGGGCCTGCGCCTCGAGCACACCGCCGAGGGCCGCCGCCGCGTCGCGGCGGGACTCAGTCGCCACCTTCGCTCTCGCGCATCAGGGCGTCGGCGATCCGGGTGCCGTCCACCGCGTAGCGCCCGCTCGCGATCTCGGCGCGCATGCGCTCGACCAGCTCCTCGCGGACCTCCGGCGAGTCGAGCATCGCGCTGCGCAGGCGGGCCAGCTCGCGGGCGCCCGCCGACAGTTCGATGCCGTCGCGCTCGGGCGCCATCGCGCGAGCGCCGCGGCGGCCGTCGGCGCGGTCCGTCCGCTCGGCCGCCCGCTCGGTCTCGTCGAGTTGCGCGAGCATGTCGCGCAGGCGGCTCAGCGGATCGGAAGGGTTGATCTTCATCGCTCATCCTCCGGCAGGCCGTCCCCGGGCAGAACGGGTGCGGACAACTGCCCAAGCGTCTTTTCGGCAACGTCGAGGCGAACTTGAGCCCCGCTTCGCATATTTCCGAACGAGCGCGGCGGGGAGCCGAGATCTGCGGACGGTTTTGACGCCCCGCTTGCGCCGGGGCTAGCTGCTGGCCCCGAAGGAGTTAGCTGGTCCGCGATCTTCGCCGCGAGCCCGAGCGGCTCGCGCTCGGCGATCGCCTCCGTCAGGTAGACCTCGAACAAGGTCGAACGAGGTCCGGCCTCGCCGGAACCGCCGAAGAAGCTGCCCTCCTCCAGCTGGGCCCGCTGCATCGCCTTGAACATCTCGCGCAGCAGGGCCGCCTCGAGCCCGCGCGCCGCCTTCTGGATCGCCGCGCGCTGGTCGGTGTCCGCCGCCGTCCCCGGCTCCCCGACCCCGACCCCCGCCCCCGTGCGCGCGATCTCCATCAGATCACCACCAGCTCGGCCTGCAGCGCCCCCGCGGCGCGGATCGCCTGGAAGATGGCGATCAGGTCGCGCGGGCTGACCCCGAGCTTGTTCAGCGCGTTGACGAGGTCCTCGACGCTGCTGCCCTCCGCGAGCTGCAGCGACTTCCCGTCGCTCTCCTCGGCCGCGACGTCGGTGCGCGGCACGACGGCGGTCCGCCCCTTCTCGGAAAACGGCTGGGGCTGGCTGACTTCCCACGTGCGGCTGACGGAGATGATCAGGTTGCCGTGGGTGATCGAGACGCGCGAGATGCGCGCGTCGCCGCCGGTCACGACCGTCCCGGTGCGCTCGTTCAGCACCACGCGCGCCGGCGTGTCCGGCGCGACCGGCACCGCCAACGCCGCCGCGAGGAACTCGACCGGCTTGTCGCGCATCGCCTCGGGCACCGTCACCCGCACGGTGCCGGAGTCGATCGCCTGCGCGGTCCCGGGCTGGAAGGCGTTCGCCAGCGCCTGCTCGACCCGGTGCGCGTTGCCGAAGTCGGGCCGCCGGAGCTGCAGGTCGAACGTCGTGCGCCCCTCGAGGTCGATGCCCGAGGAGCGCTCGACGAGCGCGCCGGCCGGGATCAGCCCGGCGGTCGCGTGGTTCTTCTGCACCGACGTGCCGCCGCCGCCGGCGGCGTACGCGCCGCCGAGGCTCACCGGCCCCTGCGCGATCGCGTAGACGCGGCCGTCCGGCCCGTGCAGCGTCGTCATCAACAGCGTGCCGCCGGTGAGTGACTTGGCGTCGCCGACCGACGCGACGTTGACGTCGATGCGCGTGCCGGGCCGCGTGAACGCCGGCAGGTTGCCGGTCACCATCACCGCCGCGGCGTTGCGCACGCGGATCGAGGCCGGCGGGACGACGACGCCCATGCGCTGCAGCGCGTTGGCCAGGCTCTGGATCGTGAACTTGGCCTGCGTGCCGTCGCCGGTGCCGGCCAGCCCGACGACGAGGCCGTAGCCGACGAGCTGGTTCTCGCGCACGCCGTGTACGTCGGCGATCTCGCGCAACTGCACCGTGCGCTCGCCCGCGCGGGCCGGCGCCGCGGGCGGCTCCTGCGCCGCCGCGACCAGCGCGGCGAGCCCGAAGCAGATCGCAATGGCGCTCGCGTGTCTCATCGCGTCACCTCAGAACGGCCAGAGCTTGGCCATCAGGCGCTGGAACCAGCCCTGCTTGGTCGTGTCGGCGATCTCGCCGTGCCCGCCGTAGGTGATCGTCAGGTCGGCGATCTGGGAAGAAGCGATCGTGTTCGACGGGCCGACGTCCTCGGGGCGGACGATGCCGGCCAGCGTGATGATCTGCCGCTCGCGGTTGACGAGGATCTCCTTCTTGCCCGCGACGAGCATCCGCCCGCCGGCGCCGACCGCGAGCACGCGCACGGCGATGCGGCCGCTCAGCGTGGACTGCCGCGTCGTCGCGCCCTGCCCGTCGAACGACTGCTCGGTCGTGGCCGACAGCGCGAGCGCCGGGTCGAAGTCGGGGCCGAGCTTGCCCTTGGCCTTGTTCTCCCAGCCGAGGATCACCGGCGCTTTCAGCTCGGTGGACGACGAGCGGTCGAGCTGGTTGTCGGCCGACGCCTTGCCCAGCGAAGTCTCGACGATCTGCACGGTCAGCACGTCGCCCATGTGGCGCGCGCGGAAGTCCCCGACCAGCTCGGCGGCGCCGTTGTTGGCGTACAGCGAGCCCTCGGACAGCGCCGGCGCCTGCGAGGCGTCCTCGAGGACCGGGAGCGGCCCGTCGAACACGGTCGGCGTCGGCTGGGGCACCGTGGCGCAGGCCGCGCAGAGCGCGGCGAGCGCGACGCTGGCGAGCGCGCGGGAAATCATGGCTTCTCCTGTGCCGGGTCCGGCGCCGGCGGCGTCTCGACGACGACGCGCCCGGGGGCGACCACGCGCGCGCGGATCGGCTTGCGGTCGGCCCCGTCCACGGTGACGGTGTCGCCGGGGTTGCCGCGGCCGCGCGCGATCGACGACAGCTCCAGCTCGATCCCGCCCTGGCGCACGAGGACCTGCACCGGCTGCCCCGGCTCGACGGCGCAGCGCCGCATCACCGCCCGCGCCGGGACCGGGTCGCCGCGCCGCAGTGGCGTGCGCAGCGTCAGCCCGGCGACCTCGGCCGGATCGCGCAGGTTGGCTTCGCCACGGCGCAGCGGGCGCGGCTCGACGCGCACGTCGCCGTCGTCGACCGCCTCGCCGGGGAGCAGGTCGCGCGTCGCCACCAGCACCTCGGCCGTCACCTCGACGCGCGCGGTCGCCGTGAAGCGCCGCGGCGAACCGCCGGGCGCCTGCGCGATCACCGGGACCAAAAGCGTCCCGCTGCTGATGCCCGCGGCCGGCGGGTCGGCGCGCAGCTCGTACGCGCCGGGCGGCATCAGCGCGTTCTGCGGCAGCGAGAGCGACAGCAGCTTGACCTCGCCGTCCGCGCGCGCGGCCAGCGTCGCGCTGACCGCGGCGCGCACGCGCTCGAGGTCGAGCGGCTGCCCCGCGCCACGGACCCGCACGTAGGGCGCGCCGGCGAAACGGATGGTCGCGCCGGGGATGCCGGACTGCTCGAGCGCGCGCCGCAGCTCCGCCGGGAGCACGACGCGGGCGCGGCCCGGCCCGGGCGCCGTCCCGACCGTCAGCGCCGCCGCGCCGTCCGCCCCGGGGCCGGACAGCTCGGCGAGTTCGGCGATGGTCAGCGGCTGCTCGGCCGCGGCGTCGGCCTGCGCGCGCAGCGTGACGACCAGCGCGCCGCTGTCCGGCGGGGCGTCGTTCGCCAGCCCCGGCAACGCGAGCAGCGCGGCCATTGCGGCCAGGACGAGCGCGAGGCGGCGCACGGCTCCCACCGCCTCAGCGGACGAGCTGCGCGAGCTGGCGCAGCATGTCGTCCACGCTCTTGATCGACCGCGAGTTCAGCTCGTAGGCGCGCTGCGCGGTGATCATGTCCACCAGCTCGGTGACGATGTCCACGTTCGACGTCTCGAGGAAGCCCTGCTGCAACTCGCCGAGACCGTCGGTGCCGGGCGTGCCGAGGATCGGGTCGCCGCTGGCCACCGTGGACGCGAACATGTTGCTGCCGATGCTCTGCAGCCCCGTGGGGTTGATGAAGTGCGCCAGCTCGATGTTGCCGACCTGGCTCACCGTTTCGTCGGCCAACCGCACGCTGACCGTGCCATCGCGGCCGATCGTCACCGTCTGGGCGTCCTGCGGCAGCGTGATCGGCGGGTCGAGCGAGTAGCCGAGCATGTTGACCAGGTTGCCGTTCTCGTCGGTGGTGAACGCGCCGTCGCGCGTGTAGACCATCGTGCCGTCCGGCTTGATGACCTTGAAGAACCCCTCGCCGGCGATGATCACGTCCAGCGGGTTCTCCGTGGCGCGGAAGTCGCCCTGTTCGAACAGCTTCTTGACCGCGCCGGTGCGGGCGCCGAGGCCGATCTGGATTCCGCTCGGCAGGTTGGTCGACGCGCTCGAGGCGGTGCCGGGGGCGTTGATCGTCTGGTACAGGAGGTCCATGAACTCGGCGCGGCTGCGCTTGTAGCCGGTCGTGCTCACGTTGGCCAGGTTGTTGGCGATGACGTCCATGTTGACCTGCTGCACGGACATTCCGGCGGCGGCGGTCCAGAGCGAGCGTTCCATTGCCGTCTCCCTTTCTGCGCCGGGCGGGGCCGGGGCCCCGCCCCTTCGTTCACTTCGCGTTGGCCAGGTCGAGCGCCTTGCGCGCGAGCGTGTTGGCGGTCAGGTCGACCACGCGCTGCTGCAGCTCGAACAGGCGACTGGCCTCGATCATCGAGACCAGCTCGTTGGTGGCCTGCACCTGCGGTTCCTCGACGAAGCCCTGCGCGACGCGGGCTTCGCCCTGCGCCATCGCGCGCGCGCCGGAACCGGCGCTCCACAGCGTCGCGCCTTCGCGGGTCATCTCCGCGACCGGGGCGTCGACGAAGCCGAGCCGCGCGACCTGCGCGCCGTTGACCGTCAGCGAGCCATCGGGCGCGATGACCACGTCGCCCTCCGGCAGCGTGATCGGCTGGCCGCGATCGTCGAGCACCGGGTCGCCTTCCGGCGTAACGAGCCGCCCGCTCTGCGCGCGCTGGAACGTGCCGGCACGCGTCAGGCGCTCGCCGGCGGTGGTGCCGACGCGGAACCAGCCGCGGCTTTCGAGCGCGAGGTCGAGCGGGTTGCCGGTCTCGCGCAGGCTGCCCGGCCGCTCGTCGCGCCAGCCCCCGCTGACGCTGACACCGTACGACGGCGGCTGCCCCTGCGGGATCTGCCGTGCCATCTCGGCGCTCAGGTACGAGGCGAACAGCGTGTGCTCCGGCCGGTACGCGGCGGTGCGCACGTTGGCGAGGTTGTTGGAGACGACGTTGAGCGTGCGCAGCCCGGCGATCATGCCCGAGGCGCCGGTGTACAGGAGCGGGTACATCGTCAGTGCCCTCCCGCGACGAGATGCAAGATCCGCGCCGTTGGGAGCAATCGCCGGGCCCGGTGCAAGCACCGGCCGGGCCGCTCCCGAAGCCCGCCAGCGGCGCCGGACGCGCTGGGACCCGGCAGAATTTGCCGGGTCACGTGTCGGTCCTCCGCAGCTTCAGCACGACCTCCGGGACGAGGCGCAGGACCTCGACCCACACGTCTTCACCGGCGCGCAGCGCGGCGTTCGCGCGGGCCGGGACGAGGAGCCCGCCGAGTTCGAGCAGCGCGCGGCCGTCGGACATCAGCGCGGTGACCCGCGCCGCGTAGACCTCGCCGATGGCCAGCGCCGGCAGCATGCTCAACTCGCCCGGGCCCGGAAGCGCGCGAGGCGGTCGCGCAGCGCGGCCTCGGCGAGCAGCTCCTGCTGCTCGGCGCGCTCGACCAGATCCGCCAGCGCCGGGGCCGCCGCCGCGACCGGCGCCGCCGCCACGGCGGGCGCGGGCGCCTTGGCGCGGCGCGCGAACCAGCGCCGCCGGCGGGGCGCCGCTTCCGCCGCCCGGCGGCGCGGCCCGCGCAGCACCGCGCACAGCGCCGCGAGGATCAGCACGTTGAACGCAAGCTGCAGCACGACGAGGTCGTGCATCAGCTGTCCCCGCGCTGCGCGTCGCCCAGCAGTTCGCGCACGCGGAAGGCGAACCGGCCGTCCACCACGACGAGGTCGCCCGCCGCGTACGGCCGCTCCTGGATGTAGAGCGTCACCGCGTCGTCCCCCTCCGGTCCGACCGGCACCGCTTCCCCCACGCGCAACGACAGCACGCGCTCGAGCGGCCAGACCTCGCGACCGAGGCGCACCTCGAGCGGCAGCTCCAGCTCGTCGAGCAGCGCGACCGACCCGCCGGCGCGCGGTGCCGCCTCGCGGCGCGGCGCCGTCTCCTCGCGCAGCTCGGCTTCGACGTCGGCCCAGCCGACCTGCCCGCCATCCCCGTCCTGGTTCGCCATCTCGCGTCCTCCGCTCAGCCGCGGACCGCGCCGATCGACGCGATCTCGAACACGCGCTCGGCGTTCCGCTTCTTGAGGTAGCCCCGCATCATCAGCGCGCCGTTCAGCCGCAGCGCGAGCGGCTCGCCCTCGCGCGTGTCGAGCTGCACCACGTGGCCCGGCCGCATGCGGCGCACGTCGCTGACCCTCAGGCTCGCGCCGGTGATCACCGGCTCGACGCGCACCGGCACCTTGGCCAGCGCCGCGACCAGCTCCGGCGGGCAGCTCTCGACCGCGCGCACCGGCGGGTCGGCCAACAGCCGCGCGACGAGCACCGGCGTCATCAGCAGCCGGCACACGGCCTCGCCGGTCGGCGCGGTGACCCGGAAGCCCGCGGTCGCCAGCGTCCCGCCGCGCCGCGCGAGCCGGCCGAACAGCGGGTCGGCCTCCAGCCCGCCCGAGGCCAGCGGGGCGAGCGGGGTGTTGCGGTCGAGGTACGCCACCAGCCGGTGCAGCGCGGTCTCGAACAGCAGGCACTCGACCGGCGACAGCGCGCGCGAGCCGTCGGGCGCGGTTCCCTCGCCGCCCTGCAGCCGGTCCACGATCGACAGCGCCAGCTCGGACTGGAACGACAGCGCGCCGAGCGGCTCGCCCGCCGCGTCGACCAGCGCGCCGACCGGCTCGGACGGCGCGAGCGTCCCGAGCACCGTCGTCGCCGGCTGCTGCAGCAGCCCGGCGAACTGCGCGATGACGGGGCTCTCCGAGATCAGCACGATCGACAGCGCCTCGCCGAGCCGCGCGGCGATCTTCTCGCAGGCGGCCTGCGTCAGCGCGAGGCGCTCGCCCGCGAGCACGAGCGGCGCGCGCAGGTCGAACGGCGTCTCGCTCGTGCTGGCCGGGCGCGCCGGCTCCGCGTCGTACGACTGCAGCAGCGCGTCGACCTCGGCCTGGGACAACAGTCGCGTCATCGCCGCCTCCCCCGCTCACGCATGCTCGGGAACCTTCAGGCGCTCGTCGATCCGCGCCCGCAGCCGGGCGATGGCGCGCGTGTGGATCTGGCACACGCGCGATTCCGTCACCTCCAGCGCCGCGCCGATCTCCTTCAGCGTCAGGCCGCGCTCGTAGTACAGGCTGAGCACCAGCCGCTCGCGTTCCGGCAGGCTCTCGATCTCCTCCGCCAGAAGGTGCTGGCGCTCGCGCTCCTGCACGCAATCGAGCGGGTTGGCGCCGGGATCGGCCGGGTCGCGGCCCTCCTCCTCGTTGCCCGGGAGCTGGCCGATGCGGATCCCGCGCGCCTGCACGTACAGCGCCTGCAGTTCCTCGATCGAGAGCTGCAGCTCCTGCGCGATCTCCTCGTCCGTCGCGGTCTGGCGCGTGCGGCGCTCGACCGCGCTGATCGCCGCCTCGAGCTTGCGCGCCGCGCGCCGCAGCGTGCGCGGCGCCCAGTCGCGGGCCCGCACGCCGTCGAGGATCGCGCCGCGGATGCGCGACTCGGCGTACGTCTTGAACTGCACGTTGTGCGAGGGGTCGAAGCGGTCGACGGCCTCGATCAGGCCCAGTAGCCCGTCGCCGACGAGGTCGTCGAAATCGACGCCCCCCGCGAGCCGGCAGCCGATGCGATGCGCGAGGTAGCGCACCAGCGCCGAGTGCCCGAGCAGCAGGCGCTCGCGGGCCGCCGACCCCGAGACGCGCGCCTCGGGTGTCCACTCGACCGACGGGTCGACCAGCGGGAGGTCGCCGGTGGTTTTCAATGCAGGACCTCCGCGACCGGTGGGTTGTAGTCTCGGCATGGCTCGGCACCCGCACGCTGGCGGCGGTGGGCCAGCGCGGCAAAGCGCAGCGCCAGCCGCTCGAGCGAGCGGCTGGCCGGCGCGAACGGCGCGTCGATGAGCACGGCCCGCTGGCGCTTGGCGGCCGTGACGACGGCCTCGTCGCGCGGGACGAAGCCGTCCAGGTCGATGCCCTGCGACAGGAACCGCTCGGCGGCGGCGAGCAGCCGCGCGTGCACCTGGCGCGCCTCGCGCTCGTCGGCGACCCCGTTGACGACCAGCCCGACCGGCTGGTTCGGCGTGCGGCGGCGCAGGAGCTTGAGCGTGGCGTAAGCGTCCACGAGCGCGGTCGGCTCGGGCCACGTCACCAGCGCGACGCGGTCGGCCAGCGCCAGGACGCGCGAGACCTGCTCGCTGATCCCCGCGGCGGTGTCCACGAGCAGCAGGTCGTTCTGCTCGCGCACGCGGCGCACGGCGTCGACGAAGCGCAACAGCTCGTCGGTGGTCAGCCGGGTCAGCTCCGGGATCCCGGAGCCGGCCGGGATCAGGCGGATCCCGCCCGGCCCCTCGATCGTGATGTCGTCGAACGACGCGCCGTCGCGGAAGAAGTGCTCGATCGTGCGCTTGGGCACGAGGCCGAGCATCACGTCGAGGTTGGCGAGGCCGAGGTCGGCGTCGAGCACGGTCACGCGCAGGCCGAGCTTGGACATCGCGATGGCGAGGTTGGCGACGACGGAGGTCTTGCCGACGCCGCCCTTGCCCGACGTCACCGCGAGCGCCAGGCAGCGCTCCGCGCGGCGCGGCGCCAGCGCGGGCGCGCTCACCGGGCCTCCCGGCGCAGCGCCACGGGCGGTTGCCCGGGCAGCGGCAGGGCCCACGCCGCGAGGCGGCGCGCGTCGGCCGGCAGCAGGTCGTCGGGGACGTCCGGACCGCAGCCGAGGTGGTGCAGCGGCAGGCGCGTGCGGGCCAGCGCGCTGATCAGCGTCCCGGGGCGGACGGCCTCGTCCACGCGCGTCGCGCCGAGCGCGCCGGGGTGCAGGCGCGCGAAGCGCCGCACCGTTTCGGCGAGCGCTTCCGGCTCGCCGTCCGCCGCGAGCAGCAGCTCGATCTCCTCCGGGCGCGTGCCGGCGAGAAGCTGCGCCAGCCAGTCCAGCGCCTCGCCGTCGTGGCGCGAGATCCCCGGCGTGTCGAGCAGCAGCGTGCCGCGCCGGCCGGCGGCTTCGCGCGCCGCGTACAGCTCGCGGCGGTTGCGCACCGCGTGGAACGGAATGCCCAGCACGCGCGCGTACGCTTCGAGCTGCTCGGCCCCGCCGAGCCGGCGCGTGTCGCACGACGCCAGCACGACCGTGCGGCCGTCGTGGCACAGCTCGCGCGCGGCGAGCTTGGCCGCGGTGGTGGTCTTGCCCACGCCCGGCGCGCCCACCAGCACCAGCAGCGACGAGCCCGTGACACGCGGCGGCGCGCCGGCCGGCAGCCACAGCGCGATCAGGTCGCGCGCGTAGCTGACGCACGCCTGGCGGTCCTCCAGCCGGTCGCTGTCGAGGTTCGACAGCGCCGCCGCCGTGATCTGCTCGGCCAGCGGCACCGAGAAGCCGCACGCGACGAGGTCGTCGCGCAGCCGCTCCGCCGCCGGGGAGTCCGGCAGGCACGGCGCCGCGCCGGGCAGCGCCCGCCGGGGCCCCGGCCGCTCGGCCGCCGCGAGCACTTCGACTCCCGCGGGACCGCGCCGTGTCTCGAGGATGCACGCGTCGGGTCCCAGCTCGCCGCGCACGCGCGCGAGCGCCTCGGCCCCGGTGCGTCCCTGGTAGGTCTTCACGAGCATCCGCGCCCCAAGGGGGACAGGTGGCACACCGGTCCCCGGTTGTCGCTGCGAACCGCGCGTCGGCAAGTCCCTGTCTGTACGGGCCGCCGCAGGCGGCCCGCTACGCGACGCGTCACGCCGTCGCGCGTCATCAGCTCACCGTTGCCAGCGCGCGGAGGGTCACCTCCGGCGGGATTTCCATCGTCGACAGCACCGCGGTGTGCGGCAGTTGCAGGCGCATCAAGGCCGAGAGCGACGGCCGCAGCAGCGGGCCGGTGACGATCGGGCACTGCGCGCCGGCGCCGGAAATCGCGGTGACGATCCGCGTGACGACCTCGCGCGCGCGCGCCGGCGCGAGGCCGCTGCCGGGTCCGCTCGGATCGCCGACCAGTGCCGCCGTCAGCTCGTCCTCCAGCTCCGGCGCCAGCGCCACGCAGCGCAGCGCGCCACGCTCGTCGGCCAGCCCGCCGACGATCGCGCGGCCGAGCGCGCGGCGGACCGTCTCGACGATCGTCTGCGTGTCGCGGGTGGCCGCGGCGTCGGCCATCGCCTCGACGATCAGCGCCAGGTCGCGGATCGAGACCCGCTCGCGCAGGAGCGCCTGCAGCACGCGCTGCACCTCGCCGACCGTGAGCCGCTCCGGGATCAGCTCGGCCACCGCCTTGGGGTGCGTCTTCTGCAGGTGGTCGATCAGGCGCGCCACGTCCTCGCGGCCGAGGAGGTCGGCCGCGTGGCGCTGGATCAGTTCCATCAGGTGCGTGGTCAGGACCGACGGCGCGTCCACGACGGTGTAGCCGGCCGAGCGCGCGTCGTCGGCGCGGTCCGGCGCGATCCACACCGCCGGCAGGCCGAATGCCGGGTCCTTCGTCTTCTCGCCCTCGATCGGCCGCAGCGCGCCGGCGTCGAGCGCCA
This sequence comes from Acidobacteriota bacterium, assembly GCA_017994815.1. Taxonomy (GTDB): domain Bacteria; phylum Acidobacteriota; class Polarisedimenticolia; order J045; family J045; genus JAGOJY01. Next base: position 123,587 of record JAGOJY010000004.1, read on the forward strand.
ACAGGCGCCCGCGCGGGATGCGCCCCGTGCCGATGCGCACGCCGCGCAGGACGATCGCGTACTGGTCCGGCGGGAGCTGCAGGTTGTCGCGCACGCGCACCGGCGGCAGGACGAACCCCTGCTCGGCGGCGATCTGGCGCCGCAGGCCCTTGATCTTGTCCAGGATGCCGCCGCCGCGGTCGGCCCCGACGGCGCCGATCAGGTCGTAGCCGACCTCGACGCACAGCGGGTCGACGCCGAGCAGCGGCTCGACCTCGTCCTCCGGCGGGCGCTGCGGCTCCGGCTCCGGCGGCGGGGCCTCGGCTGCCTCGCGCTCGCGCGCCGACGCCGCGCGGGAGCCGGCGAACACTGCCGCGGCGAGGATCATGAACGAGACCTTCGGCAGGCCGGGGATTAGCGCGAGGGCGAACAACGTCCCGGCGGCGATGCGCAGCGGGCGCGGCGAGAGCAGCAGCTGGCCGACGACTTCCTCGCCCAGGCTGCGCTCCTGCGCCGCGCGGGTCGTGATCACGCCGCCGGCGATCGCGATCAACAGCGCCGGGATCGCGGTCACCAGGCCGTCGCCGATCGTCAGCACGGTGTAGGTCTGGAACGCCTCGGAGGCTTCCATCCCCTTCTGCAGGATCCCGATCAGAAGGCCCGCGCCGATGTTGATCAATACGATGATGAACGCCGCGATCGCGTCGCGTTGCGTGAAGCGCACCGCGCCGTCCATCGAGCCGAAGAACTCCGCTTCCTTCTGGATCGCCAGCCGCCGCCCGATCGCCTCGCGCTCGGTGATCAGCCCGGCGTTGAGGTCGGCGTCGATCGCCATCTGCTTGCCGGGCATCGCGTCGAGGGTGAAGCGGGCGATCACCTCGGAGATGCGGGTCGAGCCGTGCGCGATCACGACGAACTGCACGACCAGCAGCACCAGGAACACGACGATGCCGACCACGAACGAGCCGCCGACCACGAACTGGCCGAAGGCCTCGATCACCACGCCGGCGGCGCGCGTCCCCTCCTCGCCGTGCAGCAGGATCGAGCGGGTGCAGGCGATGTTCAGCGCCAGCCGGAACAGCGTCAGCAGCAGCAGCAGCGACGGGAAGGACGAGAACTTCGTCGGCCCCGGCACGTACATCGCCGTCATCAGCACGACGAGGCTGGCCGCCAGGTCGACGGTGATCAGCACGTCGAGCAGCGCCGTCGGCACCGGCACCACGATCAAGGAAATCGCGCAGACCACGCCGATCGGCAGGATCAGCGCGCTCTTGGACATGCCGGCGGGCATCGCGGTCGCGGCGCTCACGACGTGGCCCCCTCGAGCTCAGGGTGCTGGCGGTAGCGCCCGCGCCCGCGGCGGCCCATGACGTAGGCGAAGACCTCGGCCACCGCGCGGTACAGCGCGGCCGGCACCGGCGCGCCGAGCGGGCAGAGCTTGTCCAGCATCCGCGCCAGCGGGGGGTCCTCGACGATCGGCACGCTGTGCGCCCGCGCCTCGTCCTTGATGCGCTGCGCGAGCCGGTCCCAGCCCTTGGCGATGACGACCGGCGCCGCCATCCGCGCCTTGTCGTACTTCAGCGCGACGGCGACGTGCGTCGGGTTGGTCACGACCACGTCCGCGGTGCGGACGGCGGCCATCATCCGCCGCCGCGCCATCTCGCGCTGGCGCTGGCGGATGCGGCCGCGGATCATCGGGTCGCCTTCGTTTTCCTTCGACTCGTCGCGGACTTCCTGCTTGGTCATGTACAGCTGGCGGTACCAGCGAAACCAGGCGACGCCGAAGTCGACCACCGCGATGGCGATCCCGACCAGGAGCGCGCGGAACAGGACGCGCCCGCAAATTCCGGCCAATTCGCCGATGAACGCCGACGTCGGCACCATCGCCAGCGAGGCGACGTGGCTCCACTCCGGCAGGACGACCGCCGCGGCGACCAGGCCGTAGAGGAACGTGCGCAGCAGCGCCTTGGCGGCGTTGATCAGCTTGGCGACGTTGATGAAGTTCTTCAGCCCGGTCACCGGGTTCAGGCGCTTGAGCTCGAACGGCAGCGGGTTCTTGCGCGGCTGGAACCCGCCCTGCAGCAGCTGGCCGACGACCCCGCCGACCAGTAGCAGCAGCAGCAGCGGGGCCATCATCACGAGGGCCTCGGTGGCGGACGAGACGATCCCGTCCATGAGCGCGGCCTCGCCCGGCCCGCGCCCGGCGCGCTGCAGCGTGACGCGCATCATCGAGGCCGACGCCGAGAGGAACGCCGCCCCGCCCAGCGCGGCCCACAGCAGGAACATCGCCAGCGCCGCGGCGTGGCCGATGTCCTGGCTGCGGGCGACCTGCCCCTGCTCGCGGGCGCGGCGGATGCGCCGGCCGGACGGCTTCTCGGTCCTTCTGTCCTTGTCCTCGGCCATGTCAGCGCTGTCCGGCCACGGCCCGCAGCAGGCCGAAGGCATCGCCCGTCGCGCCGTCCAGCGCCTCGGCGACGATCGGGGCCAGCATGTGCAGCGAGAAGGCCAGCCCGAGCAGGGCGACGAGGTAGCGCAGGGGCGCGCCGACCACGAGGATGTTCATCTGCGGCACGGCGCGCGCGATCAGCATCAGGAACAGGTCGACGAGCATCGCCGCGGCGAGCACCGGCGCGGCCAGGCGCACGCCGAGCACGAGCATGCGGCCGGTGACCGACACCGCCGCCGGGAGCCACGGGCCGGTCAGGTGCACGGTCCCGCAGGGGACGATCTCGTACGACTTGGCCAGCGCCCCGATCATCTGGCGGTGCCCGCCGATCGCGAGGTACGCCAGCGCGCCGAGCAAGCGGTAGAACACGCCCAGGGTCGGCGTCGTCTGCTGCGTGACCGGGTCGAGCATGCTGGCGATGGCGAGCCCGCTGGAGTGGCTCCCCAGCTCGCCGGCGAACAGCGCCAGGTCCACCACCATCCGCGCGGCGAAGCCGATCAAGAGCCCCGCGAACAGCTCGCCGGCCACCAGCGGCAGGATCGCGGCGTTCGCGCCGGGGGCCGGCGCGATCGGCGCCAGTAGCAGCGCCAGCAGCACCGCGAAGCCGATCCGGAGCTGGGCCGGCACCGACTCCGAGCCGGCGATCGGCGCGGTCGCCACGAACGCGCCCGTGCGCACGGCGAGCGCCATCCCCGACAGGACGCTGTTCCACGGCAGCTGGAAGACGACCAGGTCCATCAGGGCGCGAGGCCGGAGATCAGGCCGAAGATCCGCTGCGTGAACTCGATCATCAGCCGCAGCATCCAGTGCAGCGAGATCAGCAGCGCGAAGAACACCGCGAGGATCTTCGGGATGAACGTGATCGTGACGTCCTGGATCGACGTCGCGACCTGCAGCACGCTGATCACGATCCCGACGAGCATCCCGGCCAGGAGCATCGGCGCCCCCACGAGCAGCGCGACGCCGATCGCATCGCGGCCGATCGTGACGACGGTCATCTCGTCCACGTCCCCTCCCCCAACCCCTCAGCGCACTCCGGCCACGAGCGAGCCCGCGAGCAGGCTCCAGCCGTCGACCAGCACGAACAGCAGCACCTTGAACGGCAACGACACCATCGCCGGCGGCAGCATCATCATTCCCATCGACAGCAGGATCGAGGACACGACAAGGTCGACGACGAGGAACGGCAGGAACAACAGGAAGCCGATCTCGAACCCGGCGCGCAGCTCCGAGATCACGTACGACGGCACGACCACGCGCAGCGGCAGGTCCGCCGGGCCGGACGGGCGCGGCATCTTCGACATGCGCACGAACAGCGCGAGGTCGGCCTCGCGCGTGTTGCGCAGCATGAACTCCTTCATCGGGCCGGCCGCGGCGGTGAGCCCGGCCGTGGCGTCGAGCTTGCCCTCGTTGTAGGGCAGCCACGCCTCGCTGTGCACCTTCTCCAGGACCGGCGACATCGTGAACAGCGTCAGGAACAGCGCGAGGCCGATGACGACCTGGTTCGGCGGCATCTGCGGCGTGCCCAGCGCCTGCCGCAGGAAGTGCAGCGCGACGATGAACCGGACGAAGCAGGTCATCATCAGCAGCAGCGCCGGCGTGACGGCCAGCACCGTCATCAGGATCAGCAGGCGCAGGGCCGTCGAGCCGCCGCCGTCGAGGCGCAGCTGGATGCTGGCCGGGCCGCTGTCGTCGGCCGCCAGCGCCGGGAGCGCCGCGCACGCGGCGAGCAGCGCCAGCGCCACCAGGACGCGACGGGTCACGACGCGGACTCCGTGCGCGGGGCGGCGTTGGTCCGTGCGCGGCCGGTGCGCAGCGCGCGCGTCGCCTCGGCCAGCGTCGTCAGCCAGCCGGCGGCAGCCGGCGCGGCGGCGCGGGCCGGTTCTTCGAGGGGATCCAGCTCGGTCAACAGGCTGACGGCGCGGTCGGAGACGCCGAGCACCAGCCGGCGCCCGTCCACGGCGACGACGGCGAGCTGCGTGCCGCGCGCGACGACCAGCCGCTCCTCGACGCGCATCCGCGAACCGCGCGCGCCGATGCCGCGCCGCGCGAGCCGCGCGGCGAGCAGGGCCAGGACGAGCACGATCACCAGCGCGCTGCCGACGCGCAACAGGTCGAGGAACCCCGTGCCGGCCGCTTCAGCCACGGTCGGGCCCCACGCGCGTGAGCCGCAGCGCGAGCCGCCCCTTGACCTCGACGATCTCGCCGGCGCCGATCACCGCGCCGCCCGCGACCAGGTGCGTCGCCTCGCCGACCGGCGTGTCGAGCGGGATCACGCTGCCCGGCTCGAGCCGCCGCAGCGCCGAGAGGCGCGCGTTGCCGGTCGCGATGCGGGCCGCGAGTTCCAGCGGCAAGCCGTGGAACTCGGTCCGCGCCCAGCCGGCCGAGGCTCCGCTCGCTGGCTCCGGCTTTCGCGGCGCCTGGGTCGTCTTGCTTTCGGCCATCGTCGCCTCCGCGAACGGGGGCCTTCAGCAAGCGTTGTGCCGCCGGCTTTCGCCTCGGTTAAGTCGCTGACCCGCGATGCCTTGCCTCGCGCGGGAGACCAACGGCGCGGCGACGCGCGGCCGATGGCACGACGGCCGGTTGACAGGCGGTTCAAATCGGAACGGTGCGGTAACGCGGCGGGGCGGGGACGGAGCCCCGCCCCTTTACCGCGTACTGCGCCGCGCTTTCAGCGGGCGGGGACGAACCCCTACCCGCGCTTGATCGACAGCGCTTCCTGCATCACCTGGTCGGTCGTCGTGATGATCCGGCTGTTCGACTGGTAGCCGCGCTCGGCGATGATCAGGTCCGTGAACTGGTCCGTGATGTCCACGTTCGACAACTCGAGCGCGCGGGCCATGATCGTGCCGCGCCCGCCGGTCCCGGCCGTGCCGAGGGTCGCCGCGCCGGAACCGAGCGACGCGGTGTAGGTGTTGCCCGCGGCCTTGGTCAGCCCGGCCGGGTTGTTGAACGAGGCGATCGCGAGCTGCGCGAGCTCGATCGTCTGCCCGTTGGTGAACGTCCCGCTGATCAGCCCCGCGTCGTTGACGGTCAGCGTGCGGATGCGGCCGACCCCGTAGCCGTTCTGCGACATGCTGCTGATCGCGGAGTCCATGGCGAAGCCGGTGACCAGCGGCGTGGCGTCGGTCTCGAACAGGCCCCAGACGACGTCCTGCGCCGCGGCGCCGTTGGCCCAGCCCGGGATCGACAGCGTGACGTTGGCGGCCGGATCGGTGAGCTGCCCGTTGCTGTCGAACTGCATCGTCCCGGAGTCGATCACCTCGTACTCGGGGTCGCCGGGGGCGACCGGGATGCCGAGGTCGCTCTTCGGCGCTCGGGCTTCCCAGGTCCAATCGTCGAGCTTGCCGTCGCCGTCGTTGTCGATCGGCGTGAACACCAGCGTCAGCTCGTGCTCCGCGCCGAGCGAATCGAACACGGGGACGGTGTTGGTGTACATCTCGGCTTCATTGGCCGCGGTGGCCGGGTTGTCGACCAGCGCCTCCGCGTTGAGGTTCATCGTCAGCTCGAACAGCGTGGTCGTGTTCGGCGGCGCCTGCAGGCCGGCCGGGATGCGGATGTCGCTGATGCTGCCGGACGGGATGATGTGACCGAGCGGGTCCAGCTCGGTGTAGCCCTGCACGCGGTGCCCGTTCGGATCGACCAGGTAGCCGTTGGCGTCGAACGAGAAGTTCCCGGCGCGCGAGTAGACCGGCAAGCCGTCGTGGGTGCGCAGCGCGAACAGGCCGGAGCCCTGCAGCGCCATGTCGGTCTCGACGTCGGTCGGCTGCAGCGCGCCCTGGTTGAAGATCTGGTGCACGGCGGCCAGCTGCGTGCCGAGGCCGATCTGGAACGGCACGCCCGCCCCGTTGACGCCGGCGGTGGTGGACGAGAACAGCTCGGCGAACGAGGCACGACTGCCCTTAAAGCCGAACGTGTTGACGTTCGCCAGGTTGTTGCCGATCACGTTCAGTTGCGCCGAATGCGCCTTGAGTCCGGTCAACCCCGTGTAGAACGCGCTGTAGGCCATGTTCGCTGACCTCCTCTGCGGGTCCGCGCGGCGGAACCCGCGTGCGTTTCGCGGCGGGTCTCCGTCCCCGCCGTTTCGTCTATTGCGCCTGGATCTCCCAGATATCCGCGAAATCGATCGTGCGGCCGCCCGAGACGAGCGTCAGCGTGCCGCCGCCGAAGTTGATGCCGTCGATCTCCAGCTCGACGTACGCCTGCGCGTTGACCTCGCGCCCCTCGCCGTCCACCGTCACCACGCGGAACGAGTAGTCGCCCGGTTCGAGCTGCTGGCCGTTCTCGGCGTCGATGCCGTCCCAGCGGAACTCGTTGCGCCCGGCCTTCACGTCATCGAGCGCCACGCTGGTCACGAACTGCCCGCTGGCGTCGAAGATGTCCACTCGCGCCGCGCGCGGCGCCTCGCCGAGTTCGAACGCGATCGCCTCGGCGCCGTCCTCGCGCAGCCGGAACTTGCCATCGGTGTTCGCGAGCACGTTGCGGCCGACCAGGCTCAGCGCCTGGCTGTTGACGAGCTGGTCCTGGCCGCTATTGAGCAGGTCCATGCGCTTGTTCAGGTCGACCAGCTGCTCGAGGCTGGAGAAGGTCGCGAGCTGCGCGACGAACTCGTGGTCCTGCATCGGCTCGAGCGGGTTCTGGTTTTCCATCTGCGCCACCAGCAGCTTGATGAACTCGTTGCGGCCGAGGCCCTGGGTCGCATCGGCCCACGGGCTGGCCTCGGTCACGGTGCGGTAGCTGCTGTTGTCGAGCCCGATGTCGGTGATGGTGCTCATGGATCCTCCACGGCCCGGATTTGCAACCGCGATGCCATCGCGGGAAGCCGTGCCGGCCGCAGCGGAAGCCGCGGTCGGGGCGCGATGCGGCAACTTTTGCCGGGATGCCGGAAAGCCTGACCTGCCCGTCAGGTGATGACGTCGAGGCGCGTGGAGGCGTGGAAGTGCTGCAGGCGCGCCGCCGCGTGCGCGGGGTGCGGGTCGCGCTGCGCGGCCTGCCCGCCACCCTGCTGCCCGTGCCCCCGGGAACCGTCGCGGTCGGCGGCGCCCGCCTGGTCGTGGCGCTGCCCGTCGCCCGCCGCGGCGAGCGGGACCTCGACCCGTGCCGGCTCGCCGGGGCGCGAGAGCAGCGCTTCCAGCCGGGCCGCGCCGTCCGCGAGCAGGCCCGCGACTTCGGGCGTTTCGGCCATCAAGCGCACGTGCAGTTCGCGCCCGCGCAGGGTGAGCCGCGCGAGGACGTGGCCCAGTTCCGGCGGATCGAGCGCAAGCGTGACCGTGCCCGTCGGCAGCGATGCGATGCGCGCGGCGAGTTGTTCGATCACGATCGTGGAGGGACCGGATGACGCTGGCGCGGCCGAACGCACCGGCGAGGGCGGCACCGGCCCGCTGGCCGCGGCCGGTTTCGCGGCCGCGACGGCGTGCAGTTCCGCCGCGCGCGGCGGGCGCTGCGACGCCGCGCTCGCGGCATCCCGCGGTGCGCGGTCATCGGCAGGCCGCGGCGCTGTGGCCGCCCGGGAGGCCGGATCCGGAACCGGGTCCGTCTCGCGCGACGGCTGGCGCGGCGTGGGCTCCACCTCGCGGCCCGCGGACCGCGCCGCGATCTCCGGAAGCGGCGCCGCAGAGACCGGCACGTGCACCACCGTCGAGCGGAACGCGGCAACTTCGTCGATGTGCGTGGGGACAGGTGGCGCACCTGTCGCCGCAGGCCGATACGAACCGTCCACCACGACGCGCTGCGCGGCGGGCGTGGGGACAGGTGGCGCACCTGTCTCGGCAGTCCGATTTGGATTCTCCGGGGCCACGTGGCCAAAGACCCGCGTCGGTGCCGGGCCGCCTGCGGCGGCCCCTACGAAGACCACCGAATCCCCGGCGGCGACCAGCCTGGGGACCGGCGGATTCGAACCGCGCGCTTCGGCGCGCGTGGGGACAGGTGGCGTACCTGTCTCGGCAGTCCGATTTGGATTCTCCGGGGCCAGGTGGTCAAAGACCCGCGTCGGTGCCGGGCCGCCTGCGGCGGCCCCTACGAAGACCACCGAATCACCGGCGGCGACCAGCCTGGGGACCGGCGGATTCGAACCGCGCGCTTCGGCGCGCGTGGGGACAGGTGGCGCACCTGTCTCGGCAGTCCGACTTGGATTCTCCGGGGCCAGGTGGTCAAAGACCCGCGTCGGTGCCGGGCCGCCTGCGGCGGCCCCCACGAAGACCACCGAATCACCGGCGGCGACCAGCCTGGGGACCGGCGGATTCGAACCGCGCGCTTCGGCGCGCGTGGGGACAGGTGGCGCACCTGTCGTCGCAGTTCGAATCCAACGGTCCGCGAAGACGCGTTCGGCAGCCGGCGTCGGGACGGGTGGCGGACCTGTTTCCGCAGTTCGATTCGAACCGTCGACCGTGACGCGTGACGCGGCCGGCGTGGGGACGGATGGCGCACCTGTTTCCGCAGGTGGATTCGAACCGTCGACGACGACGGAATCCGTCGGATTCGAATCGCCGGAAGCGACGGGAGTGGCGACAGGTGGCGCACCTGTCACCGCCGTTCGACCATTTTCCGGGGCCACGTGGTCAAAGATCGGTGTCGGTGCCGGGCCGCCTGCGGCGGCCCCTACGAAGCCCGCCGAATCGCCGGCGGCGACGGGCGGCGGGACCGGCGGATTCGAGCCGCCTGCGGCGACCGGCGTGGGGACCGGCTGGTTCGCACCGCGGGCAGTGGCGGGCGTCGGGACGGGTGGCGGACCTGTTTCCGCAGTTCGATTCGAACCGTCGACCGTGACGCGTGACGCGGCCGGCGTGGGGACGGGTGGCGGACCTGTTTCCGCAGTTCGATTCGAACTGTCGACGACGACGGAATCCGCCGGGTTCGAACCGCCGGAAGCGACGGACGTGGGGACGGGTGGCGCACCTGTCACCGTCGTTCGACCATTTTCCGGGGCCACGTGGTCGAAGATCGGTGTCGGTGCCGGGCCGCCTGCGGCGGCCCCTACGAAGCCCGCCGAATCGCCGGCGGCGACCGGCGTGGGGACCGGCTGGTTCGCACCGCGGGCAGTGGCGGGCGTGGGGACAGGTGGCCGACCTGTCTGCGCAGGCCGATTCGAGCCGTCCACCACGACGCGTGACGCGGCCGGCGTGGGGACGGATGGCGCACCTGTTTCCGCAGTTCGATTCGAACCTTCGACGACGACGGAATCCGTCGGGTTCGAACCGCCGGAAGCGACGGGCGTGGGGACGGGTGGCACAGCTGTCGCCGTGGTGCGATTCGCAAGATCCACGGCGACGGACTCAGCGACGACCGTGGTTCTCGGGTCCTTCGCCCCGTGGTCCAAGACCCGTGTCGGTGCCGGGCCGCCTGCAACGAACGGCGTGGGGACCGATGGGCGTTCCGCCTGTGCCCCGTCGCCCCGTTTCAGCGCCTGGGCCAGGAGCTGCATGAACGTGGCGCGGTGCGGGGCCGCCCGGGCAGCCGGCGGTCCGCCGGCGGCCGTCGCGCCCCCGAGCGCGACGCGCAGCAGCAGGGAGATCGGAACTCGCATCGCCCGGCGTGGAGGCAAGCCGCGTGCCGCCGGCCGGCGGTCGCCGTACGCCGCGCTCGTTCGGCGCCGAGCGGCGCCCGGCAAGATTTGCCGACCGGCCGCACGAGATTGCCGCGCGGCACCCCATGGCCGTTCAAGCTCGTCTGAATCGGGCCGAAACGAACTTGAGCCATCTCCGGTGGCGAACGGGAGCGTCGTGGAGACCACGACCGCCAGCATCCTGGCGCGCCTGCTGCGCAGCGAAGCGGAAGCCGTCCTCGCCGCATTCGCGGAGAGCCTGGAAGCGCTCGTCGGCCGCAAGGTCGACGTCGAGCCGCTGCCGGCGGGCAACGCCGAGATCCCGATCCTGTTCGGCGACCGCGAACTGTACGTTTTCCCGATCGAGGCGCAGAGCGGCACCACGCAGCCGGCGTTGCTCGCCCTCGACCTGCCGGGCGCGGTCTACCTCGGTGCGTCGCTCAGCCTGATGGGGCCCGAACAGGTCAACGAGGTCCTCGGCAGCGGCGAGATCCCCGAGATCCTCCACGACTCGATCGGCGAGGTCGCCAACATCCTCTGCGGCGGCGTCGCGAAGATCGTGCGGCTGCGCGCCCCGTCGGGGACCCCGGAGTTCCGCCGCGGGCCGCACTTCGAGCGGCGCGGGGTCGGTGCGTGGCCGGACCTGCTGAGCGCCTTCGATCCCGATCCCGCGGCGCCGTGGGACGTGCTCGGCGGTCGGCTGAGCCTCGCCGGGGCCGACTCGGGCACGTTCCTGTGGGCCGCCAGCGGCCGCAAGCGCAAGGCCGCCGCGGCGGAAAAGGCGGACCCCGCGGCGGCGACCGGATCGCACCCCGCGACCGAGCCGCGCATCACCGCCCCGCAGCCGATCCAGCAGCCGGCCGCGCCAGCGCCTGCGCCGCGCGAGGCAGCGGCGTCGCCGGAGCGCCGCGCGAAACCCGAGCCGGCACCGGCCGCCTCGCCGCAGCCGTGGCTCCCGTCGGCACTCCTGGTGCAGGTCACGGGGCACCCGGCGGACGCGGCGGTCGTCGGGTTGCGCAGCGTGCTCGACGCCGCCGGGGCCTCGGTCCTGCCGTCGTTCTCGCCGGTGACGGGGGCGCAGGGGCCGGGGGCGCTGTTCGTGGTGAGCCGGTCGCCGGTCGACCTGAAGTCGCGGCTGGAGTCGATCGCGCCGGGGCGGCGGCCGCCGCTCGTCGTCGCGTGCTCCGACCGCCCGACCCGCGAGCTGGTGCAGGCGGCGCGGGCCGCCGGGGCCGACGACTTCCTCGTGCTCCCGGCGGCGGTGGACCGCCTGGCAACGGTCCTGCGGCGCTTCATCAGCGCGGAAGCCCCGGCATAGATCGGATAACCGCAGACGTCCGCGTGCCGACCCTCGAAATCACCTTCGATCGTCGGGGCCGGGATGCTAACCTTCCGCCGCGGTGGAAACGACCCGTTTCCCGCGAGGCGGCATGCGCGTGATGCCTTTCCCCGACCCGAGGAAGGGACTCGTGCGAGGGGTGATCCTCGCCTTGGTCCTGGCGGCCCTCGCCGCCGCGTACGGGTGTCGCGGCCCGCGCCAGCCGAATGTCGTTCTGATCTCGATCGACACGCTGCGCGCCGACAAGCTCGGGGCCTACGGGCACACCGCCCCGACCAGCCCCGCGGTCGATCGCCGGCTCGCGGCGCAGGGCGTCACCTTCACCCGCGCGTTCAGCCAGTCGCCGAAGACGACGCCCTCGCACATGTCGATGCTCACGTCGCTGTACCCGTGCGTGCACGGGGTCGAGCTGTGGACTTCGTCCGAAACGCCGAGCGCCAAGCTCCGTCCGGCGATCGACACGCTCGCGGAGCTACTGCAGGCGTCCGGCTACGCCACCGTCGCGTTCACCGGCGGCGGCCACGTGCACGCCTCGCGCGGTTTCGCCGATGGCTTCGACACCTACGAGCACGGGGACGAGCTGAAGAGAACGCTGGAGTGGCTGCGCGCGCACGGCCGCGACGGGAAGTTCTTCCTGTTCTTCCACACGTACCTGGTCCACGATCCGTACGTGCACCCGCTGCGCTACATCCGGCAGTTCGACCCCGATTACAACGGCCCGGTGCTCGAACGCGTCGAGCAGCTCAACCAGCGCGCGCGGGGACGCCACACCCGTCCGGTGAGCGAGAAGAAGATGAGCCGGGCGCAGGCGTTCTGGGAGGTCGTCGACCGCAACAACCCCGCCGACGTGCGCTTCGTCGAGCACCTCTACGAGGCCGGCATCCTCCGCATGGACGAAACACAGCTGACGCCGCTGCTCGACCTGCTCGACGAACTCCAGCTCGCGGAGAACACGCTCGTCGTCTTCACCTCCGACCACGGCGAGGCGTTCCTCGAGCACGGCAACTTCCTGCACATGGACCTCTACGGCGAGACGCTCCACGTCCCGCTGATCGTCCGATACCCGGGCCACGTGCCGGCCGGCGCGCGCTTCGACGCCCCCGTCACCTCGCTCGACCTGATGCCGACGATCCTCGACATCGCCGGGCTGCCGGTCCCGGCGGCGGCGCAGGGACGCAGCCTCGTGCCGCTGTGGAGCGGCGGGAAGATCGCGCCGCTGCCGACGATCAGCGAGTGGAACGGCCGCGCCAGCGGCGTGCCGTTCTCGGCGGTCCGCGACGGCGGGTTCTCGTACATCGTCGAGGGTTCCGACGAGCAGCTGTTCGACTTGGGCGCCGATCCGGGCGAGCGGAACTCGCTCGTGCAGCAGCAGGCCGGGCAGCTGGCCGCGCTGCGGGCGCAAAAGGCCGAGTGGGAGAAGGAGTGCCGGATCCGCGCGAGCCAGCTCGGGCCGCCGCCGAGCGGGGCCGGGCCCTCCGAGGAAACCCGGCGCCAGCTGCGGGCCCTGGGGTACGTTCAGTAAGCGCGCGGGGACTCGAGTGGCACTGTCGCCGACCATCAACGATCCGCCGCGCGCCGCCGTGCTGCGCCTGAGCTGGCCGATCGGCGCGACGTTCGCGATCGCGCTGGCGATCGTCTTGGTGATCGTGACCGCGTGCGAGTTCGCGGCGCGGGGCAAGACCTTCGACGACCGGATGTTCCCCGAGAGCATCGGCAGCGGCCAGCCCCAACTGGACAAGAAGCTCGTCCTGTTGCGGCGGATGGTCGAGCGCGAGCACGGCCTGGACTGCCTGTTCCTCGGCAGCTCGCAGGTCTACCGCGCGATCGACCCGCAGGCGGTCCGCCAACGCATCCGGCAGCGAAGCGGCGAAGACCTGCGCTGCTTCAACTTCGGCCTCGGCGGGATGTCGGAGATCAGCGAGGCGCCGTTGGCCGAGATCCTGCTGCGCAAGTACCGGCCGCGGCTGGTCGTCGTCGGCCTGTCGTCGTACGGGATGGGCGACCGCGGCTTCAAGTTCGACGAGTTCCTCGGCGCGAGCCCGTGGTTCCAGTACCAGTCCGGGGATCCGACGCTCAGCGGCTGGCTGCTCGAGCACTCGTACGCGATGCGGCGCTACCAGGGCTACCGCTTCCGCACCGGCACCGACAAGGACCAGATCGCCACGCAGGTCGGGCTCGTCATCGGCATGGACCCGACCGGGCACGCACCGCTGAAGCGCGGCGAGTACCGCGGCGTGGGCCCCGAGACGCGCCGTGTCCTGCAGCAGTTCAGCGTCTCCCCGCAGCACATCGAAGGGCTGCAGGCGCTCTTGGCGCTGCGCTCGGCGGACGTCGAGTTCCTCGGCGTCGAGCTGCCGGTGCACGAGACCGTGATCGCGCTGTACCCGCAGGGCGCGGCCGACCACACCGCCGCGCGGGCGACGATCGAGCAGATCGCGGCGCAGCACGGGATCCCGTTCTGGCGCCTGCCCGACGACCTGCGCTTCCCCGCCGACACGTGGGCCGACTTCGTGCACCTCAACCGCGCGGGGACCGCGATCTACAGCGACTGGCTGGGCGAGCGGCTCGGCGAGGCGCTGCGCCGCGGCGAGCTGACCGCCGGGCGCTAGGCCGCTCAGCGCCGGCGCATGTGGTTGTACATCAGCGCGGTTTCGACCGACTTGCCCTCGATGCGCCAGTTGAGCTGCGCGCCGGCCGATGCGCCGACGTTGACCATCTGCGCGCGCCCGGCGAGCACGGAGGGCAGCGACAGCTCGAGGTGGATGCCGGAGGCCTCGATGCGGCGCTTGACCGAGCCACCGAGGATGTTCGCCAGCTCGCCCAGGCTGTCCGCGACCGCGGGATCGCTGGCCGCGAGTTCCTCGTCGCCCAGGAGCATCCCGGCGAGCCGCCGGGCGGTCGCCTCGGCGCAGGAAAAGCGCAGCAGGCCGCGGAACTCGGGGCCAGCCAGGCCGATGATCCCGGTCATGCTCGGCGAGTCCGGCTCGCCGCCGGTGCCCGGGCCGTCGTAGGGCAGCGCGAACAGCGTTTCCATCACCTCGCGAAACGACTCGACCAGGGCCGCACCGAGATCGACCTGCTCCACGACGTTCATCTCGTCTCCCGTTCCTGTGTGCCCGTCAGGTCCGGCAGGCGAGCAGCACCGGCGCGAGCGTCTCGGCCAGCTTCTCGGGGGTGAACGGCTTGGTGACGAAGCCGTTGGCACCGGCGTCGAGCGCGCGCTGGATGCGCTCCTTGCCGCCCTCGGTGGTCACCATCAGCATCGGCATGTGGTAACCCTTGGCGCGGCTGGCGATGACGAAGTCGATCCCGTTCATGTTGGGCATGTTCCAGTCGCAGAGCACGAGGTCCGGTTTCGGCGAGCGCTCCAGCATCGCCAGCGCCTCGACGCCGTCCGAAGCCTCGAGCACCTCGCCGACGCCGAGCGCGGCCTGGCGCAGCGCGCGCGTGATCACCTTGCGCATCACGACCGAGTCGTCGACCAGCAGAACGTTCAAGGCCATCGGCGCGCTCCCTCTCCCGGCCGCGCGAGGCGCGCGGCCTTCCGGGAAGCTCATCGGGAATCACGCCCGGAAACTTGAACGGCAGGCGCGGATGGTCGAAAGTGCGCCGGCGTCACTGCACGTCGCGCGGACCCGGGACGGCGAAACCGCCGCGCACGACGAGGACCTGGGAGCGCGGGGCGCCGGAGTCCAGGGCGGAGGCGAGGTGCGCGATCCGCAGCGCCGCGCGCTCGATGTCGCCGCGCAGCTCGGTCAAGCGGGCGAACTGCTCGCGGCAGGCTTCGCGCAGCTCGCCGAGCCGCCCCTGGAGTCGGCCGAGCTGTTCGCGGGCCGCGGACGCGTGCCGGCGGACCGCCGCCTCGCGCTCGAACGTCTCGACGATCGCGCCGACGTACGGGCCGGCCTCGCGCTCGAGCGAGATGCCCTTGGCCCGGAAGAGGTTCCGGACCTCGTCCACGAACGACTGTGGAGCGCCGGTGCGCCGCGCGAGCGCGGCGATCAGGGCGGCCACGGATCCGGCCAATTCCACGGCAAGGCCTTTCGTCCCCGGCCTTGCGAGGTACGGCGAAACGGCCGCCGGTCAAGGCAAAATGCAGAGTCCATCAAAAGCGAACGTCGGCGGCACCCTCACGCGGGCAGGCGCAGCTTGGTCCCGATGTTGTCCCGGATCCAGTGCTCGTCCAGCCACTCGACCGGATCGACCGAAATGCCCTGCACGAACATCTCGAGGTGCAGGTGGTCGCCGCCGGCCAGTCCGGTCGCCCCGGTCGCACCGATGGTCTGGCCCTTGGTCACGCGGGCGCCTTTCTCGACCGCCACGCTCGACAGGTGGCCCTGCAGGCTCAATAGCCCGTAGCCGTGGTCGATGATCACGGCGTTGCCGTAGATCCCGAGGTAGCCGGCGAACAGCACGACGCCCGCGTTGGGCGCGGGCGCGGGCGCGCGCGAGAGCGAAGCCAGGTCGAGGCCGAGGTGCGTCTGCCGGTCCACGCTGCGGCCCTGGTAGCGGTAGTCGCGCGTGTCGGCGAACCCGGCGCGGCGCTGCGAGTTCGCCATCTGCAGGAAGGCGCCCGACCACAGCAGGGCCGGTTCGCTCTGCCCGGCCAGCTCGGAGATGAAGCGCAGGTTGCGGCGGCGCAACTCGCCGTTGATCTCCAGGTACTGCTCGAGCGTCGAGCCGCTCGCCTTCAGGTCGGGCGTGTTGCCGACGATCTCCGGCACGACCTTGTCCAGGAACGCGTCGGAGATCTCGATCGTGTCGGACGTCGGCGGGCGCGGCTTGAAGATGTTGATGAAACCCAGCTCGGAGCGGTTGCCGGCGTCGTCCTCGGCGAACAGCCGCACCTTGCCCGGGTCCGACAGGTCCCACGGGATGCCGAACAGCACGAAGCGCTCGCCCGGGCCGCCGCCGGGGAGCGGGTACGACAGCATCTCGCGCTCGCCGGCGCGCACCCCCGAGCGCACCGCGGTGTCGCCCGCGCGGAACACGACCGCGCCCGCCCCGCCCTGGCGCACGTAGTGCTGGCTCGTGAGCAGCTCGAGCCGCGGCGGCCGGAAGCGGACCGGGAGCTTCTTCTCGACGACGACCGGCGCGGGGCCGCGGAACGTGCCCGCGATGCGCGTCGCCGTCGCGCGCAGGACCGCCTCGCCCTCGCGCAGCCAATCCGGTGCGCCGCGGCCGACCGTCGCCTTCAGCTCCGCCTCGGGGTGCACCGGCCGCGAACGGAACGGGTACAGCGAGCCGTGGGCGAACGTCTCGTGCGCGAGCACCGCCGACTTGTCGCCCTGGACGATCTCCAGCGTCACCTCCGCGAGGCCGCGCCGCGGCTCCTTGAACTGCGCGCGCACTTCCGTCGCGCCGCCGATCGCCGGGCGCGCGGCGTCGAGCGTCACCGCGGGCGGCGGCGCGGCGCGCAGCGCGCCGAGCACGAAGTAGACGAGGGCGAGCACGACGATGAGCAACAGCGGCCAGCGCAGCGGGATCCGACGTCGCGGCTTCTCGTAGGCCAAGCTTCACCTCCGGACGCGGGAGTCTACGCGGGGATGTGGACACAGTCATCTCTCCTGACGCCCGCTCCTGGGGGTCAGAGCCGGTCTTCGTGCGAATCCCGGCCGGCGTCCAGCGACGAGGGGTTTCGACGGGAGCGGAAAACGTCAGGCGAGGAGGCGGTGACGCAGCTTGCCGGCGTACTTGTTCAGCGGGTGGCCCCGGTCGAGGAACGCGAACACCGGCGGCTTGCGCTGGCCGAGTTGCGCGCACATGTGGAGGACGCCCGGGTGGCGCGAATCCATCGTGCGCCCGGTTTCCAGCGCCTCGATCGCCAGGTCCTTGCGCCCGGCACGCAGGTACACGCGGGCCAGGTTCACGTACAGCTCCGCGTCGAGCGGGCCGCCGGCGATCGCGTCCTCGCACAGCCGCCGCCCGCGCGCGACGTCCCCGCGCGCCATCGCCACCGCGATCCCGTAGCAGGAGCGCAGGCTGCGCATGTACGACGCGTTCGGCTCGTCCACCGAGTAGGCGAGCGCCTGCTCGAGCGGTTCCACCGCTTCCGGGTAACGGCCGATCCGCACCAGTTCCGCGCCGGCGCGGAACCAGCGCTCCGCGGCGCTCGGCGGCCGCGTGGGCCGGGTGGACAACAGGTCGCTCTGCAGGCGTTCCACGGGGACAAATCTCGGCCGCGGCGGGCGCGGGGCAAGGACGGCGGGCCTTTCGGCCGACGGGCGTGTGGTCGGCCCTACGGTTTTCCCGCCGGCCCCGCGGGCCACGTGCGTTCGCACACGTTCGCCAGCGCGCGGTCGACGGCCTCGCGCGCCCGCTCGACCTGCTCGCTGTCCGTCCCCTCGAAGGTCACCAGCACGGTGTCGCCCTGCGGGTAGCTGCCGATCTCGACCCCCGCGTTTTCGGCCACGGCCGCCTCGAGGTACGGGGCGATCGTCGGCTCGTCCGCCGCGAGGGCCAGCATGCAGCGGTGGAGCGGCTCGTGGCGGAACAGCTCGCGCAGCCGCACGAAGCGGCGCCGCAAGTACTCCGGCACGCCCGGCAGCACGATCACGTTGCGCATGCGCACCGTCGGCCAGTTGCGGCCGTCCCCGCCGAGCAGCTCGGCGCCCTGCGGCACGCGCGCCATCCGCAGGTGAAACGGCGTCGTGCGCTCGCCGAAGAACCCGCGCAGCAACCGCTCGAGCCCCGGTTCGAGCACCACCGGGACGCCGAAGGCGGCGGCCACGCCGGCGATGGTGACGTCGTCGTGGGTCGGGCCGACGCCGCCGCTCGTGAAGACGTAAGTCTCGCGCGCGGCCAGCTCGCGCACGGCCGCGGCGATCTCCTCGACGGCGTCGCGGACGACGACCGTGCGCCGCACCGGCACGCCGAGCTGCCACAGCTCCCCGGCGAGAAACGAGAGGTTCTCGTCGCGCACGCGTCCGGAGAGCAGCTCGTTGCCGATGAGGAGGATTCCCGCCGTCGCCGTGTGGCTCACGCCGGGAGGTTTATACCCCGCCCGCCCCGTTCGCTACCCGGCCGCTCCTTTCTGGGCCGCGGGGCGGGTTCCGGGCTACCATGCTCGGCCGATGGCTGGGACAAGCTCCGAATCCCCGCAGCTCCTGGGCACCCGTGCGCTGCTGCTGATCGCCGCCGCCGCGCTCGTGCCCTACGCGCTGCTGCCTCCCAAGCCGTTCATCGCCGACGCGATCCGCGCGATCGTCGACAACCCCGTGGTCCAGGAGCGGCCCTGGATCGACGCGTGGACCACCGACTTCTGGGGCGTGGAAACCGGCGCCGACTACGGGACGCGCTCCTACCGGCCGCTGGTGACGCTGACCTACGCGCTGCAGGCGCGCGTGCTCGGCACCACGCCGCAGGTGTTCCACCTCGGCGACATGCTGCTCCACGCCGGCGCCGCGGTCCTTCTGGCGCTGCTGGTCCTGCGGCTGGTGCCCGGCACGAGATGGGCGGTGCCCGCGGCCTGCCTGTTTGCCGTGCACCCGATCGCCAGCGAGGCGGTGTGCTCGATGGTCGGCCGCGCCGACCTGATGGCGGCCGCGGCGCTGTTCGGCGCGCTCGTGCTGCACCTGTCGGCGTCCGACGCGCCCGAACCCTGGAAACCGGAGGCCGGCGCGCTCGCGCTGCTCGCGGTGGCGCTGCTGTCCAAGGAGTACGCCGTCGCCTTCCCGTTCATCGTCGTGCTGGTGGACGTCGCGCTGACGATCTCCGGGCGCGCGGCCCCGGCCGGGCGCGGGCGGCGCCGCGCGTTCTGGGGCATGGCGTTCGGCCTGCTCGCCGCGTACCTGCTCGCGCGGCTGGTGCTGATGGGGAGCCTCGGCGGCGTGCCGATGCTCGGCCCCGGCGACCAGCCGTTGGTGGACCAGCCGCTGTCGATCCGCTGGGCGACGGCGGCGCTGCTCCTGCTGGAACCGGCGGCGCGGTTGCTGGTCGCGCCGTACGCGCTCAATTACTTCTACGGCCCGGGCACGGTGCCGATCGCCGCGAGCCTGTTCGACCCGCGCGCGCTGGCCGGGGTGGCGCTGGTCGTGGCGCTGGTCGCGCTGGCGCTGCGCTGGCTGCTCCGCCGCGGCGAGCCGGTCCCGCTGATCGCGGTCGGCCTGTTCCTGCTGCCGCTCGGGCCCTCGCTCAACACCGTGAGCCTCGCCGGCGTGCTGTTCGCCGAGCGCTTCCTGTACGTGCCCGCGGCGGGGCTGGCGCTTTTCGTCGCGTGGGCGCTCGAGCGCTGGGCCGCGGCCGGCGTGCCGCGCAAGCTGGCGCTCGGCGCGCTGGCGACGGTGTGCGTCGTGTTCGCCGTGATGACGATGATCCGCGTCGACCAGTACCGCTCGACCGAGGCGCTCGCCCGCGCGTCGCTGCCACACTACCCGCGCGGCGCGAACATCTGGCTCGAGATCGGGCTGGCGGTCGGCAGCCAAGGCAAGCACGAGGAGGCGGCCGACGCGCTGCGGCGCTCGTTGGAGATCGAGCCGCGCAGCCCGAAGGTGTGGAGGAACTACGCGGTCGCCCTGATGGGCTCCAAGCGTTACGAGGAGTCCGCGGCGGCGTGGCGGCGCTCGCTGCAGCTCTCGTCGCCCGACCTCGGCCCGCTGTGGGCCGGGCTCGGCTCCGCGGAGCTGGCGGCGCAGCGCTTCGAGGAAGCCGTCCGCGACCTTGGCCGCGCGCGCGAGCTGATGCCGGACGATCCGCAGACGTCCATCACGTACGGGCAGGCGCTGCTGCGCTTGGCCCAGCGCCGGCTGGACCAGCAGCGCCCCGGCGAGGCCGCCGACGCGGCGCTGCGCGCCCAGCAGCTCGGCACGCTGCCGCCGGAGGGGCTGTTCCTCGCGGCCCTCGTGCTGCAGCGGGCCGGGCGCCCGGAGCAGGCGCGGCCGCTGTTCGAAGAGAGCCTCGCGCGCGACCCGGACCTGCTGCGGAAAAAGCACCAGGTCGCCGTCGATCTCGACAAGCAAGGCCGGCACGCCGAGGCCGCGGAGCAGTTCCGCGAGATCCTCGCCGCGAATCCCGAGCACGTGCCGACGATGTTCAACCTCGGCCGCAACCTGCTCCTTTCCGGACGCAACGAGGAAGCGGCGGAGTACCTGAGGCAAGGGCTGGCCCGGCGGGACGATCCCGGCGCGCGCGAGTTGCTGGCGCGCGCGGTCGGCGCAACCGGACGCTGAGCCGGAACAACAGGAGGTTTCGTGAAAACGCGCACCCGAATCAGCTCGGTCGCCCTGCGGGCGCTCTGCGCCTGCCTCGCGTTCGCCCCGGCGTTCGCGGATCGCACGCCGACCCACAAGCAGCAGGAGCAGCCCGAGGAGCCGAAGGCGGCGCAACTCACGCCCGATGCCCGAGCGGCCGCGCTGCTGGCCCGCGCGGCGCAGGTCACGCCGGTCCCGCGACAGGAACTGGAGAAGCTCGCACCGGAGCGCCTTCTGGGTTTCAAGCGCTCGAGCCTGGAGTCGAAGCTGAACCAGTTCGGGCAGGCCGAGTGCGTCGAGGTGGACGCGATCTTCGAAGGCCCCGCCACGCAGATGCTGCACCTGAAGCTGGCCGACATCGGCGGGCTGGACATGATCATGCAGGTGCCGATGCCGGCCGAGGGCACGTCGCTCGAGGAGCGCGGCGGAACCTACGCCGGGGTCCGCGTGCGGGGGTACGCGGGGAGCCTGCAGGAGGCGGTCGGCGACGGGCCGAGCACGCTGACGCTCTACGCCAGCAACCGTATCCGGCTCCAGCTCGTCGGCTACTCGCTGCCGGGCCGCAAGCTGCTCGAGGCCGCCGAGGGCATCGACCTGGCCAAGCTGGCAGCCCTGGTCCCCGATCCGCCGCAACAGGTGGACACACCCCGATAGTGCTCGCTTAGCGCAGGCGCGGGCGGCGCGGCGCGGGGCCGCGCTTTTCCGACAGGCGCATCAGCTGCATCCGCTGGTCGCGCGTCAGAAGGCGCGCGATGTCGAGGCGCGCCATCGTGCGCTCGCGCGACATCGCGCACTCGGTCTCCACGATGCGGTTCACGGCCGCCTGCAGCTGCCCGTCCTCAAGCTGCTCCGCGCGCAAGAGCCGCACCAACTCGAGCCGCCCCTTCTCCATCTCGGCGCGCAGTTCGATCAGGCGATCGCCGGACGCGAAGGCGCGCTTCTCGATCGCCTGCACCTGCTCGCGCGTGAGGCCGAGCCGCTCCGCGAGGCGCGGCTGGGTCCACCACTGGTCGTTCGGATCCTCGAGTTCCTGCGCCGCGGTGAATCCCGCGGACAAGAGCGCCGCGGCGAGCACGATCCCGATTGCCCTGCATGCGTTCATCGCCTGCTCCTCAACCCAAGTGCTCTGTGCCATGAACACGGTGGCATTCGGCCGCCGCTGCATCCGGCGCTCGGTGCGTCACCATATTCACGGAACCGAGCACCAAGGGTGGATCGACCCACGCGTCGGGGTCGTCGTCGCCCTGTTCGTCCGCCGCGTCGCCGAAGGCGCCGAACGGCGCGAGCGGGTCCGCGGTGACCGCGTCTGCGGGGAACTCCCAGTCGAACAACCAGCCCGCGCTGAGCGGCGGATCCGGCGCCGGCGGGTTCTGCAGCACGCCGAGCAGGAACGCGGTCACCAGCAGCGCCGCCGCCGCCAGCCCCGCGGCGCGCCGGCCGCGACGCCGGCGCGACCGCCGCTCGGCCGCGACGCGCCCGAGGATCTCGCGCCGCTGCCGCTCGAAGAAGCGCTCGGCGAACGCCTCCAGGTCGCGCTGCCCGGTCGTGTTCACCGCGCGCCCTCCCAGTCGGCCAGGGCGCGGCGCAGTTCCCGCGTCCCGCGGAACAGGTGCACCTTCACGGTCCCGCTGTGCACTCCCAGCCGCGCGGCGATCTCGCCGACCGGGACGCCCTCGACGAACCGCAACCGGAAGATCTCGCGCTTGCGGCCCGGCGGCAGCGCCGCGAGCGCCCGCTGGACCGCGCGGGCCAGCTCGCCCGCGACCAGCTCGTCCTGCGGCCCGGGCCGCGGGTCGGCCAGCTCGGCCGCCGCCTGCGCCGCGCCCTCGCCGCCCGCCGCCGGCTCGCGCCGGCCCCGCCGGTGGCGGTCCACGACGAGGTTCTCGAGGATCCGGAACAGCCAGGGGCCGGGGCCGGCCTCGCCGCGGTAGCGCGCCAGGCCCTTCCAGGCGTGGAGGAACGTCTCCTGGACCAGGTCGTCCGCCTCCTCCAGGCGGCGCGTCCGGGCAAGCGCACGGGCCATCAACGGCCTCTGGAACCGGCGGACCAGCTCCGCGAAGGCCTCCTCGTCGCCGCGCCGGGCCCCTTCCGCCAGCTCGGTATCGCTCGCCGCCGCCCAGTCGCCCAAGGAGGCCGTCCTCCTCAGTCAGGACGCCCGCGCCCTCCGCCGGGTTGACACCTACAATGCCCGGCTGGAGGAGCGATGCCACGCCTGACCAAGATCTACACCCGCCGGGGCGACGACGGCACGACGTCGCTCGGGACCGGCCGCCGCGTCGGCAAGGATGATCCGCAGGTCGAGGCGTACGGTACCGTGGACGAGCTGAACTCGGCGCTGGGGTGCGCGCTGGCTTGCGGGCTCTCGCCGGAACTGGAGCCGCGGGTGCGCCGGATCCAGAGCGAGCTGTTCAATGTCGGCGGGGAGCTGTGCCTGCTCGGTGAGCCCGCGCCCGCCGAGCGCGCCCCGCTGATCGCGGCGCGGCACGTCGAGGCGCTCGAGCGCGAGTGCGACCTCCTCAACGAGAACCTCGGCGTGCTCGCGAACTTCATCCTGCCCGGTGGCTGCGCCGGGGCGGCCTGGCTGCACCTGGCCCGGACGATCTGCCGCCGCGCCGAGCGCCAAGCCGTGGCGCTGCGTGGGCACACCGAGGTGCCGGCGGACGTCGTGCGCTACCTGAACCGGCTCTCGGACCTCTTGTTCATCATGGCCCGCTTCGAGAACCGCGCCCGCGGGGTTCCGGACCTGCTGTGGGACACCTCCGTCTGATCGCGCTCGCGCTGCTGGCGGCCGCGGCCGCGCCGCAGCCGGCGCCGGCCGCCGGCCCGCCGCGCCGCATCTGCTCGGTCAGCCTCGCCGGCGACGAGCTGCTGCACCTGCTCGTCCCGCCGGAGCGCGTCGCGTGCGTGTCCTCGTTCGTCGACGACCGCGAGGTCAGCAACGTCGCCGGGGTCTACCCGCCGGGCGTGCCGCGCCTGACCGCGCGCATCGAGCCGGTGCTGGCGGCGCGACCGGACCTGGTGCTGGCCGCGCCGTGGAATGACGCCGCGTTCCTCGACCTGTTGCGGCGGACCGGCGTCCGCTCCGTGCTGCTGCCGGCTCCGTCCGACTTCGCGGGGATCCGCGCGCAGGTGATCGACCTCGGGCGCGAGCTGGGCGCGCCGGAGCGCGCCGCGGAAGTCGCCGCCGAGATGGACCGCACGCTCGGCGCGGTCGATCGCGCGCTGGCCGGGCTGCCGGACGGCTCGCGGCCACGCGTCCTGTCGCTGGCCCACCTCGTCGTCGCCGGCAGCGGGACCACGGTCGACGCGCTGATCACGCGCGCCGGCGGGCGCAACGCCGCCGCGGAGATCTCCGGTCACCGGCAGCTGTCGATCGAGCGGATCCTGGCGTTCGACCCCGACGTGCTGCTGCTCGTGCACGGCCTCGACCCGGGGCAGGCGCTGGAGGCGTACCCGCTGCTGCGCACGACGCGCGCGGCACGCGAGGGCCGCGTGATCGTGATGCCCGCGCGCGCGGTGACGACGGTCACGCCGTTCCTCGCGCGCGCGGCGGACGAGTTGGCGCGACGGCTGCACCCGGAGCGGTTCGCGAATGTCGGCCCCGGCGCTCGCGCTCGCTGACCGCGCGCGGTGGCCCGCGCTGCTCGGGCTTTTGGCGCTGCTGGCCCTGGCCCTGCTGGCGGCGGTGCTCTTCGGCGGGGCGCCCGGGATCGGCCCCGGGATCGCGCTGCGCTCGCTCCTCGGCCGCGCGGTCGCGGGAGCCGACGCCCAGCTCGCGAACGTCTTGGTGTTCGAGGTGCGCCTGCCGCGCGCGCTGCTCCTGGCGCTGGCGGGGGCGGCGCTGTCGGTGTCGGGTGCGGCGCTGCAGTCCGCGCTGCGCAACCCGTTGGTCGACCCGAGCTTGCTCGGCGTTTCGGGCGGCGCCGCGCTCGGCGCCGTCGCCGCGTACGCCAGCGGCCTGGCCGATCGCTGGTTGCTGTCGGTCCCGCTCGCGGCGTTCGCCGGGGCGCTGGTTTCGATCGTGCTGGTCTACCTGATCGCGCACGCGGCGGGCCGGCCCAGCGCCGGTGTCCTGCTCCTGACCGGCGTCGCCGTCGGCAGCCTGACCTCGTCGCTGGTCTCGGTGCTGCTGCTCGCCCAGGGCCAGCACCGCGTGCACGAGATCTTCGCCTGGCTGCTCGGGTCCGCGGCACAGGCGACGTGGGTGCACCTGCGGCTGGCGGTCGTGCCTGTCACGGCCGGCGTGGCCGGGCTGCTCGTGCTCGGGCGACTGATCGATGCGCTCGCGCTGGGCGACGAGCACGCGCAATCGGTCGGCGTGGACCTGCTGCGCGGCCGAGCGGCGGTGTTCGCGCTGGTCGCGCTGACCGCCGGCGGCGCGGTCAGCGTGATCGGCCCGGTCGCGTTCGTCGGGCTGATGGTTCCGCACCTGGTGCGCGGGCGATCGGGACCGGCGGCGCGCGTCCTCCTGCCGGCGGCCGCACTGTTCGGGGCCAGTTTCCTCGTCCTCTGCGATGTGCTCGCGCGCCTCGTGTCGCGCTCGGTCGACGTGCCGGTGGGGATCGTCACCGCCCTGATGGGCGTGCCGTTTTTCCTCGCCCTGCTCCACCGCGCCCGCCATTCGTAACGACCCGCACCCGCGCGGGCCGCGTCGATGCCAAACAACGCAGCGACCACGATCGCGTGCAGCCTGACGGCGTCATGGCCGGGCCGCCTGCGGCGGCCCCTACGAAAATGCGAAGTTGGCGCGGGAGAACAGGGCGCGGGCGGGCTTGCTGAAATCGGGCGGGAGGCGGTCGAGGGAGCGCAGGGCCAGGCGCTCGGCCGGGGCGATGTACGCGAGGAAGCGCTCGCGCCGGTGGCGCCGCGCCTGGGCCGCGTAGGTGCCGATCGCCTTCAGGTCGCGCTGCAGCGCGACCCAGTGGAACAGCGGGTCCTCGCGCGGGTCGCCGGTGATCCCGCACTCGCTGGCGTACGCGCGCGCGGCGGCGCGCGCCAGCGCCTCGTCCGGCTCGACGTAGGGATCGCGGATCAGCGACGCCAGGTCGTAGTAGGGCGGGCCGAGCTGCGCGTCCTGGAAGTCGACCGCCGCCAGCGCCAGCCCCGGCAACAGCATCAGGTTGCGCGCGTGGAAGTCGCGGTGCGCCAGCTCCGGCTGCCGCGCGGTCGCCTCGGAGCAGATGCGATCGAGCACCGGCGCGAACTCCGCCAGGAACGCCGCGTCGTCGAGGTGGCGCCGCCCGGCGATGTCGTGCACGAGGAAGAACGCCAGCTCGCGGCGCAGTCGCCGCGCGTCGAGCGCCGGCTCGGCAAGCGGGTGCCCCTCGCGGACGAGCGGTGTGCCGTGGCGCGCGATGCGCGCGGCCATGCGCCCCGCCGCCGCGTAGGCCGCCGCGCGCTCGGCGGACGAAAGCCGCGGCAGCGCGTCGTACAAGAGCTGCTGGCCGAGGTCCTCCATCAAGAGCGCGGGAATCGCGTCGTCGCGGTCCACGATCGCCGGCACGCGCGCCCCGGCCTCGGCGAGAACGTGCCGCGCGGCGACCATCCGCGCGATCGCGGCCGGGCCGCCGGCCGGGTCGGCCACCGCGACGAAGCTGCTGCCGTCGGGCCGGGCCAGCCGGTAGAACGCGCGCACCGAGGCATCGGGGACGACCGCCGTCGCGCGCCGCACGGGGGCAAAGCGCTCGCGCAGGCGAGCCGAAAGGGCCGGCGCCGACGTGCGGCGGGCGGTCACGGCGCGACCACCTCGTCGCGCAGCGCGGCACCGGCCGGAACGCGGGCCCCGCGCGCGACCACGACACCCTGCAGCAGCGCCCGGCTCGCGACGCTCGCCCCCTCGAGGAGCACCGAGCCGAACAGCAGCGAGCCGCGCGCGGCGCTGGCGCCGGCCTCGAGCACCGCGCCGCCCTCGACGAGCACGCCCGCCGACAGCTCGGCGTCCGCCGCGAAGTACGCGCCGCCGCCGCGGCGCCGGACGTGCGCGGCGCCGCCCGGCAGGTCGAGCGAGCCGGCGGCGCGCCCGGACAGGACCAGCGAGACGAGGTGCCGGCGATACGCCTGCGCCGAGGTGAACTCGATCCACGCGCCGGCGTGCTCGACGGCGGCGATGCGCGAGCCCTGCGCGAGCAACGGCAGCAGCACGTCGCGGAACAGCTCCGAGGGCCGGCCCCTGGGAACGCGTTCGAGCACCTCGCGCCGCAGGACGCCCACGCCGAGGTACGTCGCGGGCGCGGCATCGGGACGCTCGCTGGCCAGCCCGAGCCACTCCCCGCCCCCGACCGCGACCGCGTTGTAGCCGGGCAGCGGCGGGCGCCCGACCAGCAGCGCCCCGGCGCGGCCCGGCCCGCGCGCCGCCTGCAGCAGCGGCTCGAGGTCCAGCCCCGGCAGCAGCGTGTCGCCGTTGTGCAGCACGAACACGTCCGCGCCGCCGAGCAGGCCGCGCGGCGCGTCGAGTCCGCCGGCCGTCCCCATCAGCTCCGCCTCGACGAACAACTCGGCGCCGCCGGGCCCCAGGCCGGCGCGGGCGATCGCCGCGCGCAGGCTGTCCGGCGCGTGCCAGGCGTTGAGCGCGAAGCGCTCCACGCCCAGCCCCCGCAGCTGCAACAGGATCCGCGTCGCGATCGGCAGGCCGAGCAGCGGCAGCGCCGGCTTGGCGACCGATTCGGTCAGCGGCCGCATGCGCTCGCCGCGGCCGGCCGCGAGCACCATCGCCGCGATCACGGCACCGCGCCCGCGTCGAAGACCAGGTCGCCCGGGTCGTCCGTCCCCGCAGCCTCCTGGTGCAGCTGCCGGTACGTCTTGAGCACGTAGTCCTCGCGGGAATACCCCAGAGCGCGCGCCGCGTCGTCGATCGCGCGCGGCCGCCCCTCGAGTTCGAGGAACGCGCCGATCGGCGTTTCGTCCAGCAGGACTTCGACCTCGCCCAGCCGGTACGGCTGCCGGTACTTCTCGTAGCGGTACGTGACCTTGTAGCCGAGCCCGAGCAGCACCTGGTGGACCGCGTCCGCGTCCTCGACGTGGCTCTCGTGCTCGATGCGCACCTTGTACCCGCTGTCCTCACCGGCCGGCGGCTTGGCCTTCAGCGTCAACAGGTGGACGTTGCCCGCCGTGCGCAAGCGCAGGAGCCGGCCGCTCTTGCGCAGCATCCCCCGCGCGTCGTCGTACACGCGGTTGCGCTCGAAAACGCGCGGCGACAGCGCCACAGCGCCCGCGCCGCCGAGGCGCCGGCGAGCCTCATCGCCGTCGCGGATCCGCAGCTTGACCTCGATCTCCTCGGCCATCGGCCTGAGATTGTACGCGGGCCCGCCGGCGGGCGGGCTCAGTCCTCGCCCTCCGCCGGATCCGCGGGCCGTCGCCGGCCGAGCAGCCGCGCCGGGCGCACGGCGTCGTGGCCGAAGCGCTCGCGCAGCTCGTCGGCGGTGCGGGCCACCGCGCGCGCGCGGGCACGCTGCTCGTCGGGGAAGAGCGACGGCGGCACCTCGTGCGCGGCGACCAGCTCCCGGGCCGCCAGGCCGAGCAGCCGGATGCCCCGGGCGCGGAACTCGTCCACCCCGCGAAGCAGCGCGAGCGCGACGGCGTAGATCTCGCCCGCCAGGTCGGTCGGCGCCTCGACCGTGCGGCTGCGCGTGATCGTGCGGTAGCGGCCGTCCCGCACCTTGATCCCGATGCAGCGCGCGAGCAGGCCGCGCCGGCGCAGCTCCTCCGCCACGCCCTCGGCGCGCGCGAGCAGTTCGCGCTCGACCTCGGCCCGGGCAGTCAGGTCCTCGCGGTAGGTCCGCTCCTCGCTGACCTGCTTGCGGCCGTGGTGCTCCGCGACGGGCGTGTCGTCCTCGCCCCGCGCGCGCTCCGCGAGGTAGTCGGCCAGCGCCGTGCCGAGCGCGCGCCGCAGGCGCGGCGCCGGGGTCGCCGCCAGTTCGCCCACGGTGCGGATCCCCATCCGCTCCAGCCGCGCCGCGAGCTTCGGGCCGACCCCCGGGATCACGCGCGCCGGGCGCGGCCAGAGCAGCCGCGGCACGTCCTCGGGCGCGATGACCGTCAGCCCGTCGGGCTTGTTCATGTCCGAAGCGACCTTGGCCAGGAAGCGGCACCACGCGACGCCGGCGCTCGCCGTCAGCGACTCCTGCTGCCGAATCGAGCGCTTGAGTTCCTGCGCCAGGCGCGCACCGGCCTCGAGGTCCGGCGCGATTCCCGCCAGGTCGGCGTAGGCCTCGTCGATCGAGACCTGCTCCACGACCGGTGCGGCGCCCGCGACCAGCTCGAAGATGCGCCGCGACACCTCGGCGTACAGCTCGAACCGCGGCTGGACCCAGATCCCCTGCGGGCACAGGCGCTCGGCGGTCACGGAGGGCATTGCCGAGTGCACGCCGAACGGCCGCGCCTCGTACGAGCACGTCGCGACCACCCCGCGCGGACCGGGCCGGCCGATCAGCACCGGCTGGCCCCGCAGTTCCGGCCGTTCCCGCTGCTCGATCGCGGCGAAGAAGGCGTCCATGTCGAGGTGCAGGACGACGTGCCGCTCCATCGTGCCCCCCGGGCGCCACCACGGTTCCGTGACGCACCAAGCCGAACGACAGCCAGTAACTCTAGAGCACAATCCTCGGCCGAGAGCCCGTGCCCGCGCGACCGTCCGAGATAAGGGAATGCGCGCCCGCCGCGGCCGGGACTTCCCGAAGCCGGGACGATCGAGCCCGCGCGGGGGACGACCGCGACCGGGCTTCTCGGCATGATCGCGCCGGACACTTCGCGACTTGGAAGTCCCTCCGCCTGGCTATCCAGACCGGGATAGCAAAGAGCAAGCCGATGCCCACGCAGCCTGCCCCGCCTCCGCCCCGCCTGCTCGACTCGGTCCGCAACGCCTGCCGCGCGCGCCACTACAGCCGCCGGACCGAGCGCGCCTACGTGGGGTGGATCGTCCGGTTCATCCTCTTCAACGGCAAGCGTCATCCGCGCGAGCTGGGAGCGGCCGAGGTGACGTCTTTCCTCACGCACCTCGCCGTCGCGCGGAATGTGTCCGCCTCGACCCAGAACCAGGCTCTTTCGGCCATCCTCTTCCTGTACAAGAAGGTGCTCGAGATCGACCTGCCGTGGATCGACGGGATCGTCCACGCGAAACGTCCGGCCCGGCTTCCGGTCGTCCTGTCCCGGGCGGAGGTCAAGCGCGTCCTCGCCGAGATGAACGGCGTGACCGCCCTGATGACGCTCCTGATTTACGGCGCCGGTCTTCGCGTCCTCGAGTGTTGCCAGCTGCGGGTCAAGGACATCGACTTCGACCGCCGGCAGATCACCGTCAGGGCTGGCAAGGGCGGCAAGGACCGGACCACCTTCCTTCCGCGGCCCGCCGTGCCCGCCCTGCGCCGGCAGCTCGAGCAGGTCCGGATGCAGCACGAAGAGGACCTTGGCCGGGGAGCGGGTTGGGTCGAACTGCCCGCGGCCTTCGCACGCAAATCCCCCGCGGCCGGCCGCGAACTCGCCTGGCAGTGGGTCTTTCCCGCGACCCGGACTTACGTCGAGATCGCGACGCGGCAGCGGCGCCGGCACCACCTGCACGAAACGGTCCTCCAACGGGAGTTTCGCGCCGCCGTTCTCCGCGCCCACCTGACGAAACCGGCGACCTGCCACTCCCTTCGTCACTCGTTTGCAACCCACTTACTCGAGGACGGCAAGGACATCCGAACGGTGCAGGAACTGCTCGGACACAAGGACGTGAGCACCACGATGATCTACACCCACGTGCTCAACCAGGGGCCCTTCGGGTTCTCGGGACCCGCGGACTCCCTTGACTTGGACGACCTGTGACGCCCCCCGGACTCGACCAGGCGTATCCTTGCTACCGAGACCGAGACATCGAGCCCCGGTCCGCATACCGACAACCTGCTACTTGTTGTTAGGCATCGCGAACGGGCTTGAAGGAACATGGCCAGACGCGCGATTAGTCAACGATCGATCACCAGGTTGGAGGAATTCCGCCACCTTGCCGAACAGTACATCCGAATCATCGGCCATCACGACA
>JAGOJY010000088.1 GCA_017994815.1 Acidobacteriota bacterium
CTGCCAAGGTGCGACCGGTGCTCTCGCCGAGATCGCCAGCCAGCAACCGCTGCTCCGCTCCCTGCTCAGGGGCGTACCTCTTTCTTTGCGTCTAACATAGGACATTACTTATGCAGTATGCGTTAGGCGGCACGCCGGGCCCGACGAGGGCGAGCTTGGCGGCGCGGGCGAGGTGCTTGATGCGGTGCTCTTCGCGCAGCGCCGCGCGCCAGGTGCGCACGCGGTGCTTCCAGACGAGTTCCACCGGCAGGTGGCTGCGCGTGTAGCGCCCGCCCTTGCCCGCGGCGTGCTCGGCCTCGCGGCGCGCGGGGTCCTTGGCGACGCCGGTGTACAGGGACCCGTCGCCGCAGCGCAGGATGTAGACGTAGGGCACGGTCAGCGACCGACCTTCGCCTGCGGCGGCTCGACCTCGACCGGGCGCGGCCCGGCGGCACCACCGCCCGGCTCGCGCTCGCGCTTGCCTTGCGAGGAGTAGCCGTAACGGTAGGCGCGGTAGTGGTACGGCACGTGCTCGCTCTGGATCGCGTTCAGCGCCACCCCGAGCAGCTTGACCATGCCGGCCGAGAGCTTCTCGACCCCCAGCCGCCCGGAGTCGCGCGAGGTCACGCCCGAGCGGACGACCAGCACCGCGCCATCCACGGCGCGGCCGATCAGCAGCGGATCGACGACCGAAAGCAGCGGCGGCGAATCGAACAGCACGTGGTCGAACTCGCGGCGCTCCCGCAGCTCGCGTACGAGTTGGTGGAAGCGCTCGGCATCGAGCAGCTCGGCCGGGTTCGGCGGCACCGGGCCGGCCGGCAGCAGGAACACGCGGTCGAGGCGGGTCGCCTGGACCAGGTCGTCCAGCGCGTCCATCCCGCTCAGGTAGGTGCTCACGCCCCGGGCCGAGCTGTTCCCGAGCACGTGGTGGCAGCGCGGCCGCCGCAGGTCGGTGTCGACGACCAGGACGCGCCGGCCGAGCTGCGCCAGCGCGACGGCGAGGTTGATCGTGGTCGTCGTCTTGCCCTCGCCCGGCAGGCACGAGGTCAGCATCAGGTCGCGCGGCGGGTTCCCCGACTTCGCCAGCAAGAGCGACGTGCGCAGCTCGCGGTACGACTCCGCGGTCGGGCTCTGCGGCAGCTCGGCGACGACGATCTCCGCCGTCGCCGGGAGCGGCGCTCCGCGGCCGCCGCGCGACCGCCCGCGGCGCGAGCGCGCCGCCGGCGCCGCCTCGCGCTCGGGGATGATCCCGAGGACCGCCGCCCCGAGCGTCTCGCGGATGTCCTCCGGGGTCTTCATCGTGTTGTCGATGTACTCGGCCAACACCGCCCCGCCGAGCCCGAGGAACAGGCCGAACAGGAACCCGAGCAGGACGTTGACCTTCTTGTTCGGCCGCGCCGGGAACTCCGGAACCACGGCCTCGTCGATGATCCGCACGTTGTGCGCGGCGTCCTGGAACCCGGCGCTGAGGTTGACCTGGTTCTGCTTTTCCATCAGCTCCTGGTACGTCGCCACCTTGCGGTCGAGGTCGGCCTTGAGCGCCATGTACTCGACGATGTCCTTCTGCAGGGTCCCGACCCGCGTTTCGGCGTCGCCGAAGAGCTTGCCCAGCTCGTCCGCCTGCCGCTGGGCCTGCAGGTACTCCGACTGCACGGCGTCGATCGACTGCCGGGCCAGCCGCGCGGTCTCCGCCTCCAGCTTCTCGCGCGCCGCGTTGAGCCGGATCTTGAGCTGCACGACCTCGGGGTACTCGCTGCCGAAGCGGTTCTGCTGCTCGATGTAGTCCCGCTCGAGCTGGGCCAGGTCCCGCCGCAGGCTCTCGACCAGGCCGTTCTTCCGCACTTCTTCCAGCGCCGCCGCCGGGGACTGGGCCAGCACCTCGTAGCGCGCCCGCTTGAGCGCCGCCTCGGCCCGCGCGCTGGTGTAGCGGTTGCGCAGGTCGGTCAGGTTCTGCAGCGCGACCTCGTTCGAGTCGCCCGTCGTGATGTTGTGCGCTCGCATGTACCTCTGCAGTTCATGGTCGGCCTTGTCGATCTCGTCCTCCATCTTCTTGGCGCGATCGATGAAGAAGTCGGTTGACTGGTTCGCGAGCTCGACTTTCGCCGAGAGCGTGAAGTCCATGTAGGCCCTGGCGACCGCGTTGGCCGCGGCGGCGGCGAACGCCGGCTTGGGCGAGGAGAACGAGATCTCGACCAGGTGGCTGTCTCGCACCGGTTCGATCGAGAGTGCGCCGCGAAGCTGCTTGATGTGCGCCTGCAGGCGGCGCTCCGGCGGGACCTCCTGCGGCGGCGGAGCATCGTCGCCCCCGCGCAGGAAGGACGAAATCGCCTGCGCCAGCCCGTCGCCCGCGACGGCCGATCGTTTGTCGAGCTCCAGCTTCTCGACGGCACGCCGCAGCACCGCGTCCGAGGTCAGGATCCGGTACTGCGTGTTGTAGAAGTTCTGGTAGTCGAGCCAGCTCGGCTCGGACGAGGACAGGTCCTGGCGCAGCATGCGCACGCCGGTCCGCTCGATCGAGATCGTGCAGGTCGAGCGGTAGATCGGCGTCGCCAGGAACGAGGTGATGGCCGCGAAGGCCGTCGTCGTGATGACCGCGCTCAGCAGCAGGAAGCGCCGCCGGACGAGGATGCGCCAGTATTCGCGGACGTCGAACTCCTGCCTGCGTTGCTGTTCCACGTTGTGCTCCCAGCCCAGGAGAGATGCCGGACGAACGGTAACGGAAACCCGGTCCCGAGTCCATGTATGCCGCGCGGCGGCCCTTGACGGTCGCGCGCACGGCCGGGGCCGCGGCGAACGATGACTTACCGGATCAATCGGTCGAGTTCGTGTCCCCGCCGGCGGCGCGGATCATCTCCCCGAGCGCCGCCTGCAGCGTCACCGCCCGTCCAATCAACCGGCCGCGACGCGCTCGAGGTCCACCTCCGCCAGCGCCGCGGGGTGCACGATGCGGTGCCGCCCGAGCACGTCCGGGTGAACTTCGCCCAGGATCCCCGCGCGGGCCCCGCCGATCCACAGCTCGGCGCCGCGGCCCGGCAGGAACAGCGGCATCGCCGAGCGGCGGAACTCGACGCGCTCCGGCGCGAGATCCAGCTCGCGCAGCAGCGTGTCGAGCGCGGCGCGGATATCGGCGTACCCCACGCCGTCGCCGGCCAGCGCGATCCCGCCGACCAGCCGCTCCGCTGCGCCGGTCTCGGCCGCGCCGTCGGCGAACGTGACCAGCCCGGCCTCGAAGATCCGCTGGGGGTACGGGTGCCCGAGGTTCACCGCCAGCGTCGCGAGCAGCCCCGGGACCACCGACACGCGCAGCATCGTCTGCTCGACCGAGATCGGGTTCTCGATCCGCACCTCGCGGTTCTCGGCCGGCATGCCGCAGGCCTCGTAGCTCTCCGTCTCGCTCGTCAGCGCCAGCGTCAGCACCTCCAGGCACCCCAGCCCGGTCAGCGCCGCGCGCGCCCGCGCCGCGAGTTCCTCGCGCGGGTGCGGGCGCCCGAACGTCGGCGAGGCCAGCTCGGCCACGGCGATGCG
This sequence comes from Acidobacteriota bacterium, assembly GCA_017994815.1. Classification (GTDB taxonomy): domain Bacteria; phylum Acidobacteriota; class Polarisedimenticolia; order J045; family J045; genus JAGOJY01. The sequence continues at coordinate 3,505 of JAGOJY010000088.1, forward strand.
GTCGTAGCCGTGGGCGATCGCCGCGTCCTCGATCAGGTCGCGCGGGTGCATGATGTCGGCGCGCCACGCGGGGACGAACACCCGCGCCTGGCCTTCCTCGCGCACCGCGTCGTGCCGCATCCGGCCGAGCAGTTCGACCAGGTCGTCGGCGCTCCAGCGCACCCCGATGATCCGCGAGGCCTCGGCCGGGTCGACCAGCACCTGCTGCGGCCGCAGGTCCGGGGTGCGCCGCGCGCCGTCCGCGTAACGCACCTCGACCGAGGCCGCGCTGGAGCCGGGGCACGACGCCAAGAGGCTCGTCACGACGATGTTGAGCGCGCGGTCGATGTGCCGGTCCTCCAGCCCGGTGACGTCGACCAGCACGTCGCGCGTCCCCGCCGTCACGCGCGTCGCCTCGCTGTTGATGATCGGCGGCATCGAGAGCACGTTGCCGGCCGCGTCCTCCAGCAGCGGGACCCTGGCGAACGTCGCGAGCAGCCGGGCGAAGGCGCGGCCCTTCGGGTGCCGCTCGAGGATCTCGCCCGGCGTGAGCGCCGCGGCCGGATCGCGCGGGTCGAAACCGAGCGGGACGAAGCGCAGCTCGTCGCGCCCGGCGGCGCGGTAGCGGAAGCCGGGGCCGCGCACGGTCGCGAGGTCGTAGACGCCGATCGAGGCCAGCTTGCGGTCGCGGCCGAGCGCCCAGTGGACGTTCTCCTGCAGCTTCATCAGCGAGCGCAGGCGGGCGTCGTCGAGCTGCAGGCCGTGCACCGTGGCGGCCGCGATGCGCGGCCGGTGGACCTCCGGCCCGGCGAGCGCGGGGTCGACGTCGATCCACGCCTCGCCGTGCGAAACGCGGTAGGCCGGCGCACCGCGCTCCAGCCCGAGGAAGCCGCGCAACGCGCGGGCCAGCCCGGCCGGGTCGAACAGGTCCGGCCGCACCGCGAGCAGCTCCATCCGCAGCACGCGCACGTCCCCCGCGGGCTGCGCCGGGGCGTCCGCCGCGCGCAGGTCGGCCCCGCACCCCTCGCACTCCGGCGGCGGGAGCTCCCCCTCGCCGCTCTCCGACAGCGCCGTGCAGCGCGGGCAGCGCCAGCGCCGCACGGTGGTCCAGCCCTCGACCGAGCAGCCGAAGCGGTGCAGCTCGTTTTCGAGGACTTCCGGCGCGGGGCTCGCGCCGAGGTAGCCGTACAGCTCGTCGAGCGGGATGGCTAGGACCGGCACAGCGGGGCCTCCTTGAGCCAGTCGAGGTGCGCGAGGTACAGCTCGCGGATGTCCGACAGGCCGTAGCGCAGCATCGCCACGCGCTCGAGGCCGAGACCCCACGCGAGGACCGGCACGCGACAGCCGAGCGGCTCGACGACCTCGGGCCGGAACACGCCCGACCCGCCCATCTCGATCCAGTCGCGGCGCGACTCCATCCAGACGAAGACCTCGACCGAGGGCTCGGTGTACGGGAAGAAGCCGGGGCGGAACTGGATCCTCTCGAACCCCATTTTCTCGTAAAACGCGCGCAGAACGCCGAGCAGCGCCGCGAACGAGGCCTTCTCGTCGATGACGATCCCGTCCACCTGGTGGAACACCGGCAGGTGCTTGTAGTCGATCGACTCGCGCCGGAACACCGGCCCGACCGTGAACACCTTGCGCGGCGGGCGCGGGTCCTGCGCCAGCGCGCGGATGGTCGCCGCCGTCGTGTGCGTGCGCAGGACGCAGCGCTCGGCCAGCTCGCGGCTCCAGCGCGTGCGCCAGCCGACCGAACCGGTGTCGCCGCCGTTCTCGTGCGTGCGCGCGACGGTCCGCACCAGCGCGTCGTCGGGCAGCGCGCAGCGCGCGGGGCGGCCGACGTAGAACGTGTCCTGCATGTCGCGCGCGGGGTGGTCCTGCGGCTGGAACAGCGCGTCGAAGTCCCAGAACGCCGACTCGACCCACGGGCTCGCCGTCTCCTCGAAGCCCATCTCGAGAAACACGCGCCGCGTCGCCTGCAGGATGCGCCGGAACGGGTGTTCCTTCCCCGGCGTCAGTCGCGGGCCGGGCAGCGTGATGTCGTACGGCCGGAACTCGACCTCGCGCCAGCGTCCCGACACGATCAGCTCGGTGGTCAGCGCGTTGACCTCCTCGCGCCCCTCCAACGCGCCGGAGGCCAGCCGGCGCCCGGCCTCGGTCAACGCCGCGCGGCGCGTGCGCCTGTCCCGCACCGCGTAGACCTGCCGGTACTGGGTCGTGAGCAGGTCGATCGCGGCCTGGCCGAAGCGGCGCACCAGTTCGTCGTGCGGCGCACGCCCCGCGCGCTTGAGTTCGCCGACCAGGAGCTCGTCCGGCTGCGGGGGCGGCTCCGGCGCCTGCCAGCCCGGCCCGAGCCTGAGCGTCGCCCCGTGCTTGGACGCCCAGCGGCGCGCCGCCAGCGGTTTCAGCGACTCGCCGACGTGCTTCGGCTCAAGCCCGCCGCGGGCGGCGAGGTCCTGCAGGCTCGCCTCCCCGCCCAGCGCGGCCAGCGCGCGGGCGACCCGCCGGTCCGGCGACGCGCCGTCCTCGCCCCACTCCTGGGCCCGCGGGCCGAGGTCGCCTTCCTGCGTGGCCGGGCTCTCGCCGAGTTCGACCAGCCCGCGCTCCGGGGCCGCCAAAAGGGCCAGCGCCCCGGCCACGGGGCTCTGGTCCACTCCCAACTCGCGCGCCAGCGCCTCCACGGCGACCGGCTCCGCGCGCGCCGCGAGCGCCCGGAGCACCGCGACCTCGAGTTGCGTCAACCGCTCCGTCACGGGTCCCTCCGCGAAAAGTGCGGATTTTAGCGCGGATCGGCCGTTCCGAACCGGCTCGCCGATCCATATAATCCGGGAAACGGAGGCCTCCTTGGACCAGCAGAGCGGAACGGTCGAGGTCCAGATCGGCGGGAGGATCTACCGGCTGCGCGGTGGCCAGCCGGCGCTGCTGCAGGAACTCGCGTCGCGGGTGGACCGGGCCCTGGCCGACGTGGCCGGCCCCGAAGGCGCGGCCGACGACTTCAAGGTCGCCGTGCTCGCGGCCCTCAACCTCGAGGCCGAGCGCGAGGAAGACCGCGCGGCGTGGCTCGCCCGGGCGCAGGCGATCGCCCACCGCTCGCGCGAGCTGGAGGACCGCCTGGTCCGGCTCGCCGCCGCGCTGGAGCCGGTCGACGGCGGCGGCTGACGCGCCGCGTGCGTGTTGACCCCCTCCCGAAGCGCCCGTCATACTTGGGGCGATCGGCAGGCCCCTGGAGGAGTTGCTGGCGGAACGCTTGAGCCAACAGCACCCTTCCGGGAGCCCGGGCTCCGCCGGTGGTGCGCAGGCCTTCTCCCTACGCTGTGAAGGAAGCCTAAGCCGGCGGGAGGGCACCCACCTGGTACGCCAGGCATCAACCACGTCTTCGCCGGCCCTCCACGAGGGTCTGCCGGTCGATTACGCCGGGGCCGCCGCGGGCGACCCACGGCGCTAGCAAGGATCCGGGTCGATCCTCGGTTCGGGGCTGCACCGGGGCGCCGATGACGACGGTTCTGATCACGCTGCTCGCGGCGGCGCTCGTGCTCGTCGCGGCCTTGGCCATCCTGCTCGCGCGGGTCGGTCGCCGTGTGTCCGACCAGACCGCCCGCATCGCCGAGCTGGAGGCCCAGCGCGAGATCGAGATCCGCGAACAGGTCGGCCGGCGGCTGCGCGAGCAGGAGCAGACGCTGCGCCAGGAGCTGGGCCGGCGCGAGTCCGAGCTGGTCAAGCGCGAGGACGAAGTCGCGCGGCGCCACGGCGAGCTGGCCGAGCGCCGGTTGCGCCTCGAGGAACGCGCGGCGGCGCTCGACAGCCGCGCCGAGGAACTGGCCGAGCGCGCGACCGCGCTCGACGCGCGCGCCGCGGCGCTGGACGAGCGCGAGCGCCGGTTGGGCGGCGCCGAGGACGCGATCCGCCACAAGCTCGAGGAGGTCGCGGGGCTGGGCGCCGAGGAGGCCCGCAAGCGGCTGCGGGCCGAGGTCGAGGCCGAGCTGCAGACGGAAGTCGCGCGGCTGATCCAGAAGGCCGAGGAGCAGGCGCGGTCCGGCGCGGACGAGTTGGCGCGCGAGCTCCTGATCCGCGCGATGGCCTCGCTGCGCGGGTCGGTCGCCGGCGAGGGGACGATCACCGTCGTCCAGCTCCCGAGCGACGAGATGAAGGGCCGCGTCATCGGCCGCGAGGGTCGCAACATCCGCAGCCTCGAGCACGCCACGGGCGTCGACCTGCTCGTCGACGACACGCCGCGCGCGATCCTGCTCTCGTCGTGGGACCCGATGCGCCGCACGATCGCCGCCCGCGCGCTGCGCAAGCTCGTGGAGGACGGCCGCATCCACCCGGCGCGCATCGAGGAGGTGGTGGAGAAGAGCCGGCAGGAAGCGGACGAGGAGGCCCGCGAGCGCGGCGAGGCGGTCGTGTTCGAGCTCGGCCTCAGCGGCGTGCACGAGCGGCTCGTGCTGCTGCTCGGCCGCCTGTCGTTCCTGACCGACCACGGGCAGAACCTGCTGCAGCGGGCGCGCGAGGTGGCGCTGGTCGCCGGCCAGCTCGCCGACGACCTGCGTTACTCGGGCGAGATGCTGCGCCGGGCCGCGCTGTTCCACGAGATTGCCCGCGCCGACAAGGTCCCGCTCCTGACGCACTCGGCGATCGCCAGCGCCGACCTGGCGACGCGCTTCGGCGAGGCGCCGCCGGTGGCGCACGCCATCCGCTCGCTCTCGCAGACGCCCGACTCCCCGCGCACCGCCGAAGGGATGATCCTGGCGACGGCGCGGCGGGTCGTGCTGTCGCGGCCGGGCGCGCGCGACGAGAACCTCCAGCGCCACATGGACCGCCTGCGCGAGGCAGAGACGCTCGCGCTCGCCCGCCCCGAGATCGAGGTCGCGGTCGCCGTCCGCGCCGGCCGCGAGCTGCGCGTCCACGTGCGGGCCGACGGCGTTCCCGACGAACAGACCGCGGTCCTCGCGCGGAACCTGGCGCTGGAGATCGAGCGCCGGATCGACTATCCGGGACAGGTGCGGGTCGTCGTCGTCCGGGAGACGCGCGCGGTCAGCTATGCTGTGTGAACTTCGCGGGCAGCCCGCGCGCGCACCGAGGACACCGGACCGATGAAGCTCCTGGCGATCGGGGACATTTTCGGCACGGCCGGGCGCAAGGCCGCGGTGAGTTGGATCCCGCGCCTGCGCCGCGAGTTCGGCGCGTCGTTCGTCGTTGCCAACGTCGAGAACCTGCACGCCGGGCGCGGGGCGGACGCGGCCGAGGTCCGCGAGTTGCTCGCGAGCGGCGCCGACTGCCTGACCTCCGGCAACCACATCTGGTCGCAGCGCGGGCACGAGAAGCTCCTGGAAGCGGAAGGCCGTTTGCTGCGGCCGGCGAACTACCCCGACCCCTGCCCCGGACGCGGCGTGGCGATCGGCATCACGCCCGAGGGCGCGCGCGTGGCGGTGATCAACCTGATCGGGCGCCTGTTCCTCGGGCCGGTGGACGACCCGTTCCGCGTCGCCGACCGGCTCCTCGCGGGGCTGCACGGCGAAGCCGAGGTCGTCGTCATCGACTTCCACGCCGAGGCCACTTCCGAGAAGCTCGCGCTGGCGAGCTACCTCGACGGCCGCGTCTCGGCCGTGTTCGGCACGCACACGCACGTGCAGACCGCCGACGCGCGCGTGCTCGAGCGCGGGACCGGCTACATCACCGACCTCGGGATGACCGGCCCGTACGATTCGATCATCGGGATGGACCGCGACGTGGCGCTCGCGCGCTTCCTGACGTCGCGGCCGAGCCCCGGGACGCCGGCCGACGGGGCGCCCGGACTGCGCGGGGCGCTGTTCGACATCGACGAGGCCAGCGGGCGCTGCCGCTCGGTCGAGCGCGTCGCCCGCGGCGGGGCCGGCGCGTGAGCAATCCCGGCCTGTTCGACGACGAGCCGGCCGCCGGCAGCCGCACCCGCCCCCTGACCGTCACCGAGTTGAACGAGCGCGCCGACGCGGTCCTGCGCGAGCGCGTCGGCCCGGCGTGGATCGCGGGCGAGATCGCCCGCTTCACCGCCCACGGCTCCGGGCACTGGTACTTCAACCTGATCGACGGCAAGGGCTCGGTCGGCTGCGCGATGTTCCGCGGGCGCAACTCCTCGCTGCGGTTCCGCCCGACGGAGGGGATGTCGGTCCTGGTCATGGCCGTCCCCGGCGTCTACGCCGCGCAGGGGAAGTTCCAGCTCATCGTCGAGCACATGGAGCCGGCGGGAGCGGGCGCCGCCGCGCTGGCGCTCGAGCAGCGCAAGCAGCGGCTCGCGGCCGAGGGGCTGTTCGACGCCGGCCGCAAGAAGCCGCTGCCGATGCTCGCGCGGCGGATCGGCGTCGCGACGTCGGTCGACGGCGCGGCGCTGCGCGACGTGCTGCGCGTGCTGCGGCGCCGCTTCGCCGGTGTCGCCGTGCTCGTCGCGCCGTGCTGCGTGCAGGGCGCGACCTCGCCCGGCGAGATCGTCGAGGCACTCGGCGCGCTGGACCGGCGCGGTCTCGACGTGATCCTGCTCGTCCGCGGCGGCGGCGCCCGCGAGGACCTCGCCGCGTTCGACGACGAGCGCGTGGTGCGGGCCGTCGCCGCGTGCCGGACGCCGGTCGTGGCCGGGATCGGCCACGAGATCGACACCACCCTCGCCGACCTCGCGGCCGACCTGCGCGCGCCGACGCCGTCGGCCGCGGCCGAGGTCGTGGTCAGGGAGCGGCACGAATTGCTGCGGCGGGTGGACGGGCTGCGGCGGCACCTCGTCCAGTGCGCGCGGCACTACCTCGGTCGCGCCCGCGGGCGGCTGCAGGTGGCGCTCGGCTCGCGCGCGTTCGCGATGGACGGGCGCCTCGCGCGCCTGCGCGTGCACTCGGCGGAGCTGGAGCGGCGGCTCGAGCGCGCGCATCGCGAGCGCCTGCGCCGGCGGCGCGAGCGCCTCGACGCGCTGCGGGCGCGGCTCGCGCCCGAGGCGCACCTCGCGCGGGTGCGCGAGCGGCAGCAGCGGCTGGCCCGGCTGGTGGACCGCCTGGCGCCGGCGGTGCGGCGCGGGCTGGCGGCACATCGGGGCCGGCTGGCCGATCTCGCCGGTCGCGCGCGGGGCCTGTCGCCGCTGGACGTCTTGGCCCGCGGCTACGCCGTCGTGCACGCCGGTAATCGGGCCGGGCCGATCGTCCGCGACGCCGCGGCGCTCGCCGCCGGCGAGACGATCTTCATCCGGCTGGCCCGCGGCGCGGCCACGGCCGCGGTCACGCGCACGCAGTCCGCCGACGACGACCACGGATCGAGGTGACCATGAGCAACCCGCCGAACTCCGCTCCCGACATGCAGCCGTTCGAGAAGGTCCTCGGTCGGCTGGAAGAGATCGTCCAGCAGCTCGAGCGCGGCGAACTCCCTCTCGAGGAGAGCCTGCGCCTGTTCGAGGAAGGCATCGCCCTCGCCCGCCGCCTCGACGCCCAGCTTGGCGACGCCGAGATGAAGGTCGAGCAGCTCGTCCGCTCCGCCCGCGGCGAGCACGCGGTCCCGCTCGATCTCCCCTCCGAAGAGCCGTAGCCCGCCCCGGCGGACGGCGTCGCCGCCCGGTGCTGGACGACCGGCGCCGGGCTGTCGCCCGACGAACGTCGGGTTCGTGGTCGGCGTCGCCAATGGAAAACGTCTGGACTCGCACCGCGTGTCGCCGTCATGGCCGGAAAACGTCTGGACATTTCGTAGGATCTTCAAAGGCCTCTTCTATCAGGAAAGCGTGCATCTTCGTGGCGGACGGCTCGCTTTGGTGGCTGAAGAGGGGGGTAGGCGGCCAGCCGGAAGGGCGATCATCGCTTGCGGCTGCGGCTGGCCGCCCTGGGATCTTCAAAGGCCACTTCTTTCAGGAAAGCGTGCATCTTTGTGGCGGACGGCTCGCTTTGGTGGCTGAAGAGGGGGGTAGGCGGCCAGCCGGAAGGGCGATCATCGCTTGCGGCTGCGGCTGGCCGCCCTGGGATCTTCAAAGGCCACTTCTTTCAGGAAAGCGTGCATCTTTGTGGCGGACGGCTCGCTT
>JAGOJY010000164.1 GCA_017994815.1 Acidobacteriota bacterium
GGTACTTCGAACTGGGCGTCGAGAGCCCGTACATGCTGCTGGTGGCGCCGGTCCACCCGGAACAGCGCCTGCCGGTGGACGACAACGGCGCGATCGGCCTGGACAAGCTGAAGAAGATCCGCTCGACCGTGCCGGCGATCACGCACATCGACTACTCGGCGCGGATCCAGACCGTGAACCGCGACGACAACCCGCTGTACCACCGGCTGATCGAGCGCTTCTACGAGAAGACCGGCTGCCCGGTGGTCGTCAACACGTCATTCAACGTTCGCGGCGAGCCGATCGTCTGCTCGCCGGAGGACGCCTTCCGCTGCTTCGCGCGGACGAACATGGACTACCTGGTGCTCGGGCCGTTCCTGGTCGACAAGCGCGAGCAGGACCTGCCGCCACCCTCCGAGGAATGGAAGCAGGAATTCCCGCTGGACTGAGACGCCCATGGCCCGCAACAAACGATCGGAACTCTCGCAGGCACGGCGCTTCGCGCTGGCGCTGCTCGTGCTTTTCGGCGCTCTCGGCGCGTGGTCGCTCTGGCGCGGGCACCCGCTGCGCGGCGGCGTCGTGCTCGGCCTCGCCGTCGCCGCGCCGCTCTTGGCGTTCGGCTGGACCCGCGCGTGGCTCGCCTTGTTCCGCGCGTGGATGGCGTTCGCCGAGCGGCTCTCGCGCGTCAGCACCGCGGTGTTGTTGACGCTGGTCTACTTTCTCCTGTTCACGGTCGTCGCCGTGCTGCGCCGGTTGTTCGGCGGCCGACCGCTCGACGTCACGTGGCGCGACGGCCGCGCGAGCTACTGGATCGACAAGCCCGCGACGGAACCGACGATCGCCCGCTACTCGAAGCAGTACTGAGTCACCCGGAGACGTAGAGATGGCACGCCTGTCCCTCGTCCGCGAGCTGTTCGAGCTGGTGCTGATGCACAAGAAGTACTGGATGATCCCGGTGCTGGTGGTGCTGCTGCTTTTGGGCCTGTTGATCGTCCTGACCGCCAACAGCGCGCTGGCGCCGTTCATCTACACGGTGTTCTGATGGGCCAGCGCGCCGCCGCACGTGCCGCTCCCGCCGCGGCGCCGGCGCGGGGGCGCAAGCTCGTGGCCGCGACGGTCGGGACGCTCGTCGCCCTGTTGGTTCTCGAGGGCCTGGCGCGGCTGCTCGAGCCGCGCGCCGACATGGTCGCGGTGCCCGGCGCCGACGGCGGGCAGGTCCCGGCGTGGCTGGCGCTCGACCCGGCGCTGGGAGCGACGCTCGGCCACCTCGACCGCGTGCCGGCGCACATCGACAAGGCGGCGGTCCTGCGTTTCTGGGACTTCTACCAGCGCGACGAGGAACTGCACTACCGGCTCAAGCCGGACCTCGACGCGTGGACCGTCAACACCCTCTCGCCGCCGCAGGTCGTGGAGAAGATGCGCTGGCGGCTGACCAGCAACGCCGACGGCTTCCGCGGGCGACCGCTGCCGGGCGCGCCGCTGCCCGACGGGGAATCGCTGGTCGTCTGTCTCGGCGATTCCAGCACGTACGGCTGGGGCGTCGGGGAGGACGAGGCGTACCCGGCGCTGTTGGAGCGCTACCTGCGCGAGGCCGGGCGCAGCGGCTGGCAGGTGGTCAACCTCGGCCATCCCGGGTTCACGTCCTGGCAGGGTCGGATCCTGGCCCAGCGCTTGGCCGAGTTGAAGCCGGCGATCGTGACGATCTCGTTCGCCACCAACGACGAGTCCGATGCCGGTCTCACCGACGCCGAGCTGTACCGCCGCGACCACTCGCTGCCCGCGCGCGTCGCGGGGGCGGCGGGTCACCTGGCGCTGTACCGCGTCATGCAGCGCGCGATGCTGAAGTTCTGGAACCCCGCCTCCGGCTCGGCCGACGCGAAGCTCACGCCGCGCGTGCCCTTGCGCGATTACGCGGCCAATCTCGGCGAGATCGCGGCCGCGGTGCGCCGGGCCAAGGCGCAGCCGATGTTCGTGCAGATCTCGGCCTCGCCGGGGCACAACAACGCGGCGATGTCGGCCTCGCGCGCGGCCGCCGCGCCCTACATCCCCGTGCTGCAGCTGTTCGAGGCGGCCAAGCCGGACGTGCGCTCCGGGTCGCTGTACGCGGCGCAGGTCGCCGCGCTGCGCGAGCGCCTCGGCCCGTTCCTGGACGAGCACCCCGAGTACCTGCTGCAGGTCGACAGCACGCACCCGAACGCGATCGGGCACGACATCATCGCGCGGCGCCTGGCATCCCTGATTCTCGGCCGGCGGCTCGAGCCCGCGGCGGTCGGCGAGTGACGCGCGATCGGCCCGCGGGCTTCAGGCCCCGGGGATGATCGCCGACGGCACCTTGCGCAGCAGTTCCACCAGCGCGGCCAGGTCGATGTCGGCGAGCTTCTTGAAGCGGATGCAGCTCCGGCCGACGGTCGCCTTGCCGAGGCGCGGGGCGGCCTGTTCCGCGAGGTAGCCGTTCTCGTCCATCGCGGCCACGTAGACCGAGATCCCGGTCTTGTTGCTCGCCAGCGCGACACGGAACGACTCCCCCTCGCGGCCGGTCCTGTAGCGGTAGTGGTACGCCCCGTAGCCGATCATGCCCG
>JAGOJY010000165.1 GCA_017994815.1 Acidobacteriota bacterium
TGTATCCGCTGCTGTTCACGCGCTGCGCGACGACATCGGCCAGCGGCCGGATGGTCCGGAATACGAAGATCGCGCCGCCGCGCCCGTCCGACGCGCACGACGGGAACTGTCCCCTTTCCAGGAAGCCGGCGTTCCAGACCGTCACACCGTTCCTGCCCCACAACGGCTGACCGTCAGCCGCAAACTTGTTGGCCATGAGATAGGTCAACGGGGCCCCGATGTTGGTCTGCAGGCCGTTGAAGGTGAACGACACGATCACGGCCCCGCGCTCCGAAGCCGCGATGTCCGCGATCAGGTAGTAGCCGATCTTCGGCGCGTCGGCGAGGTAGTCCCACAGCACCGAGCCGTTGCTCCGCAGCATGCTGACCGCCAGTCGGTCTTCATCCCAGTACCCGACGGCGATGTTGTGGTCCGTGGTGATCGCCAGTTTCGGCGTCCCCTTCTCGCCCCCTTCGCGACCGAGGCTCGTTTTCCAGAGCTGCCGCCCCGCGGCATCGTACGAGACGACCCACAGCAACCCCTGGTCGTTGACATAGTCGTTGAAGGCGAGGATCGCGTTTCCCCGGCGATCGACGACGAGATCGTAGTCGGTGGTCCACGAGAGGGACCGATCGGCCACGAGCACGCCCGGGCACGGCCAGAGCGCGTTACCGTTCGCGTCCAGAAGCTGCAGGTACACGTCATAGCCGTACGGCGTGCCGCCATACGGGTCGTTGTCGTACCAGCTCAGGTACCAGCCGCCCTGCGGGGCCGCGGCGACCTTCGCCTGCTCCTGGCTGTCCTCGCGGCAGGACACCGGGAGGTTGACATTGGGATCCGCCGGCCATTCGGCCAAGGCCACAGGCACGGCCAAGGCCACAACGCCCAGACACACCGCCAGCATTCGACCAAGACTCATGGCACACCTCGACTTCCGGCCGCCGCCCTTGCCGGGGCGACCAGGTTTCGCACCGTCGCGGTCGCGGCCACCCGAGCCGCGATCGTGGCGACGTGGAATGTGGACCGTTGTCAGTGGCGGCCAAAAACCCCAGCACACCTCGACGATCACCTTGCGCGCACTCTCACGAGTTGGAAAGGCCGCTCGCGGCTCGCTCGCGACCGCTCGCACGCAAGAAGTTCGGGCGATCATCCGTTGCTTGGACTTACAAATAATGACTGGGCGATGGCGGGAGTGTCTTGCGTGCGTCGTGGTCGCAACACGCGTGCAAGTTCAGATTAGACGGGGTCCTGCTTGTAGCGGATCTCGAGCACCTCGAGTTCGACCGCGCCGTCGGGGCGTTCCCACGTGACGATGTCGCCGACGCGCGCCCCCAGGACGGCGGAAGCGAGCGGCGCCAGCCAACAGATCCGCGCCTCGCCCGGCTCGGCCTCGTCCTCGCCGACGATGGTGAACTCGCGCTCGCGACCATCCTGGCCCGCCACGCGCACGCGCGCGCCGAAGCGCACCTCCTCGCGGCCTTCCTGGTCCTCGAGCCGGGGCGGGTCGAGGACGATCGCCTTCTTCAGGCGCTCCGCGAGGTGCGCGCGCAGGACCTTGTCCTTCTCCGCATCGTGGCGCTGGCGCAGGAGCGTCAGCCCGTGCCGCGTGATGTAGTTCGGCTGCGAACTCTGCGCGGGGCGCGGGCGATCCTCCGGCAGCTGCTCGCCGTCGGGTTCCTTGACGAAGGCTCGGCTCATGCCGCCCCATTATGCCGTCCCGGGGCAGGGGTGCCGAAGCCGGGCGAGTGCCGGCGGCGACATCGCGACCGCGCGGTTGCTGAATAACGAATAGAGGCGTAGAAATTAGCCGCCCGTCGTCGACTCCGGGGGAAAATCCGATGTTTCGACTGCTGCCGATAGCGCTGTCGGTCGGGCTGGCCTGCGTCACCACCGTCAGTGCACTGGACCTGGGTGTCAATGCCCGGCAGACGTTTCTCCACACCAACATGGATGCCGCCGTGGACAGCCCCGCGATCGCGCTCTCCAGTGCTGGCGTGTTCGCGGGCGACTGCGTGCACATCGAGCGTCTCGGCTTCTTCGACGACGGGCCGAGCGCCGACGTGAACCCCAGCCTGCTCGGCGTGTTCAGCCGCAGCAGCACACTGCTCCCGCCCGCCGAGCGCTACCGCGTCCCGGACGCGGTCGATGCCGGAACGGACTTCACGAGTTCGGCCACGTACCGCGGCACGCAACCGACGGACATCCCGGAGGACTTCGTGATCTCGTTCGCGACGACGAACGGCGCCGACCTCCTGGTCCCCCCGCAGGTCACGCACCTGTTCGTCGGTCCGCACGATTCGTACTACCAGGACAACTCCGACCCGAACGGCGACTACATGGTGCGGATCGTGCCCACGATCCCGCTCGAGGTTTCACCCCGCGGCTCAGCGATGCCGCTGGTGTTCCTCGACCAGCAGACGCTGCGCTGGGAGGACGTCGGTATGAACTGCGCCGACACCTACAACGTGTACCGCGGCGATGTCGAGGACCTGCCGCTCCGGCAGTACGGCGCCTGCCTACAGAGCGGGATCACCGGGAACACGGCGAGCGACCCGTTGCCGCCCGATCCCGGGCGCGG
>JAGOJY010000166.1 GCA_017994815.1 Acidobacteriota bacterium
GTAAGCGTCCGGCGAAATACGTCTACCGATATTGCAACGGCTGAGGCATCATGTCTCGCGAAAGGAAGAACGGGACATGGAACAGGAAAAGGCGGCGGGCGCGCGCGAAGCGCGGCGTGAGGAATGGCGGCGGATCATCGCGGAGCAACAGGCGTGCGGACTTGGCGCGGCGGGTTACTGCCGCGAGCGCGGGATACCCGTGTGGAAGTTTTCGTACTGGCGCAAGGCGCTCAACGCGGCGGAGGCGGGCGACGCGCCGCGCGGGTTCGTCGAGCTGCGCCCGCCGCGCCGGGCGTCGGGTGTGTGCGTCGAGTCGGGCCGCTGGCTGGTGCGCGTTGAGCCGGGGTTCGACGCTGCGACGCTGCTGCGCGCGCTGGAGGCGCTGGCCGCGCCATGATCGCGGTCGCGAGCGCGGGGCGCATCTACCTGCGGCGCGCGCCGACGGACATGCGCAAGAGCTTCGACGGGCTCTCCGGGATCGTGCGCGGCGAGTTGGGGCGCGACCCGCTGTCGGGGGACCTGTTCGTGTTCGTGAACCGGCGGCGCGATTTCGTGAAGGCCCTTTACTGGGAGCGGGACGGGCTCGCGCTCTGGTCGAAGCGCCTGGAGCGCGGACGCTTCGCGCCGCGCCCGGAGGGGCCGGCGGAGATCGGCCGCGAGGAACTCGCGCTGCTGCTCGAAGGGGTGCGCGCGAAGGTGGTCTCGCGCAGCCCGAGGTGGCGTCCCTGTTCATAATTGTGTCGATCGATTGTTGATCGATTCGGCTGGAAAACAAAGGGGTTTTCTGCGATTCTCCGGTCATCGGGAGACGATGGCGGAAATGACGGAAACACCCACGGCGGAAAGCTCTGAAACGGAAGGCGGCGAGGCCGCCCTGCTGCGCGTGATCGAGACGCAGCGGGCGCTGATCGCCGACCTTTCCGCGACCGTCGCGAGCCTGCGCGGCGAGAAGGAGGAGGTCGCGCGGCTGCTGACGGAGCAGATCGGGAAACTGCGGTCGCAGGTGGAGTGGCTGACGCGCCAGATGTTCGGGCGCAAGTCCGAAAAGACCGACCCGAACCAGATGTGGCTCGACGCGCTGACGATCCAGGCGGTCGAGGGGAACGCGCCCGCCGCCCCCGCGCCGGCCGCCGCGACCGAAGTCGCGGCGCACACGCGCAGGGCCGCGCCGCACGGGCGCGGCGAACTGCCGGAGACGCTGGAGCGCGTGGTCGAAGTCATCGACGTCCCCGAGGCGGAGAAGACGCTGCCCGACGGCACGCCGCGGCCGCTGATCGGCTGCGAGGACGCGGAGCGCGTCGCGTACCAGCCGCCGAAGATCTACGTGAAGGTGACGCGCCGCCTGAAGTACGGCAGCCCGGCGGGCGCGGAGGAGAACGGCGTCGTGACCGCCCCGGTCCCGGACGCGCTGGTGCCGCGCTGCCTGGCTGACGAGAGCCTGCTGGCGCACCTGGCGGTGTCGAAGTACGCGGACCACCTGCCGCTCAACCGCATGGAGGGCGTGTTGAAGCGCTCCGGCGTCACGCTGGCGCGCCAGACGACGTGCGGCTGGCTGGTCGAGTGCGGGCTGGCGCTGCGGCCGCTCGTCGCGGCGGCAAAGGGCGAACTCTTCGCGGGCAGGCTGGTCCACCACGACGACACGCCGGTGGACATGCAGGATTACAACTCCGGCAAGCCGCGCGGCCAGAGGATGCGCGAGGCGCGGCTGTGGGTCGCCACGGCCCCGCCGCGCGAGGGGCCGTGGACCGTGTTCGACTTCACCGCGAGCCGCGCGACGGAAGGTCCGCGCGACTTCCTCGGCGGCTTCAGCGGCCGCGTCGCCTGCGACGCCTACGCCGTCTACGGCAGACTGGCGACGGCCGAGTTCGGGCCGCCCCCCGTCGACCTGATCGGCTGCTGGGCGCATGTGCGGCGTTACTTCCGCGAGGCGCACCTGTCGAGCCATCCGGCCGAAGGCGCGGCGTTCATGCACCTTATCGGACTGCTGTACGCGGTCGAGCGAGACCACGCCGACACGGTCCCGCCCGGGGGCGCGACGGCGGCGGAACGCGCGGCGCTCCTGCGCGCGGACGACGCCCGCCGCCTGGCGCTGCGGACAGAGCGCTCGCTGCCGGTGCTGGCGCAGATCCGAGAGAAGATCGACGCCCTGACGCCCTCGACGCCGCCCTCCTCGAAACTCGGCAAGGCGCTCTCGTACGCGGACAAGATCTGGCATCGCCTCACGGCCTACGCCGAGGACGGCCGGCTGCCCATCGACAACAACCCCGCAGAGCAAATGATCCGCCCGATAGCGGTCGGAAGAAACAACTGGCTCTTCTTCGGCAGCGAGCGCGGCGGGCAGGCCGCCGCCAACTGGATGAGCGTCATCGCCACCTGCAAACGCGCGGGCGTCGAACCCTTCGCCTACCTCTCGGACGTCCTGCGCCGCTTGCCCTCCGCCAAGACCGGAAGCGGGGTGCGCGAACTGCTGCCCGACGTCTGGAAACCGCTCTAAACGAAAATCGCCACCGCCGTTCGGCCCTCAAACTCGCAAAAACTACTTCGCCGGACGCTTACG
>JAGOJY010000031.1 GCA_017994815.1 Acidobacteriota bacterium
ATCATCCCTTCCCTCGCCGCGGACGCTCGGGCGTCTCCGCGGCGACAGTCTCGGGGCTCTCCCCGGGACTTGAGGACCGGCAAGACTTACTGGAATTTGACCGGCAAAACTTTCCGGAACCCGCAGAAGCTGAACAACGTGCTCCCACCGCAACAAGGACCAGAGACACAGAGGTGACGTGTTCGCGTGGCAGTAGAATGCAGATATGCGTGGTGACGGACTGGGGACGATCACGAAGATCGTGCGCTGCCTTGCGTGTCGGCGGGTGAGCCTTCAAACGCAAACTGAAACTCGTCTTGTGGACTCCGTCAGGTGCTCGACTGGCGGACTTGGGATGAATGGCGAAGGCGTGTACCCGCTGACCGAGGCGCATCGTGAGACCGCGACGAGCCCACTCACAACAGGCGGGCTGTCAGTTGATACCAGGGGCGGACGTGATGGTCAGGCATGTACGGTCTTGGGGAGCGGTCGCGGCACTGCTTGCTGCATTCGCGGCTGCCGCGCTCGCGGCGAAGGGCCCGTGGTGGGAACAGAAGCCGCAGGACGACGAAATAGCTATCCCGCCCGAACTCGGCGAGCTGGTGTCCACGGACACCTACCCGATGGCCCTCGCCGAGGTCAACGTCCTGTGGTTCCGCGCCGAGGACGGCACGATCCGCAAGGTCCGGATTGGCGACGGAAAGCCCTACGTGCGCCAGGTGATCCACCGCGGGAAATGACGCCATTGTCCGCCCCTGCCCGTGGTGCGGCGAGCCCCTACGGGCCCGCGTGACGCGAGGCCGAGTACCTCGTCGAGCAAAAGGGCGCTGGTCAAGGCGATCGCCGAGCGGCACGGCCTGACCCACGACGAGATGTACCGCTACCTAATCGACCGAGACGGCCTGCGGCCGTAGTACACCCCGTGCGTGGTGACGGTCTCGGGACGATCACGAAGGTCGTGCGCTGCCCTAAGTGTCGGCGCGTCATTGAATCGCGCGAGCGGCCGACCGAGTGCGAGTGCGGGGCCGACCTGTCGAAGCAACCGGTGCGCTACCGTGCGCGGCTGCGGATCGCGGGCCGCCGCGAGAGCCGGGTCTACGCCCGCGAGGACATGGCAACCAGGTGGCTCCGCGAGCGCCGGAAGCAGAAGGTCGACGTCGAGTCCGGGGCCGTACACGAGGGCCGCGCCGGCACGAAGCCGCGGGTCAAGTACGCCGAGCTCGGGCCGGAGCTGATCACCTGGTGGGAGTCCGGAGTTTGGCGGGACTACACGGACGACACGCTCAGAGGCTACCGGAACGTCCTGCGGAAAGTGCTCGAGCACTGGGGCAAGCTCGAAGTCGCGCGGACGCGCGAGGCCGATGTGCGGGCCTGGACGGCGACGATGAAGGGCCTCGCGCCGCAGACCCGGCGGAACCGACTCGACGTCCTGAGCATGCTGCACCAGCTCGCGTTCGAGGCCGGGTACGTGCCGCGGATCCCGTGCGCGGTCCCGCGGCCGGAACCCCGCGACGCGAAGCCGCGCACCGAGGCCTCGGAGGCCGAGCTGGGCGCCGCGCTCGAGGCCACCCAGGACGCGCGCACCCGGGCCGCGCTGCTGCTCGCCGGCGACGCCGGCCTCCGCCGGTTCGAGATCCCGCCGTTGGACGGCGCCGACGTCGACCTCGCCGGCCGCTGGGTCTACGTCCGCCGGGGGAAGGGCCGGAAGGAGCGCAGGGCGCCGATCACGACCGACCGCCTGCATGACGCGCTGAAGGCCCTGGCGCCCGTGGCGGGCGTGCGCGTGTTCAGCGCCGAGCTCGACACGGTCGACAAGCTCGACGACTACCTCCAGGAGCAGCTCGGGGAGTTCCACCCGGGGCTGCACCGGCTCCGGCACCACGCCGCCACGGTCTGGGTCAACGACCCTCGGAACCCGCTCCCGAAGGTCCAGCGCTGGCTCGGCCACCGGAACCTGGCGACCACCCAGCGCTACCTCCACGTGGACGACGAACCGCCGCCGCCCTCGGGTGAATGGCCCACCATTGACCCACGCGGC
The DNA here is from genome assembly GCA_017994815.1 of Acidobacteriota bacterium. Classification (GTDB taxonomy): domain Bacteria; phylum Acidobacteriota; class Polarisedimenticolia; order J045; family J045; genus JAGOJY01. The sequence goes on from JAGOJY010000031.1 coordinate 2,018, forward strand.
TCCGGACCGACGCGGCGAGCCGCGCACCTACGATCCGTGAAATAGCCCGTCATACGTGCGTTTACTGGCGGAGGGGGTGGGATTCGAACCCACGAGACCCGCGAGGGTCTGGAGGTTTTCAAGACCTCTGCCTTAAACCGCTCGGCCACCCCTCCGGCCCGGCGGGCCCGATGATTCTAGTGGCAGAGCGCGCCGCCTCAGGCGAGGTTCGGCAGGCTGCCGAGGGCCAGTTCGGCGATGATCGGGCTCTCGGGGATCCCGCCCTCGCCGGCCAGGTAGACCGCCAGGTCCGCGATCGCCCGCGAGGCCGCCGAGGCCGGGGCCAGGTTGGCCAGCGGCTCGAGCAGCCGCACGGAGCGCTCGACGGCCGGATCTTCCGGCACCTCGGCCAGGAGCGGCAGGTCGAGCTTGCCACCGACCTCGCCGCGCAGGTTCGCCAGGAGTTCGGAGGCGCTCAGGCCGCCGTCGGGCTTCACCCGGTTCAGCACCAGCGCCGGGCGGAACGAGGCGCCGCCGCGGCCGACGATGTCTTCCTCGCGGACCGCGTTGAGGTCGCGCACCAGTTCGTCGAGCGAGGTGTAGACGCGCGGCCGCGCCGCCGAGGCGATGCTGCCCGACGTGCGCGCGCTGCAGCGCAGGCGCGCGAGGCCCAACAGGCGCGCGGCGTCGCTGAGCGACAGCGGGTCGGGCGTGGTCACGATCAGCTGCAGGTCGCTCGCGAGCAGCAGGTCGAGCACCTGGTGCCCCACGCCGGCAGCGAGGTCGACGATCACCATCTCGACCGGCAGCTCGCGCAGGCCGCTGGCGAGCTGCGCGATCTCGCGCCCGGTGAGCCCCGCGGCGCGCACCGTCTCGCTCGACCCCGGCACGAGGTGCAGGTGGCCGGCCGCGTCGGCCGGGACCATCACGTCGCGCAGCGCGCCCGAGCCGCCGCGCAGGACCTCGAGCACGCTGCGCCGCGGCGGTTCGAGCAGGCCGAGCAGGAGGTTCAGGTCGGCACAGCCGAGGTCGAGATCGACCAGGCAGGTCTTCACGCCCCGGCGGGCCAGGGCAATCCCCAGGTTGGCCGCGAGGAACGACTTCCCCGTACCGCCCTTGCCCGAGCCCAGCGTGATCACGCGCATTGGAAACCCAGCCCTCCCGCGAAACGAACATCGGCCCGCGGCAACGCCGGGTCAACGTCGCACGGTCCGTGGAAAGCCGCGCCACGCGCGGCAAGAGCGGGACGGGACAACTCAAACAAAGCGGGACCAGAACGGGCGCGCCGCCCACCGCGCGAATGCGGGAGGCAGCGTGGGGACAGGCCTCGGGGACAGCACACGCGGCAACGGCCTCATCGACGCGAGGCTGCACCGTCCCCGTCTCGTCGATCCAGGAGCGACCGGGTGCGAAACAACCGCGGGACAGCTACCGCGGACCCGGCGGTCAGCGGTAGCCGTCCCCGGCCTCAGAAGTTGTTCCCGCCGCCCTTCATCATCGCGCTGAAGAACGCCGCGCCGACCGTCAGCGCCACCACCACGCAGCACAGGAGAAGCACGGCCAGCGGGATCAGCACCACGGCGATCGCCTTGCCCCGCGGTAGCGCGTGCACCTCCTCGACGATCACGACGGAGACGATGATGCCCCACACCATCGCCACCAGGCCGCCGACGAACGGCACGACCCCGACCCAGTTCACGAGCCCGACGCCGTGGCCGTACGCCTGGAAGAACGGCATGTACCCGCCCTTGCCGCCGAACAGCATCGAGAGCAGGTGCAGGATCCCGACCCAGACGAAACTCCAGAGCGGGACCAGCACGATGAACACGACGACCATCAGCGGGTTCAACGAACCGATCCCGGCCGCGACGCCGGCGATGGCCAGGATCACCAGTGCCGGGATCAGCGCATTGGCGTCCGCGGCGACTTCACGCAGGGCCATCCGATCCAGCTGGGCGATGGCCCAGGCCCTCCGTAACGCAAGACCGAAATCCATGGCTCTCTCCTCTCTATTCCGCGGTCCGCGTCTCGGCCGACCAGACCATCCGGGCCAGCGGCCGGATGCTGCGCCGGTAACGGACCAGCTCGATCGTCCCCAACACGATGTAGGCGACGGAAAAGATCGACTTCTCGATCGCGAACAGGGCGTCGTGACGGGCGGGATCGACGCCTTCCTCGATCGCGATGGAAAGACCGAATTGCGCCAGGAACAAGGTCAACAGCCAGATCGCTTCCTTCAGCTCGAAGCGACGGTTGAGCACGATCATCACCGCGAAGAACGACTGCGCCGACGTGAGCAGGACCTCGCCCAGCTGGCGCGCGTCGAGCGGCATCGCGGCCAAGTGCTGCCCGTGCACCACCAGCCCCAAGCCGTACGCGATCGGCACCATGCTCACCAGGAGCGTCCACTGGTTGACCTTGCTCGACAAGAGCGTGCCGAACCCGGTGGCCGCCTTCCCCTGCAGCGCGAAGACCATCACGATGATGAACTCGGGCGATTCGCTGGCCAAAGGCGCCAGCCACTGGATCAGCAGGAACTCGCTGACGCCCCAGTCGCGGCCGGTGAGCTTGAGCCCCTCGGCGAACGGCTCGGCGGCCGCGAACAGCGTCGCGCCGGCAAACAGGAACATCAGCAGGGTGACGGCCCGGCGCGGCCAGACCGGCAGCAGGCCGATCACCTCCGGCGGACCCGCCAGCTCGGGCTCGACGACGTCCTGGCGCACGGCATAGCGGATGTACATCACGAAGATCGCGAGCAGGATCGCGGAGTCGAACAGGTTCAGCTGGCCCTTGATCGGGATCACGAACGAGTAGAGCGTCGCCGCGGCGAGGAAGAACACCTCGCCCCAGCGCGAGCGCTCCAGCCGGATCAGCTTGCGCCCGCGGGTCATCCACCAGGCGATCGAGATCAGCGGCCAGCCGATGCCGATCAGCAGCCGGTTGGCGCCCGTCATGTTGGCCAGCGCGAGCGGCGCGTTCTCCGGCACCGTCGCCGCGGTCCAGGCGAGGTAGATGTCGACCGTGTACTCGGGCAGCACGGCCAACAGCGCGATCAGCGCCGTGGCCAGGTTGCGGCTGACGTCGAACTGCAGCAGCTCGGCCGACCACGAGACCAGGAACGCGCCCGCGAGCACCGCCAAGCCGAAGACCAGGCTCGCCAGCGCCGCCGGCAACTCCCCGCCGCGCCAGGCGATCGCGCCCGCCGCCTCGTCGGGGTGGGCGCCGAGCACCCGCAGGACGAGCGCCGGCAGCGCTCCCGCGACCGCGAGCGCGAGCCAGAGCATCGCCCGCGCCACACCCCCCGTGCGAGCCTGCATGCCCGGTCAGCTCAACATCTGGCCGAGCCGCGCCGCGAGGTCCACGACCCGGTTCGAGTAGCCCCACTCGTTGTCGTACCACGCCAGCACGCGCAGCTCGCACGGCCCGACCATCTGCGTCGAGGGCGCGTCGAAGATCGAGCTGTGCGGGTTGCCGATGATGTCCGAGGACACCAGCGCGTCCTCGGAGTATTCGAGCAGCTTCTGCAGCGGTCCTTCGGCGGCGGCCTTCATCACGCGGTTGACCTCGTCCGCGGTCGTGTCCTTCTGCACGCGCACCACGAGATCGACGACCGACCCGTCGGGCACCGGGACACGCACGGCCATCCCGTCCAGCCGCCCCTTCAGCTCGGGCAGCACCTTGCCCACCGCGCGCGCCGCGCCGGTCGTGGTCGGGATCAGGTTCTGCGTCGCCGCACGCGCGCGGCGGAAGTCCTTGTGCGGCACGTCGGCCAACCGCTGGTCGTTCGTGTACGCGTGGACGGTGGTCATGAATCCCTTCTCGATGCTGAAGTTCTCGTGCAGCACCTTGGCCACCGGCGCCAGGCAGTTCGTCGTGCACGAGGCGTTGGAGACGATGTGCGTCTGCGGCGTCAGCACGTGGTCGTTGACGCCCAAAACGACGATCGCGTCCACCTCGTCCTTGGGCGGGACGGTCAGGATCACCTTCTTCGCGCCGCGCTGCAGGTGCGGCTCGAGCTTGGCCCGGTCGCGGAACACGCCGGTCGCCTCGACGACGATGTCGGCGCCGACCTCGGCCCACGGCAGCCGCTTCGGGTCGCGCTCGGCGCTGTGGTGGATCCGGTGCCCGTCCACGATCAGCGCCCCGGGCTCGACGCTGATCGGCCGGCGGAAGCGCCCCATCACCGTGTCGAAGCGCAACAGGTACGCCAGCGCCTCCGACTCGTAGAGGTCGTTGATCGCGACGACTTCCATGTCGTCGCGCTGGCTCATGATCCGGAACACGGCGCGGCCGATCCGGCCGAAGCCGTTGATGCCGACGCGGATCTTCATGCGCTGACCTCCTCGAGCTTGCCGTCCCGGACCGCGAGGTAGCGCAACAGGTCCACGACGCGGTGCGAGTAACCCCAGCTGTTGTCGAACCAGGCGATCACCTTGCCCAGGAGCGGGTCCATCACCATCGTCGCCAGCGAGTCGAAGGTCGAGGAGTACGGGTTCTTGATCACGTCGCTGGAGACGATCGGGTCTTCCTGGTACTCGAGGATGCCGCGGTACGGTCCCGAGGCCGCGGTGCGCATGACCTCGTTGATCCCGTCCTTGCTCACGCGGTTTTCGAACCAGACGGTGAAGTCCACGATCGAGCCGTTCTGCACCGGCACGCGCAGCGAGGAGGCGCGGATCTTGCCCTTGATCTCCGGGATCACCTCTTCCAGCACCGTGCCGGCGTTGGTCTCGGACGGGACGATGTTCTCGGCCGCCGCGCGCGAGTTGCGGAACTCGTCGGCCGGGACGTCGGCCAGCCGGTTGACGCTGGTGTAGGCGTGCACCGCGGTCAAGTGCGCGCGCTCGATGCCGAAGGCCTGGTCGAGGATCTTCAGCACCGGGGCGGCGCAGTGCGCGGTGCACGAGCCGTTGCTGATGATCCGCTGCTCAAGCTTGAGCTGCTCGTGGTTGATCCCGTAGAGCACGATCGCGTCGGGGTGCTCGCTGGGCGGCGTGCAGAGCAGCACACGCTGGGCTCCGGCATCGAGGTGCTTGCGCGACTCGGCCATCGAGCGCGCGCGGCCCGTCGCTTCGACCACGTAGTCCACGCCGTAGTCGGACCAGCGCACGTCGCCGGGGTCCTTGCCCGAAAGCAGCGGCACCTGCCGGCCCCACGTGTAGAGCTGGCCATCCTTGTAGGTCACCTGGTCGGGGAACCGCCCGAACGTCGTGTCGTAGCGCACCAGGTACGTCAGCGCCTCGTGGTCCGCGATGTCGCTGATGGCGCCGATGCGGATGTCCTGGCTGCGGTACAGCAGCCGAAAAAGGTTCCGGCCGATGCGGCCAAAACCCATCAATCCGACCGTGATCGCCATTCCGTCTCCTCTCTGGGGCGGCTCCCGTCGTCGGTCGCGGGCGCCGTGGCCGTTCGCCGGGCCCGGCCCGGCGAACGGGCTATTTTGCCATTGCCCCGGGGGTTCCGTAGGAGTCCGAGGCCGCCGCGCGGCCGGGCCGGGCGAGCAGGACCGCGGCCACGACCAGGAGCCCCCCGCACAGCGTGTTCCAGCCGATCCCCTCGCCGAAGCCGAGCCAGCCGAGCACGGCGCCGAAGGCGATGGTCATCGGGTTGGCCAGCGTGGCGCGCCCGGCGGGAACGCGGCTGAGGCCGCGCGTCAGGTAGACCTGCCCGAGCTGGCCGGCGAGGCTGACCACGCCCAGCCAGAACCAGTCCGCGGCCGAGGGCGCCACCGGGCCGCTGGCCAGCATCGCGGGAAGCGAAAGCACCGCGGATACCGCGGGGAACCACAGGATGATCGTCAGCGGGTGCTCGGTCCGGACCGCCGAGCGGACCGCGACGTAGGCCGCGCCGCTGCCGAACGCGCCGACGATGCCGACCAGCGCCCAGGCGTCGCCCCGGACCTCCAGCGGGTCGGGCGAGACCAGCAGCAGCACGCCCGCGGCGGCCAGCGCGAGCGCCGGCCAGAACCGGCCCCCGGGCGGCTCGCCGAGGAACAGGAACGCCAGCACGACCGTGAACACCGGGTGCACCTGCTGGATCAGCACCGCCTGCGCCAGCGGGAGGTGCGCGATCGACAGGAAGTAGCAGGACAGCGCGACGTACCCCAGGGCACCGCGCAGCGCCAGAAGACCCGGGCGCGTCCCGCGCCACGGCGCGCCCGCGCGCCGCAGCATCCACCACGTCATCAGCGTGCACGCGACGCCGCGGACGAAGACGATCTCCTGCAGCGGGACGTGGCGGCCGGCGACCTTCGCCCCGGCCGCCATCAGGGCGAACAGGAACGCCGATAGGACCATGTCGCCCATCGGGCGGCAATTCTAATCGCCGCGGGCGTGCTAACGTGGCGCGCGGGGTGCCCGGAGGCGGGAAGACGGACCGCTCGATCCGCGGAAAAGTCATCCGGCTCGCCGTGCTGACGGCGCTGCTGGCGGTCTACCCGCTGGGTGTCGTCGTGCTGCGCTACGTCTCGGCATCCGGGGACGCGGCGCGCCCCGACGTGGAGATCAGCGGCACGGTGCAGCCTTCGGCAGCCGCGGGCCCGATGACGGGGCTCGACGTCCGGCTGGAGGTGCGCAACGCCGGCCCGCGCCCGGTCGTGGTCGAGCAGGTGATGCTGATGCTGCTCGACGGGCAGGACCCGGTGGCCTCGGTCGCCGAGGACGGCCCGGCGCTGCGGGCGCGCGCGGGCGGCGTGCCGGAAATCGCCCCCGGCGACCGCGCCGGGCTCGGCCCGTTCCGCCTCGAGGTCCCGGCCCGCTACGCGCGGCGGCCGGTCGTCGCCAGCCTGAAGCTCAGCGACCCGCGCTCGGAGGACTCGCGGACGGTCCAGCAGGAGCTGGCGCCGCCGGCAGCGCCGGGCGCGCCGGCGCTCCCCCGCCCCGCTGCGCCTGGAGCCTCTGCCGGGCCCGCGTGACCGAGCTGTCCGGCCGCGCGGAGATCGCCTCGGCCTGCTCGATCTGCCGCGCCGCCTCGTTCAGCAGTCCGCCGTCCATCAGCCAGTGCGCGAGCATCGCCCGCGCCCGCCGGTTGCACGGGTTGATCGCCAGCGCGCGGTCGAGGCACTCGCGGACCTTCGCCCGGTCGCGCTCCTGCTGCCAGTAGATCGCCAGCGCCTGCCACGCCACGTCGGCCTGCGGTTCGAGCTGCGCCGCGCGCTCGAGGTGCGGCCGCCCCTCCTCGTCGCGCCCGAGCTTGCCCAAAGCCAGCCCGAGCGCGAGGTGGATGTCGGCGTTGTCCGGATCGAGGGCCAGCGCCTCGCGGTAGAACCGCACCGCCTCCCCGGCATCGCCATCCTGGTCGAGGTCCATCGCGATCGCGTACAGCGTCTCCGAGCGCGGGATCGGCGCCACGCCCGGCGGGACCGCGGTCAGGGCGAGCGCGGCCAGCGCGGCCGGTGCGTCCTTCCAGCGCGCCCGCGGCAGGCCGATCGCCGCCAGCACCACCAGCGCCGGCAGGGCCGGCGCGCGGTAGCGCGCGCTCGGGAAGAAGATCACCGACACCGCCAGCACGCCGAGCGCGACCCACAGCACGGCCCACGGCAGCTCGCGCCGCCGCGCGAGGGCGCAGCTCCCCGCCCCCGCCGCCGCGAACAGCACCGCGAACGGCACCCCGAACGGCCACAGCAGCACGCGCAGGATCAGCGACTCGTCGCGGCCGTCGTAGATGTCGCGGTTGCGGCCGATCTCGGTCGCGGTCACCGACTGCAGCGCCTTGCGCACCATGCCGCCGAGGAACGCCAGCGGCTGTTCGAAGGCGTAGCGCCGCACCTCGCCGGTGAACCACGCCGACTCCTCGGCGCGGGTCGCCGCGTGCCCCACGCAGCGCGGCCGCTCCGCCAGGTGCGTCCAGTGGATCCCCGGGCGGATCGCGACCGTCTGCGGGTAATCGGGGTTGTTGCCGATCCAGAGGTTGATGCCGCTGTTCCACGAGATCGGCACCAGCCCGCGCTCGTAGCGCGCGTTGCGCAGCGTGACCGGCAGGACGGGCAGCAGCGCCGCCAGTCCGAACGCGAGCGCGGCGCGCCAGCCGTGGCGGCGTCCGAGCCACGCGGCGAGCAGCACGCCGGCGATGGCGAGCGTCGGCAGGAGCAGCAGCCCCGCGCCCAACAGCGCGCCGGCGCCGAGAGCGCGCGCGGTGTCGCGTCCCGCCGGCGCGCCACGCGGGCGCGCGAGGAGGAACAGCAGGGCGCTGACCAGCAGCACCGCCGGGCTGGCCGGGAGCAGCTCGTTGTCGAAGTACACGAGCGAGCCGAGCAGCGCCAGCGCCAGCCCGGCCGCGATCGCCGCCCGCGGGCCGGCGAAGCGGCGCACGACGAGCGCGATCAGGAGCGCGGCGAGCGCCCCCATGAGCGACTGGACCAGCCGCGCGGCGACCGGGGCGGGGCCGCCCGCGACGGCGTAGACGCCGCGCAGGAACCACGGGTAGAGCGGCGGCTGCCAGAACGGCTCGGCCGGGTCGCCCTCGACCGCGATCCGGCTGTACGTCGCGGCGTCGAGCACGAGGTGCCGGTGGTACGGGGCGTCGCTGCTCTCGAGCACGACGCCCGCGCGCAGGGCGAGCGCGAGCAGGAACACCCCGGCCAGGGCCAAGCGGTACATGGGCGCAAAGGATACGCTGGCGCCGTCCCGCGTTGGCCGCGGCGCCGCGCCCGCGCGAAGCGCTAGACGGCAGACACGCCCGCGGGTTCGAACTCGGTTTCGGCCGGGACCTCGCCGCGCCCGCCGCGCCGCTCGCCCGCGATCGGCAGGACCAGTTCCAGTTCGACCGAGCCCTCGCCGGTCCAGAGCCGCCCGCCGATCCGCGTCACCGCCCGCAGCGCGACGGCCAGCCCGAGGCTCCCGCCCGGCTGGCGCAGCAGCGGCAGCGCCAGCGTCAGCGCGTCTTGCTGCGACATCGCGGTCAGCGTCGCTTCCGGCAGCCCCGGTGCGGGCTCGACCTCGACGCGCAGGGCGGCGAGCCCGTGCCCGCGCGGCTCGGCGCTGGCCCGCAGGACCGGCCGGCGGCCCTCGTGCGTGGCCGCCGCGAGCAGCGGCGCGACCGCCAGCGACAGCAGCGCCCGGTCGCAGAAGACGAGCGCGGGAACCGATTCGTCCACGCACTCCTCCGCGTCCACGTCCCGCGCCAGCGACAGCAGCAGTTCGCGGATCTCGCAGCGGTCCGGGACCGCGGGAACGTCGGCGACCTCGATCTCGCCGAACGCGAGGAGGTCCGAGACCAACAGGCGCAGCCGGCGGATCTCGCCGAGCAGCGCGCCCGGGAGGGCGCGGCGGTCCACCTCGGACGGCGTCGACCCGGCCAGCCCACGCGCGGCCTGTTCGAGGCGCGAGAGCCCCGGCATCGCCGCGCGGGCCAGCTCCTGCAGCAGCTCCGCGTGCGCGTGCAGCATCGATTCCGAGCGCTGCAGGCGCGCCCGCAGCGACGCCAGCTCCGCGTCATCGGCGGCGGCCGGCCGCGGCAGCTCGTCGGCCTCGGCCGGCACCGGCGGCGGCGGGGCGACGGGCTCGTGGCGGTACGTGCCGCGCATCGCGAACGGCACCGCGACCGCGCCGGCGAGGATCCCGGCCAGCGCCGCGGGCCAGGCGCCGCCGTCGCCGAGCAGCGCCCCCAGACTGCCGGCGAAGCTGACGAAACCCGGAACGATCCAACGAACCAGCGAGCGACGCGCCATCGGGGCCTCTCCTGTCTTCTTCGGCCCGCCTGTCCCCGAACTGAACATTCGTCCGCCGCGCGCCCGGGGCAATCCGGGGCTGCCCGCTCCCGCTCGCCGGCTCCGCGATTTGGCCCGTCAGACGTGCGATATCCTTGCGCCATGAAATACGCGATCGTTCTGCCCGACGGGGCCGCGGACGAGCCGCTGCCCGAGCTGGACGGCCGGACGCCCCTCGAAGCCGCGCGCCTGCCGAACATGGACTGGGTCGCCGCGCACGGGGTGCAGGGACGGCTGGTGACGGTGCCGGCGGGGTTCACGCCGGCGACGGATGTCGCCACGCTGACGCTGTTCGGCTACAACCCCGCCCGCTACTACTCCGGCCGCGCACCGCTGGAGGCGCTGGCGAAGGGGCTCGCCGTTCGGCCGGACCAGATCGTGTTCCGCTGCAACTTCGTCACGATCGCGGACGGCCGGATGCGCGACTTCACAGCCGGGCACATCGCCCAGCGCGACGCCGACCGGTTCATTGCCGACCTCAACGACGCGTTTGCGGCCGACGGGCTCGACTTCCACGCCGGCGTTTCGTACCGCAACCTGCTGCTCGCGCCGTGGCCCCCCGCCGGCGACGGGCGCACCGCGGCGCTGCGCTGCGCGCCGCCGCACGACATCCCGGAGCAGCCGGTCGCGGAGCACATGCCGCGCGGCGAGGGCGCGGAGTGCGTGGTGCGCATCATGGAGCGCGCCGCCGAGCTGCTGGCCGGGCACCCGGTCAACAGCGAGCGCCTCGCGCGCGGCGAGCGCGCCGCGACCAACATCTGGCTCTGGGGCCAGGGCCGGCCCATCGCGATGGAGAGCTTCGCCTCGCGCTTCGGCCTGCGCGCGGCCGTGATCTGCGCGGTGGACATCATCCGCGGCCTCGCGCGGGGCACCGGGATGGAACTGATCGAGGTCCCCGGCGCGACCGGCTACATCGACACCAACTTCGAGGGCAAGGGCCAGGCGGCCGTGCGCGCCGTGGACGACCACGACCTCGTGATCGTGCACGTCGAGGCCGCCGACGAGGCCGGTCACCTCGGCGACGCCGCGGAGAAGGTGAAGGCGCTCGAGCGCATCGACGCGGCGGTGGTCGGCCCGCTGCTGGAGCGGCTACGGCGCGAGCCCGCGTGGCGGATGCTGATCGCGCCGGACCATCCCACGCCGGTGGGAACGAAAGCGCACTCGGCCACGCCGCCGCCGTTCTGCTACGCCGGCACCGGCGTCGCCCCCGGCACCCGCCGCGCGTTCACCGAGAAAGACGCGGACGCCACCGGCCTCTGGGTAGAACCCGCCTTCACCCTGATCGCCCGCTTCCTGTCGTAGGATCTTCAAAGGCCACTTCTATCAGGAAAGCGTGCATCTTTGCGGCGGACGGCTCGCTTTGGTGGCTGAAGAGGGGGGGTAGGCGGCCAGCCGGAAGGGCGATCATCGCTCAGCTGCGGCTGGCCGCCGTAGGGGCCGCCGACAGGCGGCCCGGCCATGACGGCGTCTCGATAAGAACCAACCGCGCGCACCGCGCTTGAATCTGCCGGTTCGGCTGCGCCGACCCCCTACGAGACCTTGTGCAGGGCTTGCTCGAGGTCGTTGATGATGTCGTCGGGGTGCTCGGCGCCGACGCACAGCCGGATCAGGTTCGGCGGGATGTGCGCCAGCTTGCGGCCTTCCTCGCCCTGCTGCTGGTGCGTGGAGATCGCCGGGATCGTCGCCACGCTCTTGATCCGCCCGAGGTCGGTCGCGCGCCAGATGCGCTGCAGGTTGTCGAACATCTTGCGCGCGGCCACCGCCCCGCCGGCGACGCAGAACGACATCAGGTGGCCGTAGCGGTTGACCGGCCGCCGGTACTGGTCGTCGTGCTCGGCGTCCACCAGCCACATGTAGCGGCTGGCGAGATCGTGCAGCGGGTGGTTCGGCAGGCCGAGGTACTGCACGCTCTCGATCTTCGGGTGGTGCTCGAGGTACTCGGCGACCTTCATCGTGCTGCGGCTCATCAGGTCGACCTTCGACCGCAGCGTGCGCATGTCGTTGAGCGTCATGATCGCCTGCATCGGGTGGAGGTTCGGGCCGTAGTCGCGGTTCGGCAGGTACTTGATGTAGAGCGCGAAGTCGTCCTTCAGCGCGTCGTTCGGCACGCTCGTCACCAGGTTGCGCCGCGCGATCACCGCGCCGCAGACGCCGAAGCCGCTGGTCGTCAGCGTCTTGGTCGCCGACTGGACGACGATGTCCGCACCGTGCCGGATCGGGCGCAGAAGGGCCGGCGTGGCGACCGTCGAGTCAACGATCAGCGGCAGGTTGTGGCTGTGGGCCAGGTCCGCCACGGCCTCGATGTCGAAGAAGCCCTGGCCGGGGTTGCTCGGCAGCTCGCCGTACAAAAAGCGCGTGTCGTCGTCGATCTTCGAGGCCCACTCGTCGATGTTGGTCGCGTCCTCGACCCAGCGGCACTCGATGTCGCGCTCCTCGGCGAGCCGCACGTTGAACTGCTGGAACGTCCCGCCGTAGCACTGCGCGGTGGCGATGAAGTTGCGCGGCTCGTGGACATGGTGCCGCGTGTGGACGAGGAACGGCTGGACCGCGGTCATGATCGCGGCCATCCCGGAGGAGGTCGAGCAGCACGAGGTCTCGCCGTCGAAGCCGTACCCCTCGAGCAGGGCCAGCGTCCACTCGTAGTAGTAGGTGGACGGGTTGGCGATCCGCGAGTAACACCAGGTCGGGATCAGGTAAGCGAGGGCCGCGGCCATCTCGTCGGAGTCGCGGTAGGCCTGCGAGGCGCTCATGAAGACCGGCTCGATGATCGCGCCCTGGTAGTCCTCGATCGCGTCCTGCACCGTGTACAGCCCGTGCACCGCGATCGTGTCGAACTTCCACTTCTTGACGACCTCGCGGATGTACTCCGAACGCCGGGCCAGATACGCGTTGTTTTTCTCGATGTAGCGGCGCATCCCCTCGGTGATGTTTACCTCGGTGATCGTAGACATAAGTCCCTCGGCGCGTGGGCGGGTGGTGCCTGACTTCCCGGAACATACACCCGGCTCGAAACCCGCGGCAATCGCGTTATGCTGGCCGTCCGATCCCCCAGAAACCCCGCCGGAGACCGCGTCCATGCCCGCCCAGCCCGTCCTCTACAGCAGCACCAACCGCGCCGTGCCGCCGACCGCGCTCGCCGACGCGCTCCTGCAGGGCCAGGCCGCCGACCGCGGCCTGTTCATGCCGCTCGCGATCCCTCCGTTCGCCCCCGGCGAGCTGCGCGCGCTGGCTGGCGCCGCGTACGTGGACGTCGCCCACGCGGTGCTCCGGCGTTTCACGCTCGGCACTTTCGACGACACGCGCCTGCGGGCGCTGTGCGAGGACGCCTACGACTACGACGTCCCGCTCGAGCGCGTGGACGGCCGGCGCCACGTGATGCGGCTCGACCGCGGCCCGACCGCCTCCTTCAAGGACTTCGCGGCCCGGATGATGGCGCGCTGGATGGGCGTGCTGATGGAGCACGACGACTCCGAGCTGGTCATCCTGACCGCGACCTCCGGCGACACCGGCAGCGCGGTTGCGCACGCCTACCACGGCGTGCCGCGCGTCAAGGTGGTGGTGCTGTTCCCCGTGGCCGAGGTGTCGGACCGCCAGCGGCGCCAGATGACGACGCTCGGCGGCAACGTCGCGACGTTCGCGGTCGACGGCAAGTTCGACGACTGCCAGGCGCTGGTCAAGCGCGCGTTCGCCGACGCCGCGCTGCGCGGGATCCGCCTGACGTCCGCCAACTCGATCAACATCGGCCGCCTGCTGCCGCAGTCGGTGTACTACGTCTACGCCTACGCCCGGCTGGCCGACGTCAACGCCGAGGAGCCGGTGGTGTTCTCCGTCCCGTCGGGCAACTTCGGCGACATGATGGGCGGCATCATCGCCTGGCGCATGGGGCTGCCGTTCCGGAGGATGGTCGTCGCGACCAACGAGAACGACGAGTTCCCGCGCTACGTCGCCTCCGGCAGCTACCGCAAGATCGCACCCTCGCGCGTGTGCATCTCGAACGCGATGAACGTCGGGCACCCCTCGAACCTGGCGCGGCTCGTCGAGGCGTACGGCGGCTGGATGGACGAGACCGGCGAAATCCGCGAGCCGGCCGACATCGAGCGCCTGCGAGGCGACATCTACGCCGTCAGCGTCTCGGACGAGGAAACGCGCGCGGCGATCCGCGACGCCTGGCAGCGGCACCACCTGCTGCTCGAACCGCACGGCGCGGTCGGCTGGGCCGGGCTCGAGCGTTACCTCGCGGACGAGCCCGCGGCGCGCGACGTGCTGTCGCTGTCGATCGAGACCGCCCACCCGGCGAAGTTCCCGGAGGAAATTCACGCGCTGGTCGGGATCGACCCCGAGCTGCCGCCGAGCCTGCGCGGCCTCGACGAACGCGTCGAGCACTACGAGCGGCTGGCCCACGATTACGACGCGTTCTGCCGCCTGCTGCTGGAGCGCTACGCGTAGTCGTCAGCGAAAGGATAGTGAAAATTTCGGACATCTCGGAACGGCCGCAACCCCGTGCCGTCGGGATCGCCATGTGCTTGACATATAAGGGTTTGTTCCGACTCGCGAAACGCGAAACTAACTGTTACGAATTCCTTCCCCGCGCATGTAATTCGCGGTATGTTATGCGGCGTGAAACTAAAAGGTCTCCTGGGCCTCGCTCTCTGGGCGGCGGGGCTAGGAGGGGGGGTATCTCGGGCTGACGTCGTCATCCACGAGATCATGTACAACTCGATCGAGTCGGATGACGTCGAGTACATCGAGCTTTACAACTCGGGTCCTTCCTCCGTCGACGTGACCGGCTGGTACCTGCTGGACGACGATCTGGCGCACGACCAGTGTCTTCTGGTCGGCACACTCGAGCCCGGCGGGTTTCTCGTCGTGCCGGGCCTCATGAACCCGTTCGAGGCCAAGTACCCGGGAGTGACGAACGTCAACCCCAACCACTTCGACAACAACGAGTCGGGACGTGGCTGGGGACTGGGCAATGCCGGTGACGAGGTGCGCCTCTACAACGCCCAGGGCGTTCTGACCGACATCGTCGAGTTCGACGATGCGGCGCCGTGGCCCACCGCGGCCGACGGCTCGGGCCCGTCGCTCGAGCTGTACCACGCGCTGCTCGACAACAACCTCCCCACGAGCTGGGGCGCGAGCACCAACGGACCTCCGCACGGCACGCCCGGCGCAGAGAACAGCATCCACCGGGAAGACCAGGCGCCGTTGATCGAGGCGGTCGGCCGTAGCGTCCCGCTGCCCGGGCCCGGCGACGACGTCGCGGTCTTCGCCCGCGTGACGGACGACGAAAGCGTGAGCTCGGTGCAGTTGTTCGTCGACGAGGGCTCCGGGTACGTGCCGCGGCCGATGTTCGACGACGGCGTGCACGGCGATGGTTACGCCGGGGACCTGACATACGGGGCGTTCATCGCGGCGCACCCGGATGGAACGCTGGTCCGCTACTACATCAGCGCGACCGACACGCTGCCCCAGACCATCTGCGACCCGCCGCTGGCTCCGGCCGACCACCACGGCTACACCGTCGGCCACGTCCCGCCGCAGTTGGTCATCAACGAGGTCCTGCCGCGCAACGTGAACGGGATGGTGGACGAGGCGGGCCAGCACGAGGACTGGATCGAGATCAAGAACCGCGGCGCCGAGCGGGTCGCGCTGGGCGGGATGTTCCTAGCCGACAACTTCACGGAGTCGCGGCGCTGGCGGTTCCCTCCGGTGTCGCTCGACCCCGGGCAGCGCCTGCTCGTGTGGGCCGACAGCGACACCAGCCAGGGCCCGTTCCACACCGATTTCAAGCTGTCGGCGAACGGAGGCTCGGCGGCGCTGTTCGACACGGCGGATCACGGCAACACGATGATCCACGGGCTGCGGTACGGCCTCGCGGGCGCCGACGTCTCCTTCGGCTTCTATCCCGAGGACGCGCGCGTCCCGGAGTACCTTTTCCCCTCGCCCAACGCGCCGAACGCGCTCCTGTACTCGATGGTCTGTCTGAACGAGATGTTGACGACCAGCGAGGGCGGCGGCGGAACCGACGACTGGGTCGAGCTGTACAACCGCGGCGACTTCGCGATCGACATCAGCGGCTGGTACCTCTCGGACGATCTCGACGATCCGCTGCGCTACGCCTTCCCGCCCGGGACGGTGCTCCAGCCGGGCGCGTTCCATTACGTCCACGAGCTGACGCTGGGGTTCAGCTTCGCGTCGGACGGCAGCGAGATCGTCATGCTGACGAAATCCGACGGCGTCACGGGCCAGGACTACTACGACTACGGGCCGCAGACGGCCGACGTCAGCGACGGACGCTTCCCGGACGGGACGGCGGACTGGCACTACCTCCGGCCGCCGACGCCGGGGTGGGCCAACGCCTGCAACGGAACGCTGCAACCCGGCCGGGTAGCCGCGCTGCGCTTCGCCTCCGCCAGCGAGATCGCGTGGGACGCGGCCCCGGGCGCGAGCTTCTACGACGTGGTCAAGGGGGATCTCGCCACGCTGCGCCTCGCGGGCGACTTCACCGCCGCGCTCATCCAGTGCGTGGAGAACGACAGCCCGGACCTGGGTGCCTGGACACCGTATGCCCCGCCCGCGGCGGGCGGCTGGTTCTACCTGGTCCGCGGCACGAACCGTGAGTGCGGATTCGGTTCCTACGACACCGGCGCGGCCTCGCAGGTCGGCTCGCGGGACGGCGAGATCGCCGCGGCCGCGCACCACTGTCCCTGATGATGAGCCAGGACCCCGCTCCGAACGGGCGCATGCCCACGCGGTTCGAGTACAAGTACCTCGTGCCGGTGGGCGTGTCCGGGCTGATCCGCTCGTTCATGTCGCCGTTCGTGGTCCCCGACCCGTACGCCAAGGACAAGCCGGGCCACCGCTACACGATCTGCAGCCTGTACCTCGACACTCCCGACCTGCGGATGTACCGCCAGACCGTGGAAGGCAACAAGAACCGCTTCAAGCTCCGCGTGCGGAGCTACAGCGACGACCCCGCAACCCCCGTGTTCGCCGAGATCAAGCGCAAGGTCGATTCGGCTGTGCTCAAGCAGCGTGCGATGCTCGATCGGGAGCAGGCGCACACGCTACTCGGGGGCCACTCGCTGTCGTGGCGCGGCCGCGAGAACTCCCAGCGCGCCGCCGCCGAGTCGTTCCAGGACCTGATGCTCAACTCGGGCGCGCGACCCGTGGTGCGCGTGCGCTACGAGCGCGAGGCGTGGGTCGCCGCCGACGGCGGCCCGGTGCGGGTCACGTTCGACACGCGCCTCTGCTGCCGGCGCACGCCGGGGCCCGACCTGGCGCTCGAGAACGGCCACTTCAGCCCGGTGGCGCTGGCAGCCGTGATCCTCGAGATCAAGTTCACCGGGCAGTTTCCGACCTGGCTGCGCGATATGGCCATGATGTTCGAGCTGCGCCGGCGGTCGGTCCCCAAGTACATCCTCTCCGTCGACACGACGGTGCGCACGGCCGTGCCCCCGAGCTTCGCGCGCGGCGCGGCGATCGGGTTCGGGATGCCCTGATGGACGCGTTCACACAGCTCATCGAAGGCACCGGCCCACAGGCGGTCGAGGCAACGATCTCGTCGCTTGTGCTCTCGATGCTGCTGGCATTCGTGCTCGGGCAGTTCATCGCGTGGGTCTACGGCTGGACGCACAGCGGCCTGTCCTACTCGCGGAGCTTCACCCAGTCGCTCGTGCTGATCACGATGCTGGTTTCGCTGGTCATGTTCGTGATCGGCAACAGCCTGATCACGGCCTTCGGCCTGCTCGGCGCGCTGGCGATCATCCGGTTCCGCAACGTCCTGAAGGACACGCGGGACACGGTTTTCGTGTTCTTGGCGCTCGTGCTCGGCATGGCCGTCGGCACGCAGCGCTACGTCACCGCGATCTTCGGGACCTGCGGCCTGATGCTGGTCGTGGCGTACCTGTCGTACACCAACTTCGGCAGCTTCGGCCGGTTCGACGGTTACCTGAGCCTGCGGCTGGCCAGCGGCTCGGACGCTGGCCCGGTGCTGCACCGCTTCTGCCGCACCACCAAGCAGGTTTCGGTGCGGCACAACGGCTCCGACGGCATCGCCGAGTACGTCTACCAGGTCGGCCTGCGCGACCGGACGCTCGGCCAGCAATTGCTCGCGGAACTGCGGGCCATCCAGGGCGTGGACGAGGTCTCGCTGGTCCTGCGGGACGAGTTGGCCGAGGTCTGAGCGGTGCGGGAGCCGGCCCCGATCACGACCCCGCGCGACCAGCGCCTCGAGCAGTTCCGCCGCGGGCGGCTTCCCCTCGCGGTGTGGATCGCGGCGATCCTCGCCTGCGCGTTGCTGCTGGCGCTGCGCGCCTCCCGCGTCGAGGTGGTCGGCGCGGATGTCCCGCGCTCGGTCCGGGCCACGACCGAGGACCCCGGCCTGGTGGCCCGCGAGGCCCCGGGCCTGCACGTCGCGGTGCCAGCACTGCAGGTGGCCGGCGACAGCGAACCCAACCCCCGTCATCCGTAGGGGCCGCCGCAGCCGCAAGCGATGATCGTCCCTCCGGGCGGCCGCCTACCCCCCTCTTCAGTCACCAGAGCGAGCCGTCCGCCACAGGATGCACGCTTCCTTGATAGAAGTGGCCTTTGAAGATCCTACATTCCGACGAGCTTCGCGCAGGTCGCGAGCGGTAACTGGCCCTCGTTCGCAACGGCGGTGATCGCGAGTGGCGCTGTGCCAACGAACTTGCGCAGCACGCGCAGGCGCACGGTGAGCACCGGCCCCGAGCCGCGCAGGGGCAGCGGCCCGTACTGCGCGATCGTGACCGAGCCCCTCTCGTTGCGCAGCGCCGTCGCGTCGCCTGCCGCGATGCCGGCCGCGGACACGCCGAGCACCCCCAGCACGGACGGATCGAAGCGCAGGATGTAATCGAGCCCGAGGATCCCGTCGGCGTTGGTGATCGCGAGTTCCAGCGTCACCTCCGACCCCGGACGCGGCGCCCCGGACCACGTCCCGCAGAGCACGGCCGCGCTGTCCGACCTCGCGGGCCAACCGCCCTGGCCGCGGAGTGCCTCGGCGAGCCGCCGGTCGCGCGTGGCCGCGACGGTCTCCGCGTCCGCCGCCGGCGCGAGCAGGGCGCTCCCCGCGCTCCAGTTGCCGGAGACGTCGCCGTAGAAGATCGCGTGGAAGTCGTCGGTCTCCTGGCCCGTGATCGGCTCGTGCCGGTACTCGGCCACCGTGCAGTCGTGCGCCGCGGGGCCGTCGTACTGGTCGCAGCGCAGGAACAGCCAATCCGAGCCGGTGGCGACCGCGACGGGCAGGTGCTCGTCCATCGCCGCGGAGAAGCGCGAGACCCACCCGGCGTCGGTCGCGCTGACCGCTCCGTTGTTCGTGACGTCGCCGGCCAGCCGCTGGTTCGCGGAGAGCCGCGGCTCGGCGCCGACCGCCTCGCGCGCGATCAGGGCGGCGTCGTACGATGTCACCGCGCCGCGTTCCTGCGTTCCGGGCGCCACGTACTTCGACAGCGGCGCGACCGTCAACGAGCCGTACAGGTCGGCCAGCATGAACGTTCCGGCGGAACTGGTCGTGGCGTCAGACGACCCGTCGCTCGAAGCATCGATCGGCACGTCCGCGACCGCCTTGGCGCTCGGCTCGCGGTACGCCGGGTCGGGAACCGCCGCATCGCGGTAGTAGCGCACCGTCCCCGCCACGCCGCAGGAGCTGTTCGGCACGTTGCTGCACACCGCTTCCGCGCTGCAACTATCGGCCGTGCACACGTCGAGGTCGTCGCACTTGGCGGCACCAACGCACAGCGCGCCGCTGCAACCATCCGCGATCGTGCACACGTCGCCGTCGTCGCAGGCGCTGCCCGCGGCCAGGTTCACGTGGACGCAGGCGTGGTACGCGCAGGAATCCGTCGTGCACTCCAGCCCGTCGTCGCACGTGCAGTCCGAGATGCAGCAGCCGGGGACCGGCTGCCCCGCGCACACCCGCGCGGCGCAGACGTCGTCCGCGGTGCAAGGATCACCGTCGGCGCAGGCCCGCGTGTTCGGCGCGTTGCTGCAGCGGCCATCGGGACAGCTGTCGTCCGTGCAGGGATTCCCGTCGGTGCAGTCGGCGGCGCTCGCGCAGGTCGTGGAGACGACGCTGCGCAACGGGCCGAGGTCCTGGACGTTCCCGCCACCGCTCCACGCATTCGGCGAACCGAAGGTGCTCGACGTGCCGTCGTTGTACAGGGAGAACGCCGTGATCGCGGGACCGGGATCCTGCTCGAGCTTGAACACCTCGCGGCTGCTGATCCCGCCGCCCGTGAAGACGCCCTCGCCCGCCGGGCCGAACGCCGTCACGTCCTGCGCGTTGCGGATCGTGATCCGCGTGTCGTTGTTCGAGACGGAGAATCCGAGGGCGCTGATGTAGGCGCCGTCGGCGCCGGGGGAGGCCTGCAGGTTGATCCACCAGTCACCGTTGCCGGGGTCGTAGCTGGCGTCGGTCGCGAGGTCCTCGGAGACAGTGATGATCGTGCCGCTGCGCAGGTCTCCCAACAACTCGTGCTGGGTGAAGGCGAGGACCGCCGAGAGCGCGCCGTCATCCTCTACGACCACGTTCCAGCCGCGCAGGTCGAGGTGGTCCTCGACCACGACGAGTTCGAACCAGTCCCCGCCGTTGCCGAAGACGGTCCCCCAGTACGTGTCGCTGCCGGCGTCGTCCAGGTAGTTGGACGGCGACACGCCGTTGTACTCGTTGAGCAGGATCGGCGTGGTCGCGCTCGCGTTCGGCAGGGACGGCGTCGGATGCAGGAACTGCACCAGGTTCGCGCTGCCGTCGGGCTCGCGGCCGAACGAGACGTCGTTCCCCAGTGCGGGATAGGCCAGGGAATCGGCGAGTTCGCCGCCCGGCCCGTGGAGGAACACGGTGCCCGCGCCAGCCGCGAGGCGGAAGTTCGCGTGCAGCGGGCCCTCGGCCGGCTCGCCGTCGGCCCAGACCAGGAGCCGCCCGCGCCCGCACAGCTCCGTGCTCCCCGGCAGTGGCCACTTGCCGGGGACTTCCGGGTCGTCGCTCAGGCTGAACCCGGCGAGGCTCACCGTTTCGGCCAGCGGGCTGTACAGCTCGATCCACGGCTCGGCCTCGCCCTGCTCGTCAGTGCCGACCGTCACGTTGTGCGGCAGGACCTCGTTGACGTAGGCCAGCGGCACCGGTTCGAACGTGCCTTCGTTGAGCGCGCTCCACGACCCGCCGTTCAGCGAGCGCGCGCGGACCGTGGTCGCGGACTCGATCGCCAGCGGCCCGCCGTACGCGAATGCCGATGCCGACACCGCGCCGCCGCGCAGCCGGGGATCGCTGCCGTCCAGCGTGTAGTACACGGTCCCGGCGGCGGACGTGATCGTCAGGCCGAACCCGGCCGGCACCGAGCCGGGCAGGTGGTTGAATGCCGGCGGTCCCGCGAACTGCGCGTCCATCCATTCCAGCCGGTCGGCCAGCCAGTCCCGCATCCAGCGGACCTCGTCGGCGTAGGTCGCACCGATGTACCAGTTGGGCCACACGTACGCGCCGAGGATCGGCCAGCGCTGGAAGTTGCGGACCTGCGCCTCGGCCAGCAGCGTGGCGTCGTGGTCGATGTCGCCGAGCAGTTTCTCGGTGCGGAAGATCTCGCGGCGCAACCCGAACCAGCGGTCGGCGTAGCGCAGCGCGAACTCCGGGTCCTGGAACAGCCGCCGCCAGTACGGGTAATCGCCGTCACCCAGGAGGTCGTGGTACCAGCCCTGCGGCAGCCAGCCGTCGAGGTAGTTCGCGTTCCCCAGCGTCAGGTTGTAGTCCCAGACCGGGCCCATGTTCAGCCGCCCGGCGCGGTCCTTGAACATGAAGGTGCTGAGCCGGAACCCGTCGATGTTCTTGGTCATCTCGACGATGATGTGGTGATCGATGAACGCGTCGGGATCGATGTACGCCGCGTAGCCGGCGACCGGGTCGGCGAAGTTCCCGCCGTACAGCGCCGTCTCGAACGCGTCGTAGAAGCTCTTCAGGTATGCCGCCTGGGCCTGCGTGATTTCCTCTTCCTTGGGCTCGACGTACGCGAACCGCTGCCCGCGGCTGGTGCCGAACCCCGTGTCGCCCGGGTCGAGCCGGTCTTTCTTGACGATGTAACCGCCGCTGACGTTCGGCTCGGTGGCATCGCTCGGCAACAGGTCCACGAGGTTCACGCGGTTCGGATCCTGCTTGATCTTCTCGATCAGCGCGTACACGCCGACGTAATCCGCAGAGGTCACCGCGCCGGTGCCGGTCTTCAGGTAGGCCTCGACGTAGCGCGTGCGCGGCGCCCAGCGGCCGATGTCGTTGCTCCAGCGGTACGCGAGCACGTCGCGCATCAACGTCTTGTCGGTGTACGGGCCGTAGAGGATGAAGTCCGACTCCGGCGGCAGCCCGAGCGGTGCGGCCTCGTCGTCCTGCCGGTACTCGTCCCAGATCTCGACGAAGTACTGCTTTTTCGGGAACCCGGTGGAGCTGGAGCCGCGGATGCGGATCCCCGCGGCGCCGACGTAGTCCGGGCGGCCGGTCGGGCTCGCGCGTCCGCCGCTGGTCGGGACGATGCCGGCCAGGCTCTCGACCAGGAACTCCTGGCCGATCCCCGAGCCGAACGTGTGCACGACCGCGAGCGGCAGGTTGGAGCTGAAGCTGCTGACGCTGGCGTCGAGCAGCACGTACATCCGCGTGAGCACGGGGCTCGGGGCCAGTGCGTCGTCGAAGGCGCGGGCGCGGATCCGGGTGGACGTCGTGATCGCCAGCGGACCGGAGTAGACGGTGCCGCGGGTCTCGGTCGGCTCGGAGCCGTCCAGCGTGTAGCGGATCACGCTCTCCGGGCCGCTGCCCGCCAGCTCCAGCGTGAACGGCGCCGTGAACAGGCAACTCGCGCGCGAGAACGACGGAAGCCCTGAAACCCCGGTGTAGCCGGCGTCGTTGGACGAGCCCGGGGTGGCTTTCGGGAAGTAGCGTGGCGGCTGCGCCGGGTCGGTTTCCTGCACGACCGACAGCTCGGGCAGCGCGAGGAAGTCCCCGTCCCCCGCCGCGTCGTTCAGGCCGTGAACCGCCAGCGTGTTCGTGCCGGGCTGCAACAGGCCCATGTGCTCGGTGAGGTCGATCCGCTCCGGCAACGCCGCGTCGTCCTCAGGCCGGTCGGCGGTCGCGACGGCATCCCAGGTCAGCGGCGCGGGCGTGTTGCGCGCGGCGACCTCGGTCCCGTTGAGGAACGCCGCGAACCCGTCCTCGTAGTGCAGGCGCAGCGTGAGCATGTCCCAGGCGGCCGGGTCGGCCACGTCGAACGGCATGCGCAGCCACAGCGAGGCGTTGACGTCGCGCATGACGTCGGCGACGTCGGTCCGGACCAGCGCGCCGATGTCGGTCAGGCTCAGCCCGCCGTTCGCGGTATCGCCGACGAGGTCGAAGGCTGCGGCACTGAACGCCGCGAAGCTGCCCGGCGCCGCGAACAGCTCCAGTTCGGAGCCGCCGCCGTTCTCGAAGAACACCAGGCGCATCGTGTAGGCCCCGGGCTCGGGGATGTCGAACACGGCCAGCGTGTCGGCTGGACCGCGAGCCGAGGGGTACGACATGCTGAAGGTGTACGGCTCGCGGTTCAGCTCCAGGCTGAAGCCGTCGTCGCTGTTGACCCCGAAGGTCCAGGCGCCCGCGGCCGGGATCAGGATCGTCGCCCGCGCCTCGACGACGAAGTTGTTGGCGTCCACGCCGATCTGGGTCCCGGGGAACGGGCGGTCGGAGCCGTAGTGCGCCGAGCCGCCGGTGTTCAGGTAGTTGATCACCGGCGCGGACTCAGAATGCACGCTGGCCTGGGTGGCCGGGTCCGCGATCACCGCCTCGGCAACCGACATGTCGCCGACGGAGATCGTGGACTTGTAGCACGTGACGGCGAACCCGGCGGACCCACTCGAGGTGAAACCGATCCCGGTCGGCCCCGCGTCCCACGCCGCATCGTCGAATACCGGCGCGGTCCAGCTCGTGCCCAGCGCCTCGTCGGCTTCCGTCGGGACGTGGTAGCGCGCGGCGTCCCCGCTCGCGATCAGCGAGGCCGCGGCTTGCGGGAGACCGTACGAAACGTCGGGGTACTGGGGCAGCGGCGAAAACGACTGCGCGACGGTCGCGCCGTCCGGCCGCACCAGCGCGAGGTACTCGCCCTCGGCGCCGAGCTTGAAGCTCGTGTGCAGGGGACGCCCGGGGTCGAAGCGGTTCTTGCCCGAGGCCCACACGAGGAGGAACTCGCCACGCTGCAGGACCACGCTCGGCAACTGCCATTTCGTGAGGTCCGCCGGGTCGTCGGTCAGATACCAGCCGACAAGATCGACCGACGCGAGGCACGGGTTGTACAGCTCGATCCAGTCCGAGTAGTCGGCGTCCTCGTCCGCCAACCCGCTGTTGTTCTGGGCCATGAACTCCGTGATCAACAGATCGACGGCGCAGGCGCGGACCGGGACCGTCGGCGCGAGCACGCCCGCGACGAGGGCGCAGACGAACCCGGTGAGCACTCTTTTCACGCGGCACCCCGGACGATCCCGCGGCAACTCCCCACCCGGCGTATCCCGGTGTCGCCGCGGCATTTAGTCGATCAAAGTGTACGCTGAAAGCGCCGCCTAATCGGCGCCGACCCGGCCGTTAATGGCTTTCGCCGCCCTCGGGTCAGGGACAGGCGTTCGACGACGACGAGATGCCCGCGTCGCGGGCCGCCGACCCGTAGCTGCCCGCGCCGCCGCAGTTGATGCCCCGCACGAGGAACCACGCGGCGTCGCCGGGCGCACGGGGCGACGCATCGCTCGCCGAGGTTTCGCCGGCGTCGTTGGCGACACATTCCTCGGTCGAACCGGCGAACCCGCCGCCCGCCTGCAGCGAGGCCACGCTGCCCCGGACGACGTCGTAGCCGGTCGCACCCGCCA
Organism: Acidobacteriota bacterium; assembly: GCA_017994815.1. Classification (GTDB taxonomy): domain Bacteria; phylum Acidobacteriota; class Polarisedimenticolia; order J045; family J045; genus JAGOJY01. The sequence goes on from JAGOJY010000031.1 coordinate 26,580, forward strand.
GCGCGCCCCACTCGAGCCGCGTTGCCGTCCCGTCCCGGCTCACGTCCAGCTGGCTCGATCCAGCCGGCACCGCGGCGTTGTCCACGGTGCCGTCGCAGTCGTCGTCCACCGCGTTGCACGACTCGAGCGTGGGCGAACCGGCGACGCAGCTGTCCTGCTCCTGTCCCGCCGCGCACGAGGTGCTGCCCGTTCTCGCGCACGCGCCGAGCCCGCACGTCGTCGGCGCCGGGACGAACGCGTCGTCCACGGCGCCGTCGCAGTCGTTGTCGGTGCCGTCGCAAGCGGCGTCGGGTGCGCCGGGATGCACCGAGCCCGACCCGTTGTCGCAGTCGCCGGCGCAGCCGCTGTGTCCGTCTGCGTCCGGATCACCCGCGTCGCAGACCGCGAGCGACCCGTCGTCATCGACGCGGGAGACCTCGTTGATGCTGCCGTTCACCAGGTTCAGCGGCGTCGCATCGCCGATCTGCCCCGCGACATGGAAAACCACTTCGCACACCGGCCCGGAGCCCTGCAGCTCGGTCACGCCGAAGAGCGAGATGTCGAGCCAGCCCGGCTGGACCTGGCTCCAGGCGGGATCCGACCACCCGGCAGCCTCGGCCACCCCGGCGACCTCGATGGCGAGCGGTTGGAGAACTTGCGGGTTGAAGACGAGTTCCAGGTCGATGCCCAGGGCATCGGTGGCCGGCGCGATCGAGATCGGCACGACGGCCGTCGCACCGGGCGCGTACAACTCGCCGTCGGGGATGCTGATCACGACGGGCGAGGCGACGACGTTCACGCGGCCGTTGACCGTCGAGCACGGGATCGCGCCGTCGTTCAGCTCGCAGGCACTCCACGCCAGCACGGAGTGCGTGCCGGCCGCGGAGAGGACGTGGAACGAGATCCAGGCCACCGCGCCGGAGCCGACGAGCGCCGGCCCCGGGCCGAGCGCCAGCGAGACTTCCCCCGGCGTCGCCAGATCCGCCGTCAGCCCGAACGCGTCGGTGTACCCGGTGAGGTAGGCCGACCGGGCCTCCAGAACGGCCGGGTCGTAGTCGAAGCGGAATGCCATCGAGCTGACGCCGCCGGCCGGGTTGAGCGTGATCGCGACGACGACGTCGGTTCCGGTGCCGGCGCCCTGCGTGGGCAGGCTGGCTGTGGACTGGGCCCGGGTCGCGCCCGCGCCGAGCGAGAAAACGAGCCACGCCGCTGCCAGGTAGCGCTGCATCAGGGCCGTCCTTCGCCAGGGTGAATGTCGGCCGCCGCCCACACCGGGGACAACGGCCCCTCGGGCTGCGCGAAACATACGACGCCGCGGCCCGTTTGCCAGCGACGGCCGGGGAGCTTCTCACCGCCCCCCGGCCGCACCTCTTGCCTCAGCGCCGCGGGCCGGTCCCCACGGCCCGCCGCCCCGGCTGCCCCAGGACCAGCGGGACCTCCCCCTCGTTGGCCTGCGCGCTGAACCCCAGGGCATCCGGCGCCCCGAGGGCCTTGACCTCGACTGTCAAAACCAGGACCGGCCCGGAGCCCGTGAGCGGGACCGGCCCGTACTGCGCGATGCGGCCGCTGCCGCCCTGGAAGTTGCTGGCCACGCTGAAGCCGCTGGCCAGCGCACCCGACTTCGCCCCCGTGACCGCGAGCAGCCGCGGGTCGAAGGTCAGGCCGTAGTCCAGGCCGATGATGCCGTCGGCGTTGTCGATCCAGACCGTCAGCTCGCGCTGTTGTCCGACGACGAGCGGGCCTTCCCAGCCGGTGACGCGCAGCACCGCCGCGCCGGCCGTGGCCGGCCGCGACACGATCGGCGTTCCGGCCAGGGCGGCCGCCAGTTGCCGGTCGCGCGCCGCCGCCTCGGCTTCCGGCCCGCCGCCCGCGGCGAAGCCGGCCGGCGCCGCCCAGTTGCCGGACGCGTCGCCGTAGAGGATCGCGTAGAAGTTGTCGGTCGGGTTGCCGACGAGCGGGTTGTGGTCGAACAGCGGGTCCGTGCAGTTGTGCTGCGTGGCGCTGTCGTACACGTCGCAGCGCAGGAAGCGCCAATCCGAGCCCCTGGCCGTGGCGACCAGGAAGTGCTGGATCATCGACGCGGCGAACTGCGAAACGAGAGCCGCGTCGTAGGCCGTTGCGGGCCCGTTACCGGAAACGTCGCCGGCGATCACCTGGTTCGACGAGAAGGTGCTCGCGACGGCGTGGCGCGCGATCAGCGCCGCGTCGTAGGAAGTAATCGCGTTCTTCTCGTCCGCCGGCCGCGGGTCGGCCAGCTTCGGTGCCGTGCTCGTCTGCACGTGCCCCGCCAGGCTGCCGATCGAGTACAGGCCCGCCGTGTCGGTCAGGTCGTTCCCCGTGCCCCATGGGCTCGTGGTATCGACCTGCACGTTCGGCGTCGGCTTGCTGCTCGGCTCCGACCCGGCGGACTCGCGGTAGTAGCGAATCGTGCCGCCCACGCCGCACGAGCCGCTCGGCGCGTGCTGGCACGCGCCGGCGCTGCACGTATCGCTCGTGCAGGCGTCGTTGTCGTTGCAGTCCAGCGGGTTGGTGCCGGGCTGGCAGCCGAGGAGCGGGTCGCAGGTCTCGGTCCCGTCGCAGGCGTCGCCGTCGTCGCACACCAACGGCGTCCCTGCAACGCAGCCGGTCTGCGGGTCGCAGCTCTCGGTGCCGTCGCAGAGGTTGTTGTTGTCGCAGCTGATCGGCGTGCCGCCGCAGATGCCCGCGCTGCAGACGTCGTCGTCGGTGCACAGGTTCGCGTCGTCGCAGGGCGCGGTGTTGTTGGTGTGGCTACAGGTCCCGGCGTCGCACGCGTCGTCGGTGCAGGGGTTGCCGTCGTCGCAGTCGCCTGCGCCGCCGCACCCCGCCACGGTGATCACGCAGGCCGGGCCGTTCACGTGCTGGATCGGGTCGCCGGCCTCGTCGGCCAGCGAGCTGTCGGGGAACGCGGCGAAGGTCACCTCGAACGTGCTGCCCACCGCCGCGTCGGCCGACACGGTCAGGGCGGCCGACGACAGGTACGCGTCGGCGCCGACCGTGACGCTGCCCGACAGGAGCGACGAGGAAGCGCGCACCAGCCCGCAGTTGGTGACCGGGTAGTCGTCGGTGTGGTCGTGGAACAGGTAATCCGGGCGGGCGTCATCGATCGTGATCCCGCCCGGGCAGCCCACGCTGATCGTGCCCGACCCCGCGGTCCGGGTGAGCACGAGTTGCGTCTGGTAGCCGCGCACGCCCTCGAGGCTGCCGAGGTTCTCGAGGAACGCCTCCAGGCCGACCGTGCCGCCCGGCGGCACCGTCGGGCTGAGGAGCGAGCAGTTGAGCTGCCCCTGCGGCGCGAGGTTCGGCTCGTAGGTGATGCTCAGCATCGGCCGCTGGCTCAGCGTGGCACCCTCGGCCGAGTCGAAGGCCAAGGTGTCGGCCGGCGCGGTCGTGATCACCCAGCCGAAGTTGCTGCCCGGGTCGGCGGCCCAGGCCTGCACGCTGGCCGTCACGTCCAGCGCGTGTGAACCCGTGGGCGTGAGGGTCGCCGGTGCCAGGTCCGCCGTGGCCAGCGCTTCCACGCCGTCGGCCTGCACGCCCGCGGTCGCGTTCCACGGCGCGGCGCCGAATGCGCTCCAAGTCTCGCTGCCGGTCCAGGCCGCGAGCATCCGGTGCCAGTTCGTCACCTGCGCCGTGGCGTTCGAGACGTAGATCGTCAGCGTGGCCGACGTGATCGTCGCGCCGGCGGGAACCTGCCCGAGGCCGTCGCCGAAGATGTTGTCGAAGCGGATCAGGGCCTGCCTTTCATCGGTCGCCGGCGGCACACCGTCGATGTTGAGCGTGACGTCGCCTCCGTAGGACGTCGTCGTCGCGCCGGCGTTGATCCAGGTGTCCACCGAGCCGGTGTAGCCGTTGGCCCCCTGCCGGAACGTCGCGGTCACCGGCGTGACCTCGCACGTCCCGCTCGTGAGATTGCACGTGAAGCCGGTTCCGCAGTTGTCGGTGTTGGCGCAAGTCCCGCCGGAGCACGTGTCGGTCGTGCAGGCCGCGCCGTCGTTGCAGTCGGCGTTGTCGTCGCACGGCGCGTAGACCGGCGCCGTCGCCGAGTTGCGGGCCACATAGGTGCCCGTCAAGGCATGCAGGCTCGTCCACACCCCGTTCGGGTAGTCCCCGGCGAGGTTGTCCTCGTCGGTGTAGAAGCCCTCGACGGCGTGGCCCGCGTACAGCGCTTGCGCCGACAGCCGTTGTGTCACGCCCTCGCTGAAGGACGCGATCGGCAACGTCCCGGTGACCGTCCGGATTACTTCCGTCCGCTCGCCCGGGAACCCGCCGAACGCGATGTCGCCCGGCGGGATCTCGCCCGCGGGCGTCGAGCCGTCGTGACGGCCGTACAGCACGTGGTCCATGTGCACGCCGTCGATGATCAGTTCCAGCCCGATCGCACGCTCGGCCGTGCCGCCTTCGCCGGTGGCCAGGTCGAGCGTGGTCGTCAGGTCCGCCGGTCCTGGCGTCACCCCGCTCTCGGCGATCAGGAAGAAGCTGTGCGGCTGGATCGTGAGGCCGGTCAGCGTCGCCGAGAGCTGCCAGTCGATGGTAACGGTCCCGTCGCCCGGATCGACGTCGACACGGGTGATCAGCTGCATGCCCTCGAGCGAGATCGCCTTGTCCGTCGTGTTGAACAGCTCCACCCACTCCGGAACGGGGTGGGCGCAGAAGCCGGCGATGATCACGTCGCCCGGCTGCGGGCCCTGCGGGATCTCGCAGATGCCGCTGGTCAGGTTGCAGACCTCGCCCGTCGGACAGGCGTCGACGTTCTGGCAGCCGAGCAACGCGTCGCACGCGTCGTCTGTGCAGGCCACGCCGTCATCGCAACTCGGCGGCGTCCCGGGCTGACAGGCTCCAGACGCGTCGCAGGTCTCGGATCCGTTGCACGCGTTGCCGTCGGAACACGAGGTGCCGACCGGCGCCGGCGGGTACTCGCAGCCGTTGGATGGGTCGCACGAATCGGTCGTGCACGGGTCAGAATCCACGCAGACGAGGGCGGTGCCGGCCTGGCACACGCCGCCCACGCACGTTTCCGCCCCGTTGCAGACATCGTCGTCGTCGCAGTCCTCGTTGCCGTCGCAAGAGGCTTCGACGCTCGACAACTGCGGGATCGCCAAGAGGTCGCGGCTGCTCAGGGTCACGTTGTGGACCTGGAGCGCGAGCACGTTCACTCCCGCGACCAGCAGGTTCTTGAAGCTCGTCAGGTCGAGCGTCTGTTCGACTGGCGGCGTGTTCGGCGACGGCGGTCCGACCGACGCCAGCGTCGTGTAAGCGGGGGGCGTGCCGGTCAGCCGGATCCGCGCCACTTCCGTCCCGTTGAGGTAGGCGACGTAGCCGTCGTCCGCGTACATCCGGAAGCTCAGCGAAATCACCGCGGCGGGGTTGACGACGGTGAACGCCTTGCGCATGTAGACGCTGACGTAGCCCGGGGTGTTGCAGTACGGCGCGGGGTAGTCCGTGCAGCCCCCGCGCATGTCGCTCAGTTCCGTCCCGATGTACGGCCCGTAGTCCCCGTTGCCATTGGTGCCGCCGGTTTCGACGTAATAGTCGAAACCGAGCCCGCCCGGCCCCTCGGGCCACGCCGAGTCGTCGAACCCGATCGCCGTCCAGGCGGTCAGGTTGGCCGGCGTCGGTTCCGAGAACCCCTTGAAGTACTTCCACGTGTCGCCTTGGTCGATTGGCAGCGGGTCCACGGTCGGCGTTTCGCACGTGTTGGTCGAGTGGTTGCAGACCAGCCCGCCGGTGCAGTTGTCGGCGTAGTAGCAGCCCGAGGCCGGGATGCAGTTGTTGTCCGTGCAGGCGACGCCGTCGTCGCAGGTCAGCGGTGTCGTCCCGGACTGGCACGTCCCACCGCCACAGGTGTCGCCCGTGGTGCAGGCATTGCCGTCGTCGCAGGCGAGCGTGTTGTTCGCGTGCTGGCAGCCCGCGGTTTCGCTGCAGGTGTCGTCCGTGCAGACGTTGCTGTCATCGCAGGCCCCGTCGTCCGGGACGTTGTCACAGGTCGCGGCCACTTCGTTACACGAATCTTCCGTGCACGCGATGTCATCGTCGCAGTCGATCGGCGTCCCCGCTTGGCACGTCAGGCTCTGCTGGTTACAGGTCTCCTCGCCGGTGCAGAACAGGCCGTCGTCGCACTCGTCGTCGATCGTGCAGCTCGTCACCGGCGGCATGAACGTCACCGACAGGAGCGGGCGGGAGGAAAGCGTCGTCGCCTCGGAGGAGTCCAGGCGCAGCCCGTCCGTGCCGGTCGGCAGAATGACCCAGCCGTGGTTGCTCGACGGGTCGTTGGCCCAGGCCTGGACCGTGGCCGTCACCGTCACCGGATACGCAGTATTCGCGGTCGTCATCGTGGCCGTCGCGTCGATCGCGACGAGCGCGTCCACGCCGTCGGCCTGGATCCCGGCCGTCGTGTTCCACGGTGTTGCGCCGAACGTCGCCCAGACGTCGGTCGCGAGCCACGGATGGAGCAACCGGTGGTAGTTCACCGGGTTCGCACTCTGGTCGTTGGTCCCGGTGCCCACGTGCAGTGTCAGCGTGGCGGCACTGATCGTCGAGCCCTGCGGGATCTGGTTGACCCCGCTGCCGAAGATGTTGTCGAAGCGGACCAGGACCTGCTCCACCGGGCTCCCGTCGGCCACGATGGGCGTGACGGTGGCCTGGCTACCGAGGGCCGAGTCGATGTACGTGTCAACGGTCCCCGTGTAGGAGTTGATTCCCTGCTGGAAGCTCAGCGTGACCGGGCCAGCGACGCATTCGCCGCTGGTCAGGTTGCAGGTGGACCCGTAGGGGCAGTTGTCCGCGTGGACGCACCCGGTCGAGGAGTTGCAGCTGTCCGTGGTGCAGGCGACCTGATCGTCGCAGGACAGTTGCGAAGTCCCCGGCTGGCAAGACTTGTTGTCGCAGTAGTCGTCCGTGGTGCAGGCGTCCCCGTCCTCGCAGGCGGCGCTGTTCGCCGTGAACAGGCAGCCCGCGCCCGCATCGCACGTGTCGTCGGTGCAGACGTTGCCGTCGTTGCACAGGCCGTCGTTCGGGGTGTGCACGCAGTCATCCCCCGACTCGTCGCAGGAGTCCACCGTGCAGGCGACCGAATCGGCGCACGCCAGCGGTGTGCCGCCCTGGCAGGCGAGGTTGACGCAGCGCTCGTCGCCGTTGCAGAACTGCCCGTCGTCGCAGTCTTCGTCGCCGTCGCAGGGCACGGCCGGCGCCGTGTAGACCACGGTCAGCTTCGGCCGGTTGCCGACGGTCGCCCCTTCGCTGGAGGTGACCGCCACGCCGTTGGTCACGGCCGGCCGGAAGATCCAGCCGTAGTTCGTCCCGCCGTCGGCCCACGCCTGCAGGCTGGCTCGCACGTCGATGTTGGCCGAGACGCTGGCCGCCGTGACCGGCGTGCCGCCGACCAGCGTGCCGTACTCGTCGGCCTGGAGACCGGCCTCGCCACCGAAGTTGTTCCAGGTCGTCGTCGCCTCGCTCCAATCAACGGTGACTTCGTTGATGGATCCCGCGGGCGTGACGGTGCCGTTCTCGATGTAGATGGTCAGCGTGGCGGAGCTGATGGTCGCTCCGGGCGGGATCTGCCCCGCCCCGGTCCCGATGATGCCGTCGAAGCGGATCAGGCCGTGCTCGTACTTCCCGGAATTGGGCTGGTCATCGGTGTCCCAACGCCAGGTGATCGCCGCGCCCTCGACGGTGTCCGGGGCGTACTCGTACAGGTAGGTATCCTGCGTTCCCGTGTATCCCGCGACGTCGCGCTGGAAGGTCACGGTCACCGGCTCGCTCTCGCAGACGCCGCTGACCGCGTTGCAGACCAGCCCGCCGAAGCAGTTGTCGGTGGACAGGCAGATCCCGGCCGAACACGAGTCGGTCGTGCAGGCGATGCCGTCCGTGCACGGGTTCATGTTGTCCGGCGTGTTCGAGCACACCGACGTGCTCAGGTTGCACGAGTCGGTCGTGCAGGGATTGTTGTCGTTGCACTCCGAGTCGTACAGGCAGCCCTGGACCTCGGTGCTGGCCAGTGCCGCGGACAACGTGAAGTCGGTGCTTCCTGACGAGAGGTTGTGGGCCTGGATCGCCACGACGTTCATGCCGGCGACCAGCGCGCTCTTGAAGCTCGAGATGTCGATCACCTCGGCAGCGTTGCACGTGCCGTTGCAGCTCGAGCACTCGTGGTCCGCCGTCGCGAGCTGCGAGTACGCGGGCGGCGTGCCCGCGACGTTCCGGCGCGCGACCTCGGTCCCGTTGAGGTACACCACGAACGCGTCGTCGTAGTCGACGGTCAGCGTCAACGAACTGACCCGCGCCGGGTCATCGACCCGGAACGCCTTGCGCAGGTAGACGCTGACATACCCGTTCTGCATGTCCGACAGCACAGTTCCATGCAGCGCGCTGCAGTCGGTGCCGAACCCGAAGCCGCTCGCACCCTCCAGCCACGCCGCGTCGTCGAAGTCGATCGCGGTCCACGCGGTCAGGTCGCCGGGTGTCGGCTCGACGGTGCCCTTGAAGTAGCGCCATGTCTCGCCGACCGCGATCGGCAGCGGGTCGAGCGCCTCGGCCTCGCAGATGCCGGTGCCGTGGTTGCAGGTCTGCCCGCTCGGGCAGGTATCCACGCCGGTGTTGCACACGCCCGCGGTGCAGGTGTCGGGCGCCGTGCAGGCGACGCCGTCGTCGCACGTCCCGCCCTCGTTGGTCGCCTGCGCGACGCAGCGGTTATTGGTGCACACGCCGACGTTGCAGGCGTCGGTCAGCGCGGTGCACTGCGCGGCCCCGGAGCAGGAGATGGTATTGGCAGCGCCGGGAGTGGCCGGCATCGAGACGAAGCCGTCCACGCCGTCGGGGAAGCGCCCCGAGGCGACGTCCGTCGTTTGCTCCGTGAAGGTCAGCGTGTCGATCGCCGCCAGGGCGTTGTCCTCGGTGTCGAACAGGCCGAGGGCCTCGCCCGCGCGCGAGATGTTGAAGTTCGTGTGCAGCGGGCCCTGGCTCGGCGCCGAGTCGCACCAGAACACGATGTGCCCGTGCGCCGGCACCGTCACCCCGCTCGGGATCCGGTACTGCGTGTTCGAACTCAGGTTGTCGGTCAGGAACATGCCGCTCATGTCGACAGCGGCGTCGGTCGGGTTGTAGATCTCGAGATAGTCGTCGAACTCGCCGTACTCGTCCTGCGCGGCCGTGTTGTTGGACGACAGGAACTCGTTGATCACCAGCCGGCGGGTCAGGGCGTAGTTCCACGTGTCGCCGGCGAACGGTTGCCCCTGCGCATCCTGGATGCCGCCGGCGGCGAGGACCACCGTCACCAGGCCGTTCCCCGGCGCGGCGTACCCGGTGAAGATATAGGGGCCGGATCCGCTGCCGCTGACGGCCGTCGCCGCCGAGCCGTTGACCGCCAGGTCCCCGGCGTCGACTCCCGTCACCGGTTTGCTGAACGTGACGGTCACGGACGGCAGCGCGCCGATCACCGCGCCGCGGGTCGGCTTCTCCACGCTGACGCGGGGCGGCGAGGTGTCCAGCGTGTAACTCCACGCATCGCCCTGGAAATCGTTGTCGGTATTCTCGACGGACTCGATCCCGCCCGCGGCCAGGAGCACCGACACGGTGCCCTGCCCCGGCGCGGAATACCCGGTGAACGTGTACGGGCCGGCGCCGCTACCGGAGACCGCCTGTGCCGGCGTGCCGTTGACGGTCAGGTCGGCCGCGTCCACCCCCTGGACGTCCATGTTGAACGTCACCGCGATCGAGGGCAGCGCGGTGATGACCTCACTCTTGGCCGGGACGACCGACGCCACCCGCGGCGGCAGGTCACCCTTCCTGATCGTGAACGTGTCGCGCACGACGCCGTCGCTGCGTAGGAACGTGAGGTTCAGCTCGTTGGCGCCGACATCGACCAACGTCGAGCCGTTGACCGATTCCGCGTAGTACATCACGGGATGGCCGTGGGGTCCGCCGGGGCCCATCGCCCCGGTGGCCGTGACCACGTAGACCGTGCCCTCGTGCGGGTTCTTGCCCGGGCTCTTCAGGTACTCGCCGCTTCCCGCCGGGCGGCCATCTCCCGCGTCGACAATGTTGCCCTGCGCCAGCAGGGTCGCGAACGTCGGCGTCGGTGTGGAGTAGGTCCCGTCGATCAGGTACGAGCGCTCGTAGCCGTGGGAGTGGCCGTTGAGCACGAGGTCGACGCCGTACTCCTCGAGGATCGGCAGGATGTTCTGCCGGATCTCGACCAGGTCGCCCTCGGTGTCCGAGTCGTGGGTCCCCTTCGTGTACGGCGTCTGGTGGAAATACACGATGACCCACTGCTGCGTCGTCGCGGCCAGGTCGGCGCGGAGCCACGTGGCCATCGGCCCCGTGGACGAGCGGCTGACGTTCGTGCCGTTGAGGACAATGAAGTGCGCGTTGCCGTAATCCCACGAGAAGTAGGCGTTGGTGTTCGACGCCACCCCACCCATCTCACCGCTGGTCGGCCGCACGAAGGTGCTGAAGAAGGGGCCGCTGCACCCAGCCGGCGCTTCCGAACACGATGTGGAGTAGCTGTCGTGGTTGCCCATCGCCGGGATGAACGGCGTGTGGCGCATCACGGTCGTGTAGTACGGGAACAGGCAGTTGGTGTACTCGCTGTCCGCCCCCGTGCTCTGCGCCACGTCGCCCGCGTGCAGGAACAGGTCCGGGATCGGCGGATTGCTCGCGGTCCAGGTCAGCATCGAGTTGCGGACGGTGTTCTGGACCTCGCTGCAGATACCCGAATCGCCGAAGATCCAGAACCGGAACGCGCGCGGCGAGGTCCCGGTCAGTGGGGCCGTCGTGAAGTAGTATTCGGCCGTCCCGCCGCCCTGCACGGATGCCGTGGACCCGACCCGGTAGTAGTAGGTGGTCGAGGGGGACAGCCCGGTGATCGACACGAAGTGGTCGGTGCTCGATGCGGCGTTCGTCGCCGTATGGCCGAACGTCCCGAACACCGTGCCGTACTCGACGCGGCTGTCGGTCGCGGTGTCGGTGCGCCAGGCGACGGTCATCGAGGTCGGCGTCACCATCTGCAGGTACGGTTGCCGGACCAGGTTCGACGACGGCGGCCCCTCGTTGTAGCGGATCGTGAGCAGCGGCCGCTCGGAGACGGTCGTGTAGTCGCTCGAGCGCACGTCCACGCCGTCCGTCGCCGCGGTCTGGATGAACCAGCCGAGGTTCGTGCCGCCGTCGGACCAATCCTGCACCGTGGCGGTCACGTCGGCCGACATGAGGGTGGCCGAGCTGGCCGGCGCGGTCCCGACCTGCGGGCCGAACTGCGTGCCCTCGGTGCACGCGCCGCCGCAGAACGAACTGAACGTCGCGGTCGCGGAATCCCACGTGACGAGCACCTCGTGCATCGTCCCGTCACCGCCGTTGTTGTACACGACGTACGAGAGCGAGGCCGAGGTGATCTGGGAACCGAGCGGAACTTGCCCAGCGCCGTTGCCGAAGATGTTGTTGAAGCGGACCAGGGTGTAGACGTCGTACCCCGTCCCGTTCGGATCGTCCGCGTCCCAGTTGAGGTTCGCGGCCGACCCGTTGTTCGTGCCCGGGCTGGACTGCTGCAGGAACGTGTCCTTGACCCCGGTGTAGCCGTTCTCTCCCTGGCGGAAGGTGACGGTCGTGGCGAGGGCCGGCGCAGCGGCGAGGAAGGCGGCTGCGGCCAGGCAGAGCAAGCGATGGCTGAGGCGTGTCATGGCCGTCACCTCCCGTTCCCGGCGCAAGGATCGGCGTCGGGGTAGGGCAAGGACTGGAACCCGTCGAGGACGGACTGGATGTCCGCGCCGTCCACGATCCCGTCAGGCGTATCGCCCGCGAGATCCACGGCGGCGAGCGGGCACTTCGTGAAGATCCCGCGCGAGCCGTCGAGCACGCACAGGATGTCGAACACGTTCACCCCGTCGGTCCCGTTCACGTCCGCCCAGGCCCAGGTGGTGGCCGCGGCCGTGGCGATCGGCGTCCCGGCGGTGACCTCCGCCTGGACCGTGTACGGTGTCAGAGGCACGATCGGGCGCCCCCGGACGAGGACGGTTCCCCACTCCGCGGACGAGCGGAACACCGGAACCGCGGTCAGCCCGCCCGTCGCGTCCACGTACTGCGGCAGGCACGCCAGCCCGGGCGTCGAGACCCGCAGCGCGACCGAGGCCAGCCCGGACGGCGGCGTCACCGCGATGTAGCGCGAGCCCGCCGCGGCCGCCGCCATGGCGCACGGCGCGTGCGAGCAGGTGTCGGCGCCTTCGTCGCAACTGTCGGTCGTGCAGCCGACGCCGTCGTCGCAGGGCGACGCGCCGGCCTGGCACGCGCCGCTGCCGTTGCAGGTTTCGGCGCCGTTGCAGAACAGCCCGTCGGCGCAGGACGTCCCGGCCGCGACGTTCGTGAAGGCACAGCCGGTCGGTTCCACGCAGGCGTCGTCGGTGCACGCGTTGTCGTCGTTGCAGACCAGCGCCTCGTGACTGCACGTGTCCGTGCCTTCGTCGCAGGTGTCGGCCGTGCAGGCCAGGGCGTCGCTGCACGGCGGGGTGCCGGCCTCGCACAGCTCCGTGCCGAGGTTGCAGGTCTCGACACCGTTGCAGTACAGGCCGTCGTTGCACTGCTCGTTGCTGGTGCAGCTTGTAATCGGTGCCGTGTAGGTGATCGACAGTTGCGGCCGGTAGGCCACAGTGGTCGACTCCGACGACGCGAGCCGCAACCCGTCCTGTCCGGTCGGCAGGATCACCCAACCGAAATTGCTCGACGGGTCGTTGGCCCAGGCCTGCACGCTACCGGTCACATCCACCGGGTACGGGGTGTTCTCGGCGCCCATCGTGACCGTCGCCTCGGCAACCGTCACAGCGTCGACACCGTCGGCCTGGATCCCGCCTTGCCCGTTCCACGGGGCCACGCCATACGCTGCCCACACGTCGGTATCGACCCATGCGTGAAGCAGCCTGTGGTAATTCACCGCGGTGGCGCTCCGGTCACCATCCGTGCTGCCGACCCGGAGCGTCAGCGTTGCCGAACTGATCGCCGCACCCTGCGGCACCTGGTTCACGCCGGGGCCGAAGATGTCGGCGAACCGGACCAGCACGTGCTCCTCCGGTGAGCCGTCCACGACGATCGGCGTTGTGGTGGCCTGGCTGCCCAGCGCGGCATCGATGAACGTGTCCGCCGTCCCGCCGTAGCCGTTTGCGTCGCCAAACTGGAACGTCTTCGTCACGGGGCCGGCGATGCACATCCCGGTCCCGAGATCGCAGCTCAACCCGCCGCTGCAATTGTCGACGTGCTGGCAGGCGAAGCCAACGCAACTGTCGTCGGTGCAGGCCACGTTGTCGTTGCAATCCGCGTCGCCGGTGCACTCGGCCATCGTCGCGGTCATCGACGGCGTGATCGTGAAGTCGGTGCTGGCCAGTGTCAGGTTATGCGCCTGGATCGCCAGAACGTTGGTCCCGACGACCAGCGCGCTCTTGAAGGCCGTGATGTCGATGTTCTCGGCCGCGTTACACGTTCCGTCGCAGACCGAGCACTCGTGGTCGGCGGTGGCGACCTGGTTGTATGCCGGGGGCGTCCCGGTCAGGTTGCGCCGCGCCACCTCGATCCCGTTGATGTACGCCACGAACGAGTCGTCGAAGTCCGCGGTGAGTGTCAGGCCCAGGACCGCCGCCGTGTTGTCGACCCGGAACTCCCGCCGCAGGTACACGCTCAGGTAACCGTTCTGCATGTCAGACAACGTGGTCCCGTTGGGCGTGGTGTGCTGCGCGGAGCAGTCGCTGCCGTAGCCGAAGCCACTCGGCCCCTCGAGCCAGCCGCTGTCGTCGAAGGCGATCGTCGTCCACTCCGCCGGCGGTTCGACGCTGCCCTTGAAGTAGGCCCACGTCACGCCGACGTCGATCGGTAGGGTCGGGACGAGCGATACCTCGCAGAACCCGCTGGAGAGGTTGCAGACCAGCCCGCCGGTGCAGTTGTCGGCGTGCTGGCAGCCGTTCAGCGTGTCGCAGGAGTCGTCGGTGCAGGCGACGTCGTCGTCGCAGTCGGCCGCCCCGCCGCTCACGCAACTCCCGCCGGCGCAGACGTCGCCGGTCGTGCAGGCGTTGCCGTCGCTGCACGACGCGGTGTTGTTCGGGTAGGTGCAGCCGGCCGTCGGATTGCAGACGTTGTCGGTGCAGACGTTGCTGTCGTCGCACGTTGTGTTGTCCGGGACGTTCTCGCAAGCATCGCTGGTTTCGTTGCAGGTGTCGAGCGTGCAAGCCACGGCGTCCGTGCAGTCCGGCGGCGTGCCGGCCACGCACAGTGATGTGCCGAAGTTGCAGGTCTCGACACCGTTGCAGTACAGCCCGTCGTCGCACTGTTCGTGGCTCGTGCAGGTCGTGACTGGCGCCGTGTAGGTGACCGAGAGCAGCGGGCGGTAGGCCAGCGTCGCGGACTCCGCGGACTGCAGCCGGAGCCCGTCGGTCCCCGATGCCATCAGGATCGCCCACCCGTAGTTGCTCGCCGGGTCCGACGACCAGGCCTGGACGCTCGTCGTCACGTCCACCGGGTAGGAGGTGTTCAACGCGCTCATCGTGGTGGTCGCGTCGATCGCCGCCAGCGCATCCACGCCGTCGGCCTGGATGCCGGCCGTCGCGTTCCACGGTGCGACGCCGTAATCGGCCCACAGGCCCGTGTCGGCCCACGGGTGCAGCAGCCGGTGGAAGTTCACCGGGTTCGGGCTCTCGTCGTAGGTGGTCCCGCCGACGCGCATCGTCAGCGTGGCCGAGTCGATCGTCGCGCCCTGCGGGACTTGGTTCGCCCCGCTCCCGAAGATGCCGTCGAAGCGGATCAGCACCTGCTCCACGGTCGGGTCGAGGTCGATCACCAGCGGGTTCGTCGTGGCCATGCTCGCCAGTCCGCTGCCGATGTACGTGTCCGCGGTGCCGGCGTACGCGTTGGCATCACCCTGCTGGAACGTCATCGTCACCGGGCCCGTCGTGCACGTGCCCGTCGTGTGGTTGCAGGTCTGCCCGCCGGTGCAGTTGTCGAGGAACTGGCAGCCCGACGCCGGCGCGCAGGAATCGTTGGTGCAGGCAAGGCCGTCGTCGCACACCAGCGGCGTGGTTCCCGCCTGGCAGCTTCCGCCGGCGCAGACATCACCGGTCGTGCAGGCGTTGCCGTCGCTGCACGGCGCCGTGTTGTCCGGGAACGTGCACCCGAGGGTCACGTTGCAGACGTTGTCGGTGCAGACGTTGCTGTCGTCGCACGCCGTGTTGTCCGGAACGTGCTCGCAGGCATCGCTGGTTTCGTTGCAGGCGTCGAGCGTGCACGCCACGCTGTCCGCGCAGTCCGGCGGGGTGCCGGCTTCGCACAGCTGCGTGCCGAGGTTGCAGGTTTCGGTGCCGTTGCAGAACAGGCCGTCGTTGCACTGCTCGCTGGTCGTGCAGCTCGTGACCGGTGCGGTGTAGGTGATCGACAGGAGCGGGCGGGCGGACAGGGTCGTCGCCTCGGACGAATCGAGGCGCAGCCCGTCGTTGCTCGTCGGGAGGATGACCCAGCCGTGGTTCGTGGCTGGGTCGTTCGCCCACGCCTGGACGGTCGCCGTCACCGTCACCGGGTACGCGGTGTTGGCGGTCGTCATCGTAACGGTTGCGTCGATCGCGGCCAGGGCGTCCACGCCGTCGTTCTGGACCCCGGCCGTCGTGTTCCAGGGCACCGCGCCGAAGGTCGCCCAGACGTCCGTCGCCTCCCACGGTTGGAGCAGCCGGTGGTAGTTCACCGGGTTGGCGCACTGGTCGTTCGCACCGGTCCCGACGTGCAGCGTCAGGGTTGCGGAGTTGACCGTCGCGCCCTGTGGGATCTGGTGCGCGCCGTTGCCGAACAGCCCGTCGAAGCGGACGAGGATCTGCTCCACCGGGCTGCCGTCGCAGACGATCGGCGTGACCGTCGCCTGGCTCCCGAGGGCGGAATCGATGTAGGTGTCCACGGTCCCGAGATAGCCGTTCGCGTCACCCTGCTGGAAGGTCATCGTCACCGGGCCCGTCGTGCAGACGCCGGTAGTGTGGTTACAGGTCTGGCCGCCGGGGCAGCTGTCCACGTGCTGGCAGCCGTCCGGAGAGACGCAGCTATCGGTCGTGCAGGCAATTCCGTCATCGCAGCTCGGCGGTGTGCCGGGCAGGCAGCCGGCGAGCAGGCTGCACGTCTCGGCGCCGTTGCACGCGTCCCCGTCGTCGCAGAAGGCGTCGTTCGGCGCGTGGTCGCAGGTGTCCGTCGTTTCGTTGCAAGTGTTGATCGCGCAGGCGAACGTGAAGCCGCATCCCACGGCGTCGCCAGGGACGCACACCGACGCCACGTCGTCGCACGACTCCACGCCGTTGCAGTACAGGCCGTCGTCGCACTCCTCGTCGGTCGTGCACGTGGTCACCGGCGCCGTGA
The DNA here is from genome assembly GCA_017994815.1 of Acidobacteriota bacterium. Lineage (GTDB taxonomy): Bacteria > Acidobacteriota > Polarisedimenticolia > J045 > J045 > JAGOJY01. Next base: position 42,930 of record JAGOJY010000031.1, read on the forward strand.
ACGTCACGCTCAGGAGCGGCCTGTTGGTGACCGTCGCGTACTCGGCAGAACGGACCTGGACCCCGTCATCGGACGCCGGAACGAAGATCCAGCCGAGGTTCGCCGCCGGGTTCGTGACCCACCGCTGCAGGCTCGCCGTGACATCGACCGTGACGGTACCGCTCGCGATCGGGGCGTTGCCCACCAGGGCGCCGTACTCGTCGGCCTGGACGCCGGCCTCGCCGCCGAAGTTGTTCCACGTCGCAGTCGCCTGGCTCCACTCCACCGCCACCTCGCGGACGGTCCCCTGCGGCGTCGCACCGCCGTTGAACACCTCCAGCGTTAGCGTGGCTGAATTGATCGTCGATCCCTGCGGGATCTGGTCCGCGCCCGCCCCGATGATCTCGTCGAAGCGGATCAGGCCGTACTCGTAGTACCCGGTCGCGCCGTCGCTGGTGTCCCAGCGCCACGTATCCAACCCACCCTCCACAGTGTTCGGACCGTACTGGTAGAGGTACGTGTCCTGCGTGCCCGCGTACTCGTCCACGCCTTGCCGGAAGGTGATGGCCTGCGGGCCGGACACGCACATGCCGCTGGTCGGGCTGCAGGCCTGCCCCGGGGGACAGCTCTCGGTCCCGACGCAAGCGCCGGCGCTGCACATGTCGTTGATGGTGCAGCTCTGGCCGTCGTTGCAGATCACGCCGTTGTTGCCGATCACGTGCGTGCAGGCGCCGGCATCGCAGCCGTCCACGTTGCACGGGTCGCCGTCGTCGCAGTCTTCCGCCCCCTGGCACGGCTCGCAGCCGGTGATCGCGTCGAACACGCAGGCGCCCTGCACGCAGGTGTTGACGGTGCAGGCGTTCGCGTCGTCGCAATCCGCGGCCGTCGAGCAGATCGCCCCGTCGGGGAACCCGAGCCAGCCGATGCGGCCGCCGGTTGGGCCCGCCGTCAGGACCGACGAGCCGACCGCCGGGTCGTAGTCCCAGGCCAGCGACGCCGTGCTCTCGAACTGCGGGTTGACGTTCAGGTTTCCTGTGCCGCAGCCCAGGTGGGCCGTGCTCCCGGCGTCCGTGTAGTTGATGTTGCCGTTGCAGGAGCCGGTGTTGACGCCCGAGGACCAGATGATCGTCTCGTCGACGCTGGTCGGCGTTCCCATCGGCATCCCGGCGGTGATCGTCGAGTTCCGCACGATGCCGCCAGCCCCGTTGATCCCGATCGGCATGCCGAACACCAGCACGTTGTCGAACGTGATGCTCCCGCCCGCGGAGAGGCTGACGGTCTTGTCGTCGCCGTCCCAGAAGATCGTGTCCTCGACCACCGGATTGGCGCCGCTGTGGTCGATCATGTCGTCGCCGCAATCGGCGAAGATCGACCGCCGGACGGTCTGGTGCGCCGAGGCATTGTCCAGGTGCATCACGTCGCCGTCGGCGTCATTCGACTCCGGGGCGCGACCGATGCGCGTGAACCAGCAATCCTCGGCCAGCAGCGTGTGGCTACCGCCGAGGAACTCGCCGCCGTAGCCGGCGCGCGACCAGACCGTGCGGCGCAGCGTGATCGTGCCGCTGCCGGTCATGTGAATCAGCTTGCCGCCGTTATCGGCGAAAACGCAGTCGAGGAGCGTCACGGAATGCGAGTTCTCGATGCCCATGACCATCGGGCGCGGGTGACTGACGACCGGCGCGTTGCCGGCGCCGGTGATGAACACGTGGGACAGCGTCGAGGTGCCGCTCCCGTGATAGAGGAAGCCGCGCCACGACGACGGGTTGGCGACGTTGTGGTCGGGGAGAGTCAGGCCGGCCGCCCCCGTCGAGGGGAAGAAGAAGATCGGCTCGCCCTCGGTCCCCGGCGCGTTGACGACGCCGCTGACGTCGATCCGCGTCCCGTCGCCGCTCGCTCCCGGCTCCGCCATGATCAGCGTCCCGGGCAGGATGGTCAGCGTGCTGCCGCCCGGCACGGTCACCGTGCCGGTCAGGTGGATCACGCCGTCGCCCGGACCCCACGTCAGGCCGTCCCCGGACAGCGTCCCGGAGAGGTTGCGGTAGATCCCGCTCACGTTCCCCAGCACGTGGATCACCTTGGATTCCGAGACCGAGCTGGTCGTGACGGTGATCTCCACGTCCTGGTCGGCGACGCTGGCCGGGTCGTTGAACGTGAACGACACGGTGCCGACGCCGTTGTAGAAGCGGATCGAGTCGGTCGTCGGCGGCCCGTTGGCGCCGGTCCCCGCGTTGTAGCGTTCGAAGACCGTCACGGTCAGCGGCACCGCGACCTGGTCCGCGACCCGCCGCGCCGACACGGTCCCCAGCTCCGACCACGTCTGCCACGCGATGCGGCCGGCCGCATCGATGACCTCCGCCTTCAGCGTGAACGTCTTGTCGCTGACCATCCGTGAGGGCATCGTCAGCTTGAGGAACTTGTCCTGGCCGGTCCCCGGCGGGGCGTAGGTCACGCTCTCCGTCGCCCGGTCGATCTCGTTCCCCTGGTGGTCGAGCGTCTGGACGATGATCGTGTTCGGCCCGGGCACCAGGGTGAAGTTGTAGGTCCACGAAGCGCCGACGCCGCCGGGGTTCGCGATGGTGTAGGTCGCCGGCTGGCCGTTGACCCGCACTTCCTTCGCCCAGCACTGGTTCAGCTGGCCGCTGAGCAGGATCACCGGGTCTTCGCTCTCGTACGGGCTCGCCGGAACGCCCTGCAGCGTGGTCTGGCGCTTGATCTCGGCGTTCACCGACGCGCGGTGTGCCGCGACCCAGTCTTTCATCCCCTGCTTGGTCTGCGGACCGCTGCCCTGGGCGGTTCCGGTCGGGAACAGGACGTCCGGCAGGGCGTCGATCCGGGCGTTCATCGCCTCCTGCGTGAAGACGGTGTCCATGTACTCGCAGATCGCGCCGACGAATAGTCCGGCGTAGGCGTTGTTGCGCAGCACGCGCCGCAGCGGCCAGTTCGCGTTGCTGTAGCCGGTGCGCCAGATCGTCTCGTGGGTGTTGGGCAGGATGGCGTCGAGGTCCCACGGCAGGAACGTGGCGTGGCTGTAGTCCGGCGCGGGCCAGAAGTAGAGGAAGTAGTCGTCACCGGTGTCGCGGTAGATCCCGCCCTCGACGTTGTCGAGCAGCATGTGGATCGCGTCCCAGCGCGCCCACTGCGCGACGTCGGCGTAGGACGGCAGGTTCTGCTGGAACCATCCATCGTACGTGTTCTCGAGGCACAGGTTCCCGCCGTCGCTCGTGCTGCAGTTCATCGCATCGCAGAGCGTGATCAGGTCGGTCCAGTCGTCGTCGTCCTCGTTCGTGACCTTCTGGTAGCCGTTGCGCTCGTTGCCGTCCACGCGGTACGCGTTCTTGTCGAAGCCCTCCCAGCGCAGGCTGGAGTCGTCGTGGCGCCCGCGGTAGCAGTTGCCGTCATCCGTGGCAACGCAGTCTTCACCGGCCGGGCAGTCCCGGTCCCTTTCGCACACGGTGCCGCTGACGCTGCAGCGCTCCGGGAACCGCAGCGGCTGGATCGAGCCGTCCTGCGAGGTGAAGAAGTCCTCGTCGATCCGCTCGACATTGCTGTACATGCAGTTCTGCGTGCCGCCGTGCGCGAGCGGGTTCGTGTTGAAGCGCACGAAGTGGGAGCGCGGGGCCGGCAGGCCGACGTCCTTGAACAGGCTGTACCCCAGCCCCTGGCGGGCCGGCTGCTGCCCGAGCATGTTGATCGCCCGGATCGTGAAGCCCATCTCGGACGCCATCGCGTGGTCGCCGGGCAGGTCGATGCGGTACGAGGGCGGGTTCTGGTTCAGGCTGCTCGCGCCGCGGTAGTTCTCGACGACGTTGTAGAACACCTCGCACGCCGTGGCCGGGCCGCCGGCCGGGCAGCGCAGGAACGTCGCGTCGTACTCGGTCTTGTCGCGCGTCCCCTGCCGGTTGCGCGTGTACTGCGTCGTGATCATGTGGTACGAGGGGAAGTCCGCCGGTAAGGCCGCGCTACTGAACTTGCACAGGAAAACCTGCGCCGGGTGGCTGCCCGCGCCGGGGAAGTTCCCGTCGTGCCCCACCGGGGCGACCATCGCGCCGGAAGCGTTGCTGGCCCGGATCGCGAAGTCGAGCCGCTGGTCTTCCGCGAGACCCGACAGCACCACGCCGTAGACGTGGTCGCCGGCCGCGCCGTCGCCGTGCAGCCCATCGTCGAACATCGTCACGGGCGTGTACGCGACGGTGGGCTCCTGATCCTGCCGGTACTGGAGCGTCACGGTCGGGGTGCCCGCATCGACGACGAACGCCGTGATCGTGACCGGCTGGCCCGCGCCCGGGATCGGCGGGGCGTGGTGCACGGCGCTGATCACCGGGAGCGCGGCGGCGAAGTAACGGCCGTTGGCCGCGCCCGGGGTGCCGAGCGCGGCGAGCGAGGGCCGCCACGCGCCGCCGTACTGGTTCGGCATGCCGGGGTTGACCAGCTCGAGCGACGGCCCGTCGCCGTCCGCGGCCGGCGCCCACTCGCCGCCGTCGTCGTACGGCACCGAGTCGAGAACGTGACCGTAGGAATCGGAAAGTTCGAGCGTCTCGCCGCCGTTCGCGAGGTCGCCGCTGGTCCACTGCAGGACCGTCACGCCGACGGGGATCGTCACCTTCGTCTGCAGGACCGCCGGGTTCTCGGCCAACACCAGGTACTCGCCGGGATCCAGCAATGTCCCCGCCGGGAACGTGTGGGTGACGCCGGAGGTCCGGAATCCTCCGAGGTCGATCGTCTGGACGTCGTCGTTGTACAACTCGAGGAACTGCAGGTCTTCCGGATTCTGGCCGAGCGTGACCGACGCGCTCGACGGATGGTAGAAGATCTCGTTGATGACGACCTTGGGCAGGCCGTTGAAGTAGAGCCAGCTGTCGCCGGCGAAAGGAACCGCAGTGAGACTCTGGATCCCGCCGTCGCCGCGCAGGACGACGTCGAGCGTGCCGGGGACCGGCGGGGTGACGGTGAACACGTACGGCCCCGCGCCACTGCCGGTCACGCCCGTGGCGGAGACACCCTCCACGCTGAGATCGTCCGCCGTGACCCCCGTCACCGGTTCGGAGAACGTGACCGACACCTGCGTCAGGGACTCGATCACCGAGTCGCGCGTCGGAACCTCCGCGATGATCGTCGGTGCGCCGGAGAACACGCTGTTCGCCGCGCCGCACGTTCCACCAGCGGCCAGCGACGCCGCCCACGCCGGCGCCTGCCACGCGCACGCCGACTGCCCGGTGGCGATGCACGCATCTCCCACGAGCGGGTTCTTTCGTTCGAGGCTCGGGCCATCCCCGTCCGCCGCGGGCGGCCAGCCGTTGCCGTCGTCGAAGTACACCCGGTCCACCAGGACCCCGCTCGCATCCCGCAGCGAGATCGGTTCCCCAGCGTTGGCCAGGCTGTCGTCCAATCCCCAGGTGTGGCTCGTCACGCAGCCATGAACGGTCGCGAGGGTCGCCGGGTCCTTGGCGGCGACGATGAACTCGCCGGGTTGGAGGATCGTGCCCGCCGGAAAAACGACGCCGGGCGAGCTGAACTCCGTCAGGTTCCATCCGGAGATGTCAACCGGCACCGCCTCCGCATTGACGAGTTCGATGAACTCCGTCAAGTCGTTCGTGTAGTCGGGGTTGTAGTGGATCTCGTTGATGACCACCCTCGGCACCGAGATCGAGTAGAGCCACGTGTCGCCGGAAAACGCGTGCGCCTCGAGGTCCTGGATTGCCCCCGGGCCGAGCACAACGCTGATCGACGGCAGGGTCGGCGTGGCAAACCCAGTGAAGACGTACGGCCCGGCGCCGCTGCCGGAGACGGAAGTCGCCGGCGAGCCGGCGACCGTGAGGTCCGCAGCCACCACTCCGGTCACGCTCTCCGCGAACATCACCTCGACTTGACTCAGGTCCGGCACCACCGAGTTGCGGGTGGGATCTTCCCACAGCACGGTCGGGCCTTCCGTGAACGAGCTGTTGACTTGGCCCGGCGTCCCGTTGATCCCGGCGGAGGCCTTCCACACCACCGCGTAGGCGTTGTCGTACCCCGGGTTCATCAACTCTAGCGTCGGGCCGCTGCCGTCGGCCGCCGGGGGCCACGGCGCGACATCGTCGAACGTCACGTCGTCCACGACGTTCGACCCGGTATCCACCAGCTGCAGCCAATCGCCGGAGTTGCTGAGGTCGCTACCCGCGGTGAGCTGGAGCACCAGGACCCCGACCGGGATTCCGGGGACCGTCGCCCGCAGGAGCGCCGGGTCGTCCGCGACGACGATGAACCCGCCTGCCGCCAGCGTCGTCCCGGCCGGGAAGATGAAATTCACCCCCTGGCTGAACGACCAGCCCGACAGGTCCACCGACCCCGGCCCCGTGTTGAACAGCTCGATGAATTGCAGCCCCTCGGGGTCGTTGGGCGGTTCGACCCCGTCGTCCGACGGGTGGTAGTGGATTTCGTTGATCACGACCGCGGCCTGGGCCGTCCCAGCGGCCAACGCCAGCGCCGCGCAGATGAACGTGATCACGAACAGGCGGGTAAACGATTTCATTTCCAAGCCTCCCGTCGAGCCAGGCGGGGCTCCGCCCCCGGGCGGCCGCCCCGCGGCCGCCTCTTGGGCGGGTCAAACTGCCGGTTCACAGCCCCAGTTCGTCACTCCGCGCGCCACGGCACTCGTCGCGGCGTGCGCTCCTTCCATCCCTCCGGCGCGGCGGGACCCCCGTTGGCCCGCCGCCCCGGCCGTGCTCCTTCAATCGCTCCCGGCGATCACGGGCAGTCGAGGAACGGCAGCCGCTCCTCGCCGGTGGTCGCGTATCCGTAACTCCCCTTGCCGACCGGGTTCTCCGCGCGGATCAGGTAGTAGTAGCCGTCCCCGCGCGGCGGCCGCGGCCGGTTGTCGGTGTACGTCGGCGCCGCCTGGTCGTCCGCCAGGCACATCGCGCCGATCACGCCTTCGTCGAAGTGCAGTTCGCTGAGGTAGCCGGTGGTGACGTCGTACCAGGTGCTCTCGCCCTGGCCGTCCCAGGTGAGCGCCGTTTGCGCATCGCCCGTCAGCATCAGGTTGTCCACCTCCGGCGGCGGTGAGAGCGGCACACCCTGGCAGATCCCGTCCTGGCAGGTGTCGCCCACCGTGGTCGGGTTGCTGTCGTCGCACTCCGTCCCGTTCGCCAGCGGATCGGCGAAGCACCCGCCGGTCGCAGGATCGCAGGCCCCGACGTTGCACTGGTCGTTCAGCGCCGAGCAGTCCACGGGCGTGCCGGGCTCGCAACCGGTAGGCGTGCACGTCTCCGTGCCGTCACAGAGCTGCCCGTTGTCGCAGGCCGCATCGTTCAACGCGTGATCGCAGCTGTCGGTCGTCTCGTTGCAGGAGTCCGTCGTGCAGGCGACCGAGTCGTCGCAGTTCGGCGGCGTGCCGGCCTGGCAGTCCTCCACCGGGTCGCAGGTCTCGATCCCGGTGCAGAACAGACCATCGCTGCAGGCCCCGTCGTCCGGCGCGTGCAGCACGAGGTCGTTGGCCTCGTCGCAGGTGTCGACCGTGCAACCCACGCCGTCGTCCACCACCGGCGGCGTGCCGGCCTGGCAGTCCTCCACCGGGTCGCAGGTCTCGGTCCCGGTGCAGAACAGACCATCGCTGCAGGCCCCGTTGTCCGGCGTGTGCAGCACGAGGTCGTTGGCCTCGTCGCAGGTGTCGACCGTGCAACCCACGCCGTCGTCCACCACCGGCGGCGTGCCGGCCTGGCAGTCCTCCACCGGATCGCAGGTCTCGGTCCCGTCGCAGAACAGACCATCGCTGCAGGCCCCGTTGTCCGGCGCGTGCAGCACGAGGTCGTTGGCCTCGTCGCAGCTGTCCACCGTGCAGGCCACGCCGTCGTCCACGACCGGCGGCGTGCCGGCCTGGCAGTCCTCCACCGGGTCGCAGGTCTCGATCCCGGTGCAGAACAGACCATCGCTGCAGGCCCCGTCGTCCGGCGCGTGCAG
>JAGOJY010000089.1:0-3771 GCA_017994815.1 Acidobacteriota bacterium
GCGCACGAATAATACGGCCCGCCGCCCGCCGACGTTGTGGCCGGCGGGCGGCGGGCCGTATTATTCGTGCGCCGCATTCAGTTATAGGGAGGCAGCGTGGAGCGCATCTACCGCGACATCACCGCGACCATCGGCAACACACCCCTCGTCCGGCTCAACCGGCTGGCGCAAGGGACCGGCGCCGAGGTCCTGGCCAAGCTGGAGTGGTTCAACCCGATGAGTTCGGTCAAGGACCGCATCGGCGTGTCGATGATCGACGCCGCGGAACGCGAGGGGCGGCTGCGCCCCGGCGGGACGATCGTCGAGCCGACGTCCGGCAACACGGGCATCGGGCTGGTCTTCGTCGCCGCCGCGCGCGGCTACCACTGCGTGATCGTGATGCCGGAGACGATGAGCCTCGAGCGCCGCGTCCTGCTGATGGCGCTGGGCGCGGAGGTGATCCTGACGCCGGGTCCTTTGGGCGTGCGCGGCGCGATCGCGCACGCGAACGAACTGCTGGCCAAGAACCCCGGCTGGTTCATGCCGCAGCAGTTCGACAACCCGGCCAACCCGCGCATCCACCGCGAGACGACCGCCGAGGAGATCTGGTCCGACACCGGCGGCCGGCTCGACGTGCTGGTCGCCGGCGTGGGCACCGGCGGCACGATCACCGGCTGTGCGCAGGTGCTCAAGCCGCGGCTGCCGGGGCTGCGCGCGGTCGCGGTCGAGCCCGCCGGTTCAGCCGTCCTGTCCGGCGGCCAGCCCGGCCCGCACAAGATCCAGGGCCTCGGCGCCGGGTTCGTCCCGTCGATCCTCGACCGGGACCTCGTCGACGAGGTCATCGCGGTCCAGGAGGCGGACGCGTTCGACACCGCGCGCCGGCTGGCGCGCGAGGAAGGCCTGTTGGCCGGGATCTCCAGCGGCGCGATGGCCTGGGCCGCGGTGCAGATCGCCCGCCGCCCGGAGAGCGCCGGCAAGCGCATCGTCGTCGTGCTGCCCAGCTCCGGCGAGCGCTACCTCAGCACCGACCTCTACAAGGACGTGCTGGAACAGGCGCGCGCCCTGCCCACCGTCCCCGTCGCCCTCTGAGGCGGCGAGCGACAGCTCGACGACCGTGGCCGCGGTTCGGCCGTCCAGTTGGTCGAGCAGCGCCTCGAGGGGCGCCGGCGCCGCCTCGCGCCGTGGCGCGAGTTCCTCGCGGTACCAGCGCACGTAGTGGTGCCGCACCCACTCCCGGTCCACGAGACCCGAGAACACGCCCGAGAGCCCGACGCGCGTTTCGGGATTGACGGTGGCCATGAACACGTGGCCGAGCACGAGCGGGACGGAGACCGCGGCCAGCCCGAGGTGCAGGAACCAGGACCAGATCGCGACCCCCGGCAGCCAGATCAACACGCCCGTGACAGCCAGCAGCGGCCACGAGACGGTCAGGGTCATGAAGTTGATCTTTTCCGCCGCGTTGAACTTCCCCTGCTCGGGCAAGGCGCAGCGGCGCGACACCGCGGCCGGGACCATCAGCAGCAGCCAGCGGACGTCGGCCCCGCACCAACTCCAGCAGCGGCGCGCGTTGTCGAGGTACACGTGCGCCTCGCGCCGGTAGAGCGCCAGCACCGCCAGCGGCGCGCCGACCAGGAACACCCCCGAGAGCCGGTGCGTCCACGAGAACACGGCCCGCAGCGGCCGCTGCGGGTCGGCGTTGTAGACCACGACGAGCACCAGCGCCGTCGCGAGGCAGACCAGGAACGGGATCGCCACCGCCCAGTGCATCGCCCGCTCGCAGGCCCGGAACCGCAGGACGCGCGCTTCGTCACGCATCTTCAGAACCTGTACGACAGGGCCGTGTAGGCCTGGTCGTTGTCTTCCGTGTCCCCGCTGGTGCGCTCGGCCGAGAGCAGGAAGAACCAGCGCCGCCCCAGCAACACGTCGAAGTCCAGGCCGTACCACGACACCCGGCCCGCCAGCACTCCCTCGCGCCGCGCCGTCTCGTCGCGCACGCCCGCCGTCAGGCCCACGTTGGCGCGCTGGCCGAGCGGCCGGCCGATCGTCAGCGAGTGCAGCCAGCCCTCGACCCGCTCGTTGGAGTAACGGGTGCTGCGCGTGCGCGCGCCGATCCGCCAAGAAGTCAGTTCGCGCACCCCGAGATTGACGCTGTACGAGTCGGCGCCGCCGGCGTCGCCGCCGGCGTTGGTGCGGGCCTCGAGGCCAGCGCGCAGGCGCGGGCCGAACTCGAAGTCACTGCCGAGCCAGACGCCGCGGCGATAGCTGTCGTCGAACTCGGTCTCCGGCGTGACCCGGTCGCGGTAGAGTCGCACGTTGCGCCGGTTGTCGTAGCCGGCGCGCAGCGTCACGCCCGCACCCGCGCGGTAGCGCAGCATGGCGAAGGTGCTGGTGGGCGAGAAGCGGCTCTCGCCCGCCTGCTCCTTCCAGCCGCGGTTCTGGTCGATCTCCTGCGTCAGGTAGGCCGACCAGCGCCGGTCGTCGTAGCGCCCCTGCAGGTAGGCGAACTCCCGGTTGATCTCGCCGTTCTCGTAGGAGCCGATGGCCCCCGCGGTCACGGCCCAGCGCCGCGCCGCGCCGGCGCTGCTCCGCAGCTCCGTGAACGCGCCGTGCTCGCGCACCGCGCTGGAGGTCCCGAAGTCCACCGGGTCCGGTTGCGTCCCGGAGAACACGCCCAGCGTCCAGCGTTCGCCGGTGTGCTCGGCGAGGACGCCATCGAAGATGCTGATCGCCGCCAGCGACGGCGAGAACTGGCGCCCGGCGCTGAGGCGCAGCCGCGAGCCTGCCGGTTGCCACGCCGCGGACAGGCGGTACACGCGGTTGCGGGACTGCGTCGTGTCAGCGCCGGCGACGGTGCGGTACGTGCGCTGCGTGCGGATGTCGGCGTTGACGTCGAACGGCGAGCCGCCCACCCGTCGGCCGTCGAGCCGCAGGTCGAGCGCTGGCTGCGAGGTCGTCAGCCCGGTGCCGCTCCGGTCGCGCAGGATGCTGTAGCGCAGGCCCACGCGCCCGCGCAGGCCCAGTTCGCGCAGGCGCTGCGCGACGGGGCGTCGGGGCGGCGTGGGCGTCGGCGCCGCCTGCGCCGCGTCCCCCGCCCCGGCGGCCGCCGCCCGGCGCGGCGTGAACCGCACCAGGTCGCCGATCGCGAGCGTGACCGCCGTGTCGCCCTCGCGCGCGCACGCGGCGCGGTGCGAGGAGACGAACTTGACGCGCAGCACCGCAACCACCTGCCCGTCGCGCACGACCTGCAGCTCGTCCCCGGCGCGGAGCCCGTCCTCGGACCCGGCGTCCACGTAGACCGACGAGCCGGTGACGAAGCTGACCCGGACCTCGGCCTCGCCGGCGCCGAGCGCGAGGGCCAGCCCGGCCAGCAGCACCGCGCAGGCCGGCCCGAGCCTCGCTGCGACATTCATGGTCACCTCAGGAGTCCCCCCGCGGGTGGCACTGGTAGCAGGAGCGGCTGTCGTACTGGTAGCCGCTCACCTCGTCGTGGTCGTCGTCCGTCTCGGCCCTGTCGCTGTGCGGGTGACAGTTGAGGCAGTTGAAGTCGGCGTAGTTGTTGGGATTGGTGTGGCAATCGGAGCAGGCGTCCCACTTCCCGCGGTGCTCGCCGGAGTAGATCGGGAAGTACTGCGCGTCGTGGTCGAACTCGGCGCCCTCCCAGCTGCTCGTCGTGTGGCACTGCGTGCAGTCGGTCGGGAACCCCGCCGTCCGGTGGTTCGGGTCGGTCGTCCCGTTGTAGTCGTCCTGGTGGCAGCTCACGCACTCCGTCGGCTTGCCGTCGTACACCCCGTC
>JAGOJY010000089.1:3871-10972 GCA_017994815.1 Acidobacteriota bacterium
GCAGTCGGTCGGGAACCGCGCCGCCTCGTGGTCCGGGTCGGTCGTCGCGTCGTACTCGTCACCGTGGCAGCTCACGCACTCCGTCGGCTTCCCGTCGTACACCCCGTCCGCGTGGCAGGCGTTGCAGGTCTGCGAAACGTGCGCCCCGGTCAGCGGGAACGACGTGTCGTTGTGGTCGAAGTCCGCCCCCTCCCACGTCGTCGTCGTGTGGCACTGCGTGCAGTCGGTCGGGAACCCCGCCGTCCGGTGGTTCGGGTCGGTCGTCCCGTTGTAGTCGTCCTGGTGGCAGCTCACGCACTCCGTCGGCTTGCCGTCGTACACCCCGTCCGCGTGGCAGGCGTTGCAGTCCTGCGCGACGTGCGCCCCGGTCAGCGGGAACGACGTCTGGCCGTGGTCGTACGTCGCCCCGATCCACGTGACCGTCGTGTGGCACTGCGTGCAGTCGGTCGGGAACCGCGCCGCCTCGTGGTCCGGGTCGGTCGTCGCGTCGTACTCGTCACCGTGGCAGCTCACGCACTCCGTCGGCTTCCCGTCGTACACCCCGTCCGCGTGGCAGGCGTTGCAGTCCTGGCCCACGTGCGCCCCGGTCAGCGGGAACGAGGTGCCGGCGTGATTGTACGGCGCGGGGCTCCAGGAGCTTGGGGCGTGACACGCGTCACAGTCGGCAGGGATGTGGCTGGCCGCGTGCGGCGGCCTCGCCGTGGCCTGGTATTCGGTCAGGTGGCACGCTTCGCACTCCGATCGCGCGTCCCGGAACCCGCCCCGGTGGCATTCGCGGCAGGTGGCTTCCCGGTGCGCCCCGACCAGCGGAAACCCGGTGCGCGCGTGATCGAAGCGCGTCGCGTTCCACAGCGTCGGCGCGTGGCACTGCTCGCACTCGTGCGGGAACCCGGCGGTCGCGTGGTCCGGATCGGTCGTGGTGCGGTACTCCTCGGCGTGGCAGCCGAAGCACTCCATCGGCGTGTTCACGAAGGCGAGTCGCCCCTGAACGGCGTCCGCGTGGCAGGACTCGCAGTCGACGGAAGCGTGCGCGCCGGTGAGCGGGAAGCGCGTCGCCGCGTGCCGGCGCTTCTGCTCCGCCGGGTCGACGAAGCTCCGCGTGCCGTGGCAACGCGCGCAGTCCGTGCCCAGCTCGCCGCGGTGCACGTCCTGGTGGCAGTCGACGCAGGACGACGGCGCCGTCTTGAACTCCAGCGACTCGTGACACGCGCGGCACTGGGCCGAGGCGTGGGCGCCGTCGAGCGCGAAACCGGACCGGCCGTGGTCGAACTCGCGGCTGACCTGGGCCGGCGTCCACGCATCCGGCCGATGGCACAGCGAGCAGTCGTCGCTGTATTCGCCGTGGGGGTAGTCGGGAGCTTCCGACTGGGCGCCCGCCGCCGTGGCCAGCAGGCTCGCCGCCGCGGCGAGCAGCACCGCCCACCGCAGCTCTCTTCGGCTCCGAGATCGTGACCGCATCGCCGCACTCCCGCGCCGGGCCAGCAGGCGCGTCACCCTCGATCCGTTTCCCGATTGGAATATGGAGTTATTCCTTAGCGTTGTGGGATACGAAGCAAGGATTGTCTGTAATTACTATCGGGTACGCGCGATCACGAAAGCGCAAGGCCACAACTGTCCGCATTCTTAGGGGCTTAGAGGAGACGATCGCCCTTTTCGTAACAACGCCGCCGGGGAGTCGACGGCCGCTATACTCCCGGACCGCAGGCATCCACCGGGGGCCGAGCCCGCAATGCTGTTTGCCGACGCAGGAACCCGGGCCGCCCTGGCCCCCAGGCCACCGAGCCCGTCCCCGGTGCCGGTGGTCCGCGTGTACAGCAGCCTGGAGGTGGGCGGGATCGAGCGGCAACTCCTGCAGTTGCTGCCGAGGCTGCAGGCCCGCGGCCGCTACCGGACCACCTTGATTCTCACCCGTCGCGCCGGGGCACTGGCTCCCGACCTCCAGCGGGCGGGCGTGCCGGTCGAAGTGCTGCCGCTGCGCGGTCGGTTCGCTCCGCGCGCGCTGGCCACGCTCGCCGGGCGCTTCCGGGCGCTGGGCGCGCAGATCGTCCACTCCCACGTGTACGAGGACAACGCGCGCTCCACGGTGGCGTCGTGGTTCGCCGGCCGGCCGCCGGTGATCGCGTGCGTGCACAGCCTCGGCGTCACGCGCGGCGCGCGGCGGCGCCTGCAGGAACGCGCGCTCGGCTATTGCCGCGCCGCCGTGGTCTGTGTTTCGGACAAGGTGCGTCACAACTACCTCGAGACCGTCGGCGGGCCGGCCGACCGCGCGGTCGTGCTCTACAACGGGGTGGACGTGCGGGCGATCCAGGCCCTGCCCCGCGACCGGGCCGGCGTGCGGGCCGAGTTCGGGCTGGCCGAGACCGCGGTCGTGATCGTCTGCGCGGCCCGGCTGATCCCGGACAAGGACCACGGCCTGCTCCTCGACGCGTTCGCGGCCGTCGCGGCGCGCCACCCGTCGGCGTTCCTGGTGCTGGCCGGCGGCGGCCCGTCCGAGGCGCGCCTGCGCGAGCGCTGCGCGGCCGCGGATCTGCACGGGCGCGTCGTGCTCGCCGGCAGCCGCTCCGATGTGCCGCGGCTCCTGCGCGCGGCCGACCTGTCGGTGCTCGCCTCGCGGCGCGAGGGGTTCTCCAACGTCGTGCTGGAGAGCCTGGCCGCGGGCACGCCGCTGGTCGTGACCGACGTCGGCGGCAACCGCGAGGCGATGGAGGGCGAGCGCTGCGGGCGCGTCGTTCCCGCCGGGGACGCGCCGGCCTTCGCCGCGGCGCTCGACGCCCTGCTCGGGGACGGCGACCTGCGCGAGGAACTCGCGCGACAGGCGGCCGAGCGCGCCTGGCGCTTCGACCTGGAGCGGACGGCCGACGAGACCGAGGCGCTCTACGCGGCGGTGCTGGCGCGCCACCGGCGGCGCCGGGCCGGCACGCCCGCCTGACGTTCGAAGGCGTGCTATGGTGGGTCGGCCCCGTTCCACCACCCGCGCGAGTTTCGTCGATGAGCGATCCTGACCTGCCGCTCGGCTGGAGCTACAACCCTGCCAGCTGGACCCAGCGGCTCCCGATCGTCGGCCTGGCGCTGGCCGGCTTCGTCATCGCCCTGTACCTCGCGCTGTACCAGTGGGACGTCCTCCCGTCCGTCTGGGAGCCGTTTTTCGGCAACGACAGCCACCGCATCCTCAAGGAGAGCTGGATTTCGAAGCTGCTGCCGGTGCCGGACGCCTTCCTCGGGGCCCTGTCGTACCTGGCCGACGCGATCGGCGGCGTGGTCGGCGGGCGCGATCGCTGGCGCACGATGCCGTGGATCGTGATCCTGTTCGGGCTGTTGGTCGGGCCGCTCGGGCTGGTCAGCATCCTGCTCGTCGTCTCGCAGCCGGTGCTGTTCTCCGCCTGGTGCACGCTGTGCCTCGCCTCGGCCGTCATCTCGGTGCTGATGATCGGCCCGGCGATGGACGAGGTCCTCGCGTCGCTGCAGTACCTGCGGCGCGAGCACGCGCGCGGGCGCTCGCTGCTGCGGGCGACGCTGGGCCTGTCGGAGAGTTCGGATCGCGACCAGCCGATCGCGGCCAAGCACCGCCGCACCGCCGGCGCCCGCTGGGCTCAGTTCGCGACGGCCGGGCTCGGCCTGTGGCTGATGGCCGCGCCGGCGTTGTTCGGCTACGACGGGTTCGCCGCGGACAGCGACCGCGCCATCGGACCGATCCTCGCGACCTTCGGCATCACGGCGATCTGGGAAGTCACGCGCGCCACGCGCTGGGCCAACCTGCCCGCGGGCGTGTGGCTCCTCGCCGCGCCGTGGCTGTTCCCGCTGCCGAAGTGGGCGGCCGGGAGCCACCTGCTCGTCGGCGCGGCCGTGCTGCTCCTGCTGCTGCCACGCGCCAGGACGCGTATGCACATGGCGGGCGGCTGGCGCTACCTCCTGGCCCCGCGCCACTGAGCCGGCCGCCGGCTGCCCCTCACCAGTACACGTAGCGGCGGAACACCCGCTGCTCGTGCGGCGTCAGCGCGTCGAGGTCCGGGATCAGGAAGCGGTTCTCGTCGCTGTCGAGCAGCATCTTGCCGCGAGCGCCGTAGTCCTGGACCCGCTCCGTCTGCCAGCGCAGCGTGAAGCGCTGCGGGCCGAGGTCGGTTTCGACGCGGAAATTCAGGTGGTTGTTCGCCAGCTGCACCGACTGGAGCGAGCGGATCGTCTGCACGTAGTAGCGCCGGCGCAGGGAATCCTGGATCAGCGACTGGATTTCCCGCGGCCACTCGTCGAGCGAGCGGATCAGGCCGATCTCGCGGTCGCTGCTGGCGGCGCTCCCCGAGCGCAGCGAGATGTACTCGCGCTGCCGGCGGACCGGGAAGCAGCGCAGCGCGTACACGCCGTGGTGCTCGCCGCCCTCGCGCGTGCGGACGTGCAGCGTCCCGAGACCGTCGAGGCGCATCGCGGTGCGCGACGGGTCGAGCCAGCGCAGGTGGTGCTCGGCGGGCCCGCTGTCTTCCTCCGGCGCGCCGTCGCGGAACCGCACGCGTGCCGCGCTCCCGCTCTCGCCCTGCCGGATGCGCACCATCTGGGCGAAGCGGCCGCCGGATTCCAGCAGCTCGTCCGGGCTGCCCGACTCGGCGATCTTGCCGTCCTCGAGGACCAGGATCCGGTCGGCGCCGCGCAGCGTGCTCAGCCGGTGGGCGATCGCCAGCGTGGTGCGGTTGCGCATCAGCTCCGCCAGCGCGCGCTGGATCGAGGCCTCGGTCTGCGCGTCCACGCTGCTGGTGCTCTCGTCGAGGATCAGGATCCGCGGGTCGGTCAGCAGCACCCGGGCGATGCCGATCCGCTGGCGCTCGCCGCCCGACAGCCCCGCCCCGCTCTCGCCGACCCAGGTGTCGTAGCCGTGCGGGTGGCGCAGCACGAAGTCGTGGCAGTCGGCCGCCTTGGCGGCGGCGATGACTTCCTCGGCCTCGGCGCCCGGCTTGCCGAAGGTCAGGTTGTCCCAGATCGAGCCGCGGAACAGGAACGCGTCCTGCAGCGCCACGCCGACCTGGCTGCGCAGCTCGGACTTCGGGATGTCGCGCACGTCCACGCCGTCGATCAGCACCCGGCCCTCGTCGACGTCGTAGAAGCGGCAGATCAGGTTGATGATCGTCGACTTGCCCGACCCGCTCTGCCCGACGAGGCCGATCAGCTCGCCCGGGCGGACCTCGAAATCGAGGTTCTTCAGCACCGGCGCGTGGCGGGTGTAGCCGAACGAGACCCTCTCGAAGCGGATCGCGCCGCGGATCGGTGCCACGTGCACCGGCTGCGCCGGCTCGGCGATCTGGTGCGGCGTGTCGAGGATCTCGAACAGCCGGCTGGACTGCGTGAGGAACTGCGTCAGCCAGTTGGTGAACTGCGGCAGCATGCCGAGCGGGCCGTAGAACATCCACAGGTAGCCGAAGAACGCCATCAGCTCGCCCAGCGTCATGTGCTGCGCGAGCACCTTGCGCCCACCGACGAACCAGACGATCCAGCCGCCGAGCTGGAACACGATCCCCATCACGGGGTTGAACAGCCCGCCGATCGCCGTGTCCACGTCGCGGTGCGTGCGCCGCACGCGGTCGCTGAGGACGTTGAAGCGCCGCTCCTGGCGCCGTTCCTGGTCGAAGGCCTTGACCACGCGGATCCCGGACAAAAGGCCGGTCAGCATGCCGGCCTGCTTGCCCGAGGCGTCCCACACCCGGTAGTAGCGCGGGTAGACGTACTTCCAGAAGAAGATCGTCCCGGCGACGACCAAAGGTGAGGGGATCAGCGTGCACAGCGCCAGCGTCACGTCAATGCTGAACATCATGATCCCGACGCCGACGATCATCAGCAGTTGCAGCAGGAACCCGCCGGTGACCTGGATCACGAACTGGTGCAGGTTCTCGGAGTCGTAGGCGACGCGGCCGACGAGCGTGCCGACCTGCTGGCGATCGTAGAAGCCGACCGCGAGCTGTTGCAGGTGCGCCACGAGGCGCCCGCGCATGTCGAACGTCAGCGAGGTGCCGACGCGGCTGCTCAGGTAACCGGTCGCGCCGTTGACGACCTGGCGCAGGACCTGCACGACCGCCAGCACGAGCACGACCTGCAGCAGCATCCCGAGGTTGCGCTGCATCTGCATCGGGTCGGCCTGCAGCGCCTGCGCCTCGTCGGCGCTGCCGGGCAGGACCGTGTCCACGAGGTAGCGCGTCAATTGCGGGCTGACCAGGTCGAGGGCGATCCCGGCCACGAGCAGCAGCATGATCGCGGTCGCCGCGCCGCGGTACGGCCGCAGCAGCGCCGCGATCCGCGCGAGCACCCGGCCGCGGTCGATGCAGCGCGGGCAGGCGCCGCCCAGCTCGAGGAGCAGCCCGCAGGTCGTGCAGCGCCGCGGGTCGACCTCGTCCTCGGGGAGGACCTCGATCGGCTCACCCTGCAGGAAGCGGTCGAGCTTGCGCGCCGCGCGCTCGAAGCGGTAGGCGCGGCTGTTGCTGTAGCGCACGAGGTCGATGTAGGCGCCGTCGACCTTGGCCTGCAGGAGCCCGGAACCGACCCCGCCGAGCGCGCGGAACTCGCTGGCCGCGGCGAGCGGGAGGCGGACGATCCCGTCCGGCTGCGCGGCGGTGCCCGTGTACAGCGCGTCGGAGGTCACGGCGAGCCACTGCTCGTTGTCGCTGCCGTGCAGGTCGATGTCGGAGCGCACGCAGAGCAGGACGTCGCCGGCCGAGTCCTGCTCCAGCCGCGCCTCGAGGAAGGGCGGCGGGGTCTCGATCAGCGGCTGGAAGGCCGAGCCGTTGTGGGGGTCGAAAGCCGGCATGTCGCGCAGTCTCGGGCCGACCGGCAAAGCCGATTTGCCGGGAGTGTTTCCCGGGAGAAGTTAGGCCCGGTTGCCCCAAAACGCACGACTTTGAACGTTGACGGATATTTCCGGACGGTAAACGAACTGACTCAGCTTTGCGAGGGGCGCCGGGCCGCGCCGGGATCATCGCCGGAACGTTCGGCGCAGCATTTGTGGGTTCCGGAAACTCTTGCCGGTGTTTTCCAGTAAGTCCTGCCGGGTCGTTTGATGCCACAGGTGCGGTGGGGTCGTCAATGCCGAGGTGCATGGTTCGGTGAGACGGTCCGTCGAGTTCGAGC
>JAGOJY010000032.1 GCA_017994815.1 Acidobacteriota bacterium
TCAAGATCGGCGCCGATCCGGCCGACGACCCGCGGCGCGTGGCCTTGGCCCGCGAGACGATCGGCCCCGACGTCGAGCTGTTCGTCGACGCGAACGGCGCGCTGCGACCCCCCGCGGCGCTGGCGCTCGCTGCGCGCTTCGCCGAGCAGGGCGTCGCCTGGTTCGAGGAGCCGGTGACTTCCGACGACCTCGCCGGCCTGCGGCTGGTGCGCGGGCGCGTGCCGGCCGGGATGCAGATCGCCGCCGGCGAGTACGGCTACACACCCTTCGACTTCCGCCGCCTGCTCGACGCCGGCGCCGTGGACGTGCTGCAGGCCGACCTCACGCGCTGCGGCGGGATCAGCGGGTTCCTGCGCGTGGCGGCGCTGTGCGCCGCGCACGCCTGCCCGCTCTCGGCGCACTGCGCGCCGGCGCTGCACGTCCACCCGTGCGCCGCACTGCCCGAGGTGGTGCACCTGGAGTACTTCCACGATCACGTGCGAATCGAGCGGATGCTGTTCGACGGCGTGTTCGGGCCGGCCGGCGGCGTCCTGCGGCCGGACCGCTCGCGCCCCGGCCACGGCCTGGAGTTCCGCCGCGCCGACGCCGCCCGCTTCGCCATCTGAACCCGGAAGGAGTGCCCATGTCCGCCGCGCCACGACCCCGCCCGTTCCCCCTTCCCGCCGCCGACCCGCGGCGCGTCGCCGCGCCGCGCACGTTCGACCCGCGCACCGCGCGCGAGCTGGCGCGTGCGCTGGAACGCGCCGTGGACGGCGAGGTGCGCTTCGACGACGGCTCGCGCGCGCTGTACGCGACCGACGCGTCGAACTACCGGCTCGTGCCGATCGGCGTCGTCGTCCCGGCCACGATCGACGACGTGGTCGCGACCGTGGCGCTGGCGAACCAGTTCGACGCGCCGGTCCTGGCCCGCGGCGGCGGGACCAGCCTCTGCGGGCAGTGCTGCAACGTCGCGGTCGTGATCGATTTCTCGAAGCACCTGCGCAAGATTTTGGAGATCGACACGGCGGCGCGCACCGCGCGGGTGCAGCCGGGCGTGCGGCTGGACGAGCTGCGCGCGGCCGCCGAGGAGCACGGGCTCACGTTCGGGCCGGACCCGGCGACGCACAAGTACTGCACGCTGGGCGGCATGATCGGCAACAACTCGTGCGGCGTGCACTCGGTGATGGCGGGACGGACGGCAGACAACGTCGAGTCGTTGGAGGTGCTGACCTACGACGGCCTGCGGCTGACGGCCGGCCGCACCGACGACGCCGCGCTGGAAGAGCTGTGCCGCGACCCCGGCCCCCGCGGCGGGCTGCACCGCTCGCTGCGCGCGCTGCGCGACCGCGTCGGCCCGCTGGTGCGCTCGCGTTACCCGCAAATCCCGCGCCGCGTGTCGGGCTACAACCTCGACGAGCTGCTCCCCGAGAACGGCTTCCACCTCGCGCGCGCGCTGGTCGGGAGCGAGGGGACGTGCGTGACCGTGCTCGAGGCGACGCTGCGGCTCGTGCCGAGCCCGCGCACCCGCTCGCTGCTGGTGCTCGGTTATCACGACGTCTACGCGGCCGCCGACGACATCGAGGAAATCCTCGAGGCGCAGCCGATCGGCTGCGAGGGGATCGACGACGTGCTCGTCGGCTACATGAAGAAGATCGGGCTGCACGTCGCCGAACTGCGCATGCTGCCCGCCGGCAACGGCTGGCTGCTCGTCGAGTTCGGCGGGGACGACAAGCGCGAGTCGGACGATCGCGCGCGGGCGCTGATGGACCGGCTGCGCCGCCGCGGTCACGCGCCGGCGATGAAGCTCTACGACGATCCGCTCGCGGAGGCGCACATCTGGGAGGTGCGCGAGTCGGGGCTGGGGGCGACGGCCCACGTTCCCGGGGAACCGGTCACGTGGGAGGGATGGGAGGACTCCGCCGTGCCGCCGGAGCGGCTCGCCGAGTACCTGCGGGCCCTGCGCGGGCTGTTCCACAAGTTCAACTACCAGGGCGCGCTGTACGGCCACTTCGGCCAGGGCTGCGTGCACACCCGGATCAATTTCGACCTGGTGACGCAGGAGGGAATCCGCACCTTCGAGAACTTTCTCGGCGAGGCCGCCGACCTCGTGGTCTCGCTCGGCGGGTCGATCTCGGGCGAGCACGGCGATGGGCAGTCCAAGGCCGCGCTCCTGCCGCGCATGTTCGGCAGCGAGCTGGTCGACGCGTTTCGCGAGTTCAAGCACACCTGGGACCCGCGCGGGCGGATGAACCCGGGCCGGATCGTCGATGCCGACGCGCCTTCGACCAACCTCCGGCTCGGCGTGACCTACCGGCCGTCCGCCCCGCGCACGTACTACGAGTACCCGGCCGACGCCGGGAACTTCCCCCGCGCGATGCTGCGCTGCGTCGGGGTGGGCAAGTGCCGGCAGCGCGACGGCTTCATGTGCCCGAGCTACCACGCCACCTTGGAGGAGAAGCACAGCACGCGCGGCCGCGCGCGCCTGTTGTGGGAGATGCTGAACGGCAACGTGCTCGAGCGCCGCTGGCGCAGCGCCGAGGTCCTCGACGCGCTCGACCTGTGCCTGTCGTGCAAGGGGTGCAAGGCGGAGTGCCCGGTCAAGGTCGACATGGCGCTGTACAAGTCGGAGTTCCTCGCGCAGCACTACCATCACCGGCTGCGGCCGCGCCGGCACTACGCGTTCGGCCTGGTCGGGGCCTGGGCCCGGCTGGGCCAGCTCGCCCCCGGCCTGGCCAACGTCGTGCTCGGCGCGCCGCTCGTCGGCGGGCTCGCGCACCGGCTCGCCGGCGTCGCGCCGCAACGCGAGCTGCCGCGGCTCGGCAGGCCGTTCTCGGCCTCGTTCCGCTCCCGCGGCGCGCGCGACCGCGGCGGGCCGGCGGTGATCGTGTGGCCCGACGCGTTCACCGACACGTTTTACCCGGAGGTGGGACGCGCCGCGATCGAAGTCCTCGAGCGGCTCGGCTTCGAGGTCCGGCTGCCACGGCACCGCCCGCCGGCGATCCGCCCGATGGTGGAGTACGGCTTCCTCGGGCTCGCGCGCGCGGCGCTGCGCCGGGTGCTGCGCGACCTGCGCTCCGAGCTGTCGGCCGGGCTGCCGATCATCGGCCTCGAGCCGAGCGTGGTGGCGCTGTACCGCGACGAGCTGCTGCAGTTCTTCCCGCACGACCTCGACGCCCAGCGGCTCGCCCGCCGCTTTGGCACGTTCGGCGAGTTCCTCGTGGACCACGACGTGCCGCTGCCGGCGATCCGTCGCCGCGCGCTCCTGCACGTGCACTGCCACGAGAAGGCGGTGATGCACGGCCGCGGCACGCGCGAGGCGCTGCGCCGGATGCAGCTGGACGTCCGCGAGCCCGAGCCGGGGTGCTGCGGCATGGCCGGCGCGTTCGGGTTCGAGTCCGGCCACTACGAGGTCTCGATGAAGGTCGGCGAGGCGCGCCTTTTGCCCGCGGTGCGAGCGGCCGACCCCGACGAACTGCTGATCGGCGACGGCTTCTCCTGCCGCACGCAGGTGCTGCAGGCGACCGGGCGCCGACCGCAGCACCTCGCCGAGGTCCTGCGCGACGCCTTATGAGGCGTCCGGCTCGCAGGAGCCGCCGCAGGCGGCTCTGGCTGCGCCCTGGCGGGACGAACCGCTTCCCCGCAGCCGCAAGCGACGATCACCCTTCCGGTTGGCCGCCTACCTCCCTCTTCAGTCACCGAAGTGGCCTCTGGAGCCTCTACGTTGGTGCGGCGCGGCGGCGGGCGGGCGCGTTGACGCCGGCGGTGAGGCGCAGGGCCGTGTTCACCAGGCTGACGTGGGAAAACGCCTGCGGGAAGTTGCCGCGCATCCGCCGCGCGGCGGGGTCGTACTCCTCGGCCAGGAGGCCGACGTCGTTGCGCAGCGAGAGCAGGCGCTCGAACAGCGCGGTCGCCTCCTCGCGGCGGCCGAGCAGGTCGAGGCAGTCGGCGAGCCAGAACGTGCACATCAGGAACACGCCCTCGCCGTGGGGCAGGCCGTCGACCCGGGGGTCGGGGAGGTAGCGCCGGACGAACCCGTCGTCCACCAGCTCCTGCGCGATCGCCGCGATCGTCGCGCTCATCACGGGATCGTCCGGGGGGATGAAGCCGACCAGCGGCAGCATCAAGAGGTTCGCGTCCAGCCGGTCGAGGTCGTAGGCCTGCTTGAACCGGCCGCGCTCGTGGTTGACGCCGTTGCGCATCACGTCCGCGCGGATCTCGTCGCGCAGCGCGCGCCAGCGCTCGACCGGCCCCGGCTCGCCGTAGCGTTCCACGTGCCGCACCGCGCGGTCGAAGGCGGTCCAGGCCAGAACCTTGGAGTGCGTGAAGTGCCGGCGCGGGCCGCGAACTTCCCAGATCCCCTCGTCGGGCTCGCGCCAGCCGCTCTCGAGAAAGTCGAGCACCGCGCGCGCGACGTTCCACGCCTGCGCCTCGGGCGCCACCCCGTGCAGCGCCGCCTGGTGCAGCGCATCGATGACTTCGCCGTAAACGTCGAGCTGGAACTGGCTGTGGGCGGCGTTGCCGATCCGCACCGGCGCGGAGCCGGCGTACCCCGGCAGCCAGGGCAGCGTGAGTTCGGGCAGCCGCCGCTCGCCGGACGGCCCGTAGAGGATCTGGAATTTCGAGGGCTCGCCGGCGACCGCCCGGACGAGCCAGTCGCGCCACGCGCCAGCCTCCTGCACGTAGCCGGCCGACATCAGCGCGTCCAGCGTGAACGTCGCGTCGCGCAGCCAGCAGTAGCGGTAGTCCCAGTTGCGCACGCCACCCAGCTCCTCGGGGAGCGATGTCGTGGGCGCGGCGATGATGCCGCCCGTCGGCGCGAACGTCAGCGCCTTCAGCACGACCAGCGAGCGCTCGACCGCCTCGCGCCACGGGCCGCGGTAGGTGCTGCGGCCCGACCAGCGCGCCCACCAGCGCGTGGTCTCCTCGGCCGCGCGACCCGCGTCGAGCGGCGGGGGCGGCGCTTGGTGCGACGGGTGCCACATCAGGACGAACGGGACCTCCTGCCCCGGCGCGACCTCGAACTCGGCGCAGGTGCGCAGGTCCTGTCCCCGCAGCGCCACGGGCGCGTCGAGCGTCACCGCGTCCGGTCCGGCGACGGCGTGCAGCCGGCCATCGGCGCGGTGGACCCACGGCACGATCGACCCGTAGTCGAAGCGGATGATCAGCTCCATCCGCATCGGAACGCGGCCGGAGAGCCCGCGAACGATCCGCACGATATCGGGCGGGCCGGAGCGGGGCGGCATGAAGTCCACGATCCGCACCGAACCGGAAGCGGTCTCGAAATCGCTCTCCAGCACGAGCGAACCGTCGCGGTAGCGGCGCGTCGCGCGCGCCCTCTCGACCGGCGCGATCA
Source organism: Acidobacteriota bacterium (assembly GCA_017994815.1). Taxonomy (GTDB): domain Bacteria; phylum Acidobacteriota; class Polarisedimenticolia; order J045; family J045; genus JAGOJY01. The sequence goes on from JAGOJY010000032.1 coordinate 5,333, forward strand.
GCCAGCGGCCGTGGTCCGGGGTCCCGAGCAGCGACGCGAACAGCGCGCCGGAGTCGAAGCGCGGCATGCAGAGCCAGTCGATCGATCCGCCGCGCGAGACGAGCGCGGCGGTGTGCGTGTCGCCGAGGAGCGCGTAATCCTCGATCGGAACGAAGGGCGCAGGCATGATCGGTCCAAGGGGTGGGAGCCGGGCCCGCTCCACCCCCTCATCCTGCACGATTGCGGGGCGGGTGCTAGGATTCGGCGGTCGCACCGTCCCGGCCTGCTCGAGACCCCGGCGGCTTTGTCGGACGCCATTCCAAACCGATGCCCCAGGTGTTCCGGCGGCGTGCGGACCTCGTCGTCCGGGGCCTCTTGGTCGGGGTCCCGCTCGCGGGCGCGCTCCTTGTCGGTGGCCTCGCGGCCGCCGGGCGATCCTCTTATGTCACCGAGGTCGGTGAGCCCCGCCCCCAGCCGGTACCGTTCAGCCACCAGCACCACGTCGCCGGGCTCGGGATCGACTGCCGCTATTGCCACACCTCGGTCGAGACGTCCGCGTTCGCCGGAATGCCGCCCAGCTCGACCTGCATGAGCTGCCATTCCCAGGTCTGGGCGGACAGTCCGCTGCTCGAACCGGTGCGCGAGAGCCTGCGCAGCGGGAACCCTTTGCACTGGACGCGGGTCAACGACCTGCCCGACTTCGTCTACTTCGATCACTCGATCCACGTCAGCAAGGGCATCGGCTGCGCCACCTGCCACGGGCGGGTGGACCGGATGCCGCTGATGTGGCGCGGCGAGACGCTGTTCATGAAGTGGTGCCTGGAATGCCACCGCGAGCCGGAACGGTACGTCCGGCCACGTTCCGAGGTCTTCAACATGGAATGGCAGGCCCCGCCGGACCAGCTCGCCGCCGGCCGCAAGCTCGCCCGCGAGTACGGGATCAAGTCCCGGACGGACTGCATCACATGTCACCGCTGACGGACGGCGGCCCCGGCCCTTTGGAGACCGACCGCCGCGAGTTCCTGCAACTCTTGTCGGCCTCGCTGGCGCTGGCGGGACTGGCGGGGTGCGCGCGCCAGCCGGCGGAGGAGATCGTCCCGTACGTGGACCAGCCGCCGGCGCTGACGCCGGGCGAGTCGTTGGTCTACGCGAGCGCGATGGTCGTCGGCGGGTACGCGCGCGGCGTCCTGGTCGCGAGCCGCGAGGGGCGCCCGATCAAGGTGGATGGCAACCCGCTGCACCCGGACACGCTCGGCGCGAGCGACGCGCCGATGCAGGCGTCGATCCTCGACCTGTACGATCCGGCGCGCTCACGCAGCGTTCTGCAGGGCGGGATGCCGACGACGTGGCGGCGCCTCGGGCAGGCGCTGCGCGCGCGGGCGCAGGAGCAGCGCGCGCGCGGCGGGACGGGGCTGCGAATCCTGAGCGGCCCGCTCACCTCGCCGTCGCTGCTGGCCCAGCTCGCCGAGCTGCAGGCGGCCTTCCCGGGAAGCCGCTGGCACCGCCACGATCCGCTCGACGCCGGCAACGCGTACCGCGGGGCCGAGCTGGCGTTCGGGCGCCCGCTGGCGGCGCACGCGCACCTGGACGTCGCCGACGTCGTGGTCGCGCTCGACGCCGACCTGTTCGGCTGGGGCCCGACGGCACTGCGGCTCGCGCGCGAGTTCGCGCGGCGCCGCGCGGCGGGCAGCGGTTTCGAGCGCCCGGGTCGGCTGCACGCCGCGGAGAGCGCGCCCTCGATCACCGGCACGATGGCCGATCACCGGCTCGCGTTGCGGGCGCGCCGCGTCCCGGCGCTCGCGCGGGCGCTGGCGGCGGCGGTCGGCGTCGCCGGCGCGCCCGCGGCCCCGGAGTTGTCCGCGGAAGAGCGGGCTTTCGTCGAGCGCGCCGCGCGCGACCTCGCGCGCGCGGGCGGCGCGGGACTCGTCGTCGCGGGCGAGCCGGCCGCTCCGGAAGTGCACCACGTCGCGCACGCGATCAACGCCGCGCTGGGCAGCGCCGGCCGCAGCGTCACCTACACGCTCCCGGTCGGGGCGCCGGGCGACGACGCCGGCAGCCTGGAGGAACTCGCGCGCGACATGGAGGCCGGGCAGGTCGAGATGCTGATCGTCCTGCAGGCCAACCCGGCCTACACCGCGCCGGCGCGACTCGGCTTCGCCGAGCGGATGGCGCGCGTCCCGCACTCCGTCCACCTCGGCACGCACGTGGACGAGACGGCGGCGGTCTGCGAGTGGCACGTGCCCGCGGCGCACTACCTCGAGTCGTGGTCCGACGCCCGCGCCAGCGACGGCACGGCGTCGATCGTCCAGCCGCTGATCGTGCCGATGTACGGCGGCCGCACGGCGCACGAACTCGTCGCGGCGTGGCTCGGCGAAACCGGCCGCTCGCCGCGCGGCCTCGTGCAGGAGCGCTGGGCCGCACGGTTCCACGGGATCGACTTCGAGCGCGAGTGGCGCCTTTGGCTGCACGACGGCGTCGTCCCGGGCACGGCCGAGCCGGTCCTCGACCCCGGCCCGCCCGCGCCGCTCGGGGAAGCGCCGGACTCGGCGCAAGCCGCCGCTGACAAGCTGGAGGTCTGTTTTCGTCCCGACCCCGCGCTGCGGGACGGTGAGTTCGCGACGAACGCGTGGCTCCTGGAGCTTCCGCGCCCGCTGACGAAGCTCAGCTGGGGCAACGCCGCGCTGCTCTCGCCGGAAACCGCGGCCTCGCTCGGCGCGGCGTCCGGCGACCTGCTCGAACTCGAACTCGACGGCCGCTCGGTCCGCGCGCCGGCCCTCGTGCTGGCGGGCACGCCCGACGGCGTGGCCGCGCTCACGCTCGGTCACGGCCGGCGCCGCGCCGGGCCGGTCGGGACGGGCGTCGGCTTCGACGCCTACGCGCTGCGGCCGCCGGACCGGCCGTGGGCGGCGGACGGGCTCACGGTGCGGCGGCTCGGCGAGACGGTCGCCCTCGCCTGCACGCAGGAGCACCACCGGATGGAGGGGCGTGCGCCGGTGCGCGCGGCCTCGCTCGCCGCCTTCCGCGAGAACCCGCGCTTCGCGCGCGCGGCGGCGGAGGTCCCGGCACCCGAGGAGTCCTTGTACCCGGAGTTCCCCTCGCCGGAGCAGGCCTGGGGCATGGCGATCGACCTCAACACCTGTACCGGGTGCAGCGCCTGCGTGGTGGCCTGCCAGGCCGAGAACAACATCCCCGTCGTCGGCCGCGAGCAGGTGCTCGCCGGGCGCGAGATGCACTGGTTGCGGATCGACCGCTACGACGAGGCCGGCCGCACCTACCACCAGCCGGTGCCGTGCATGCACTGCGAGAAGGCGCCGTGCGAGCTGGTCTGCCCGGTCGGCGCGACGCTGCACAGCGAGGACGGCCTGAACCAAATGGTCTACAACCGCTGCATCGGCACGCGGTACTGCTCGAACAACTGCCCGTACAAGGTGCGGCGGTTCAACTTCCTGCAGTACGCCGACCTGTCCTCGCCGACCGCGCCGCTGCAGTGGAACCCCGAGGTCACGGTCCGCATGCGCGGGGTGATGGAGAAATGCACGTACTGCGTGCAGCGGATCGCGGCCGCGCGGATCCGCGCCGACCGCGAAGGACGGCCGATCCGCGACGGCGAGGTGGTCACGGCGTGCCAGGCCGCCTGCCCGGCCGAGGCGATCGTCTTCGGCGACCTGCACGACCTGCGCGGTCGCGTGGCCGAGCTGAAGCGCTCGCCGCTCGAGTACCCGCTGCTCGGCGAACTCAACACCCGCCCGCGCACGACGTACCTGGCGAAGGTGTGGAACCCGGTCCCGGAGGGCGCCTGACCGTGTCCTCCCCGCTGCGCCGCGAACCGCCCCGCCTCGACCGCCCGCCGCTGGTCGCCGCGACCGCGCGCGACGTCGGCGACACGATCGCCGAGATCTCGCTCGAGCGCCCGCACACGTTGGGCTGGCTCGCCGGCTTCGGCGCCTCGTTCGCGCTGCTGATGCTGCTCTTGTTCGCCGCCGGCTACCTGCTGCTGAAAGGCGTCGGCATCTGGGGGCTCAACGTCCCGGTCGCCTGGGCCTTCGCCATCACCAACTTCGTCTGGTGGATCGGGATCGGCCACGCCGGGACGCTGATCTCGGCGATCCTGCTGCTTTTGCACCAGGACTGGCGCACCTCGATCAACCGCTTCGCCGAGGCGATGACGCTGTTCGCGGTCGCCTGCGCCGGGCTGTTCCCGGTCCTGCACCTCGGCCGGCCGTGGTACGTGTACTGGATCTTCCCCTACCCGAACACGATGGGGCTGTGGCCGCAGTTCCGCAGCCCCTTGGTCTGGGACGCGTTCGCCGTCTCGACCTACGCGACGATCTCGCTCGTGTTCTGGTACGTGGGGCTGCTCCCCGACATGGCCGCGCTGCGCGACGGCGCGCGTGGTCGCGCGGCGCAGCTGTTCTACGGGACACTGGCGCTGGGCTGGCGCGGCTCGGCGTTCCACTGGACGCGCTACGAGACGCTGTACCTGTTGCTGGCGGGACTCGCGACGCCGCTGGTCGTCTCCGTGCACTCCGTGGTCAGCCTCGACTTCGCCGTCGCGCTGCTGCCGGGCTGGCACTCGACGATCTTCCCGCCGTACTTCGTCGCCGGCGCGATCTTCTCCGGGTTCGCGATGGTGCTGACGCTGGTGATCCCGCTGCGCCGGGCGTACGGGCTGGAGGGCGTCATCACCGGCCGGCACCTGCAAAACATGGCGCTGGTGATGCTGACCACCGGGCTGATCGTGGCCTACGGGTACATGGAAGAGGCGTTCGTCGCCTGGTACAGCGCCGACACCTACGAGCGGTACGTGCAGCTCAACCGGATGGCCGGCCCGTACGCCCCGGCGTACTGGGCCCTTCTGGCCTGCAACGTCCTGGCCCCGCAGCTGCTGTGGTCGCGGCGGATGCGCGCCAACACCGTGGTGCTGTTCGTCGTCTCGCTGGTCGTCAACGTGGGGATGTGGCTCGAGCGCTTCGTGATCATCGTCACCAGCCTGCACCGCGATTTCCTCGCCTCGTCGTGGGGGATGTTCTACCCGACGCGCTGGGACTGGGCGGTGCTGTTCGGCTCCTTGGGCTTGTTCCTGACGCTCCTGTACCTGTTCATCCGCTACCTGCCGGTGATCTCGATCCACGAGATGCGGCAGCTCGTCGCGCGCGGCGAGGAGGGACCGACGTGAGCGGGCTGCTCGCGCGCTTCGAGGGTCCCGAGTCGCTTTTGGCCGCGGCGCGCCGCGCGCGCGGCGACGGCTACCGCCGGCTCGACGCGTTCACGCCGTTCCCGGTCGAGGGCTTGGGCGAGACGCTCGGCGCCCGCCGCTTCCCGGTCCCGCTGATCGTGCTGCTCGGCGGCATCGCCGGCGGGCTCGGCGGGTTCCTGATGCAGTGGTTCGCCTCGGCCGTGCACTGGCACCTGAACGTCGGCGGGCGGCCGCTCAACAGCTGGCCCGCGTTCATCCCGATCACGTTCGAGATGACCGTGCTGTTCGCCGGGCTGGCGGGGCTGGCCGGGATGCTGGCGCTGAACCGGCTGCCGCGCTACCACCACCCGCTGTTCGACGCGCCCGGCTTCGAGCGCGCGAGCCGCGACGCGTTCCTGCTGTGGGTCGGGGCCGACGACCCGCGGTTCGAGCGCGAGCGCACCGCGCGCTGGCTGCGCGAGGCCGGGGCGGCGGAGATCGTCGAGGTCCCCGCGCCGCTTGAGGCCGCGCCGTGAACGCCGCGCGCACGGGCGCCGTGCTCGCGCTGGGGCTGCTCGCCGCGGCCTGCCGCTCGAACATGTACGACGGCGCGCGCTCGAAGACGTTCGAGAAGTCGGACTTTTTCTCCGACGGGCAGCTCGCGCGGCCGCTGCCCGAGGGCACCGTGGCGCGCGGCCAGCTCGCCGAGGACGCCGTCGCCACCGGGCGCGAGGGCGGTCGCCTCCTGGCCGAGGGGCCGCTGCCGGTCACGCCCGGGTTGCTGCGCCGCGGGCAGGAGCGCTTCGAGATCTACTGCTCGCCGTGCCACGGCCGGCTGGGCGACGGCGACGGCATGATCGTGCGCCGCGGGTTCCAGCGCCCGCCCTCGTACCACGCGGATCGCCTGCGCGCGGCGCCCGACGGTTACTTGTTCGACGTCATCACCGAGGGGTACGGCGCGATGCCCAGCTACGCCGCGCGCGTTGCGCCGGAGGACCGCTGGGCGATCATCGCCTACGTCCGCGCGCTGCAGGTCAGCCAGGCGGTACCGCTCGGGCTGCTGCGGCCGCCCGAGCGCGCGCGCGTCGCGTCCGGGGCCGCCCGTTGAGCCGCGGGCACGCGACGCTCGGCTGCGCGCTGGCCGGCGCCGCCGGCCTGGCGGCGACCGCCGGCGGCGCGTTCTTCGACGCGCCGCAGGCCCTGCGCTCGCTCCTGCTCGCGGAGCTGTTCTGGCTCGGCGTCCCGGTCGGGGCGCTCGGCCTGTTGATGCTGCACCACCTCACCGGCGGGGCGTGGGGCTTCCTGCTCCGGCGGATCCTCGAGGCGGCGCTCGCCGCGCTGTTCCCGCTCGCGCTGCTGTTCGTGCCGGTCCTCCTCGGCGCGCCGTCGTTGTTCCCGTGGGTCAACGCGCCGCCGGGAGACCCGCGGCTGATGCAGAAGGCGCTCTACCTCAACCTGCCGGCGTTCGTGGCGCGCTCGGTGTTGTACTTCGCCTGCTGGGGCGCGCTGTCGGTGCTGCTGCGGCGCTGGTCGCGGCGGCTCGACCGCACCGGCGCGGCGCTCGCCAGCGCGCGCTCGCGCACGCTGAGCGGGCCGGGCCTCGTTGTCCTCGTGGTCACGTCGAGCTTCGCCGCGACCGACTGGGCGATGGCGCTCGAGCCGCGCTGGTACTCGACCGTCTACGGGATGATCTTCATTTCCGGGCAGGCGCTCACGGCGCTGACGTTCGCGATCGTGGCGCTGGTCCTCTCCCCGCGCGAGGGGACCCTCGCGCCGCTGGCCACGCCGCGGCGGCTGCAACAGCTCGGCAATCTCACGTTGACGCTGGTGATGCTGTGGGCCTACCTGCAGTTCTCGCAGTTCCTGATCACGTGGGCCGGCAACCTGCCGCTGGAGATCGCCTGGTACCTGCGGCGGGCGCGCGGGAGCTGGGGCGGCGTCGCGATCGCGCTGGCGCTGTTCCACTTCGGGCTGCCGTTCGTGCTGCTGCTCTCGCGCGAGGCCAAGCGCCGCCCGCGCGCGCTGGCGGCCCTGTGCGGGTTCGTGCTGGCGCTGCGCTGGCTGGCGATGGTCTGGATGATCGTGCCGGCGTTCCACCCCGCCGGGTTCACGCTGCACTGGCTCGACCTGGCGGCGACGGCCGGGTGCGGCGGCGCGGCGCTGTCGGCGTTCCTGTGGGCGCTCGGCCGCGCCCCGCTCGTGCCGTGGCGCGACCCGCGGTTGCCGGAGTTCCTCGGCCCGCAGCCGGTCCCGGCGCTGGACGAAAGGTGAGCACCCGTCCCGCGGATCGCGCGCCGCGGCGCGGCCACGAGCCGGCCGGCAACCGCACGCTCGGGCCGATCGCCGGCGCGGTGCTGCTGGGACTGGCGATCCTCGGCGCGATGGGCGCCTCGGCGCTCACCCTGACTTACATGCAGCGCCGCGTCGCCGGGACTTCGCGAATCGACGCGCTCACCGCGATCGAGCCGCTGTCCCCCGGGCCGGTGCTGCAGGTCGACCCGCCGGCCGAGCTGGCCGAGCTGCGCGCGGCGGCCGACGCGCGGCTGCACTCGTACGGCTGGGCCGACCGCGAGCGCGGGCTGGCCCACGTGCCGATCGAGCGCGCGATGGAGCTGGTCGCCGCCGGCGTGCGGCCCGCGCCGGCCGGCGCCGGCGAGGCGGGCGGGGAGCCGCGGTGAGCGGCGCCTTCCAGCTCCTGCCGCAACAGGCCTCGGACGTCGCGCCGCGCGTCGACCACCTGTTCTTCGCGCTCGTCGCGCTGGCGCTGTTCATCACCGCGCTCGTCGCCGCGCTGATCGTCGTGTTCTCCGTCCGCTACCGGCGCGGCTCGCCCGCCGACCGCAGCAACCCGCCGCACGGGAACAACGCGCTGGAGATCGCCTGGATCGGCGGTCCGCTCATCGTCGTCATGGGCCTGTTCTGGTGGGGCGCGCGGACCTACGTCGAGCTGTACGCCGACCGGCCGGCCCCGCTGGAGATCCACGTCGTCGGCAAGCAGTGGATGTGGAAGTTCCAGCACCCCGAGGGGCACCGCGAGATCGACGAACTGCACCTGCCGCTCGGGACCGAGGTGCGCCTCGTGCTGACCTCGCAGGACGTGATCCACAGCCTGTTCGTCCCGGCGTTCCGCGTCAAGCGCGACGCCGTGCCCGGCCGCTACACCAGCGTCGCGTTCACGCCGACCCGGCCGGGCCGGTTCCCGCTGTTCTGCGCCGAGTACTGCGGGACCGAGCACTCGCTGATGCGCGGGGCGGTCGTCGTGCTCGAGCCCGCGCGCTACGAGCAGTGGCTCGCCGGGACGCCGCCCGACACGACGCCCGCGGCGAGCGGCGAGGACCTGTTCCTCGGCCGCCGCTGCGCCTTCTGCCACCGCGACGACGGCAGCGGGGTCGGGCCGAGCCTCGTCGGCGTCGCCGGCAGCCGCGTTCGCCTGACGAGCGGGCTGTCCGTGACCGCGGACGAGAACTACCTGCGCGACTCGATCCTCGTCCCCAACAGCCAGGTCGTGGACGGCTACCCGAACGTGATGCCGACGTTCCAGGGGCAGCTCAGCGAGCAGGAGCTGTACCAGCTGATCGCGTACATCCAATCGCTCCAGCCCGGGCGTCGCCCGCCGCCCCGGCACCCGGGAGAACCCCGTGAGCCAGTCCCAGGCCGCGCCGCTGCCGAGCTACCTCGCTGAGGGGCACGGGCTGCGCTCGTGGCTCTTGACGACCGACCACAAGCGCATCGCGCTGTTGTACCTGGTCTCGATCACGCTCTTCTTCTTCGTCGGCGGGGCCGCCGCGACGCTGATGCGGCTGGAGCTGCTGACACCGAAAGGCGATCTCGTCGGCCACGACACGTACGACAAGCTTTTCACGCTGCACGGCGCGGTGATGGTGTGGTTCTTCCTGATCCCGTCGATCCCCTCGGTGATCGGCAACTTCGTCGTGCCGCTGATGATCGGCGCGCGGGACCTGGCTTTTCCCCGGCTGAACCTGTTGAGTTGGTACATCTACGTCTTCGGCGGACTGTTCACGCTGGGCGCGCTGTTCGCCGGCGGCGTCGACACCGGCTGGACGTTCTACACCCCATTCAGCACGATGTTCGCCAACTCGAACGTGATCCTCACGGTCGTCGGGGTGTTCATCACCGGGTTCTCGTCGATCCTGACCGGGCTGAACTTCATCGTCACGATCCACACGCTACGCGCGCCCGGGCTGACCTGGTCGCGGCTGCCGCTGTTCCTGTGGTCGCTCTACGCGACGAGCCTGATCCTCGTGCTGGCGACGCCGGTCCTGGCGCTGACGCTGGTCCTGATCGCCGCCGAGCGACTGTTCGGCGTCGGCATCTTCGACCCGGCGCTCGGCGGCGACCCGATCCTGTTCCAGCACCTGTTCTGGTTCTACTCGCACCCCGCGGTCTACATCATGATCCTGCCGGGGATGGGCGTGACCAGCGAGACGATCGCCGCCTTCGCCCGCAAGCGCGTGTTCGGCTACACCTTCGTTGCCGTCGCCTCGCTCGCGATCGCGGTCATCGGCTTCCTGGTCTGGGGCCACCACATGTTCGTCGCCGGGCAGTCGCTGTACTCGGGGCTGGTGTTCTCGCTGTTGAGCTACCTCGTGGCGATCCCCTCGGCGGTCAAGGTCTTCAACTGGACCGCGACGCTGTACAAGGGCTCGATCAGCTTCGAAACGCCGATGCTGTACTCGCTCGGCTTCATCGGCCTGTTCACGATCGGCGGGCTGACCGGCCTGTTCGTCGCCGCGCTCGGGGTGGACGTGCACGTCCACGACACCTACTTCGTGGTGGCGCACTTCCACTACATCATGGTCGGCGGCATGGTCTCGGCCTACCTCGGCGGGATCCACTTCTGGTGGCCCAAGATGACCGGCCGGCTCTACCCGGAGTGGATCGGCCGCATCGCCGCGGCCGCGCTGTTCTTCGGCTTCAACCTGACGTTCTTCCCGCAGTTCGTGCTGGGCTACCTCGGGATGCCGCGCCGCGTCCACGACTACCTGCCCGAGTTCCAGGTCCTCAACGTGCTGTCCTCGGCCGGCGCCTCGATCCTGGCGCTCGGCTACCTGTTGCCGATGGTGTACCTCCTGTGGTCGCTGCGCTTCGGCGCGCGGGCCCCGGACAGCCCGTGGGAGGCGACCGGGCTGGAGTGGCAGACGCCCTCGCCGCCGCCCGTGCACAACTTCCCCGAGACGCCGCTGGTCACGCGCGAGGCGTACGAGCGCGCCGGCGCGGAGCCGGCCCATGCCTGAGAACGCCCCGGCGCTCGCCGCGCAGTTCGACGACACCGCGCAGCAGCACGAGGCCGGCGTGCTCGGGATGTGGGTCTTCCTCGTGACCGAGATCCTGTTCTTCGGCGGGCTTTTGACCGGCTACGCGGCGCTGCGGCTCGCGCACGCCGACGCGTTCCGCGAGGCCAGCCGCCACACCGACGTCGTCCTCGGGACCGTCAACACGGCGGTGCTCCTGGCCAGCTCGCTGACGATGGCGCTGGCCGTGCGCGCGGCCGGGCTGCGGCGCCGCGCGCCGGTGCTGGCGCTGCTCGCGGCGACGGCCGTCCTCGGGACGCTCTTTCTCGGGATCAAGGGGCTGGAGTGGACGCAGGAGGCCGGCGAGCACCTGTTTCCCGGTGCGCGCTTCGCCTTCCCCGGCCCGCAGCGCGGCCCGGCCGAGCTGTTCTTCTACCTGTATTTCGTCATGACCGGGATCCACGCCGTGCACCTCTTGATCGGCGTGGGCGTCGTCGGGTTCTACGGGGCGCTGCTCGCGCGGCGGCCCGCGGCGCCGGAGCCACCGACCCGGCTGGAGAACATCGGCCTGTACTGGCACTTCGTCGACGTGGTCTGGATCTTCCTGTTCCCGCTGCTGTACCTGCCGGGGAGATTCTGAAATGCACGCCGCACCGCTGTCGGTCCGCTTCAACGTGGCCGTGTTCGGCGCGCTGCTGGCGCTGCTCGCGGCGACCGTCGGCCTGGCCTACGTCGATCTCGGACCGTGGAACGCCCCGCTGGCGCTGCTGATCGCCGCGGTCAAGGCGCTCCTCGTCGCACTGTACTTCATGCACCTCAGGTTCTCGACGCCGTTGACGCGGCTGTTCGCCGGGGCGGGGCTGTTCTGGCTCGCGATCCTCATGGGGGCCACGCTCAGCGACGTGCTGACGCGCGAGGCCGGGACGGCCCCGCGCGTCCCGGCGCCCGCGCCGATCTGGGCCCCGCGCCACCCGGCCGCGACGGGTCAGATCATCTCGCGGAAGCGGTCGGCGAGGACCGTCTTGATGATCTCGCCGCGGTCCGGCTCGCCCCGCGCCAGCGCCAGCGCGAAGTTCTTGGCCTGCTCCCAGCTGATGTTGGGCGGCAGCGGCGGCTCGTGCGGATCGACGACCGCCTCGACCAGCGCCGGCCCCGGCGTCGCCAGCGCCTCCTCCAGCACCGCGCCGCACTCGCGCGGGTCGTCCACGTAGAAGCCGGCCCCGCCGCAGGCGCGGGCGAACGCCGCGAAGTCGATCGGATGCAGGTCGCAGCCGTACTCCGGGTTGCCGAGGAAGACCATCTGCTCCCAGCGGATCTGCCCCAGCGTGTTGTTCTTGGCGATCACGACCTTGATCGGCAGTTCGTACTTCACGGCCGTGACGAACTCCGCCATCAGCATCGCGAACCCGCCGTCGCCGACGAACGCGACGCACTGCCGGTCGGGGTAGGCGATCTGTCCGGCGATGGCGTAGGGCAGCCCGCAGGCCATCGTGGCCAGGTTGCCCGAGACCGTGTGCATCTGGCCCCGGCGCACCGGCACCTGCCGCGCCCACCAGGTGGTGATCGTCCCCGAATCGCACGCCACCAGCGCGTCCGGGCGCAGGCGCCGGCCCAGCTCCCACGCCACGACCTGCGGCTTCATCGGCTTGTCCTCGCGCGAGGCGCGCTCCCGCATCAGCTCCGACCAGCGCCGCATCCCGTCCTGCGCCCGCTCGAGGAACGCCCGGTCGGGCTTGGGGCGCAACAGCGGCAAGAGCTGGAGCAAGGTCAGCCGGCTGTCGCCGACGAGCCCGACCTCGACCGGGAAGCGCAGGCCGATGCGCGCGGGATCGACGTCGACCTGGACGCCGCGCGCGCGGTCGGGCTTCGGCAGGAACTCCATGTAGGGGAACGACGAGCCGACCATCAACAGCGTGTCGCACTCATCCATCGCCTCGTGCGAGGGTTTCGTGCCGAGCAGGCCGATCCCACCGGTCGTGTACGGGCTGTCGTCGGGCACCGCAGCCTTGCCGAGGAGCGCCTTGACGATCGGCGCGCCGAGGATCTCCGCCGTCTGCTCCAGCTCGGCCGACGCGCCGAGCGCGCCGCGGCCGGCGAGGATCACGACCCGCTCGCCCGCGTTGAGCACGTCCGCCGCGCGGTGGATGTCCTCGGCGGCCGGCAGCCCGCGCTTGCGCGCGAACACGTCCGAGGTGTGGTGCGGGACGTCGTGCATCGAGTAGCGCGCGTCCTTGGCCGGCGCGTCCTGCAGGTCCACCGGGAAGTGCAGGTGCGAGACGCCGCGGTACGCGAGCGCGTGGCGGCAAGCCAGGTCGGAGACGGTTTCGACGTGCGCCGGGCCCATGATGCGCACGTTGTACAGGGCGACGTTCTCGAAGAGCCGGTCGAGGTCGACGTCCTGCTGGCCGTAGGTGTTGACCAGGTCGTGAAACGTGCCGCCGGTGATCGCGAGCACCGGCTGGCCGTCGAGCTTCGCATCGTAGAGGCCGTTCAGGAGGTGGATCCCGCCGGGACCGGAGGTCGCCAGGCAGACACCGAGCCGGCCGGTGAACTTCGCGTAGCCGCAGGCCATGAACGCCGCGGCTTCCTCGTGGCGCACCTGGACGAAGCGGATCTGGTCCTTCTGGCGCCTGAGCGCCTCCATGATCCCGTTGATGCCGTCTCCGGGCAGGCCGAAAACGACGTCGACACCCCAGCGGGCGAGGGTGTCGATGAGCACGTCGGCGGATGTGCGTGGCATGGATGCCTCACGGCGGACGATGCGGGGCTGGCGCCGAGCGGTCCAGCGGGACCAACCCAGCGTACTCCCGCGCGCGGCGGAGGCAAGCCGGGCGTTCAGCGAACCGGGGCCGGGCAGGGATGGGCGTTGGGGCGCATCGCCGCGTCGCCGCGCTGGCCGAGCGGCGACTCCGCCATCGGCACCGCGACGCCCGGGTCCTGGTTGTCCTCGTACATGCGGATCGCCGTGACGAGGTAGAACGCGAGTTCGCCCGGCGCCGGGACGAACGCGTCGGGCTGTTCGTCCTGCGCGCCCGGCAGGTTGCAGAAGCGCGCGGCGGCGGGAACCGCCGCCGGGTCCTGCGTGTACTCGCCGCTGGCGCGGAAGTGCCGCCAGTCGCCGCGGTAGACCTGGACCAGCTCGCGGGCCAAAGAGTCGTGCCAGCGCACGCCGGCGCGGTCCACCCGGACGTCGATCTTCTCCGGGCGGCGCGCGATCGTGAACGCCGCGCTCGTCGCGCTGGCGGAGGCGACGCCGGTGCTCACGGTGACGCGGATCCGGCAGTCGCCGCACGTCGTCGCCGGCACGCGCCACTGGTGCCGGCCGTTGTTCGGCAGCCCGGCCGCGATCGTGCTCCACGGCCCGGCGACCCCGGCCGCGGAGAACTCCAGCGTCGCCGTGGCGGCGAGCGTCCCCGGGACCGCGGCGGCCCAGTCCACGAACGCGACCGAGCCGGCGAGCCACCTCCGGTGCGGCCCGGGCTGCACGATCCGCGCGCTCAACGCGGACGGCGTGCTGCTCTCGCGGTAGACGTGCATCTTGTTGACGTACGTCCACGAGCTGATCCGCCGCTCGTCCAACAGGACCATGTCCGCGCGCCCGTTGTGGTCCACGTCGCCGCCCACGCGAAACGCCTGGCTGTTGCCGGGCTGGTCGGGCGTGTCGAACTCGGCGGCCAGCGTCCACGCCGTCCCGCCGTTGCCGGCGAACACCCGCACGCGGCGCACCCCGAACGTGACGAGGTCGACCAGGCCGTCGCCGTCCATGTCGTGGAGCTGCGTGTGCTCGCAGCGCGCGTCGGCCGGCAGCCCGGCCGATGCCGACTCCCACGCCGCGCCGCGCTGCAGCCAGGCCTCGGCGTTGCCGCTGGCGTTGCAGAACGCGAGGTCGTCGCGGCCGTCGCCGTCGATGTCACCGAGGCTCGCGCCGTCGCGGTACTGGAACTCGGGGACCGGCGGCAGGTTGGCGTCCGCCGGCGAGAAAAAGCCCTCGCCGTCGCCGAGCCAGACGGTGGCTTCCTGCTTCGACGTGCCGAAGTCGGGCGCGCCGTCGCCGTTCACTTCGCCGAACTGCAGCTCGTGCCCGGAGTTCCCCTCGAGGTAGCCGAAGCTGCGCTCCCAGCTTCCCGTGCCGCGGTTGAGGTAGACCTGCAGGCCGGAGGTGGAACCGAAACCCATCGACGCGATGTCGAGATCGCCGTCCGCCTCGACGTCGGCCAGGTCGGTCGTGAACATCCCGTAGTACTCGCCGTGCGCGGCGAGGCCGTCGTCCCACGGGACCCAAACGGAGCCGGTCCCGTCGCCGAGCGCCGCCTCCAGGATCTGGTCGCCGAGGTCGCCGGAACCGTAGTCGTGGTGGACGCCGTAGGCGATGTCGAGCGTGCCGTCGCCGTCGAGGTCGCCGACGCCGACCCCGCCGTAGCCGAGGTGCCCGAAATGCCGGTACGTCCACGCGCCGCGACCGTCCCCGAGCCAGACGAGCACGCCTTCCTGCGTGCTGTTGATCAGCGGGTTGCCGTGATCGCCCAACGAGACCAGGTCGACGTTGCCGTCGCCGTCGATATCGGCCATCTCGAACTCGGAGTTGCCGCCCTCGAACGCCGGCGGCTCGAGCCCCTGCGACGACTCGACGTACGACAAAGCCAGCGCGCCTTCGCCGGCGCCCGCGGGCGGTACGCAGCCGAAGGCGACGATGCACGCGACACCCGCGAACCTGCCGACGAGATTCATGAGGCCTCCCCTTCTGCGCCGGAAACATACGCCGAGCCGGAGGAGGGCCGCATTACAGGCGTCGCCGCGTGGCGTAAGGCCGCGTGGCCCACGGCGGTGGTAATGTCCGAGGACCGCCAGTTCGCGGAGGTGCCCGTGCCCGAGACGCCGACTTGCCAGAGCTGCAGCATGCCGATCGAACGCGGCCGGTATTGCCAGCACTGCGTGGACGAAAACGGCGAACTGCAGTCGTTCGAGGTGCGCTTCGAGCGCACGGTGCAGCGGATGCTCGCGGCCGACCCGGCGCTGGCCCGCGCCGAGGCCGAGAAACGGACGCGCGCCTTCCTGCGCACGATGCCGGCCTGGAAGGACCACCCGCGCCTGGCCGGGGAGCACTCGTAACCCGACCACTGCCAGCGCGTGTGCCACCTGTCCTCCCCTTCCGGTAATCTGGCCGCTCGACCCGCCGCCGCGAGTGCAACCCAGCCGGAGGGGAGGACGCCGACCATGGCCGTGAGAACAACCCGCACCGCCGCGCGTCGCCCGCCACCGGCGGCCGTCCGGCTGTCGGTGCCGTACTACGCGCAGACCTCCGAGTTCTCCTGCGGCCCGGCGTGCGTGCTGATGGCCCTCGGGCATCTCGACCGGCGCCGGGCGTTGACGCGCCGGCTGGAGTTCGAGGTCTGGCGCCAGTGCAACATGATCGGCGTGCGCGGCGCGGACCCTCTCGGCCTGTCGGTGCCGCTGCTCGAGGCCGGCCACGACGTGCTGCTGGTCATGGAGCGCCGCCGCGCCTTCGACACCCGCAAGTGGATGCGCACGCTCGTCTCGCACGGTTTCGACCCGGAGGACGCGCTCGTGGCGCGGTTCGGCATCGAGCAGAACCGCCAGCGGGCGCAGGCGCGCGGCCTGGCGTTCCGGCGCGAGCGCCCGACGGTGCGCGGGATCCACGACCGGATGCGCGACGGCTGGATCGCGATCGCGCTCGTGCACATGGGGCTGGTGCACGAACTCGACATCCCGCACTGGGTCGCCGTCACCGGCACCTCGGCGACGCACGTGACGTTCCACGACCCGTACCCGCCGCGCGGCCGCAAGGGCCTGCGCGCGACGCGACGGGAGTTCCAGAGAATCCTCGACGACGTGCAGGTGTTCGGGATGAGCCCGGCGGTCGTGTTCGTCCGCGCGCGGCGGCGGGGATAGCCGGAGTCAGCGGAAAAAGCGCGCGTTCGCCGGGTTGTCGCGGCGCGCGACGACGTCGAGTCGCACGCTCGCGCGCGTCATGCCGGCGAACAGCAGCATGTCGGCCTGCGCGTCGCCGGGATCCGGGTCCACATCCACGAGGATCACCGCCGGGGACTGCTGGCCCTTGAAGCGCCCGACGCTGTCGAACGTGACCTGCCCCGGGGTCGTGACCTGGTTGCCGAACAAATCGTACGCACCGGTGAAGCGCCGCAGCCGGCAGGGGCCGGCCCTCTCGCCGAAGACCGAGCGCTCCGCGCCGCGCGTCGCCTCGTGGCGCGTGGTCAGGATCACGATGTCGTCGTGCGTGAACCCCTGCGAGAGCAGCCCGCCGACGATCCGCCCGACGAGCGCCGGCTGCTCGGCCGCGTCCTTGAACGGGTGCACGCCGACGCCGAGGCCGGGCAGGTCGTTCGCTCCCTCGAACTCGAACGGCAGCGTCTGCTGCAGGAAGCGCGCGATCGACTCCGGCGAGCGGTAGTTCACGCGCGTGCGGAAGCCGACGAACCCCGGCAGCGCGACCGCGCCCGGTCCGCGCACGTTCTGGTCCGGGTCCTCGAGCCACAGCGCCCCGTGGTCGGGCGAGAGGAACAGCCGCAGGACCTCGGCCGCCTCCGGCTCGAGGTCCTGCCCTTCGTCCACGACCAGCGTGTCGAAGCTCCACGCCGCGGGCACGCGCTCCTCGACCACGCGCTCCTGCACCCTGCGCCAGAACGCGGGGTCGGTGCGCATCGCGCCGAAGTCGAGCGAGTGGCCGCGCTCCTTGAGGAACTCGGCGCACAGGCCGAGGAACGTGGCCACGCACCCGCCCGGGCGGACGATGTTCCTGACCCGCTCGGCCAGCGGCCGGTTGAAGCAGACGAACAGCGGCCGCCTGCCGCCCGCGACGGCGCCGTCGTAGAAATGCCGCGCGATCGTCGTCTTGCCGCAGCCGGCGGTGCCGCGGATCCGCAGCCGCAGCGGCTGCATCTCCAGCCCGTCGAGCAGCTTGACCAGCCCGCCGCTCAGGCGCGTGAAGCTGCGCTCGTGGCCCGAGATGTGGGCGTGGATGTCGGGGACGAGGTCGAAGTCCTGGCGGAAGAACGCCAGCACCTGCTCGCGGCGGGACTCGTGGCCGGCCTCGCCGCGCGGCAGGAGCTGCGCCACGCGCTGGCAGAGGCGGTCGGAACTCCCGGCGTGGACGATGCGGCTCTCGTCCAGTCCGGCCGCGCGCAGCCGCGCCAGCCGGTGGTCCGGGCAGTAAACGAGGTACTCCAGCTCCAAAGGGCCGCTCTTGCGCGCGATGCGGCGGAACTTGTCGCGCACGTGATCCAGCGCCCGGTGCACCTGCTCGCCGACGTTCTTCGGGCGACGGTCGTAGAGCTTGAATAGCCCCGCGTCGGTTTCCTCGAGCGGCCCGTTCTTCTGTTCGACCAGGAGCGCCTGGCCGGCGCGGTTGACCACGACGAAGTCCAGCTCGCCGTACGCGGTGCGCCCGCGGTACTCCCGCGTCCAGTGCACGCTGTGGAACACGGTGTAGTCGCCGGGCAGCTCGTCGCGCAGCGCGCGCAGCGTCTCCAACTCCGGCTCGCGCGCGCCCGCGAGAGCCAGCCGCGTGATGTCCGACGGCACGATGTGCGCCACGGCCTCGCCCCTCGCCCGGAATGGTAACGCTAGAACCCGGGAGGGCGCTCCGCGGCGACGCCGAAGGCGCGCTCGAGCGCGATCCCGGCCGTGGCCAGCGTGCCCTCGTCGAACAGCCGGCCGATCAACGACACGCCGTGCGGTGCGCGGCGCTTGGTCGCGAAGACCGGCAGCGGGTGCGCCGGGTCGGGCGCCCAGTCGCTGCGCGCCTGCACGATCTCGATGAACCCGGCGGGCAGCACGAGCGCGGGGTGGCCGGTGAAGTTCGTGATCGTGAGGATCTCGTCGCGCAGCGCCGGCACGAGCAGCAGGTCCACGCTCTCGAAAACGCGCTGCATCTCGAGCGCGACCTTGCGCCGCAGCCGGTCGGCCTGCACGAAGTCCACCGCCGAGAGGAAGCGCGACTGGCGGAAGATGTTCGGCCAGGCGTCCGGGACCTGCACCCGCAGCTGGTCCACGCCGCGCGAGAGCGTCAGGTCCTCGAACGCGGCGGCGGCCTCGGCGAAGAGGATCGTGTTCAGCGACGCGTAGGGCCAGTCCGGCAGGCGGACCTCGACGGGCTGCATGCCGATCTCGCGCGCGGTCCGCAGCGCGGCGCGATCGACTTCCGTCGCCGGGGCCTGCTCCATCCACGCCGGGACGAAGCCCACGCGGAGCCCGGTGACCGGTGCGTTGGCGTCGAAGTCGAGGTGGCCCGGCAGGCTCGCGAGGTCGCCCGCGTCGGGTCCGCCGATGGCGGCGAGCACGAGCATCGTGTCCTCGACGCCGCGCGCCATCGGCCCGAGCTTGTCCATCGACCAGCACAGCGTCATGGCCCCGGTGCGCGGCACGCGGCCGAACGTCGGGCGCAGCCCGGTCACCCCGCAGCGCATGCAGGGATCGACGATGCTGCCCTCGGTCTCGCTGCCGAGGGCGAAGCCGACCAGCGCCGCGGCCGTCGCCGCGCCGGGCCCGGCGCTGCTGCCGCCGGAGCCTTCCTCCGGCACCCAGGGGTTCATGGTCTGGCCGCCGAACCAGACGTCGTTCAACGCCAGCGCGCCGAGCGAGAGCTTGGCCACGAGCACCGCGCCGGCGCGGTACAGCCGCTCGACGACGACCGCGTCCGCGTCGGGAACGCGGTCGCGGTACGGCTCGGCTCCGTAGGTGGTGCGGATGCCCTTGGTGTCGAGCAGGTCCTTCACCCCGAACGGGATGCCGTGGAGCGGGCCGCGGTAGCGGCCGGCCGCGATCTCCCGGTCCGCGCGGCGGGCCTGCTCCAGCGCCAGCTCCGGCGTCGGCGTGATCACGCACCTCAACCGCGGGTCGAACCGCTCCATGCGCGCGAGGTAAATGCGCGTCAGCCGCTCGGACGTGAGCGCGCGCGACTCGATCCAGCGCGAGAGGCGGCCGACCGTCGCGAAGGCGATGTCCGCGTCGCGCGACGGCAGCGGGCCCGGGTCGCCGGCCCGGCGCACGAACCGGTCGCGCGCCGCGGCTGCCGACACGCCCGGGACGAGCGGGTTCCACAGCGTCGCCGGCGCCAGCCCGTCCTCCAGCGAGAGCCGGCGCGGGCCGGTGCGGCGCTCCATCGTCGCCGCCATCGAGCGCCGCCAGCTGCCCGCGATCTGCTGCCGGTCGGCGTCGGTGAACTCGACGCGGACGAGCTTCTGCGCCTCGGCGATCGTCGCCGGCGTGATCTCCGGGCCGGTCGGGGCCGCCGTGCCGAACGCCGGCGGCGTGCCTTGCGCGGGCGGGGTCGGCGGCTTCTCCGGCTGGCCGAGCGCGGCTTCGGCCGCGGCGCCGGCGAGCCCGGCGGCGGTGAGCGCGAGGAACTCCCTGCGTGTCTCCGGCATGTGCGCCTCCTGGTGCGACGATCGTAAGCCCGCCGGCCGGCGCGCGTCGCGGGAGCGCGGCGTCCCTATAATCGGCGCCGATGGCACCCCGACGGCTTGCCCTGTGCGCGGTGGCGTTGCTCCTCGGGCCGGCGGCCGACGGCGCGCCGCTGGAGCAGCGCGAGTCGCTGACCGTCGTGTCGTTCAACATCCGCTACGGCACGGCGAAGGACGGCGACAACGCCTGGCCGCGGCGCCGCGCGATGCTGTTCCACGTGCTGCGCGCCGCGGCGGCGGACGTCGTCGGCCTGCAGGAGGCGCTCGATTTCCAGGTCGCGGAGATCCTGGCCGCGGTGCCCGGGTTGGCCGCGGTCGGCGTCGGCCGCGAGGACGGCGGCGATGCCGGGGAGACGTGCGCGATCCTGTTCCGCAAGGACCGCCTGCGCGTCGCCGAGGCCGGGACGTTCTGGTTCTCGGACACCCCCGACGTCCCGAACTCCAGATCGTGGGGCAACAATCTCGCCCGGATCTGCACGTGGGCCCGCTTCGTCGACGGCGACGGGCGCGGCTTCTACCACTTCAACCTGCACCTCGACCACCAGTCCCAGCCCTCGCGCGAGCGCAGCACGATCCTGTTGCGCGAGAAGATCGAGGCGCGCGCGTTCCGCGACGACCCGGTCGTGATCAGCGGCGACTTCAATGTCGGCGAAGACAACCCGGCGCTCGCGACCCTGACGGCGCCCGCGGGCACGGCGCCGTTCCGCGACGCCTTCCGCGTGCTGCACCCCGACGCGAGCGAGGCCGGCACGTTTTCGGACTTCACGTTCGGCGCTGTCGGCGGCGAGAGGATCGACTACATTCTCGTCCAGCCGGGGACCGAGGTCCTCGCCGCGCGAATCGACCACTTCAGCCGCAACCGGCGCTACCCGTCAGACCACTTCCCGGTCATCGCGACGATCAACCTCGCGACCCGCCAGCCTCCGCGACCCTGACTACGCGGCCGGCCGCAAGACGTGGCCTTCGCCGGTGACGCTCCTCGCGCGG
Organism: Acidobacteriota bacterium; assembly: GCA_017994815.1. GTDB lineage: Bacteria > Acidobacteriota > Polarisedimenticolia > J045 > J045 > JAGOJY01. Next base: position 26,167 of record JAGOJY010000032.1, read on the forward strand.
TAGACATCGCCGGCCAGCACGTGTTCCTCGATCGCGCCGCTACGCCGCGCCGTGCTCGAGGCCCACGCCGCGCGCGCGATCCTCGGCCGTGACCAGTTCCGGCCGCGCCGCGCGCCGGCGCAGCGGCCGGGCGATCCGCGACAGGACCTCGGTCGCCAGCCCGGCCGCGCAGGCCAACTGGTCGAACCAGAGGAGCGGGACGAACAGCGGCCAGCCCCGCATCCGCTCGCGCGCCGCCGCGGCGAGGAAATCGCCGCTGAGCACGGCGGAAGCGACGAACCCCCCGGCGGCCGGCGCCAGGAGCAGCGGCTCCAGCGCGGCGAAGCCGAGCAGGGCCAGCCCGGCCGCGCTCGCCACGCAGCCCCAGCTGAAGCGCGCGCCGACGTTGGCCTGCCGCGGTCGCCGCAGCACCTCCCGCGTGCCGCGCTGCGCCAGCGCCAGGCGCAGCCAGCCGCGCGCGCGCAGGAAGTCGTTGCGCGCCAACCGCGCCAGCGTGAAGCGCTTCAGGTGCGTGACCTCGACCCGCTCGTCGACGAGGATCGGGCCGGATCCCCGCGCCAAGCGGGCCCCGAAGTGCAGATCGCCGCCCCCGTGCAGGCAGGTGAACGCCTCGGGGAACCCGCCGACGGCGTGCAGGTGCTCGCGCCCGAGCACCGCCAGGCTGGTGTTGATCCAGCGCAGCGGCCGCGGCGCCCGGAGGGTGCTGTGCCGGATCCAGAAGTTCTTGTAGCGGCTGACCAGGTCGCCCAAGTGCGCGCCGCGGTCGTAGACCGCGAACACGCAGCCGACCCGCTTCCGCTCGAGCATCCGCGCCGCCGCGGCGATGGTCGTGACGCTCGCCACGACGTCGGCGTCGAGGAACGCCAGCACCGCGCCCCGGGCCGCGGCAGCGCCGGTGTTGCGCGCCGCGTGGTCGCAGCGCGAGCCGTGCGAGAGCAGGACCTGCGCCCCGTGACGCCGCGCGATCTCGGCCGTCCCGTCGGTGGAATGATCGTCGACGACGATCAGCTCCCAGTCGCGCGGCAGGTCCCGCAGCGCCGCCAGCACGCACGGCAGCGTCGTCTCCGCGTTGTAGGCGGGGATGATCACGGAAACGCGCGTCGGCCGCGGGCTCATCGGGCGGCCGCACTGTAGCGGAATTCGCGCGAGAAGGTCAACGGCGCTGGTAGAGCATCACGGTGATGCCCTGGAAGCGCTGCACGTTGGCGACGATGTAATCGCGCTGGATTTCGCGCTGGACCGTGCGCGAGTTCGACTGCGGCGTCAGCGCTGCGCCGGCGTGGCTGAGGACCAGCCAGACGCGCGGGTATTCGCGGGCCAGCGCGTGGATCTTCGCCAGGTCGGGCGCCGGCTGCCGCCCGCCGCCACCCCACGCCGCGGACGCCACGTCGACGACCGGCAGGTCCCCCGCGCCGGCGCGCCGGGCGTAGTACTCGAACGGCTCGCGGACCATGTAGACGTAGAACGTGATCGCGTCGCCGGGGCGCAGGCGCTCCAGGACGAAAGCGGTGGCGGCGCGGAAGTCTTCCTTCTGGTACTCGGTGTACCAGTAGTGCACACCGCGGGCCGAGCTGAACGCGAGGACCGCGAACAGCGCGAGCGCCGCCCAGCGCGGTCGCAGGAGTGCCAGCGCCGCCGCGTACAGCAGCACCAGCCCCGGGACGACCGCGATCAGGTAGCGCGGGATCAGCGCCGGTCGCGCTTGCGAGATCGCGAAGACAAACAGGACGACGCCGACGGTGCCGATCAGCGCCCAGCGCGCGCCCCACGGGGCCCACGATTCGCCGCCCGGCGGAGGGTTACGCCGCGCGGCCACGACGGCGCCGAGGCCGATGGCGAGCGCCGCCAGCAGCAAGGCCAGCGTCCCGCCGTAGCCGGTCCACTCCAGCGCGGCGAGGCGCAAGTCGGACAGTCCGGGCCGCTCGACCCAGTCCAGTTGGCCACCTTCGTTGTGGACCAGGAACCAAGCCTGCGGCGCCGTGATCGCGCCGGTCAGCGCCAGCGCCGCGGCGAAGCGCCGCCAGTCCGGCGCGCGCGGCGGACCGCTGAGCGCGGCGAGCACGTGGACCGGCAGGTTCAGCAGAGCCGCCGCGTGCGCGTACACCGCCAGGCCGCCCAGCGCCGCGTACCCGAGCCAAAGGACCCACGTCGAGCGCTCCAGCGCGCGCAGGAACAGCAGCGATTGCGCACAGGTCAGCAGCAGGAGCAGGGCGTAGCAGCGGCTTTCCTGCGCGTAGTGGAGGAAGAAGCCGTTGAGCGCCAGCAGCACCGCCGCCGCGGCCCCGGGCCAACGCCCGAACAGCCGCGAGGCCAGGAGGTACACCAGCGGCACGCAGCCGACGGCGGCGATCGCCGACAGCGAGCGCAGGGCAGCCTCGCCGTCGCCGAACAGCCGGATCCACAGGTGCAGCAGCAGCGCGTGCAGGTTGGAGTTGGCGTCGTAACCGAACAGGCGCGGCAGCAGGTCCGCGAAGTCCAACCCGGACCGCACGGCGCTGAGACCCTCGTCCAGCCACAGGCTCTTGGCGCCGAGCTGCCAGAAGGCGAGCGCAGCCGCGAGGGCCGTTGCGCCGGCGGCCGCGAACGGGGCCGCGGCGCCGGTGCGGTCCGGCGGCGCGGCAGCCGACCCGGAGCGCTTCGTGCTCGGCGTGCGCATGCCGCGCATTGTGGACCGCCGCCAACCATGCTGTCAGCGGCGTGCGTGGGCTTGGCAGGCCGCCCGGCTCAGGTTTCGATGATGAAGCGCGAGCCGCGGCCCAGCTCGGACTCGACGCGGATCTGCCACCCGTGAAGCTGCACGAGGTGCCGGACGATCGCCAGCCCGAGACCCGTGCCGCCCAGCTCGCGCGAGGCCGCGGGGTCGACGCGGTGGAAGCGGCGGAAGACCTTCTCGTGATCGTCGGCGGCGATGCCGATGCCGGTGTCCTCGACCACGATCGTGGCGTGCGCGCCGTCCTGGCCGGCGCGGACCCAGACCTCCCCGTCGCGCCGGTTGAACTTCATCGCGTTGTCCACCAGGTTGACCAGGACCTGCTCGAGCCGGCGCCGGTCGGCCTGCAGCGTGAATCGCGCGGGTATTTCGACCCGGGCCCGCACCCCCATGTGCGCGTAGCGCGGCGCGACCTGCGCGACCACCTCGCGCGCGAGCGCGGCGAGGTCCACCGGGCCGATCTCGAGCCGGATCGCCCCGGTCTCGATCAGCGACAGGTCGGTCAGGTCCTCGACCAGCGCCGACATGCGTTCGGCGTTGCGGTGGATCGAGTCGAGGAAGCGACCGCGCTCGTCCCCGGCGACCCCGCCGTCGAGAAGCGTCAGGACCGCCGCCTTCACCGCCGTCAGCGGTGTGCGCAGCTCGTGCGACACGTTGGCCACGAACTCGCGGCGGACCGACTCCAGCGACTCCAGCCGCGTGACGTCGAAGAACAAGAGCGCGACCGCGCTGGGGGGGCCGTTTTCCCCGGCCCGCACCGGCGTGGCGTGGAGTTCGTACGCGCGGGCAGCCGGCGCGTCGTCCATCCTCTCCGTGCGCGGCTCGCCGGTCTGGAGCACCGCCTCGATCGCCGACAGCACGACCGGGTGGCGGATGACCTCGGCCACCGGGCGGCCCACCGGGTCGGCGCGCAGGCTTCCGGCGCGGCACAGCGCGTCGTTCACGAGCTGGACCCGCCGCTCGCGGTCGACCAGCAGCAGCCCTTCCTTCATGCCGGCGATGACGGCCCGCAGCAGCCGGCGTTCGTGTTCGATCTCGGCGCCCTTGCCCGCCAGCGCCTGCTGCATCCGCGCCACGGCGCGGCCGAGCGCGCCGATCTCGTCGTCGCGGTCGGCCGCCGCGGTCAGTTCCAGGTCGCCCGCGGCGACGCGGCCGGCAAGCGAGCTGAGCTGCTCGAGCGGACGCGCCCAGTGTCGGACGGTGAAGAAGGCGACCGCGGCGACGAGGAACGGGGCGGTGAGCAACAGCAGCAGCAGGAGCGTCAGCGACGGTCGCTCGGCCTGCCGCACCTGCCACGCCGGCAGGGCGACGCGCACGAAGCCGATCGGCCCGTCGCCGTCCAGCCGGCGCGCGAGGTAGAAGTACCTCTCGCCGGTGCTCTCGGAAGAGCGGTCGTTCTGCCCCCAGCCGACATCGGCGGCGCGCCGCACCTCGGGCCGGTCGCGGTGGTTCTCCAGCCGCGGCAGCCGTTCCGCCGACACCGACGAATCGCCCACCACGCGCCCGTCACGCGCGATGAGCGACACGCGCAGGTCGAGCCGCGCGCCCCAGTCGCGGGCCCAGCGCTGGGGATCGCCGGGCGCGGGCTGGCTGCCGATCCACGCGGCGAGGAGGTCGGCCTCCGAGCGCAGCCGCTCGACGTAGCGCTCGCGGGTGCTCGCGCGGATCACCGAGTAGGCGGCCGCACCGATCACCAGCCCTCCGGCCACGGCGGTGACGCCGAGCAGCAGGACGAGCTTGCGGCGGACCGTCACGGCGTGGGGGCCTGTTCCGCGGGCCCGCGGTGCCGGATCACCTGACCCTCGGTCATGTACACGATCATCTCGCAGATGTTCGTCGCCTGGTCGCCGATCCGCTCGAAAAGTTTCGCCACGAAGGTCAGGCGCAGCGCCCGCGTGATCGTGCGCGGGTCTTCGATCATGTGCGAGAGGAGCACGCGGAAGATCTGCTCCAGCCGCTGGTCCAGCTCGTCGTCCATCGCGATCACCGCCCGGGCGCTCGCGGTGTCGCGGCTGCCGAACGCGTCGAGCGCGCCGCGCAGCATCTCCTGGGCCCGGCGCGCCATCAGCGGGATGTCCACCAGCCGGCGGCTTGGCGGTTCCTTCCCCAGCTCGATCGCGCGCTCGCCGATGTTCGCCGCGTAGTCGCCGATCCGCTCGAGGCTCGGCGTGATCTTGAGCACGGTCGTGACGAAGCGCAGGTCGCCGGCAGCGAGCTGGTAGCGCGCGAGCAGCGTCATCGCGCGCTCGTCGATCTCCAGCTCCAGCCGGTCGATCTCCTCGTCGGCCCGGATCACCTCCGCGGCCACGCGGTCGTCGCGGCCGTTGAGCGCCTCGACCGAGCGCGAGATCGCCTGCTCGACCAGCCCGCCCATGCGCTGGACCGCCGCGGTCAGTTCCTGCAGGTCGTGCTCGAAGTGCCGTTCCATTTGTCCCCCGCTCCACACCGTGTCGTTTGCGGGCCGCCTGCGGCGGCCCCTACGGCGGCCAGCCGCATGCGCGACGCGCCACATTCCTAACCGAACCGACCCGTGATGTAGTCCTCGGTCTGGCGCACCTTCGGCTGCAGGAACAGCTCCGTCGTCACGCCGTACTCGATCAGCTGCCCGAGGTACAGGAACGCGGTGTAGTCCGACACGCGGGCGGCCTGCTGCATGTTGTGCGTCACGATCACGATCGTGTAGTCGCGCTGCAGCTCGCGCATCAGCTCCTCGATCCGCGCCGTGGCGATCGGATCGAGCGCGGAGCACGGCTCGTCGAGCAGGATCACCTCCGGCTCCACCGCAATCGCGCGGGCGATGCACAGCCGCTGCTGCTGGCCGCCCGACAGACCCAGCGCGCTCCCGCGCAGGCGGTCCTTCACCTCGTCCCACAGCGCCGCGGCCGTCAGGCTGCGCTCGACGATCGCGTCGAGGTCGCGCTGGCGGGTCACGCCGTGCAACCGCGGGCCGTAGGCGATGTTGTCGTAGATCGTCTTGGGAAACGGGTTCGGCTTCTGGAACACCATGCCGACCCGCCGGCGCAGCGTGTTGACGTCGGCCCGGTGGTCGAAGACGCTCTCGCCTTCGAAGCGGATGTCGCCGGAGGTCCGCACGCCGTCCACCAGGTCGTTCATGCGGTTGAAGGTGCGCAGGAGGGTGGACTTGCCGCAGCCGGACGGGCCGATGAAGGCCGTGATCTTGCGCCGGCGGATGTCGAGCGTGATCCCGTCCAGCGCCCGCGCGGGGCCGTACCACAGCGAGAGCGCGTCGACCGCGATGACCGGGTCATCGATCGCGGGCCGGGGCGGCGGGGATGGCTGAGCGGTCGGCATCATCGTTCCCTTCGCATGGCGGGCGGCCTGCGGCGGCCGCTACACATCGGCGGCCAGCGCGTACCGGCGGCGCAGGTGGTTGCGCAGCGCGATCGCGGCGAGGTTCATCACGGCGACCACAAGCACCAGGAGCAGCGCCGTGGCGAAGACGAGGGGCTTGCTCGCCTCGACGTTCGGACTCTGGAAGCCGATGTCGTAGATGTGGAAGCCCAAGTGCATGAACTTCCGCTCGAGGTGCACGAACGGCGCGTGGTGATCGAGCGGCAGGTTCGGCGCGAGCTTGACCATGCCGACGATCATCAGCGGGGCGACCTCCCCCGCCGCGCGCGCCATCGCGAGGATCATGCCGGTCAGGATCCCGGGAGCCGCGGCGGGGACGACGATGCGCCAGGTCGTCTCGAACTTCGTCGCCCCGAGCGCCATCGAGCCCTCGCGGACCACGCGCGGCACGGCCGCCAGCCCCTCCTCGGCCGCGACGATCACGACCGGGACGGTGAGGACCGCCAGCGTCAGGCTGGCCCAGAGGATCCCGCCCGTGCCGAACGTCGGGTTCGGCAGCCGCTCGGGGTAGAACAGCCGGTCGATCGTGCCGCCCAGGAAGTAGACGAAGAAACCCAGCCCGACCATCCCGAAGACGATCGACGGCACCCCGGCGAGGTTGTTGACGGCGATGCGCACGATGCGCACGAACGGCCCTTGGCGCGCGTACTCGCGCAGGTACACCGCCGCGAGCACCCCGAGCGGCGTCACGGCGATCCCGGTGATGAACACCATCATCACGGTGCCGAAGATCGCCGGTAAGATGCCGCCCTCGGTATTCGACTCGCGGGGCTCGCCGGCCACGAACTCCCAGAGCCGGCCAGCGTACAGCCGCACCCGTTCCGGCCAGCCGAGCGCGTTGGGGCGGAACGCGCGCACGATCGCCGCGACCGGGACCTCTTTGCGCGTGCCGTCCGCCGCCTCCATCACCGCCGTCTCGCGCAGCAGTTCCCGGCGCAGCGTGGCCAGCCGCTCGGCGAGCCGCTCGTATTCCTCGCGGCGCTCGGTGATCTGCTCGTCCAGTTGCTGCAGCCGCTCGGAACGTTCGCGCTGCGGCAGCCGCGCGAGCCGCGGCTCGCGCCGGGCCAGCGTGAGCCGGTCGATCTGGTGGTTGATCTCGCCGATCGGCCCCTTCTCGAGCGCCGCGACCTCGCGCGCCTCGCGCTGCTTGGCCGCGTGCAACAGCGGAAAGGCGCGCCACGCGGCCTCCGGCCCGGACGCCAGCCGCTCGTCGCCGCGGCGCAACTCGACCATCCGCCCGTAGAAGTTCCCCCACTCCAGCCGTTCCAGTTCCACGACGTCAGCGGGCTCGTCCCGCCGCGCGATTCCCGCCTCGTCCACCCACACGAAGTCGGCGCCGCCGACGTCGCGGTTGCCGACCTTGAGCTGCACCCGCCACTGCGGCGGCGCCCCGGGTTCCGCGGGCGGGGCCGTCTCGCGCTGCTGGAGTTCGCCGAGCAGTCGCCGGCCGTCGCGCAGCTCGAGCTGCACCAGCCGGCGCGGCCAGAAGTGGCTCAGGCCGTTGACCGCGAGCAGGAGCAGCAGCCCGCACACGAGCAACAGCGTGAACGCCAGCGCTCCGGCGCAGAGCGCGGTCAGGTGCTCACCCGATCCCGCCGCGTGCGGTCTCATGCGTGCGAGAACCGGCGGCGCAGGCGCTGGCGCACCAGCTCGGCGACGGTGTTGACGACGAACGTCATCAGGAACAGCAGCAGGCCCGCCAGGAACAGCGTGCGGTAGAGCGTCCCGCCGACGGGGGCCTCGGGGATCTCGGTCGCGATGTTGGCCGACAGCGTGCGGAAGCCGTTGAACGGGCTCCAGTCCATGATCGGCGTGTTGCCGGTGGCCATCAGCACGATCATCGTCTCGCCGACGGCGCGGCCGAAGCCGAGCATCACCGCCGAGAAGATGCCGGCGCTGGCGGAGGGCAGCACGACGCGCGTGACCGTTTGCCAGCGCGTGGCGCCGAGCGCGCGGGAGCCCGCGACCAGCCCGCGCGGCACGTTGGAGAACGCCTCCTCGGAAACCGAGAAGATGATCGGGATCACGGCAAAGCCCATCGCGAGGCCGACCACGACGGCGTTGCGCTGGTCGTAGGTCAACCCGAGCACCTCGAGCAACCAGCCCTGGAACCGACCGCCGAAGGCGAGCCGTTCGAACGCGGGTCCGAGCTGGAGCGCGACGAGGATGCCGAGGCCGAGGAAGCCGATCGCGGCGATCGCCTCGGACCCCGAGGGCAACGCGGCCCGCACGCGGGACGGCAACAGGCGCCACGACCAGCCCCACAGCAGGGCCGTCGCCGGCAGCACCACCAGCATCAGGACGAGCGCGGGAAAGTGCGCCTCGACCCGCGGCGCGAGCCACAGTCCGGCGAGGAACCCCAGCACGACGCTGGGCAGCGCGGCCATGATCTCGACGCTCGGCTTGACGATGTTCCGCAGCGAAGCGTGCATGAACTGCGAGGTGTACATCGCACCGAAAACGCCGAGCGGGATCGCCAGGATCAAGGAGTAGAACGTGCCCTTCAGCGTGCCGACGATCAGCGGCGTCAGGCTGAGCTTGGGCTCGAAGTCGTCGCTCGACGCCGACGACTGCCAGACCAGGGCCGGGCCGTCGTACCCCTCGTACCAGACCGGCAGGAACAAAGAGCGCAGGCTGACCTCGGGGTGCGGGTTGTCGATCGACAGGAGCGCGGCCCGGCGCGCGCCGACGACGATCGCGCCGTTGGCCTTGGGCGAGAACACCACGCTCGCGGCGCCCGCGACGCTGGCCGGCCCGCGCCACAGCGTGCGCCCGGATGTCGAGTGGTGCAGGCCCAGCCCGCCCTGCCCGTCGAGCGTGAGGAACCCCTTGTCCCGCGGCGAGGGCGCGATCGACCGCACCGCCGCCGCGACGGCAGGGAACTCGCGAACGCGCGTCGGGCGCGGCGCGGCGCCGCCGCATCGGGCCATGAGCCAGACGCTGATCGAGCCGTCCTCTTGCCCGACCACGAGCGCCCCGTGGCCGCCGAGCGGCGCGAGGGCCGTGACCGGGCTCCCGCCGGCCGACACCGCGACCGGCTCGCCCGGCACGCCGTCCACGATGTTCCAGAGGACGACCTGGCCCGTGGTCGTACCGGCGTAAAGGCGCCGACCCGCGGCGTCGATCGCGAGTTCGGAAACCGGGGCGGGCGCCGGGAACGCGCGTTGGTCGGGCGTCTCGCTGCGCTCGCCGGTGATCGGGTTGCTCTCGATGGTGACGCTCGCCAGCGCCAGCGTGCCGTCGGCGAGCCGCGCCGCCGCGATCGCGCCGCCGTCGTCGCGCAAGGTGCCGGTGAAGGCCTCGACCGGGCGGCTTGCCGGGTCGAGGACGAGCAGCACCTCGCGGCCGAGCGCGGGCCGCGGCCGATCGTGCGCGGACGTCCCCTCGGACCACGCCACGGACGCGAGGACGACCCGCCCGTCGGCCGTCCCCGCGGCGAAGACCTGCGCGCCGGGCAGCACGTGCGGGTGCAGCAGCGGCGCGGGCGCCGAGAGCGTGGCGATGTCGGCCGCGCGCCCGTCGCGCAGGTCGGCCGCGCGCAGCCGGCCATCGACACCGAGCGCGACGATCGTGCGCCGCGACTCGTCCGCGAGGACGGCCGGGCCCCGGGCCGCGGGCCAGGCGATCGTCGAGGCGACGGCGACGCGGGCCGGGCGCAAGAGCGGCCAGGTCTCGGCGAGGATGAAGACGAGGATCCCGAGGACGCCGGCGATGATCGCCAGCCCGCCGGCGACGACGAGCCAGCGGGCCGCGGAATCCGACCAGCGCCGGCGGCGGCTGGTCAGGGGGACGCGCGCACGCGCCGGTGCGCCGGGGAAATCGCCGGCGACCGGTGCGTGCGCGTCCACGACGACCTCCCGTGCGCGATCGATCGCGATGTTCTTCGGAGCGGCCGTCGTTGCCTCCACCACGGGTCGGAATCGCTGCTCAGTTCAGCTTCTGCAGTTCCTTGTCCACCATCGCCGCCGTCAGCGGCAGGTAGCCGTCCTTGACGACGACGTCCTGCCCGTCCCGCGAGAGCGTGTAGCGCAGGAACTGCTCGACCAGCGGGCTGAGCGGCTGGCCCGGGGCCTTGTTGACGTAGATGTAGAGGAAGCGCGCGAGCGGGTACTTCCCCGAGAGGACGTTCTCCGGATCGTCGCCGATGAACGGCGCGCCTTCCTTGGCCGCCAGCGCCACCGTCTTCACGCCCGAGGTCTTGTAGCCGACCCCGCTGTAGCCCATCGCGTACTTGTCGGCGGTGACGCCCTGTACCACGGCCGCGGAGCCGGGCTGCTCCTTCACGGAGTCCTTGTAATCACCCTTGCACAGGGCGTGTTCCTTGAAGTAGCCGTACGTGCCCGAGGCCGAGTTGCGGCCGTACAGGCTGATCGGCTTGTCGGCCCACGACCCGCCGAGGCCCAGGTCGCCCCAGGTGGCCAGCTCCTTCGGGCCGCCGCAGGCGCGGTTCCTGGAGAAGATCGCGTCGACCTGCGCCAGCGTCAGTTCCTTGAGCGGGTTGTCCTTGTTGATGAACACGGCCAAACCGTCGATCGCCACCGCGACCGCCGTCGGCTTGTAGCCGAACTTCTTCTCGAACTCGTCGATCTCGCCGGACTTCATCAGCCGGCTCATCGGGCCGAACTGCGCGGTCCCGGCGATCAGCGCCGGCGGCGCGGTGGACGAGCCCTTGCCCTCGATCTGCGGCTTCACGCCCGGGTACTGCTTGACGAACCCCTCGGCCCACAGCGTCATCAGGTTGTTCAAGGTGTCCGAGCCGACGGAGCTGATCGTCCCCGAGACCCCGGCGACTTTCTTGTAGCCGGCCAGCGCCGGGTCGATCTTGACCACCTGCGCGAGCGCCGGTGGGGAGCACAGCAGGCCCGCGCCGGCGAGCAGCGCGGCCAACGGGAAGGTGCGCTTCATGTCCGAACCTCCTTCGTCCATGCGGCGATCGTCGATCGCCGGGGTGACGGTTGCGAAACAGGCGTGTGACAGCCGTGTGACAGCTGCATCCCTCGATCGCGGGCCCCTTCCCGCGGCACTCAGATCAGAAGTTGTACACGGCGAAGATGCCGATCTCGTCGTTGTCGATCTCGGTGGCAGCCGTCCCGGTGTCCACCTGCTCGTTCTTGTAAACGAGCGCGGCTGACAGCCCCTTGTTGAACGCGTACTGCACACCACCGTTGACGTAGGTGTTTTCGAGGTCGGGCAGGCGGTCCTTGTCCGGCTTGGCGTCGTCGTAGCGGGCGAACAGCTCGACCTTGGGCGCGACGCGCACCCGACCGTAGACCGAGAAGCCGTCGGCCTCTTCGTCGGTGGTGACGATCTTGTCCACGCTGTTCCAGTTCTTGGCCGCGAACCACTCGACCCCGACGCGGAAGTTGTCCGAGACGTACGCCGCCAGCGCGTTGACGCGGGTCGCCGTGTTCTCCGCGGGCTTGCTCTCGAGGTCGCGGCCGCGCTTACCCGAGTAGAAGCCGGCGCCGAAGTTCAGGCCCTTGATCGGCTGGACGCCGACCCGTCCCTCGAAGTCCATGGTCTTGGTCCGCTTGGGATCGGAGTACCCGAGGCCGTTGATCGCCGAGAACGCGTAGTTGACCTTGGCGTCGAGCGCCTTGCCGAGGAAGTGCAGGCCCCAGTCGGCCGACTCGCCGAACTTCACGCGGTCGCGGTCGATCAGCGTGTTCTCGATGTAGCGCTGGCCGTACAGCTCCTCGGCGTAGCTGATCCAGGGGTTCGAGGCCGCGCCCAGCCTCAGCGCCGCGGCGTCGCTCCACTTGTACTGGACGTAGGCGTTCTTCACGAACACGTCGTAGCGGCGGTTGTCACCGCCGCTCGCCGTGCACTTGATTGCGTCGGCCGTTTCGTCCCCGTCCACGTCGATCGGGTCCACCTTGCAGCCGGCCTTGTTCCCCTTGTCGCCGATGTCGAGGACCAGGCTGGCCGACCAGTTCGGGTCGAAGGTGTGGCCGACCCCGAGGTAGAAGCGCTTGACATCGATGCCGAACCCGCTGTCGTCGGTCTCGACACCGCCGGTCTCGTAGCTCCTGCTCGACAGGTCCGCGAAAACCCGGCCGCTGATCTTCGTCTCCGGCTTGAATTCCGCCTTCGTCTCCTGGGCCCGGGCGCCGCCGAGGCCAGCCCCCAGCACCAGCGCGAGCACCACCAGTCTCGTCATCGTCACGGTTCGCATCCTCGTCTCCCGGCGGGGTCTCGCCCCCGTGGCACGTTGGATCGCGACGACTATTCGGGGCGCTGGTTACGCGCGTGTGACGGCGGGGGGACAAGCCGGTGACAGACCGGCCAAGGGTGACCGTGCGAGTCGGACGGGGTCAGGAACGGAAGCGGTAGCCGACGCCGATGATCGTTTCGATCCGCCCCCACTCCGGGCCGAGCTTGTGCCGCAGCCGGCGGACGTGGGTGTCCACGGTCCGGCTGTCGACGCCCTCGGCGTAACCCCAGACCTCCGACAACAGCGCGTCGCGGGTCTGGACCCGGTCGGCCCGGCCCATCAGGTGCTGGAGCAGGCGGAACTCCGTCGCGGTCACGGCGACGTCTTCACCCGCGACTTCGAGCCGGTGGGCGTCCACGTGCAGCCGGATGGTCCCCGCCGCGAGGACCGTCGAGGGCGACGGGGCCGCGCCGTCCTGCCGCCGCAGCACGGCGCGCACGCGCAGGACCACCTCGCGGGGGTTGAACGGTTTCGGGATGTAGTCGTCGGCCCCCAGTTCCAGCCCGACGATGCGGTCGGTCTCCTCGGCCCGGGCCGTGAGCATGACGATCGGGACGCCCGCCGTTTCCGGCTTGCGCTTGAGGAAGCGGCACACCTCGAGTCCGTCGAGGCCGGGCAGCATCAGGTCGAGCAGGACCAGGTCCGGCGGCCGGCGCTGGATCGCCGCCAGCGCCAGGTCGCCCCGCCCGTGCACCTCGACCTCGAACCCCCCGCGCTCGAGGTGGAAGCGGAGGATGTCGGCGATGTCGGGCTCGTCCTCGACGACGGCGATCCGCGGCATGTCAGGCTCCGGGTTCCAAAATATCATCGGCGGATGGCCAGGTGGCGACCGGGGCCGGAGGATCTCGCGCGCGCGGCGAACCGCCGCGTGCCGGACGTGATCGCGCCGGGGCTGGGCGTGCTGTTCGTCGGCATCAACCCGGGGCTGTGGTCGGCGGCGACGGGCCACCACTTCGCGCGGCCGGGCAACCGCTTCTGGCCGGCCCTGCACGGTGCCGGCTTCACGCCGCGGCTGCTCGCGCCGGACGAGGAGCGCCTGCTGCTCGACCTCGGCTGCGGGGTGACGAACATCGTCCCGCGGGCGAGCGCCTCGGCCGCCGAGCTGGCGCGCGACGAACTGCGTCGCGGCGGGTGCGCGCTGGCGCGGAAAGTACGGCGCACCAGCCCGCGCTGGGTCGCCGTGCTGGGCGTCACGGCATACCGCTCCGCGTTCGAAAGACCGCGGGCCGGCCTCGGTCCGCAGGAGGAGCGGCTCGGCGGCGCGGGAGTCTGGGTGCTGCCCAACCCGAGCGGCCTGAACGCGCACCACCAGCTCCCGGACCTGGTGCGACTCTTCGCCGAGTTGCGCGCGGCGCTCGCCCGCTGATGACGCGCGCGCGCTCCGCTCACGAGAGGCGGGCGAGCAGGTGCCGCGCGAGTTCCTCGTCGCCGATGTCGACGCCGACCTCGGCTTCGACGATCGTCGCGCCGGCCGCCCGGTAGTGCGCGACCAGCGGCAACGTCTCGCGCGCGAACAGCTCCAGCTTGTGCGCGACTTGCGCCGGATCGTCGTCGGCGCGCCCGGCGTCGTCGGGCCCCTGCCCGGCCCGCCGCAGCGCCACCCGGGCCGCCGCGACGCCCGGTGCGCAGGCCAGCAGCACCACGTGACGCACGTCCAGCAGGTCCACGAGCCCGCGCGCCTGCGCCAGCGTGCGCGGGACACCGTTCAGCACCACCCGTGCCGCGCCGGCGGGAGCCACCGCGAGCGCGTGCGCGACGATCCGCCGCACCAGCGGTAGCGCGTCGTCCGGGAACAGCGCGTTGCCCGCGACCAGCGCGCGCACGTAGTCGCGCTCGGCCGGATCGAGGCCGTGGTCGTCCCCACTCCCGGCGATCTGCCGCAGGTGGGCGCCGAAGTCGAGGTGCGGCCAGCCGGCGATCCGCTCCAGCGCGCGGCCAACCGGCGTCTTGCCGGAACCGGTCGGCCCGAGCAGGAGCAGCGCGGTCAGCCGAGGATCTGCGGGTTCAGGCGCCACGTGGTGTAGGAGAGCGCGGTCGCGAACGTGACCCACGCGAGGTACGGCAGCAGGAGCGCGCCCGCGAGCGGACGCACGCGCCAGAACGCGATCACCGTCGCGACGATCAAGAGCCACAGCAGCAGGATCTCGGCGAAGGCGAGACCGCCCTGGCGCCACGCGAAGAAGAGCCAGGTCCACAGCGCGTTGAGGGCGAGCTGGGCGATGAACAGCCCCAGCGCGAGTGTGGCGCCGCCGAGGCCGCGCTCGCGCCAGGCCAGCCACGCCGCGATCGCCATCAGGATGTAGAGCACGGTCCACACCGGGCCGAAGATCCACCCGGGTGGCGCCCAGGCGGGACGCGCGAGCTGCTGGTAGAAGGACCCGGCCTGCGCGGACGCGAGGCCCCCCAGCGTCGCCGCGACGAACGTCAGCGCCAGCCAGCCGCCGAGCCCGATCAGCTCCGATCGTGCGGTCATCGTCACGTCTCCTTCCCGGGTTCCGGCGTTCGCTCCGCCCTGGCCTTCAGCACCTGCCAGACCAGCCAGCCGCGCAGCGCCACGCCCGCGAAGGTGCCGTCGCGCTCCGTCGTGCGCCGGATGCTCCAGTCGACGATGTCGCGCGGCGGGCGCTCCTGCTCCGCGGCCGGTCGCGCGAACAGCCGGATCGCCTGCCGCGGGCACTCCGGCGCGCACACGCCGCAGCCGATGCAGCGCTCCGCCGCGACGACCGAGGATGCGTCGCCGCCGGCGATCGCCCCGACCGGGCACCTCGCGACGCACGCGCCGCAGTTGGCGCACAGCGCGGCGTCGATCGCGGCGGCGTAGTTGCTGCGCGCGAGCATGTGCGGCGCGCGGAACTCCGCCAGCCCGCGCAGGAACCCGCAGCAGCAGCTGCAGCAGTTGCAGACGAAGAACGGCTGGCTGCGGAAGTTGTAGGTGCAGTGCACCAGCCCCTCGCGCTCGGCGAGGTCCAACACACCCAGCGCCTCCTCGCGCGTGATCACCCGGCCCCACTCCGGCACGCCGTCGTAGGCGGTCGGATCGGTCGCAAAGGTGAGGCAGGTCTCCTCCGGGTGCCGGCACGGCCGGCCGCGCAGGGCGCTCTGCTTGCGGCAGATGCAGGGGGCGACGCGGAAGACCCGCGCCGCCTCGACCATCCGCCGCGCGTCCTCGTGGTCCAGGACGTGCGCCGCGCTGTCGATGGTGGCGTGGATCGGCACGACGCGGGCCAGCGCCGGCCGGGCTCCGCCGACCCTCCGGGTCAAGTGCGGGAGGTACGCCTCCATCATCTCCGCCAGCTCCGCGTCGAGGCGCCGGAGCTGGAACTCGTAGATCCCGACCACGAACGGGACGAGCAGGTACAGCTTGCGGTGGTGGCTGTTCATGCAGCCGATCTGCCCGCGCTGCGCCATATCGTCGAGACGCGCACGGGCCCGCGCGACCGGCACGCCGAGCCGGCGCGCGATGCGAGCCGCCGTCTCGGGAAACGGCCGGAGTCGCAGGGCGACCGCCGCATCCTCCTCGCTGAAGACCTTGCGCAGGATGCGCAGCTCCAGGCCATCCCCGGTCGCGGGGTAGCCCTGCGGCAGGCGATCCAGCTTGCGCGCCAGTTCGTGGAAGACGTCCTTCACCGGAGGACGGGGTAGTCCTTGAACATCTTCGCCACGGCCTTGGCCAGCTTCTTCTGCGCGCGGTCCGGCTTCGGCTGGCTCGGGAGGGTGTCGGCGGCGCTCGCGCGCCAGACCAGCTTCCCGCTGCCGGCGTCCACGAGATCGACGACCAGCGTGCCGACCGGGTACTCGCTGATCGTCCCGGTCGTCCCGAGCCGGCGCCAGCCCGGCGCGGTGTCGATGTTGAGCTGCTTTTCCGTCGACCGCCGCACGTGCGTGACGACGATCAGGTCCGGCTTCTCCCCCGCCAGCGTGAGCCCCTTGCCGGCCAGTTCCGCCTTGATCGCCGACTCGATCATGTCCTGCGCCCACGGGGTCTCGGCCGCGGTGCCGGCGCGCAGCGCGAACGTGCGGTACTTCGCGAACTCGATCGCCGGATCGTGGTCGACCTTGATCGTCGCCGCGAACGCCGCGGCCGCGACGATCGCGAGCCCCGCGCACAGCAGGGCGCAGCGTGTCCTGCTCATTCCGCCTCCCCTCGTCAGTCCAGCACCGGACCGAGGAACAAGTACCATGCGTGCTCGCCCCCCTCGGCCAGACCGTAGCCGAGGTAAACGGGCGTGAACGGGTTGTCCACCCCGAAAAACAGCGTTCCCGAGCCGACGAGATCGGTGAGGCTGGCGCTGTCGACGTCCGGCCAGGCGTTGCCGGCCTGCGCGGCGATGCCGGCGTACAGGTTTCCGAACGGACCGAGCTTGCCGACCCGAACGGTGTCCATCAGCGTGACCAGCGCCGAGACGTCCCCGCGCAGCTCGCGGCGCCGCAGCCCGGACAGGTCGAGGAAACCGCCGCGCGAGTACTCCTGGTAGACCGGCAGGTCCGAGCCGAGGTCGGTTTCCAGCCGCAACATGCCGGTGACGGTGTTCCGCCCGCGGGTTGTGGACGCCATCGTCCCCAGTTGCACCCGGTCGTAGTCGTCGCTGGCGCCGAGCCAACCGCGCGAGAACGTCGCCTGCAGCGCCGTGTAGGTCCCGCGTGTCGGGAAGAAAACGTTGTCGATTCGGTCCAGCGCCAGCCTGAGGCGCAGCTCGCCCACGTCGGACTCGATGTGCGCGAACTGCGATGTCGTCGCGGGCTCGTACGAACGCGTTCCGAAGCTGGCCCCCATGCGCAGCTCGCCGTAGTTGCGAAAATTCAGGCCGACATCGAGGCCACCTTCCCTGAGCCGCGATTCGACCGCTTCGAAGTCGCCGCTCGGCAGGTAGACTTCATCCTTTTCGCGGTGCAACAGCGCCCGCGGCGCGACGAACAGCGTGCCGGTCGCGACCAGCGGCTGGTAGAACTCGGCTTCCAGCGCGCTGGGGTCGCCCATCGAGAGGATCGCCTTGAATTCCGCGCCGAGCCGGTTCATCCGCGCGCGGCGGTAGTACAGCAGCATGTTGAAGTCCGAGTCGCCGTCGAAGGTCGTCTCGAAGCCCATGCCGAACCGCAGGTACCCCGGGCCCCAGGACTTCTCCCGCGCCTCGACGATCAGCTTGTTGCGGTCGCCGACCGGCTCCACGCGGAAGCCGATCGTCTCGAACTCGCCGGCGCGATTCACGCGCTCGAGGTCGCGCTGGAGCACTTTCGAGTCGAGGCGCGAGCCGGGTTTGGTCCGCATCCGCTCGGTCAGCACCTCGCTGCGCAGCCACGGGACCCCGCGCACTTCCACTTCGTCGATGGCGATTTCGCGCGGCGCCAGCTCGCCGCCGCGCCGCTGCCGGCTCAGGAACTTGGCGTACTCCTCCTCGCTGACCGAAAACCGCCGCAGGTCGGCTTGCTGGAGCTGCGCCGCGTGCCGGCCGATGGCGATGGCCTCGCCGATGTCCATGAAATCGCCGGCGCTGAACCGGCCGAGTTCCGGGGTGATCAAGAGGTCGGACTCGCGGAGGTTGGCGCGCTGCTCGCTGACGTTCCTCTCGGAGAGAACGGCCAGGGTCTGGTTCAGGACGCTCGCCGGCGAGAGCCGTTCCTGCAGCCGCGGCGGCGTGCCGACGTCAACGGCGATGATGCGCCCCGCCCCCATCGCGCGCGCGACATCCACCGGCATGTTGTCGGCGATCCCGCCGTCGACCAGCACCCTCCCGTCCAGCGTGACCGGCGTGAACGCTCCGGGGATCGACATGCTGGCCCGCATCGCCGTGGCGAGCTCGCCCGCGCTCAGCACGACGGCCTCGCCGGTCTCCAGGTCCGCCGCGACCGCACGGAACGGGATGCGCAGTTCGTCGAAGCTCTGGGCCGCCACGGCGTCGAGCGTGAGCAGCCGGAACACCATCAGGATCTTCGACCCGGCGATTACGCCCGCCTTGGACGACACACCGGAGCGGCCGATGCCCAGCTCGACCGGCCACAGGCCGCGCCGGTCGTCTTCCTTCTGCCGGAAGCTGAGCTGGCGCCGTTCCGGGAGATCGCGGAACAGGTCGTCCCAGTTGATGTCGCGCAGGATCTGCTCGATCTCGGCCGGCGAGTAGCCGACCGCGTACAGCGCGCCGACCAGGGCCCCGATGCTGGTGCCCGCGATGCAGTCCACGGGCACCCGCAGCTCCTCCATCACCGAGAGCAAGCCGACGTGCGCGCCGCCACGTGCGCCGCCGCCCGCCAGGACGAGCCCCGTGCCGCCGGCACACGGCTGTCCCTTCGCCGCGCCGGCGGCGGCGACGAGGCCGGCCACGACCAGCGCGGCACGCGCGATCACGGCGCAGCGGATCATCGGTGACCCCTTCCCGGGCATTATGCGCCGGCGGCGCGGGTAGCGGTCCGCCGGGCTCAAGTCTCGAGCAGCGGCAGCGAGAGCCGCCAGCGGATGCCGGCGAGCCGCGCGAGCAGCGTCACCACGAACCCGGCGAGGACGCACCAGCGAACCGCGTCCACGATCAGGCTCGTCAGTACGAACGCCCCCGCGCCGAGGAACGCCGCCCCCGCGTAAAGGTAAATGTCCTGCCGGAAGACGACGGGGACCTGGCCGAGCAGCACGTCGCGCATCATCCCGCCGGCGACGCCGGTCGTGACCCCCAGGAAGACGATCGCGCCGACGGTCGTGTCGAAGGCGAGCGCCTTCTGCGCGCCGGCCATGGTGAACGCGGCCAGCACGAAGGCGTCGGCGACCAGGAATACGTGGCGGGACTCCCGCAACCGGGCGATGTAGAACGTCGCGACCGCGGTCAACACGGCGTTGCCGATGAACCACTGGCTCTTGAGCCAGAAGACCGGGACGTCTCCGAGGGTGACGTCGCGGATCGTGCCGCCGCCGAACGCCGTCACCAGCGCCAGCACGCAGACTCCGAACAGGTCCACCCTCTTGCCGCGCGCCGCGAGGACCCCCGAGATCGACGCGACGGAGACCCCGAAGTGATCGATCACCAGTTGCAGGTTCATGGCCGAGACCCCCGGTCAGCCTACCATCCCGCGCACGCGAGTAACTCGCGTCCCGGGCCCGTTTCGCGACCGTCTCCCCGTCGCGGCGCTAGAATCGCGGCCGTCCTTTCGGGGCACTGCGATCCTCGGGGAGGGGGTTGCCGTGAGCACTGCGCGCGGGTTGCGCTGGTTGTGGCTGGGGCTGGGTCTGGCCGTCCTGGTTCCCACGGTCGCTCATTCCGACGTTCTCGTCCGCATCGACGAAAGCGCCCTGAACGGGACGTTCAAGGGCGCCACCGACGCCGCGGTGATGTTCGAGTCCGCCGGGGGGCTGCAGCAGGTGGCGTTCGCCGAAATCGGCTGGCTGCTCTTCTCGCCGCGCGCCGGGACGCAGCAGCCGGGCAAACCCGCGCCCGCCGGCGGGTCCGGGCCGTGCACGTTGCTGCGCGTGGACGGCACGACGCTCCGGGGCCAGTTCAAAGGCGGCACCGACGCGGCGCTGCTGTTCGAGTCGGGCGGCAACATCCACCAGGTCGCGCTGTCGTCGGTCCGAATGGTGATGAACGAACGTCCGCCGGTCGTCCCGGCGGTCGCTCCCGCCGCCGCGGCACCGCCGGCGGTCGCTGCCACGGCGCCCGCGGCCGCCGCTCCCGCGTCCGTCATCCCGATCGGCACGAAGCTGCGCGTCACGCTCACGCGCGACGTCACCACGGCGACCCACGAGGCGGGCGCGTTGGTCGAGGGCGTGCTCGCGGCGCCGCTGACGGTCGGTGGCACGGTCGTGGCCCCGGCGGGGACGAAGGTCTTCGGCAAGGTGCTCGAGTCGCGCGGCGGGCGCGCCCTCGGGGAGTTGCACATCTCGTTCCGCTTCACGGACCTTCTGATCAATGACCGCTCGGTGCCGATCAAGACGACCGAGGTCGGCGCCGAGGCCAAGGGCGGCATGGCCCGGAAGGTCGGCGCGGGAGCGCTCATCGGTGCGGCCGCGGGAGACGCGGGGGACGGCGCCGCGATCGGCGCGGGTCTCGCCGTGCTCACCGGCGGCGGTCGCCAGATCCGGATTCCGCGCGGCACCACGGCCGAGGTCGCGCTGACCCAGGATGCGCGGCTCGGTGGGTAGGACCGCGGCGCTTCGCAGGCACGGCGCCTGGCTCGTCGGCCTGGCCGGGGCGGCGCTCGCGCTGGCCGCGGCCGGACCGGCAGCGCAGCCGAAGCCGCGGCTGGTCGTGCTCGCCACCGGCGGCACCATCGCCGGCTCGGCCAAGTCGGAGACCGACGCCGGCTACAAGGCCGGCGCGCTCGCCGTGGACGTCTTGATCGAGGCCGTCCCGCAGGCCCGCGAGATCGCGACCCTGCGCGGCGAGCAGGTGGCGTCGATCGGCAGCCAGGACATGAACGACGAGGTCTGGGTGAAGTTGGCGCGGCGGGCCAACGAACTGCTCGCCGCGCCGGACGTGGACGGCGTCGTCGTCACCCACGGGACCGACACGCTGGAGGAAACCAGCTACTTCCTGCACCTGGTGCTCAAGAGCGACAAGCCGGTGGTGATGACCGGCTCGATGCGCCCGGCGACGGCGATGAGCGCGGACGGGCCGCTCAACATCTACAACGCCGTCGCCGTCGCCGCCGATCCCTCGAGCCGCGGGCGTGGCGTGCTCGTCGTGGTCAACGACGACATCCACTCGGCGCACGACGTCGTCAAGACCCACACCACCGACGTGCAGACGTTCAGCTCGGGCGAGCCCGGGCTGGTCGGCGTGACGTTGTTCGGCCGGCAGGAGTTCTACCGCGCGCCGAGTGCCCCGCACACGACCACCAGCGAGCTGGCGCTCCCCGCCGACGGCAAGCTGCCGCGCGTGGACATCGTCTACGCCCACGCCGGGATGTCGCCCGACCTGATCGACGCGGCCGTCGCCAACGGCGCCCGCGGGATCGTCGTCGCGGGCGTGGGCGACGGCAACATGACGGCGCCGGCGCTGGAGGCGGTCCGGCGTGCGGTGACCAAGGGCGTCGCGGTCGTCCGCGCCAGCCGCGTCGGGCAGGGCATCGTCCGGCGCAACGTCGAGGTGGACGACGACGCGCTCGGGACGATCGCGTCGATGGAGTTGCACCCCGCGAAGGCGCGGGTCCTGCTCAAGCTCGCGTTGCTCAAGACGTCCGAGCGGGCCGCCCTGCAGCGCTACTTCGACCGCTACTGACGTGCGGGCCGCCCGCGGCGGCCTACGGCGAGCGCTGCACACGCGCACGGCGATCCTCGCGCTGATCGGGCCGCCTGCGGCGACCCCAAACGCGGGCGGCAGGGGGGTTCAGCCGCTGCGGACCGGGACCGGGCTGACACGCCAGATGTCCTCGCAGTACTCGCGGATCGCGCGGTCCGACGAAAACCGCCCCATGCGCGCCGTGTTCAGGATCGAGCTGCGCGTCCAGAGCTCCTTGTCGAGCCACTCGCGCACGATCCGCTCGTGGCACTCGGCGTAGGCGGCGAAATCCGCCAGCACGAAGTACTCGTCGCGCCCGAGCAGCGAGCCGACGAGCGGCGCGAACGTGCTGGCGTCGCCGCGCGAAAAGTGTCCCGATGCGACCAGCGCCAGCGCGTCGCGCAGCCGCGGGTCGCGCTCGACGTAGCCTTGCGGCTGGTAGCCGGAGGCGCGGAGCCGCTCAACCTCCTCGGCCGTCATCCCGAACAGGAAGAAATTCTCTTCGCCGACCGCGGCCCGGATCTCGACGTTGGCGCCATCGAGCGTCCCGATCGTCAGTGCGCCGTTCAGCGCGAACTTCATGTTGCCAGTGCCGGAAGCCTCCTTGCCGGCGGTCGAGATCTGCTCCGAGATGTCGGCGGCCGGGTACACCAGCTCGGCGTTCTGCACGTTGAAGTTCGGGATGAAGGCCACGCCGAGTTTCCCGTTCACCTCGGGGTCGGCGTTGACGACCTCGGCCACCCCGTTGACCAGGCGGATGATCCGCTTGGCCAGGTCGTAACCGGGGGCGGACTTGCCGCCGAAGATGAACAGCCGCGGCGGCACGTCGAGTCCCGGCTCGCGCTTCAGCCGCTGGTACAGGCTGATCACGTGCAGGATGTTCAGGTGCTGGCGCTTGTACTCGTGGAAACGCTTGACGTGGACGTCGAAGATCCACCACGGGTCCAGCGCGACGCCGGCCCGGGATGCGAGCCACGCGGCCAGGCGTTGTTTGTTGGCCATCTTCACCTTGCGCCAGCGCCGGCGGAACTCGGCGTCCTCGGCCCACGGCTCGAGGCCGCGCAGCTGCTCGAGGTCCTTGACCCAGCCCTCGCCGATCGCCTCGCTGATCAACGCCGACAACGCGGGGTTGGCGAGGGCGAGGAAGCGCCGTGGCGTCACGCCGTTGGTCTTGTTGCTGAATCGCTCCGGGAACATCTCCCAGAAATCGCGCAGCACCTCGCGCGTGAGCAGCTCGGTGTGGAGCGCCGCCACGCCGTTCGTCGCGTGGCTGCCGACGCAGGCCAGATGCGCCATTCGCACGCGGCGCGACCCGGCCTCGTCGATCAGGGACATCCGCGAAACCCGCGCGTCGTCGCCCGGATAGCGCCGGCGCACCGACTCGACGAACCGGCGGTTGATCTCGTTCACGATCTCCATGTGGCGCGGCAGCAGCTTCCCGAACAGCGGCACGGGCCAGGTTTCCAACGCTTCGGGCAGGAGCGTGTGGGTTCCGGAAACTCCTGCCGGTCTTTTCCAGTAAGTCCTGCCGGTTCGTTTGATGCCACAGTCGCGGTGGGATCGTCAATGCCGAGGTGCATGGTTCGGTGAGAGGGCCCATCCAGGATGAG
>JAGOJY010000090.1 GCA_017994815.1 Acidobacteriota bacterium
GCCGACGCGTACTTCACCG
This sequence comes from Acidobacteriota bacterium, assembly GCA_017994815.1. Classification (GTDB taxonomy): domain Bacteria; phylum Acidobacteriota; class Polarisedimenticolia; order J045; family J045; genus JAGOJY01. The sequence continues at coordinate 20 of JAGOJY010000090.1, forward strand.
CGTACGAAAGGATGCCGGTCGTCTCCAGCCCGGCGTCGTCGAGCGCGTCGCGGATGGCGGCCACGCGGCCGTCCATCATGTCCGACGGGGCGACGATGTCGGCGCCGGCCTCGGCGTGCGCGAGCGCCATCGCCGCCAGCCGGCCCAGCGACGGATCGTTGTCCACCTCGTCGCCGCGCAGGACGCCGCAGTGGCCGTGGTCGGTGTAGGCGCACAGGCAGACGTCGGTCACGACGAGGATGTCGCTGCCGAAGGCGCGCTTCAGCTCGCGGCAGGCGCGCGGGACCGCACCGGCCGGGTCGGAGGCGGAGCTGCCGGCGGGGTCCTTGCCGCCCTCGCCGGGCAGGCCGAACAGCAGCACGGAGCGGATGCCCAGCTCGCGGTCGGCGCCGACCTGCTTGACGAGGTCCTGCAGGCCCATGCGCGCGATGCCGGGCATCGAGTCGATCGGCGACAGGCCGCGCTCCGCAGGCAGGACGAAGTGCGGCATGATCAGCTGCTCGGCGGCGACGCGGGTCTCGGCCACCATGTTGCGCAGCGCGAGCGAGCGCCGCAGCCGGCGCGGGCGGGTTCTTCCGGGAACGGTGACGGACTCGGGGTTCTTCATGGGATTGCCTCCACGAGGCCCTCGAAACCGGGCCGGGCGGCTTCGGCCGCGACCGCGAGCCCCGCGGCGCGGGCCGCCTCGGTGGTCGAGGGGCCGATCGAGATCAGGAGTGCGCCGCCGGGGACGACGGCGCGGTTGACGAGGCCGGTCACCGCGGAGGGACTGGCCAGGAAGATCGTGTCCACGCCGAGCGCCGCGAGGTCGGCGCGCGGCTCGACGGGCGGGGCGGGCACCGTGCGGTAGACGGCGAGCCGCACCAGCTCGACCTGCCGCGGGTCGAGCGCGCGCTCGAAGTGCTCCTCGGCGCGGTCGGCCGCCGCGACGACGACGCGCGGGCGCGGCGGCGCCGCGGCGAGCGCTGCGCGCAGCTCGCGCGCCAGCCCGGCGCCGGTGCCGTCGGCGGCGACGAGGTCGGCGGCGCGCCCGAGCGCCTCGCCGCAGCGGGCGGCGGTGCGCGGCCCGACGGCGGCGATCCGGACCCCGTCCGGCACGCGCCCCGCCAGCTCGGCCACCGCGTCCACGCCGCGGCGCGAGGTGACGACCAGCCACGCCGCGCCGTCCAGCGCGGCGCGCAGCCCGCGCGCGAGTGGGGCGTCGCGCAGCGGCTCGCAGACGAGGCAGGGCAAAGACAGCGCGGTCGCGCCGAGCGCGCCGAGGCGCGCCACCCACTCCGCGGCGTCCTCCGCCGCGCGGGTGACGAGGATCACCCGCCCGCCGAGGTCCCTCACAGCGCGCGCCCCCCGCGCTGCAGCTCGTCCCACGCCGCCGCCGCGATCTCCGCCGGGTCGCTGCCGCGCGCCTCGGCGCCGGTCAGCCTGCCCGCCTGCTCCAGCACGGCGGTCAGGACGAGCGCGCCTTCGACGGCGCGGCACCAGGCGCCGAACGGCACCTGGCAGCCGGCCTCGACCCGCGCCTGCAGCGCGCGCTCGGCGCGCACCGCGCGGTGCGCGGCCGCGTCGTCCAACTCCTGCGCCGCCGCGCGCGTGGCGGCGTCGTCGCGCCGAACCTGCACCGCGATCGCGCCCTGCGACGGCGCGGGCACGAACAGCGCCGGGTCGAGCCGCCGCTCCTCGACGCCGGAGCGGTCGAGCGCGAGCGCCGGGTCGGCCGCGCCGGCGCGGTCGAGCCGGGCGATCCCCGCCGCGGCGAGCAGGATCGCGTCGAAATCGCCGCGCCGCAGCCGGTCCACGCGCGTCGGCAGGTTCCCGCGCAGAAGCTCGATCGCGAGGCCCGGGCGGTAGTGCTGCAGGAGCGCGCGGCGGCGGGCCGAGGCCGAGCCGACGCGCGCGCCGGCCGGGAGCGGGACGACACCGTCGTGCCCGATCGTCCCGGGGCGCGCGAGCAGCCGGTCGGCCGGGTCGAGCCGCTCCGGCACCGCGGCGACGACGAGCTGCTCCGGCCCCTTGGAAGGCAGGTCCTTGTACGAGTGCACGGCGAGGTCGATCCGCCCCTCGAGCAGCGCGGCCTCGATCTCGGCGACGAAGATCCCGGGCGCGCCGACCTCCGCGAACGCGCGATCCTGCACCCGGTCCCCGGCGGTCTTGATGAAGACGATCTCGACCTCGTGGCCGCGCGCCGCGAAAAGCCGCGCCACGTCGCCGGTCTGGGTGCGCGCGAGGCGCGAGCCCCGCGTTCCGATCCGAATCCGCAACCGCCTTCCTCCGGGCCGGCTTCGCCGGCCATTACGATAGGTCGTCCGCGGGCACGATGAGGGTCGTGCCTTCGGCGGCGTCGCGCAGTTCGCGGGCCAGCGCCTCGTCGAGGCCGGCCAGGAACGTCTCCACCGCCGACAGCCCGCCCTCGCACGCGAGCCCGCGCAACCCCAGCGAGGGGATGTGCGCGAAGCGCCGCGCCAGCGTCTCGGCCCAGCGCCGCACCGCCTCGCGCTCGGTCTCGCCCAGCCCCTTCAGTTCGCGCGACAGCAGCCGCTCGACGCCCTCGATCGCCGTCTGCCGGTAGCGCCGCTGCAGGGCGCCGAGGAGCGGCGCCAAGACGCGCTCGGCCAGCCGGCGGCGCAGTTCGAGCAGCGCCTCGTCCACCATCGCACGTGCGTCGGCCAGCTCGACGAGCCGCTCGCCGCGGTTGGCCTCGGCCTCGGCCAGGACCTCCTTCATCCCGATGCGCTGCAGGCCGGCCGCGGCGGCGTCGGCCGGCGCCACGTCCGGCGGGACCGCGAGGTCCACGAGCAGCGGCGGCTCCCCGGATGGCGCGCGCGCCGCGAGCCGCTCCAGCTCGGGGCGGCCGAGGACCGGGTCGGGCGCGGCGGTCGCGAGGACCACCGCCTCGACCGCCTCCGGGCGCCGGCGGAACTCCTCCAGCGCCACGGCCCGGCCGCCGGTTTCCGCGGCCAGTTCCTCGGCCCGGGCCAGCGTGCGGTTGACCACGACCAGCGGCCAGCCCGCCCCGGCCAGCGCGCGCCCGCAGCGCACGGTCATCGGCGACACGCCGACCAGCGCCACCGGCCCCGGCGTCCGCGCGAGCCGGTCCTTGACGTGGTCGATGGCGATCCCGGCCAGCGACACCGGCCCCTCATTCACCCCGGTCGAGCGATGGACCCGCGCCGCGACCTTCAGCGCCTCGTCGAGGACCAGTTCCAGCCGCGGCCCGAGCAGGCCCAGGTCGCGCGAGGTCTCCAGCGCCTGCCGGACCTGCCCCGCGATCTCCGTCTCGCCGGCCCGCGCCGAGTCGAGGCCCGCCGCGACGACGAACAGGTGCTCGGCCGCGCCCTCGCCGGCCCAGGCCAGGAGCGCCCGCTCGGCCTCGCCCGGCCGGGCCGGCCGCCCTTCCAGCGCCGCGAACAGCCGCGGCCGGTAGGCCGACATCGGCGTCCCCCCGTCCGCGGCGAACGCGATCTCGACCCGGTTGCAGGTCGCGATGTAGACCAGCTCCGGCGCGCCGATCTCCCGCGCGATGCGCGGCAGCCTCTCGGCGCGCTCCTCGACGGGGATCGTCAGGCGGGCCAGCGCCTCGGCTCCGCCGCGCCGCCAGGGGATTCCCACCACGCCGATCCGGTCCATGACGTCTCCGCGGGCCGGGCGAGCCCCGGGCGCCGGCCCTGCATCACCCAGATTGCAGAGGAGATACCACACCGGCAAACGCCATGTGTCACGCGATTGTCAGCGCGGGGCCGGGCGGGGGCGCGGCCCCGGACGGGCTCAGGGGCAGGCGCTGATCCCGCCGTCGCGGGCCGAGTTGCCCCAGGTGCCGATCGTCGATCCGCTGCGCCCGCGCACGAGGTAGTAGAACCCGTCCGCCCCCGGCGGGGTCGACGAATCGGTCACGCTCGTCGCGACCTGCCCGCAGGAGAACTCCTGCGCGCCGGCGAAGCTGCCGCTGGCGAACAGGGCGCCCGCCGCCCCGCGCACGACGTCGTACGCGGTCGCCTCGGCCAGCGCGTTCCAGCGCAAGACCGTCTTGCTGCCGGCGTCGAAGCGCAGCGCGGCGACATCGGGGATCGGCGGCGCGGACGTGCGCGCGAAAAACGCCACGGACGGCAGCAGGACGTCGCGCCGGTAGCGCCCGAAGGCGATCAGCGTGTGGTCGTCAACCGTCTTCTCGACGACCGGGAGCCACTCGTTCTGGTTCGCGACCGGCGGGCGCACCGGCTGGCGCTGGCTGTAGCTCGCGCCGTTGTCGGTCGAGACCGCGTAGTAGGCGTGGCGCCCGTGGACGGTGCCGTCGATCAGCGTCCGCCGCAGCGTCAGGTTGTTCATCACCACGAGGTCCCACTGCGAATGCCCGGGCGCCAGGTCGATGTCGGGGTGCGCCTCGTTGTTCGTCAGCGGCAGGTCGGTGCCGTACGTGCTGCCGTTGTCGGTGCTGCGGTCCGCGAGGTAGTCGGAGTAGGTCCAGCCGCCGAAGTCGTCCGGGTCGCGCTCGGCCCAGCCGACGTGCAGCGTGGACGGCGCGGTCTCGACCTGCGCCGGGAACAGGACCTCCAGCCCCGGCGCGGCCCCGTCGCGGACCTGCGTCGCCGGGCCGAAGCTGGCGCCGAAATCGGTGCTCGTGCTGACCGCGACGAAGCCGGTGACCGCGCCGTCGGCGTCGATCAGGCGCACGCGCTGGCTCGAGCGCGAGATCGCCAACTCCGGGATGCAGGTGCCGAGCGGGCGGATGTCGTTCGCGGTGTCGAAGGTGACGCCGCCGTCCGAGCTGCGGCGGGCGCGGATCCGGCCGTCCACGCAGTCGGGGATGCTCTCCCAGACGACGTACACGCGGCCGGCGTAGGCCGCGACGCTGGAGAAGCGGCCCTTGTAGCCGCCGCCGGTCTGTGGCGCGATCACCTGGTACGAGAACGTCGCGCCGTGGTCGGTGCTGCGGGCGTAGGAGATCTGCCCGAGTTCGCGGTCCCAGACGATGAAGATCCGCCCGGAGTCGTCGATCGCCATGTCGGCGTACGTGTACCAGAACACGTTGTCGTTCGCGTTGACCTTGACCGGCGTGTTCCAGTGCGCGCCGCCGTCGTCGCTGCGGGTCAGCCACAGGTTGCGCCCGGCGTAGCTCGATGGGTCGGAGGTCGCGAGCAGGACGAAGATCCGCCCGTCGGGGTCGATGCCGATGTTGATCGGCCAGTGGTCCCAGTCGAACCCCGCGTCGGGGCGCGGGAGCTGCACCTCGGTGTTGAACGCCAAGGGCCCGCCGTTGGGGTACGAATCGCAGGCGTTCCCCAGCCCGTCGCCGTCGGCGTCGGCCTGCGTCGCGTTCGCGTTGAAGGTGCAGTTGTCGGAGGTGTCGGCCACGCCGTCGTTGTCGTAATCGCCCGGCGCGAGCAGCGCGCCGGCCGCGCCGAGCGCGCGCGCGCGCTCCTGCTGCAAGAGAGCCGGGTAGCCGCGCGGGGCGTCGACGGCGCCGGCCAGCGCGGGGAGGAACGCGAGCGCGACAGTCCCGACAGCCGGGAGAAGGCACCTGGTCATCCAAACCTCCAGCATCGGCGCCCGACCGCCCCCGGCGCGGCGCGCCCAGCATGCGATGGGTGTACGGTGAATCCGCCGCCAGTCAATCGGGAATCGAAGTCGCCCGGCGGGCCGCGAACGGGCCCGGGGGGGGCGGAACACGCCCGGTCAATCGACCCGGTACTTGAGGCCCTCGTGGCTGGCGACGAACCCGAGCCGCGCGTAGAGCCGCCGGGCGCGGGTGCGCTCGAGCCGGGTGGTCAGCTGCAGCCGGTAGCACCCCTGCCGCCGCGCCTCGCCCATCGCCCACAGGAGCAGCGCGGTGCCGATCCCCTCGCCGCGGTGCGCGGGATCGACGACGACGTTCTCGACCTGCGCCACGCGCCGGCCGGCGAAGGTCAGGTTCGGGATGATGATCAGGACCAGCGTACCGACGATGCGGCCGTCGAGTTCGGCGACGACGAGGTGCTGCCGCGCGTCGGCGTCGATCTCCGCGAACGCGCTCCGGTAGCGCGGCTCGTTCGTCGCGAGGTCGTCCGGGCTGCCCTCTGCGCCGAGTTCGGCCAACAGGCGCGCGAGGCGCGGGACGTCGGCCGCGACCGCGCGGCGCAGCGCCAAGCGCTCGCCGCCGGCGCTCATTCGGCGCTCGCCGGGACCGGGCGGAACTCGTACGCGGCGAGCTGCGCCAGCACCGTGGCGCGGTCCGGCACCGGCGTTGCGCCGGTCCACAGCGCGGGCCAGCGCGCGCAGCGCTCCAGCCGCGCCCGCGCGCGGCGCGACGGCGCGCCGTCGCCGACACCGGACTCGATGTCCTCGCACAGCTCCGGCCAGCCGGCCGCCGGGCCGCCCTCGTTGCGGCGGTTGGCCAGCACGTCGCCGCCGCGGGCCACGGTCCAGCTGAGCGGGGCGCGCGCCGGCGCGAGCAGGCTCTCCGCGTACTCGATGCCGACGGCCAGCGGCGCCCCGGCCGCGACCTCGAACGCGATTTCGACCGGGGCGACGCGCGCCTCGTGCGACCAGCCCCCGGACGGTCCCGAGCGGCGGTGGCGCTCGACCGCCGCGCGCACGACGTGGCGGCCCGGCGCGAGCGCGCGCGAGAAGCGCAGCCCGCCGCGCTGGAGCAGGTTGCGCTCGGCGGGGGCCCAGGCCAGGACCTGGCCGTCGAGGTAGAGGAACAGGTCCCACGGCGCCTCGTCCTCGCCCGCGCGCGCCCGGTACTCGACCTCGAAGCGCACCGGCTGCGGGGCGTCGCCGGGCGGGCCGGCGGGCGCCGGCGCCGCGCCGTCCGCCGCCGCCGCGCGGCCCAGCAGGATCCGCAGGAACTCGTCGCTGAACCCGGCCTGCCGCAGCGCGATCAGGTCGTCGGCGCTCGGCGCCGCGCCGCGGTCGGGCTGGGCCAGGAGCCAGTCGCCGATCACGCCCTCGCCCAGGCCGGCCGCCTTCATCCGCAGGAGTTCCTGGACCAGCCCGGCCGGCGTCGCGTCGGCCGCCAGGGCGGCCGCGGCGACCAGCGCCGCGCACAAGAGCGCGGCCGCGGCCCGGATCACGGCCGCACTCCGGCGCCCGCCGGCGGGTGCGTCACGCCGCGCAGGGCGTTGCGGACCAAGAGCGGGATCGCCGCGATCATGTCGTCCACCGACGCCACCGGCTCGACCGTGCGCCGGTGCAGCGCGACGCGCCCGGTCCGCGCGTCCACGGCCAAGAGGTCCAGGACCAGGCTGTCGGCGTCGAACTCGCCGGCCTGCGGAACCTCGTAGTCGGGCCCGGTCCCCGGGACCGGGACGAGCCCCTCGGGGTGCGGCAGGTACCCGCCGTCCGCAGCGTCGGGGCCGATGCGCCGCAACACCGGCAGCCAGAGCACGCTGGCTTCGTCCGGCGCGTGCTCGAGGAGCTCCTGGCCGAGGCCGAGGCTGGTGCCGCTCCGCAGGTGGCCCGCGCTCGCCGGGACCAGCCGCTGGAACGCCCGCAGCATCGCGCTGCGCCACTCGCCGGCGGCGGCGTCGTCCGCCTCCGCCGCCAGCGGCGTCACGCCGTGCGCGGCGAGCGCCTGGCGCGTCTCGCGCACCAGCCACTCCGTGACGCGTTGCACCTCCGCGGCGTGCGCCGCCGCGCCGAGGCGGATCTCCGGCGCGAGCAGCACGCCGGAGTCGCCGACGTCGGCCGCGGCGGCGACGAGCGCCGGCGCGCCCCCGGCGCACGCGGCGAGCAGCGCAGCGGCGCAGGCCAGCGCCGGCAAGCGCAGGTCATCCGGACGGAGCACGGCGGTCCCTCCCTCGGCCGGGCGCGCCGGTCGGGCGGCCCCGGCAACGAGGCCGAGTATAGAATTGCGCCCCCCCGATCGATCCCCCCCCGGGAGGTAGCACCCATGGATCCCCGCGCCCTGCTCCACAGGCTTGGTCTGACCGGCGACGTCCTCAACGGCATCGGCGGCGGACCGGACGAGCCGCAGGCCACCGGCCCGGTCGTCCAGTCGCTGAACCCGACCGACGGCCGCCCGCTCGCTTCGATCCGCTCCGCCTCGGCCGCCGACATCGACCGGATCATCGAGCGCGCGCACCGCAAGTTCCTGTCGTGGCGCATGGTCCCCGCCCCGCGGCGCGGCGCCGTGGTCCGCGACCTGGGCGACGCCCTGCGCGCGAAGAAGAAGGACCTCGGCGCGCTGGTCTCGCTGGAGATGGGCAAGATCCTCGCCGAGGGCGAGGGCGAAGTGCAGGAGATGATCGATGTCTGCGACTTCGCGATCGGCCTGTCGCGCCAGCTCTACGGGCTGACGATCGCCAGCGAACGGCCGCACCACCGGCTGATCGAGCAGTGGCACCCGCTCGGCGTGGTCGGCATCGTCACCGCCTTCAACTTCCCGGTCGCCGTCTGGAGCTGGAACTCGGCGCTGGCCGCGGTGTGCGGCGACTCGATGGTCTGGAAGCCCGCCTCCGACACGCCGCTGTGCGCGCTTGCCGTGCAGAAGATCTGCGACGAGGTGATGGCGCGCCACGACGCCTGGGGCCTGTTCAACGTCGCGGTCGGCCCGGGCAGCGTCGTCGGCGAAGCGCTGGTGCGCGACCGCCGCGTGCCGCTGATCTCGGCCACCGGATCGTGCGCGATGGGCGTCAACATCCAGAAGGCGTGCTCGGAGCGGCTCGCGCGCACGCTGCTCGAGCTCGGCGGGAACAACGCGATCATCGTGATGGACGACGCCGACCTCGACCTCGTGGTGCGGGCCGTGCTGTTCGGCGCGGTCGGCACCGCCGGCCAGCGCTGCACGACGACGCGGCGCCTCTTGGTCCAGAAGGGGATCGCCGGGCCGCTGACGGAGCGGCTGGTGAAGGCCTACGGGCAGGTCCGCATCGGCGACCCGCTCGACCCGCAGACGCTGATGGGCCCGCTCGTCAACCCGCGCGCGGTCGAGGACATGCTCGCCGCGCTCGAGCGCGTGCGCCGCGAGGGCGGCGAGATCCTCTGCGGCGGGCGGCGGCTGGACCGGCCGGGCAACTTCGTCGAGCCGACGATCGTGCGCGCGCGCGCCGGGATGCCGATCGTCAAGGAAGAGACGTTCGCCCCGATCCTCTACATCGTCGAGGTGCAGGACCTCGACGAGGCGCTGCGGCTGAACAACGACGTCCCGCAGGGGCTGTCGTCGTCGATCTTCACGACCAGCTTCCGCTCGGCCGAGCGCTTCCTCTCGCCGGAGGGCAGCGACTGCGGGATCGCCAACGTCAACGCCGGGACCTCCGGCGCGGAGATCGGCGGGGCCTTCGGCGGCGAGAAGGAGACAGGCGGCGGCCGCGAGGCCGGGTCCGACTCCTGGAAGGCGTACATGCGCCGCCAGACCTGCACCCTGAACTACGGGACCGACCTGCCGCTGAGCCAGGGGATCCAGTTCGGGGACTGACCGGGACCGTGGGGGGCGGAACGCCGCGCGGGTCGCGTCTTGCCCGCGGGACGGCCGTCCCCCAGATTCTGCCTCGGGCCCCGGGGGGTGATGGTACGATGTTCCGTCGGCCACGGCGCGGGTGGGCCGGCCGGCCGGGTTGCCCGGTGGGGGCGATGCCCGGCCGCAACGAACCGCTGCGAAGGAGGGTTGACCGGGCCGGATGAATAGACCCGAGACGTCAGAACGTCATGACCTGCCGCAGGTCCGCATCAACGAACGCATTCACTTCAGTCCCGTTCGCCTGATCGACGAAGAAGGAAACCAGGTCGGCATCATCGCGGTCGAGGAAGCGCTGTCGATGGCCCAGCAGCGCGGGCTCGACCTGGTCGAGGTCGCCGCCGACGCCCGCCCGCCCGTCTGCCGGATCATGGATTTCGGGCGCTACCGCTACGAGCAGCAGAAGAAGGCGCAGGCGGCGCGCAAGAAGCAGCACCAGGTCGAGATCAAGCAGATCAAGTACCGCCCGTCGATCGACGATCACGACTTCGAGACCAAGACCAACCGCGTCCGCGAGTTCCTCGGCGAAGGTCACAAGGTGCGCGTCACCGTCATGTTCCGGCGGCGCGACCTGCGCCGGCCGGAGAACGGCGAGATGGTCCTGCAGCGCGTGATCGAGACCGTGAAGGACCTCGGCGCGCCCGAGGACCGCTCGCGTCAGAACACCGGCCGGGACCTGTCGATCACCCTCGCTCCGGCAGCGAAGCACTGATGTAGTCGCGCCAACGCGCCGAGCCCGTCGCGGCCGCCGCCGGCGGCGTCGCCGAGCGTGTGCCGTCAGGGGGCGACGGCGCTCGCGCGCGAGACCAGCCGCGCCACGTCGTCGGCGGCCGAGGTGCGCAGCCGGTCCAGCGTGTCGCGGTCCACGCGCGAGAGGTCGCGCGCGGCGCGGACCGGGTCGCGCTCGAGGCGCGCGGTCCACGCCGACACCAGCGCCCAGGTCAGGCCGCGCAGGTCTTCCGGGACCGCGTCGATCAGCCGCCGCGCCTCGCCGCCGCGGCCGAGCGCGGCCAGCCGCGCCGCGGAGCGCAGCGCGCCGCCGGCGGCGAGCCGGCGCAGGTCGGGCGCCGCGCGCAGCAAGGCCTCGAGCCCGGCCACGTCTTCCCCGCCCCGGCAAGCCGTCTCCGGCTGGCGCGGGAACGCCGCGCCGAGCGCGTGCCGCGCGGCCTCGACGTCCTCCGGGTCGACCTCGAACACCGGCGCGCAGACGGCGCGGTGCAGCGCGATGAACAGCTCGCGCTGGACCAGCGCCCGCTCGCGCTCCCCGCGCGCGGCGCCCGCCGCGCGCGCCGTCGCGTCCACGTCGCCGGAGTACTCGGCGACGCGCGCCGCGATGCGTGCGAGGTCGGCGGCGCGGGGCGCCGGGGCCGGGGCCGGGGCCGGCGCGGACGGCGCCGCGGCCAGCGGCGGCGCGGCCGGCCGGCGCGCGGCGGCGGGAAC
>JAGOJY010000091.1:0-1415 GCA_017994815.1 Acidobacteriota bacterium
CGCCGTTCTCGCCGTGCTCGCGCAGGAACGCGGCCGGCACCCAGACCAGACGCGCCTTGCGGCCCGTCGCGTCGAGCGCGCTGTCCAGCATCCGGCCCATGCCGAGCCGGCGCTCCGGCCCGCAGGCATTGAACGTGCCGACGGCCCGCTTCTCGACCGTGTGCACGATCCACTCGCCGAGGTCGCGCACGTCGATGACCTGCACGGGGTCGGACGGAGAGCCGGGCGCCAGCATCTCGCCGCCGCGGTCGGCGCGGACAACCCAGTACGTGAAGCGGTCGGTCGGGTCGAGCGGTCCGACGATGTACCCGGGCCGCACGATCGTCGCGCGATCCTTGAAGACCTCGCGCGTCGTCTGCTCGCACAGCGCTTTCAGCGCGCCGTAGTACTCGAAGTTCGGCCCCATCGTCTCGAGCTTGGGGTCCTCCATCGTCGCCACGGCTGCGGTCTCGTCCGCGTTCTCGCGGGTGTTGTCCTTGTAGGCCGAGATGCTGGAGATGAAGACGTACTGCCCGGAGGCCGACAGCAGCTCGGCGCTCGCGCGCACCATGCGCGGGTAGTAGCCGCAATCGTCGATCACGGCGTCCCAACGCCGGTCCTTCAGCGCCGCCAGCCCCTCGTCCTTCAGAGGATCGCGGTCCCCGCGCAGCTTCTCCACGTTCGGGTACAGGTGCGGATTCGTCTTGCCGCGGTTGAACAGCGTGAGCTTGTGGCCGCGCGCGAGGGCGGCGTCGACCGTGGCCGGACCGAGGAACTTCGTCCCGCCCAGCACCAGGATGTCGAGCTTGCGCGCGGCGAGCGCGCCGGGGAACGCCGCGAGGCCGAGACCGCTGGCGGCGGCGGACGACGTGAGCGACAGGAACCGGCGACGGGAAAGGGACATGGGACGATCCTCGGTGGGCGGCGCGCCGAGTCTAACCCCGTCCGGGCCGCCGTAGGCGGCCCGCAGAAGACGACAAGCGAGAAACGGGGACAGGTGTGTGCCACCTGTCCCCCCCAGGTCACGGGAGCTTCTCGGCCTTGCCGCTGGCGATCGCGTCGTCGATCTCGCGCTGCAGCACGCGCTCTGTTTCGCGAAGCTGCTTTTCCTGTTGTCGCGCGAACTCCTCCTGGCGCTTGGCGAGGCGCTCCTGCTCCGCTGCCAGGGGTTCCATCTCACGCGACAGCGCTTCCATGCGCGCGGCGAGTTCCGCGTGCACCGCCTCGATCCGGCGCATCTCCTCCTCGGTGCGCTCGCGTTCCGGTTCGCCCGCCTCGGCGGCTTCCCCGGACTGCTCGCGCAGCGCGCGCCGGGCCTCGACGACTGCTTGCCGCGCCTGCTCGACCGCGAGCTCCGCCTGGCGCACGCCGACCTGCCCCATGCGGCGCCCGATGTCGGCCTGCCGTTCTCCGAGTCCACCCTGTTCCGCCCCGAG
>JAGOJY010000091.1:1515-8143 GCA_017994815.1 Acidobacteriota bacterium
GGCGCCGGGATCGCGGGAGGCGCGGGCGGAGCGGCCGGGAGCGCGTCGCGGCTCGGCATCGGTTTCGGCGCGTCGGATTGTGCGGCGACCAGCCGCACGGGCACGAAAACGGCCGCGGCGAGGAGGACCACGGCCACGGCCCAGCCCGCGAGCTGGCGGCGCGACATGTGACGGATGTTCTGGAGCATCTCGATTCTCCTCTTGAGCTGGCGGAAGTGGCGTGATGCTCCCGGCGCGGCGAGCGCGGGGGAGGGACCGCGGGCGATGCCGAACGACAGGAGCACGCGTGCGTACTCGTCGCGGGCGGCGCCGGTCAGGCGCAGCGCCGCCGCGTCGGCAGCTTCCTCGCGCGCGCGGGCGAACTCGCGCTCGGCGAGGTGGGCCAAGGGGTGGAACCAGAGCACGCAGCGGGACAGCGCGGGCACCCAGGCCCACAGGAGATCGTGGCCCCTGACGTGGGAAATCTCGTGGGCCAGCGCCAGGCGCGAAGCGGACGTGTTCGCGGCGCAGCGTCCGGGCAACACGATCGCCGGACGAAGCAGCCCCGCGGCGAAAGGTGTCGCGACCTCGCCGCTGGACAGGAGCCGTGGCGGGTGGCGCAGCCCGGCACGCCGCGCGAGCGTGCCGACGCCCCCGAGCGCGACCGGGTCGAGCACGGGCGCCGCATCCGCCAGGATTCGCCGGACCGAGCGCCAGTTGCCGGTCATGCGCGCGAACGACACCAGCGTCCCCGCGAGCCACAGCAGCCCGGCGCCGATCGCCGCCATCCGGCCAAGCTCGCGCGGCGCGGCGCGCGCCGGCACGGGCGCGCGCGCGACGTGCGCGGCGACGGGCGGGCCCGGCACGTCGGCAACGCCGGCGGTCGCGCCGGCGGCCGGCGCCGGCAGGACCGGCAGGGCCACGGCCGGGAGGGGGATCAACCCCGCCAACAGGCGCAGCGCCGCCAACCACCACAGCAGGGCGCGCATCGCGGCCGGGGTGCGGGGGAGCGCCGCGCCGACGACCCAGGCCAGGAGCGCGAGCACTCCCGCGCCGGCCGAGGCCCAGGCGAGCCGCGGGCCGAGGTCGACCAAAAGCCCGGTCATCGGCCGTCCCCCCGCAACCGCTCGACGAGGCGCTCCAACTCGGCGCGCTCCTCGTCGGTCAGCTCGCGCGACTCGGTCAGGTAGGCCACGAAGGGGGTCAATGAGCCGCCCAGCGCGCGGTCCACGAACTCGGCCACGACGCCGCGCAGCAGTTCGTCGGCCCCGACGGGCGAGGCGTAGCGGTACACACCCTGCTGGCGGCGCCGGGTGAGATAGCCCTTCTGGCGCAGCCGCTCCATCATCGTGAGCACCGTCGAGCGAGCCAGACCGCGCGGTTGCCCGAAACGCTCGACCGCCTCGGCGACCGTCAGCGGCCCGTGCCCGGCGACGAACCGCAACAGCGCCAGTTCTTGCTCGCCGAGCGGCGCCTTGCCTGCCATGCCGACCTCCGGTGACGACAATTGTCGTCAGAAGGGAGATTACGCCTGACTACAAGTGTAGGCAAGCCGGGGGTGGCGGACGGTCGCCGGCGCGCCGCGAGCGGGGCCGCCGGTTTGAAGCCGGTGGCGGAGTGCGGTAACTCTTGCAGGGCCGGCGGCGCTCTTCCCGGGTGAGGAGACACGATGAGCCAGGGACGAAAAAAAACCGCTCTGTTAGCCCTGGCGGCCCTCGCGGCCGCCGGGTCGGTGGTCGCGCTCGCGGGCTGTGCGCCGGGCACCCGCGCGCTGGAGAAACGCGACGAGAACCCGGTCGAGGGATGCGCCGTGAGCCACGCCAAACCGAGCGACGAGGTACTCCGCCAGAAACTGACGCCGCTGCAGTACAAGGTCACGCAGGAGCAGGCGACCGAGCGGCCGTTCGCCAACGAGTACTGGGACAACCACCGCGAGGGGATCTACGTCGACGTCGTCAGCGGCGAGCCCCTGTTCAGCTCGAAGGACAAGTTCGACAGCGGGACCGGCTGGCCGAGCTTCATGCGGCCACTCGCGCCGGAGAACCTCGTCACGGTCGAGGACAACTCCTGGATCGCAACGCGGACCGAGGTTCGCAGCAAGCACGGCGACAGCCACCTCGGGCACGTCTTCGACGACGGTCCCGCGCCGACCGGGCAGCGGTACTGCATGAACAGCTCGGCGCTGCGCTTCATCCCGAAGGAAGACCTCGAGAAGGAAGGGTACGGCGAGTTCCGCAAGCTGTTCGAGTGAGTCGCTCCGGGGACGGGTGCTCGTGCCTGTCCCCGCCGCGGGTCGTCAAGATCCGGGCTGCGGCGCGTGCACGACGACCGTGCGGATCGTGATCGCACCGATCTGGGCCTCGGCCTCGATCTCGACGAGCATCCAGTCCTCGATCAGCCGGCGGACCTCGACCATCGTCGTGGCGGGGCGGATCTCGCCGAAGAACTCGGCGTGCGCGCGGCCGACCTCCCGCCAGTCGCGCGCGATGTCGACGACGAAGATCCGCGTGCGCACGACGTCTTCCCGCGCCGCCCCGGCCGCGAGGAGCGCCGCTTCGAGGTTCGCGAGGACCTGCCGTGTCTGGGCATGGGCGTCGCCGTCGCCGACGTGCCCGCCGCCGGGCAGCGTGGCCGTCGTGCCGGTCACGACCACGGTGTGGTCCACGCGAACAGCCCGCGAATAACCGACGACCGACTCCCACGGGGTCCCCGTAGAGACGTTCACCCGCTCCATCGCCGCGCCTCCCACGCGCTATGATGCGGCCCCATTGTAGGCGCAAGCCCGGCGGCGCGGTGCGAAGGGCAAGGAGGAACGCGTGATTCGCAAGGTCGCCTTCACGGTCTACCCGGTCCGTGACATGGATCGGGCCCGCCGCTTCTACGAGCAGGGTCTCGGCTTGCAGGTGTCGGACCAGTACGAGGGCATGTGGATCGAGTACGAGGCGGGCGGCGGCGTGCTCGCGCTGACGAACACGCCGGAACTCGGTCGACCGGCGGCCGATGCCGGCGGCACGATCGCCTTCGAAGTGGATGACGTCGACGCGCTCACCGCGCGGCTGCGCGAGCAAGGCGCGACGGTTTTGTCCGAACCGATGGCGACGCCGGTCTGCCGGATGAGCGTGGTCGCGGACCCCGAGGGCAACGCGGTGATCCTGCACCGCGTCAACGACTGAGCGCGCGCGCATGGCGCTCCTCGGATCGCAGCGCTCGTACCTGCGGGGCCTCGCGCACGAGTTGCGTCCCGTCGTGCAGATCGGCAAGGAGGGCCTGACCGAGGCCGTCGTGGAGTCGATCCGGCAGGCGCTCTCGACGCGCGAGCTGATCAAGGTCCAGTTCGTCGGCTCGCGCGAGGACAAGCGCCCGATCGCGGAGCTTATCGACGGGCAGCTCGGCACGGAGTGCGTCGGCATCATCGGCCACGTCGCGGTGTTCTACCGCGAGCACCCGGACCCGGAGAAGCGCGCGATCCGCCTCCCGGAGTAACCACGCGTTACTTCTGACTTGCTGGTTATCTGACTTTTCCGCGCTGGTGTCGGCCGCTACACTCCGCGGCAACCCCGCCAGCTCGTTCACCGCGGGAGGAGGTCACATGCGCCAGCTCGGGATAGTCGTGGGCATTCTCGTCCTCGCGGCCGCGCCGCTGCACGCCGCGCCGGAGGCCGTCGTTGTGCCGGACCAGGACGCGCAGCAGCCGGATGTGGAGTTCACGCTCGAAGGCCGCACCTGGGTCAACCAGGCGGCCTTCATCAACAGCGGCCTGCGCTGCGGCACGATCCAGCCGACCCCGGAGGTCATGGACGCGGTCGAGCAGTACCTGCAGCAGCACGCCGAAGCCGTCAACGTCACGGGCGGGGTGATCCCGGTGTACTTCCACGTGATCCGCCGCGGCACCGGCATCGCCAACGGCGACGTCCCGCAATCGCAGATCCTGGACCAGATCGCCGTGCTGAACGCCGCCTACTCGGCGACCGGGTACTCGTTCGACCTGGTGTCGGTCGACCGGACGACCAACGCGACCTGGTACAGGATGCAGCCGGGCACGACCGCCGAGCGCAACGCGAAGCGCGCGCTGCGCAAGGGCAGCGCGGACGACCTCAACATCTACAGCGCCAGCCCCGGAGGCGGATTGCTGGGCTGGGCGACGTTCCCCTGGTCCTACAACTCGAACCGGCTGAACGACGGCGTGGTCATCCTGTATTCCAGCCTGCCGGGCGGGACGGCCGCCCCGTACAACGAGGGCGACACCGCGACGCACGAGGTCGGGCACTGGCTGGGGCTGTACCACACGTTCCAGGGCGGCTGCGGCGGTTCCGGCGACGTCGTGTCGGACACGCCGTTCGAGCGCTCCCCGGCCTATGGCTGCCCGAGCGGTCGCAACACCTGCAGCCAGGCCGGTCTCGACCCGATCGAGAACTTCATGGACTACACCGACGACTTCTGCATGTACCGCTTCACCACCGGGCAGGATAGCCGGATGGACTCGATGTACACGAGCTACCGCTACGGGAAGTAGTCGCTTGCCGGGCCGGGCTGCGCCGTCGACTGACGGCGCAGCCGGCGCCGTCGGCCGGTCCGCACCGACCCTCTGGTATCCTGCGCCGCGATGAAAATCTGCGACCTGCACTGCGACACGGTCCTCGAGATCCAGGCCGGCGCGGACGTCGGCGCCGGCAACCCGCGCGGGCACGTCGACGTGCCGCGGTTGCGCCGCGGCGGCGTCGGCCTGCAGGTGTTCGCCTGCTACCTGCCGACGCTCCTGCCGCACGGTGTCGTGCTGCGCGAGTGCCTGGACCTCTTGGACCATTTGGAACGGACGTGCGAGCGCCTCGCTGACGACTTGGTCCACGTCGTCACGGCCGCCGAGGCCGAGACGGTCGCCGCGCAGGGCAAGACGGCGGTGCTCGCGGCGGTAGAGAACGGCCACGCGCTGGAGCAGGACCTGGGCAACCTCGACCGGCTGCGGGAGCGCGGCGTGCGCTACATCACGCTCACGCACGCGCAGCACCTCGCCTGGGCGGCGTCGTCCGGCGGCGACGGCCCCGGCCCCGGTGGGCTGACCCCGTGGGGCGTCGACCTGGTCCGCGCGATGAACGACGCCGGCGTCATCGTCGACGTGTCGCACGTCCACGAGCGGACGTTCTGGGACGTGGTCCGCGTCTGCCGGAGGCCGTTCATCGCGTCGCACTCGAACGCCGCCGCGCTCTGCCCGTCGCCGCGGAATCTCAGCGATGACCAACTCCGCGCGCTCGCCGCGGCCGGGGGCCTCGCGGGCATCAACTTCTACACGGGCTTCCTGCGGCCTACCGTGGAGGTCGAAGGCAGCAGCCTCGCGGAGCTGTACGGCGCGCTCAACCGGGCCGAGCTCGAGCACATGGCGGATCCGGCGCGGCGCCAGGACGAGATCCACGCGATCTACGGCGAACTGCGCCGCCGCCACGGGCCGGTGACGGTCACGGCCGACGACGTGATCGACCACATCCAGCACATCGTGGACCTCGTCGGCGACGACCACGTGGCATTCGGATCGGACTTCGACGGTGTGCCGCTCGTCCCGCGCGACCTGCCCGACTGCGGCGCCTACCCGCACCTCCTCGACCGCATGCGTGCGCGCGGCTTCAGCGAGTCGTCGATCGAGAAGATCGCGTGGTCCAACTTCCTGCGGGTCTTGCGCGCGAACGAGTGATGCGCGCCGGTCAGCGGCCCTCGACGACGATCATCCGTGTCGTCGCCGTGCGCTGGCGCAGCGCTTTCGCCGGGGCGTACTCGGCGGACGACCACCAGCGCTTGGCGTTTTCGAAGCTGTCGAACTGCAGGACGACGACGCGCTTCGGGGCCCCCTCGCCCTCGAGCGTCTCGGCGCGGCCGCCCCGCACGATGTAGCTTCCGCCGAACGCGGTGACGGTCTGCTCGGCCTGGCCCTTGTACGCCTCGTATTGCTCCGGGTCGTGCACGTCGATCTCGACGATCACGTACGCTGCCATGCCACCCCCAGGCTGGATCAGGTCCAGCGGAACTTCCGCAGCGCGATCAGGAACGCGACCAGGCCCCAGGCAGCCATGACTGCCACGCGGGCCCACTGCGAGCCGAGGCTCGCGCCCTCGAGGATCACGGCGCGCAGCGAGTCGTTCAGCGCCGTCAACGGCAGCGCCTTGATGAACGGCTGCAGCACCGCCGGGAAGCGCTCCGACGAGAAGAAGATCCCCGAGAAGACGAACATCGGCAGCATCACGAGGTTGATCAGGCCCGAGACGGTCTCGATCTTGCGCGCACGCGAGGCGACCAACAGGCCCAGCCCCGAGAAGACCGAGGCGCCGAGCAGGACCAGGAACGCGATCGCGAGCAAGGAGCCGCGGATCAGAAGGCCGAAGACCAGCCAGCCGAACACCAGCAGCAGCACCATCTCGCCGAAAACCAGCGCCATGCGACTGGTCATCATCGCCCCGAAGAAGTCGGCCCGGCGCATCGGGGTCGCCGCGAGGCGCTTGAGCATCTTGCGCGTGCGCATCTCGACCAGCACGAAGCCGACGCCCCACATCCCGCCGCTCATGATGTTCATGCCGAGAAGGCCGGGGATGAGGAAGTCGATGTAGCGCGCGCCCGGCTCCGTCACCAGGACGTCCGAGGACGCGACGGGGTCGACGCGGCCGGC
>JAGOJY010000091.1:8243-10771 GCA_017994815.1 Acidobacteriota bacterium
TTTGCCGTGGTCCACGACCGCCACGCGGTCGCAGAGCCGCTCCGCCTCGTCCATGTAGTGCGTCGTGAGCACGATCGTCCGGCCGCGGCCGCGCAGCTCCCGTACGACCTCCCACAGCGAGCGGCGCGACTGCGGGTCCAGCCCGGTGGTCGGCTCGTCGAGGAACAGCAGGTCGGGCTCGCCGACCAGCGCGCAGGCAACGGCCAGCCGCTGCTGCTGGCCCCCGGAGAGGTTCTCGACGTAGGCGTCGCGCTTCTCGTTCAGGCCGACGAGGTCCATTAGCTCCTGCACGGGCCGGCTCCGCCGGAAGAACGACGCGAACAGGCGGATCGTCTCGGCGACGGTCAGCTTCTCGTTCAACTTCGTCTCTTGCAGCGAGACGCCGATGCGCTGGCGCAGCTCGCGGTCGTCGCGGCCCCAGCGCAGCCCCAGCACCGCCACGTCCCCGCTCGTCGGTTCGAGAAGACCTTCCAGGATCTCGACGGTGGTCGTCTTGCCGGCGCCGTTGGGGCCGAGCAGTCCGAAGCACTCGCCCGAGCGGACCTCGAGGTCCAGCCCGCGCACGGCTTCGACGGGCGGCTTGCCGCGGTATGTCTTGTGCAGGTCGCGGCAGAGAATTGCCGGCCGGGGATCGCTCGACGCTGTCATGGGCTCCCGCTGGTCGCCCGGGCGGCGACCGCACCTCGAAGTCTCAGGACGATTCGGGCTCGTCGTCCACCGGGTACAGGTGCCGGACCGGCCGGGACAACTCCTGCTCGAGCAACGCCGAGGCCTGCTCGGCCAGGGACGCCGGGACCTGGACCTGCACCTCGCCCAACCCGTTGACCGTGACGGGCAGCATCGGCTGGACCGCCTCGTGGCGCAGGAACACGGGAATCCCGGAAGCCTCGAGCCGACCCTTGACGAGTTCGGCCAAGACCAGCCCCTGGGCTGTGAAGACGGTCACGAGATCGTTCATTTTCTCCGTCCCGCCGCAATCCGACGGACCAGTCTAGGCCCGGAGCGCCCCGGGCGCCCGCGGCACGCTCCGCGAGCCTCACTAATCAGCCATTCACTTGCCGGAGCGCACCGGCGAGTCACAATCTGTGTTGCTGCGGCCCGCGCAGCGGACACGGGGACGTCGGGGTCCCCCTCGGAGCACTGACTGATGCGCGGAGCCCTGATCATCGGCGCCTTGGCCCTTTTTGCGACGCAATCCCAGGCCCAGGACATTTGCGCCGGCATCTCGCCGGCTTCCGCCAGCCCCCTCACGAGCGTGCGCATCGCCTCGGGGCTGAACATTCCGCTGTTCGTCACCGCGCCCCCCGGCGACACCGAGCGACTCTTCATCGTCGAGCAGAACGGCACGATCCGGATCTGGCGTCACGGGCAGGCGCCGCCGTACCCGGTCTTCCTCGACGTCTCCGGCATCACGCGCTCGCCCGCCGACGGCGGTGGCAACGAGGAAGGGCTGCTCGGCCTCGCGTTCCACCCCAATTACGCGACGAACGGCTGGTTCTTCATTTACCACACCGACAGCACCGGGGCGAACAACGTCGTCGCGCGCTACGCGCGCTCGTCGGCGAACCCCGACGTCGCGAACACGGGCAGCCGCCTGCCGGTGATCTCGTTCGCGCACCCGGGCCAGACCAACCACAACGGCGGCATGATTGCGTTCGGGCCGGACGACGGAATGCTCTACATCGGGACCGGCGACGGCGGCGGCTCGTGCGATGCGTCGAACAACGCGCAGACGGTGACGTCGAACCTGGGCAAGCTCCTGCGGATCAACGTCAACAACCTGCCGTACAGCGTTCCCAGCGACAATCCGTTCGTCGGTCGCGCCGGGAACGACGAGATCTGGGCTTCGGGGCTGCGCAACCCGTGGCGCTGGTCGTTCGACCGCGCCAATGCCGACCTCTACATCGGCGACGTGGGCCAGAGCACCTGGGAGGAGGTCAACTACCGACCCGGGACGAGCGCCGGCGGCGAGAACTACGGTTGGGACAAGTACGAGGGCAACCACTGCCCCAACCCGTCCTGCGGCAGCTCCGACTGCAACGTGAGCGGCTACGTCGCTCCCGTCACGGAGTACCAACACAGCGGCGGCGCCTGCTCCGTGACCGGCGGGTACGTGTACCGCGGCTGCCGGATGCCGGCGCTCGCCGGGCGCTACTTCTATGGCGAGTACTGCGCGGCCTGGATCAAGTCGTTCGTGATGCAGGGCGGCTCGGTGACGGATCCGCGCGACCACACGACGGAACTGGCTCCCGGTGGCGGGATGTCGATCGGGGAGATCACGTCCTTCGGCCAGGACGCGCGCGGCGAGATCTACATCGTCGACCGCGGAGGCGAGGTGTTCAAGATCCTGCCCGTGCTGCGCAACCTCGAGGTCTCGGGTCCCGGCGCGGCCCAGTTCCAGATCACCGACACGGTCTGGAGCTGGGAAGACCTCGCGCGGACCTCCGAGCACCCGATCACGTCGTACAAGGTGTACCGCTCGTTGGGGCCGGGCAGCGGCCAGTTCGACTGCATCCACCAGTCGCCCG
>JAGOJY010000092.1 GCA_017994815.1 Acidobacteriota bacterium
CCCTCCGCCCGGCGCGCGCATCGACCCCGGCACGAAACCGCGATCCCCCCTCATGCATGGGAGTAACGAGGCGCACCCCGTAGAGTTAGGTGTCGCCTTATCTCGCAAGACTGGGTGTCGCTTGACAAGGCCGGAGCACAGTACCTGGCGCCCGTCTCGAGGTACCAGTAGTCGGTGCCCCCCCACACGATCATCTCCGATCCGCTCAGGGCGGCGGTGTGGCGTCCTCTGGCCTCCGGCGCGCCGCTCGTTGTCGTCGGCGTCCATGCGTCGAGCTGCGGATCGTAGCGGGCGCCGTCATTGTGCGCGGCTGCGGTGTCCCGGCCCCCCCAGACGATCATCTCGAGGCCGGTCCAGACGGCCGTATGCGAGTCGCGCGCCGTCGGCACGCCGGATTCTGCCGACGTTGGAGTCCACGTGTCGGAGGAGGGCCGGTAGCGAGCGCCATCGTTGTGTTCGCTGGTCTCGTCCCAGCCACCCCAGACGATCATCTCACTGCCGCCCCAGATGGCGGTGTGCAGGCGACGGGCGGATGGGCAGCCCGAGCCGGTGGAAACCGGTGCCCAGGTGTCGCTCGCCGCGGAGTACCGTCCTCCCGTGCCCAGATCGTGGTAGGCGGTATCGTAGAAGAACCCGCCCCAGACGATCATCTCGACACCCGTCCACACGGCCGAATGTCCGCCGCGAACGGAGGGTGCGTCCACCGTCGACGTCGCTGTCCACGAGTCGGACGCTGGATCGTAGCGTGCGCCGTCATTGAAGTAGGTGGAGCCGTTGCCGCCCCAGACGATCATCTCGGTTCCCGTCCAGATCGCGGAATGATTGGTGCGCGGCGCCGGGGCGCCGGCCCCCGTTGTAGGTGCCCAGAGGTCCGTGAGCGGGTTGAAGCGGCTGCCGGTCCCCAAGGCATTCGTCCCGTCGGAACCGCCCCAGATGATCATCTCCATACCGGTCCACACCGCCGTCTGACCGCTTCGCGCCGAGGGCCCCGCAGGTGTGGCCGTCCAACTGTCGAGCGCCGGGTTGTACCGCGCGCCGGTCGATGTCTCCTCGTCGTTTCCGTAGCCGCCCCAGACGATCATCTCCGTTCCGGTCCAGATCGCACTGTGGAGGTATCGCGGAGCGGGGAGGTTGGTGTCAGCGAAGGTCGCGGTCCACGAATCCGAAGCGAGCGAGTAACGTCCGCCTGTCTCGAGGCCCGGCCCCCCGCTGCCGAAACCTCCCCACACGATCATCTCGGTTCCAGACCAGACCGCCGTGTGGAACCAGCGGGCCAATGGGACGTTGGAGCCGGTCGAGGTTGCCGTCCACGAGTTGCTGGAAGGCGTGTATCTACCTCCCGTATTGAGATAAGTACTGCCGAGCCCGCCCCACACGATCATCTCGGTCCCGGTCCAGACGGCGGTGTGGTTACCGCGCGCTTCTGGAACGTTGGCGCCGGTCGAAGTCGCAGTCCACGAATTGCTGGAAGGCTTGTATCTCCCCCCCGTGTTGAGCTTGGAGCCGGCATTGTTCATCCCACCCCAAATGATCATCTCCGTTCCGGTCCAGACCGCGGTGTGCGCGTCCCGCGCTGCCGGGACGTTCGTCCCGGTCGAGGTCGCCGTCCACGAGTTACTGGAGGGTGTGTATCTGCCCCCCGTGTTGAGTGTCAACGGGCCGCTGCTGCCGCCCCAGACGACCATCTCGGTCCCTGTCCAGACGGCCGTGTGCTCGCGGCGACCCGAAGGGACGCCGGTGCCGGTCGACGTCGCGGTCCAGGTGTCGCTGGAAGGTGAGTATCTCCCCCCGGTGTTGAGATACGCGCCAGCGCCAGCGTCCCCGCCCCAGACGATCATCTCGGCTCCGGTCCAGACGGCCGTGTGGTAGATGCGGCCCGTCGGGACGTTGGCGCCGGTCGAGGTCGCCGTCCACGCGTCCGTCTGCGGGGAGTAGCGGCCGCCGGTGTTGAGCCGGCTCCCTTCATTCAGCCCTCCCCAGACCACCATCTCCATGCCCGTCCAGACGGCCGTGTGAACCCTGCGCTGGGTCGGGCTCGAGGCACTGGTCGCGATCCGCGTCCAGGTATCGGTCGTCGGGTTGTAGCGCGCGCCATCCGCGACCGTCACCGCGCCGATCGTGTTGTAGCCGCCCCAGACGAGCATCTCCGTTCCGGTCCAGACCGCGCTGTGATCGTATCGTGCCGTCGGCTGGCGATGGTTCCGCACGTCGGTCCACGTGTCGGTCGTGCAGGAGGCAGCGGTGATCGGGGGAAGCGCGGAATCAGCCGACGCGTCGCCCGGCGAGCGGACCGTCGCGGGATCGAAGGTGTGGCGGACTTCGGCCCACCACTCGTCGAACGGACGCTTCGCCCATCTCACCGTCGCCATCGTGAAGCTGCTCGGCGAGCGTTCGAGGATTGCGACGATCGAGAAGCAGTCCTCCTCCTCACGCAACGGGCTTACGATACGGACGGGGAGCGACGCGGGGTCGGGCTGCATCGCGCCGTCGCCGGAGAATCGCGCAGAGAGATCCGAGAGCAGGCGGTTCCAGTCGTTGCCCGCAAGTCCGAGGGTGACGCGATCGCCGCCCCCGATCGGCCCGGCCGCCGGATCGGCCTCCTCCCGGGAGACGGTCAGCTCGGCATACTCGCCGCCGAGCCGCTTCAGCTCTGCGATCGATGGACCTCTCGCCAGCGCACCCTCCGCACGCTGGCGCACGTCGGCGTGGAGCGTGCCATCGCCGGCGAAACGCGCGCGCACGAGCCGGTCGGCGAGGGCATCGCGTACCAGCGTCTCGGCGATGAGCCGTGGGTCGTTGCCCAGTGCGGCGAAGAGCTCGCGCAGGAGGGCCGGGTCTCTCGTTTCCGCCGCCACCCTCCGCGTTTCGGCCTCGAGCTGCGCCCCGGTGATCGGGTTGCCCCAGTATGTCTCGAGCGCGGCCGACTTGCGCAGGTAGTCGTCGACCTTGGCGCGGATCGCGTCGTCCGACAGCACCGCCGCGAGCGGAGGCTTGGGTTGAGGGTTCTGCGCGGGCCAGATGCGGTGTTGCCAGTAGACCTCCTCGATCGCGCGCTGAGCGGCGATGCGCTGATCGGGCGAGATCCCAGCGATCCCCGCTTGGGGCACCGAGGTCCCGACGATGGCCAGAACCGCGAACAGTGAAAGAGGAGAAATCACGCGCAGATGGCGACGATTCATGGTTGTAGCCCCTCCCTCCCGATCCGTTGTGGCGGCGACGGTGGCGCTCCGCCCCCTCTCTCCGCGCCTCCGTGGCGGACCGCTAGCGCTAAGCCACACGGCCCGCCTGTCCTTCAGCCCGTCAGGTGCGGGCGCACTCTCCGATCAGGGCACCCAGGAGGCGAAACGCAGGTCATAGAACGAGTAGCCGTCGGTCCTGCAGCCGTAACTGAACGCGGGATGGCCGGTCGGATCGAGCGCCGTGGACGGGACGATGTACCCCGCATCGTCGGGACCGGTCTCCAGCACCTCCGGCATCCACAGGCCCCCAGGCGCCTTCGACGAGAAGAAAACCTGCTTGGGCAGAGAGACGACGGACAGCCCGATATACAGGGTGTCGCCGGCATCGACCGCGAGCGACCTGCCGTAGGCATTGGCGATGAGTTCCGAAACCCACATCCCTGTTGCCGGACTGGTCGCCAGGTAGGTCGCGACCGGCATGCCGATGGGAACAGGAGAATACGAGATCATCGGACCGCCACCCAAAGGCGCGAAGACGAGGCTGGCGTGGCGGATGAGATTCGAGCTGGAGGCTGCCTGCTCGATCGACCACTTCGACCCCGGCTTCCGGGCGAGCTTCAGGTACGTCGACCCCACCCCGTTCTTTCGTCGATCGTCGACGAACGCGATTGCGGGCTTGCCCGAAAGGTCGTAGGCCAGCGACGTCTCGACCCCTACGCTGACCTTCTGAGCAACCACCTCGCTGCTCCACGTGCTGCCCGATCGCTTGGCGAGGTAGACCTTCGAGCTGTCGGCGTACACGACAGAGGCGACGTGCCCGGGTCCGTAGGCGCACGAAACGACCAGGCTCTTGATGGCGCGGGCTACCCGTGTCCTCGACCAGGTGCCGCCGACACGTTCCGCGACGTACAGGGCGTAGGTCGGGTTTTCCCGTGTCGTGTAGCAGACGAGGATGTTGCCGTTCGAATCGATGGCGTGGTCGAGGTTCTGCGGCTCCACGGGAGCGACCGTTTCGCGGCTCCATGTGGAGTCGGCCGACTTCGTCGCCAGCCGGACCTCGCTCGCCGTGCGGTTCCCGTAGGCGATGGTGGGCATGCCGCCGCCGTTGTATTCCAGCGAGGTGTAGAAGACGATGTCGCTCTCGCTCCCCTCCACAACCTCAACCGGGTACTCCGCGAAGGCCAGCGGGGATGCCAGCGCCAGCACCAGAACGACGAGCTTCCGTGTCCCCTTCGTTACCGTCATGGACCCTCCCTCCGCTTCGAACACCCATTGGGGTTGAAAGCCAAGGCCGCACTCCCTCCCAAGACCTCTGGACCTTCCCACGCGGACTCTCGATCCCCACCGAGAGGCCGTGTGGCTGAAACGCTCTGTTGGCGGTCATCGCGGCCCTTCGATCACCGATCCGACGTTCTCAGGGGGCGCTCACCCAGGAGGCGAAACGCAGGTCCTTGGGCGCGGAGACGTCGGTCCGGTAGGTGTAGCTCAGCGACACTTCCCCGGAACTGTCGAGAGCGGTCGAAACTGTCGAGTACGCGTAATCGTTGGGACTCGTCTCGACCACTTCCAAGGTCCAGACGCCCCCGATGCGCGACGCGACGAAAACCTGGTTGTTGGGGAGACTCCCGCGAAGCCCGATACGGGGGTTCCCGGCGGCATCGACCCTCATCGTGCCCCAGCCATTGGCGACGAACTCCGTGGTCCAGATCCCGGCCGACCTCGTGGCCAGGCGGGTCTCGCCGGGCGTGGGGGACAGCTTCGTCACGTAGTAGGAGATCATCGGTTCGCCGGTCGTGGGGTCGAATGCGAGGCTCGGATTCCGCAGAAACTCCCGCGCGGAGGCGGCGGTTTCGGTGGACCACTTGGATCCCGGCTTCCGAGCGAGCTTGATGTACGCCAGCTTGGCCTTGCCGCTTAGCTGGTTGTCGTAGTAGGCGATCGCGGGTTTGCCCGCGGCATCGAAGACCAGGGATGGCTCGCCGGGGTTCACCTTCTGCGCGACGGTTTCGCTGCCCCACTTGCCGCCCGAGTACTTCACGAGGTAGAGGTTGCCGTTGTAGGCGTGGGACACGTACGGGACGTGGGACAGATCGTACGCACACGAGACAGCGCTGGCGGAAACGCCCTTGGCCACGGTGGAAACCGACCAGGCGCCGCCGATCCGTTGCGCCGCGAAGAGCGTGTACCCGGGATTGGTCGCGGCCTTGTAGCAGATCAGGACGTTGCCGTTCGTGTCGATGGCGTGGTCGAGCTCGACGGGATACCGCGCGTCCGCCGTCTCGAAGCTCCAGGTTCCGCCCGACTTCGTCTCCAGCCGGACCTGGTTTTCTGCGCCGTCCCCGTAGGCGATCGTGGGGTCGCCGCTGGCGTCGTATTCCAGCGAGGTCGTGGGAGCGATCATGCGGTCACTCCCTTGGACAACCTCCGGGTAGTAGCCCGCGTAGGCCAAGGACGACAGGAGCGCCAACACGAGAACAACGAGATTCCGTGTCCCCTTCGTTACCGTCATGGACCCTCCCTCCGCTTCGAACACCCATTGGGGTTGAAAGCCAAGGCCGCACTCCCTCCCCTGCCGACACCAGTCCCGCGCTCCCCTCGACGGGGGAAGGGGCGCTTGAACTCGAATCCCTCTGCCCGGCCGACCATGAGGCACCCTTGGACGCATGGCCTCGACAACCCTTCCATGAAGGAAACGCCCCCGTTGATCACACGAGGCGTTTGTGTTTCTGACGGCAGTTTCTCGGTGGTCCGGCGGTGGTACGATTCACCGCAGCGGTTCTCACGAAACGTCTGGATTCCGGGGGGCAGATTCGTGAGTGTTTCGCCCAACGATTTCCCCACGACGCGGTGGAGCCTCGTCGCGAAAGCAAGCCGAATCTCCGAAGACGAGCAAGCGCGTGCCTTGGCGACGCTCTGCGAGAATTACTGGCAGCCGCTGTATGTTTTCCTTCGGCGCACGGGCCATTCCCCCGATTCGGCAATGGAGACCCTCCAGGGTTTCTTTGCCGCCTTCCTCGGTCGAAACTACCTGGCCGACGCGAGCGCCGAGAAGGGACGCTTCCGCTGCTATCTGCTGGGGTCGCTCCGACACTTCGAAGCCAACGAACGCGAGCGCGAACGGGCGATCAAGCGCGGCGGCGGGCGCCCCTGCGTGTCGCTGGACCTTGATGCCCAGGATGGTGAACGACGCTTCCTCGGGGAACCGCACACCGACATCGACCCGGAGAAACTGTTCCATCGACGTTGGGCCATGTCCGTCGTCAACGGTGCCCTGATGCGCCTTCGCGAACGTTACGAGGCCATGGGTGAACAGCGCCTGTATGACTACCTCGTCGGCTTTCTCGTGGGCACGACCGCCGAGGAAAGCTACGCCGAGGCCGCAACCCGACTCGACATGTCGGCCTCCGCGGTCCGGATGGCGGTGCACCGGCTCCGAAAGCGTTTCCGGGACACGCTGCATCATCAGGTCGCCGACACCTTGCTCAACGCTGCCGATGTGGACGACGAACTCCGGTTCCTCTTTGCTGTGCTGGCAGACGTGTGACAACTGGCGGAATTCCCTTCAGGAGTGACCGTGAACAGCTCGGTGCGCCACTGCGTGTGCGGAGCGGTCGTATCACGCGACGATTGGCCGCACGATCTCTGTCCGCGATGTCTCATCGCCCTGGCGATCGAACCATCTCGCGCGCACACCGCGGGTGCGGGTGCCGCCGCGGGCGGTGACGCGCCGAGCGTCCCCGGCGAATCGCTCCCCACGATTCCCGGCTACGAGATCGTGAAGCTGTTGGGCGCCGGTGGGATGGGGCAGGTCTACCTGGCCGAGCAATCGAGTCCCCTGCGCCGGACGGTTGCCCTAAAAGTTCTGCGCATGGGGATCGCTCCGGAAGCTGCGGCCCGGTTCGAGACCGAACGCCAGGCACTCGCGCTGATGGAGCACCCGGCGATCGCAACCGTTTTCGACGCCGGCATGACGCCGGACGGGCGGCCCTACTTCGTCATGGAGTACGTCAACGGCGAGCCGCTGACGACATTCTGCGACCGCAACGGGCTCTCCGTCCGCGAGCGGCTCGACCTGTTCGTCCAGGTCTGCGACGGAGTCCAGCACGCCCACCAGAAGGGCGTCATCCACCGCGATCTCAAGCCGTCCAACGTGCTCGTGACGCTCCAGGACTCCAAGCCGGTGCCGAAGATCATCGACTTCGGCGTCGCCAAGGCTACCGCTCGGCCACTGACCGAGAGGACGCTGTTCACCGAATTCGGCGTGATGATCGGGACTCCCGAGTACATGAGCCCCGAGCAGGCCGGGACGACCGGTCTCGACGTCGATACGCGGACCGATGTCTATGCCCTCGGCGTGATCCTCTACGAGCTTCTCACCGGGGCCCTGCCCTTCGAGAGGGAGCAACTTCGGGCCGCTGGCTTCGACGAGATCCGGCGGGTCATGCTCGAGGCGGACCCGCCGCGGCCGAGCGCCAAGGTCAGCACGCTCGGCGATCGGTCGGCCTCCGCGACGAACCGTCACACGGATCCCGGTTCGCTGCGCCGACTCCTGAGAGGCGATCTTGACTGGATCACGATGCGGGCCCTCGAGAAGGACCGTGAACGGCGATACGGCTCGGTGGCAGATCTGGCGGCGGACGTCCTTCGGCATCGGAAACACGAACCCGTGCTGGCCAGCGCGCCCTCTGCCGCCTATCGCGCGCGGAAGTTCGCGCGGCGGCACCGGGTCGGCGTGACCGTAGCCGCCGCTGCGCTCATCATGCTGATCGGCTTCACGGTGACCACGACGCTGCAGGCGCGGCGGATCGCGGCGGAGAGGGAGGTCTCGGACCGGGTTGCCGCGTTCCTCGCGGATGCGCTCAGCAGCGCCAAGCCCAAGGAGATGGGCGCCTCCCTCTGGAAGGACCTGCGCGCCCGCGTTGCCGAAGCACAGCACCGACGCGGGCGGAGCCCACAGCAATCCGAGGCCACGTTGGCCTCGTTCGACGAGGCGCTGGCCGGCGTGAATGCCACCGATACGGCACTGCACCTCCTGGACGAGGAGGTCCTCGACCGAGCCGGAACGACGATCCAACGGGACCAGCACCTCGAACCGCGCATCGCCGGCGAGTTGGAGCGCCGACTGGCCGCAGCGTACCTGCGTCTCGGGCTCATCCCCCAAGCGCAGCAGCATGGGCAGCGCGCGGTGGAGATCCTGAACCGCACACTGGGCAGCGACCACGTCGCGTCGCTCGAGGCCGCCAACGTGCTGGGTTCGGCGCACCAGATGCTGGGGCACTTCGCCGAGGCCAGGGAGCTGTTCGAACAAACGCTCGCGATCCGGCGCCGCACCCAGGGTGCACGGCATCCCGACACGCTCCGCACGATGGTCAATGTCGCCAACACCTACACCGCATTGGGACAATACGCCCACGCCGCGTCGCTCTATCAGGAAACGCTCGAAATCCAGCGGGAGGTGGTCGGCGAAGAGAACGAGTACACGCTCAATTGCATGAACAACCTCGCCGTCACCTACTTCTACGAGGGTCGGATGAGCGACGCAGCAACGCTGTTCGAGAGGACGATCGGCATCGAGGAGCGAGTGCTGGGCCCTGAGCACCGCTCCACGCTCGACAGCATGGCGGTCCTGGCCCAGGTCTACACGACCCAAGGCCGTCTTGCAGACGCGGAGAAGCTCCTGACGCGAACGATCGCGGTCCAGCGCCGCGCTCTCGGCAGCAACGATCCGTACACGGGAGCGACGCTGGAGTACCTCGGCGAGCTGTACCGGCAACAGGGCCGGTTGGCCGAAGCCGAGCAGGCCCTGCGGGAGGCGGTCCAGACGCTCCAGAAGTCAGCCGGCGAGGACCACCCCCAGACGCTTGACTGCCTGTTCCACCTCGGGCTGACGTACGCCGGGGCGCATCGGCACGCCGACGCAGAGAAGGCGTTTGCGCAGACCGTTGCGGGGCAACGGCAGGTGCTCGGCCCGGAGCATCCGGATACTCTCCGCACGTTGCACTACTTCGGCGAATCCCAGTTCGCGCAAGGTCGGCTCGACGAGGCGGAGAAAGTCTTCCGGGAGTTGATCCCCCTGCTGCAACGCGCACTCGGTCCGGACGACGCGCTTGCGATGGAACCGGTGTTCCGCCTGGCCTGCATCGCCGCGCGCCGAGGTGACCGCCAGCAGGCGCTCGCCCGGGTCGCCGAGGCGGTTGACCGCGGGTGGAAGGACGCTGACCGGTTGTCGGCCGACAGTGACCTGAAGCTGCTCCATGGTGACGCCGCTTTCGAGGCGCTGCTCACCCGCGCACGAGAGACCGCGGCCACGTCGAAGGAGTAGCCGGACCGTGAACCGCGCCTGGCTGAACGTAGCTTAACGGGCTAACCCGGTTCGTCGGCGAGTACGCTTTCCTGGCGGCGCTATGGTGTCGGCGCTGGTCGGGCCGCCCGCGCCCGGTCGTGTCGTTCGAGGTTTCCGATGACGCACAAGCTGACCCCCTGGGCCGCGGCGCTCGTTCTCGCCGCGGCCGCCTTCGGCGTCTCCTCCGGACAGGCCGGATGGACCGTCGTCGCCTGGAACAACCTGGGCATGCACTGCATGGACGCGGACTACGCGGTGTTCTCGATCCTGCCGCCGTACAACGTGATCCACGCGCAGGTCGTCGACGACCAGGGACGGCTCGTCACGAATGCGACCGGGCTCACCGTCACGTACGAGGCGATCGCCGACCCCGCGGGCTCGATCAACACGACGTCGGCCGGGAAGACCAACTTCTGGGACCACGTGCTCGCGCTCTTCGGCGCGGCGCCGCCGGTCGACACGGGGCTCGCCGGAGCGAGCATGCCGGGTGCCGGCAACACTCCGCGGGTGATGGCCTTCGACGCGACGCTCGGCTGGTGGATCGCCGACGGCATCCCCATCACGCCCTACGACGACACCGGGCACAAGAACCCGTACCCGATGATGCGCGTGACCGTGCGCAACGCCGCGGGCGAGCTGGCCCACGCGGACGTCGTCCTGCCCGTCTCCGACGAGATGGCGTGCCTCGCCTGCCACGGGTCGAACACGCACGAGGACGCGCGACCGAACGGCGGCTGGGTCAACGACCCCGACCCGGAGCGGGACTACCGTCTGAATATCCTGCGACTCCACGACGAGCGGCGCGCCGACACCGCGGCCCTGTACCAGGCGTCCCTGCTGGCCGGCGGCTACGACGCCGCCGGGCTTTACGCCACGGTCGTTGAATCCGGAACGCCGATCCTGTGCGCGCGCTGCCACGCGTCGAACGCGCTCCCGGGCACCGGGCAGGCCGGCGTGTCCCGGCTGACGCGTGTGGTCCACCACCGCCACAACTTCCTCGACGCGAGCCTCGAGCGCGGCAGTTGCTACGAGTGCCACCCGGGCTCCGCGACGCGCTGCCTGCGCGGCGTGATGGGCGCCGCGGTCGCGGC
>JAGOJY010000093.1:0-7046 GCA_017994815.1 Acidobacteriota bacterium
GCCCACGCGTCGAACAGCACGACCTTGCGCTGCGCGCGGGCCTCGGCCAACGCCTGCTCCAGCGAGCCCTGGAACCACGTCACGCCCGCCCGCGCCGGCAGCGGTGCGGCGAGCGCGAGCGCCGCGGCCAACAGGGTCGCCCGGTTCACGCCGCCACCTCGCCGCGGACGGTCTCGCCGTCGTCCTCGACCGCGGCCAGCCGCACCGGGACGATCTCGCCGGCCGGCGCCCGCGGCACGAGGACCTCGATGTAGTTGCCGGTCAGCGTGCGCGCCCAGCCGTCGCCGGATTGCGCGTGCAGGACCAGCGCGTCCAGCCGGCGGCCGAGCATCCGCTCGCGGAACGCGCGCCGCAGCCGCGCGCCGACCGCGCGCAGCTCGGCCGTGCGGCGCCGCGCCTCGGGGGCCGGCACCGGCGCGCCGAACGCCGCCGCGCGCGTGCCGGGGCGCGGCGAGTACGAGAAGACGTGCAGGTACGCCAGCGGCAGCGAGCCGACGAACGCCAGCGTCGCACGGTGGTCGTCCTCGGTCTCGCCGGGGAAGCCGGCGATCACGTCGGCGCCGACGCAGATGTCGGGGACGCGCGCGACCAGCCGCTCGACCAGCTCGGCGTAGAACCGCGTGCGGTAGTTGCGCGACATGCGGCCGAGCACGTGGTCGGAGCCGCTCTGCAGCGGCACCTGCACGTGCGGCGCGAGCCGTCCGGGCTCGCGCGCCAGAAGCTCGACGAGTGGCGCTCCGACGGTCCGCGGCTCCAGCGAGTTGAGCCGGATCCGCGGCCCCGGATCGGCGGCGAGCATCTCGCGCAGCAGCGCGGCCAGGTCGCGCCGCGGCTCGAGGTCGTGCCCCCACGCGCCGACGTTCACGCCGGTGAGCCCGATCTCGCGCACGCCGCACCGCGCGAGATCGGCCGCCTGCGCGACGATCTCCGCGGCGCCCACCGAGCGGCTCGGCCCCCGCACCTGCGGGATCACGCAGTAGCTGCACGCGAGATCGCACCCTTCCTGCACGCGCAGGAAGGCCCGCGCCCGGTCGCCGAAGAACAGCGACGCCGGCGCCGTGACGCACTCGTCGTCCCCGAGCAGGGCCTCGGGCAACCGCGCGCGGTCGCGCAGCCCGACGACCGCGTCCACGACGCCGAGGCGGCGCAGCGCCTCCGGGTCGCGCTCGGCGTAACAGCCGGTGGCGACGATCCGCGCTGCGGGGTTCAGGCGCCGGAGCTGGCGCGCCAGCCGCCGCCCCTCGGCGTCGGCCCGCGCCGTGACGGTGCAGGTGTTGAGCAGGATGACGTCCGCGCGCGCCGGGTCGTCCGTGGCCACGTACTCGCCGCCGCGGAGGATTCCCTCCGCGCGGGCGGAGTCGAACTGGTTCAGCTTGCAGCCGAGCGTGACGACGTAGTACGCGGGCATGGCGGGGATTATGGATCGCCCCGCCCGCCCCCGCGAATCGTCGCGGGATTCCCGCATTCGACGTCGCGTGCCGGGCCGGCCGCGCCGGCACCTACGGCTTCAGCAGGTCCTTGAGCTTCTTCCGGGCGGACTCGGCGGAGGCGATCGTCTCCTGGGTCATCTCGCGCTTGCGGTCGGTGAGGCGCTGGGCGAGCGCGAGGTCGGCGAGTGCCAGGATCTGGCACGCCAACAGCGCGGCGTTCGCTGCGCCGTGCTTGCCGATCGCCAGCGTGCCGACCGGGACGCCGCGCGGCATCTGCACGGTGCTCAAGAGCGCGTCGTGGCCGTCGAGCGCCGAGCCGCCGAGCGGCACGCCGAGCACCGGCCGGGTCGTCTGCGCCGCGACCGCGCCCGCGAGGTGCGCGGCCATCCCGGCGGCGGCGATGAAGACCTGCACGCCGCGCGCTTCGGCGTCGCGGACGTAGGTCGCGGTGCGGTCGGGCGAGCGGTGGGCCGACGTGACCTCGACCTCGTACGGCACGCCCATTCGCTCCAACTCGCGCGCGGCCTCGACCATCACGTCGAGGTCCGACGCCGAGCCCATCAGGATCGCCACGCGCGCGGCGCTCAAACCGGGGCCCCGTTGCGGCGCAGAGCGGGGACCGCGTCGGCCGCGATGTCGCGGCGGAAGTGCACGCCGGGGAAGTGGATCTTCGCCGCGGCGTCGTAGGCTCGCCGGCGGGCGTCGCCGATGTCGCGGCCGACCGCGGTCACGTCGAGCACGCGCCCGCCGGCGGTGCGGATCTCGCCGCCCGGCCCGGTGCGCGTGCCGGCGTGGAACACCATCAGTTCGCCGTTGCCGGCGAAGTTCTCGAGCCCGGTGATCTTCTTCCCCTTGGCGTAGTGCCCGGGGTAGCCCTGCGCCGCCAGCACGACCGTGACCGCGGCCTCGCGCCGCCACTCGACGCGCACCGAGGCCAGATCGCCGTGCGCCGCGGCCGTTACGAGCGGCACCAGGTCGGAGGCCAGCCGCGGCAGCAGCACCTGCGTCTCGGGATCGCCGAAGCGGCAGTTGTACTCCAACACCTGCGGCCCGTCGTCGGTCAGCATCAGCCCGACATACAGAACGCCGCGGTACGGCGAGCCCTCGTGCGCCATGCCCTTGATCGTCGGCGCGACGATCTTGTCCAGCACCCACGTCGTGATCGGGCGGTCGAGGTGCAGGGCGGGGGAGAAGCAGCCCATCCCGCCGGTGTTCGGCCCGCGGTCGCCCTCGTAGACGCGCTTGTAGTCCTGGCAGGTGACCAGCGGGATGACCCGCATCCCGTCGGTGATCGCGAAGAACGAGGCCTCGCGCCCGACCAGGCACTTCTCGATGATCACCACGCGCCCGGCACCGCCGAACGCCTTCTGGACCATCAGCTTCTGGAGCGCGTCGCGCGCCTGCTCGAGCGTCTCGCAGATGAACACGCCCTTGCCCGAGGCGAGCCCGTCGGCCTTGATCACCAGCGGCATCGGCTGCTGCTCGACGAAGCGCTCGGCCGCGTCGTGGTCGTCGAAGATTTCGTAGTCCGCGGTCGGGATCCCGCGCCGCGTCATGAACTGCTTGGAAAAGGCCTTGCTGCCCTCGAGGCGCGAGGCGGCCGCCGTCGGGCCGAAGACCGAGCGCCCGCGGGCCGTGATCTTGTCCGCGATCCCCTGGCACAGCGGCAGCTCGGGGCCGACCACCGTCAGGTCGATCCCCTGCCGGGCGACGAAGTCGGCCACCGCGTCCGGGTCGGACGACGCGAGCGGCGGGCAGTCGGCGATCTCGCCGATGCCGGCGTTCCCGGGGCTGCAGAACAGCTCTTCGACGAGCCGGCTCTGGCGGATCTTCCACGCGAGAGCGTGCTCCCTCCCGCCGCCGCCGATGATCAGCACCTTCATCGACCCAACTCCCTAATGTTGTTAATGATACCGGTAAGAACCACCCCTCCGCGCGAATTCTCCGGTATTTGGCGGGTCAATGTCAAAAAAAAGAAAAAACCGTTCGGATCGACCGGCGGGCGTCCTCTTTCGTGCTATGGCGGCGCGACGTGCGCGCCACCGTGCGAGTTTTTCGTACGGGCCGCCGCAGGGCGGCTTCCTGTCATCGTTCATCCCGCGTGCCGCGCAGCGTGTCGCGTGCCGGGCCGGCTGCGCCGGGCCGCACGGGATTCCGCGCCCTCGCCGCAGGCGGCCCGATCAGCGCAAGGAACCGCTGCGCGGATCAGCCGGCGTCGCGCAGGAACGCGGCGGCGTCCTCGGGCGGGGTGGGGTTGATGTAGAAGCCGGTGCCCCACTCGAACCCGGCGAGCGGCGTCAGGCGCGGCAGGATCTCGATGTGCCAGTGGAAGTCCCACGGCAGCGTGTTCCAGTACCCCGCGCGGCGCACGCCGGCGGCCGGGTTCGGCCCGTTGACCAGGATCCAGTTCAGCGGCGGATCGCCGAGCACCACGTCGAGCCGGCGGAACACCTCCAGCATGTGGGCCGCCAGCCGCTCGATCGCGTTCGCCGCAGTGTCCGTGAACTGGTGCGAGTGTCGCCGCGGGTAGACGTGCACCTCGTACGGGAAGCGCGACGCGTACGGCGCGATCGTGACGTAGTGGTCGTCGATGTGCACGATCCGCGAGCCGTCGTCGATCTCCTGGTCCAGCATGTCGCAGAAGATGCAGCGCTCCTTGATATGGTAATGCGCGCGGGCCGAGTCGAGCTGCGTCGCGATCGACGGCGGCGTGACGGGTGTCGCCACCAGCTGCTCGGCGGGGTGGTGGATCGTCGCGCCCGCCGCGAGCCCGTAGTTGCGGAACAGCAGGATGTACTTGAACCGCGGGTCCTTCAGCAGGTCCAGCATCCGCAGATGGCTCGCCCCGAGCGCCGTCGCGAACTGCAGCAGCGGGATGTCGCCCGGCTTGACGCGGTGCGTCGGCGTCTCGATCACGATCTCGTGCGCGCCGATCCCGCGCATCCGGTCGTACACGCCGAACCCGCGCCGGTCCAGCTCGCCCTCGATCGCCAACACCGGCGTGCGGTTCGGGATCACGCGCACGAGCCAGCCGGCGGTGTTGGCCGGCGTGCCCTCGCGGATCGCGTACAGCTCGTGTGGCGTGCCCGCCTCGCGCCCCGGGCAGAACGCGCACGGCGGCTCGTCGTCGGGCGGCACGGCCGGCGGGAAGTCGAACTCGTTCGGCCGGCGCGACCTCTCGATCGCGATGATGACCCAGCGCTTGTTGATCGGGTCGTGACGCAGTTCGCTCATCGGGCGTTTCCTCCCCGTGCTGCCCCAGCCTCAGGCCAAAGCGTCCTTGATCTCTTCCTGCAGCGGGCGCACGGGCGTGTCCACCGGCGCCAAGGCGCTGCCCGACATGCCGGCCGCGTCGGCCAGCGTCATCAGGTGCGCCTGGTTCATGCCGGCCGGCCGCGAGGCCAGCCAGCGCCGCACGCGGCTCATCGAGACCTCGCCCACCACCTCGCGCGCCACGCGCATCGCGCGCGCGAGCGCGTCCACCGTGTCGCCGTTGGCGTCCGCCGCCAGCGTCCAGCGCGCGAGCAGCGCGAACTGGCGCTCGATGGCGGGCCGCAGGTCGGACAGCTCCTCGGGCGTCACGCCCGCCGCCGCGGCCGCGGCCAGCGCGTCCTCGACGGCCCGCATCGCCGCCCGCGGCGAGCCCGGCGGCGTCTCCAGGAGCTCGCGGATCAAGGCCCGCGCGCCGCCGGCGATCGCCTCCGGGAACGGCGGCGGCAGCGGCGCGCCCAGCTCGCGCGCCTCGCGGCCGATCCACGCCAGCTCGACCAGCACCTCGCGCCCCGGCGCCGGCAGCAGGCGCGACGCGCGCCAGGCGGTCAGCCCGAGCACGGTCTCGCGCAGGTCGGGGCTCGCGCCCGCCAGCGGCTTGCCGTCGACCTCGACCACCACCGGCCGGCCCGGCCCCGGGCTCTCGGCGCGGTACTCCGCCTCCAAGGTCACGCCGGTGCGCAGGTGGCGCACCTTGACCGCGCCGGCGACCTCGACCGACTCGCCGTCGCGCTTCACCCGCGGCGCGACGGTCTCGTCCAGCGCGTGGATCCCGTACGCCGCCGACATCATCGCCGGCGCGAGGCGCTCCTCCAGCGCCAGCCGCAGCAGCCGCACGGCGTGCATCGCCACCGCCTCGAGCGGATCGCGCACCGCCACCGCGGCCTCGAGCTGGTACACGTCGGCGCCGGTGCCGCCGCCGGCGCGGTTCGTGCGCGCCTCGGCCAGCTGGTGCACCAGGTCCGGCTCCGGGTCGATGCCGAACACCTCGCGGCTGAGCTGCGCCGCCCGCGCGGCGTGCCGCATCACCTGCACCGCCTCCAGCCCGCTGATGTCGTCGAAGAACCAACCGCAGGAAGTCGAGCTGAACAGCACCTGCCGCACCAGCTCCAGCATCGACAGCGCGCGGGCCTGGCCGGCGGCGTCGAGCCCCGGCACGCGGTTGCGCTCGAGGAACGCCCGCACCTGGTCCGGCGACGGCGGCTGCACGAGCAACTCGCCGTACTCCTCCAAGGCGCCCCACGGGTGCTCGAACATCTCGGTCCCGCGGCGCTGGACCAGCGCGAACACGCGGTCGCGCAGCGTCTCGACCGCGTGGCGCAGCACGCCGCGCCACTGCCACGACCAGCCGTGCCCGTGCGGGCCGGCGGCGCAGCCGCAGTCGCGCTCCCAGCGCCCCACGCCGTGCGCGCAGGACCACGACGACGGCTCGCCGAGCACCGCCTCGTGCGTCGGCTCGAGGCGGTGGTAGACGTCCGCGAGGTGCGTGACCTGCGCCATGCCGCCCATCCGCGCCCGCACCAGCGCCTCGGCCAGCCGCTCCTCGGCCCCGCGCTGGTGGTGCCCGAACGTCTCGCCGTCGGCCGCGAGCAGCGCCACGCCATCGGCCTCGGGGATCCCGTCGAGCGCCCCGCGGAACCCGTTGATCAGCGCCTCGGTGCTGTGCAGGAGCCCGCCGAAGGCGGTGCCGCGCGAGACCGGCCCGTCGAACACGAACACCGTGAACTTCCGCCCCGAGGGCAGGCGCACGAAGTACGGCCGGTGCGGCGGCACGCGCGAGCCGGACACGTCGTGCCACGCGCCGCCCGACAGCGGCCGGATCCGCACGACCTGCTCCGGCGCGACGATCGCGAAGCGCAGGTTGAAGTCGGCCGCGACCTCCAGCGAGGCCAGGTCCACCGCGCACTCGGGCAGCCACACCCCCTCCGGGTAGCGGCCGAAGCGGTGACGGAAGTCGGCGACGCCCCACGCGAACTGCAGCCGCTTCTCGTGCGGCTCGCACAGCGGCAGGATCGGGTGCCCGTACGGCTGCATCAGCGCCGCGCCGAACCCGGAGCGCTCGATCGCGGCCTGGTCGCCGGCGCGGGCGTCAGCGAGGACGTCCGGGCGCTGGCGCTCCATCCACGACGCCAGCGTCGGGCCGATGTTGAACGAGATCCGCCCGTAGAGGTTGACCAGCCCGACGATGCGGCCGTCGGGCCCGCGCACGGCGGCGCCGCCGAGCCGGTCGTAGCACTCGTCGGAGACGCGCTCGTTCCAGTCGTGCAGCGGGGCGGCGCTCGGCTGGCGCTCGATCGTCTCGGACCAGGGATTTTCGCGGGGTGGCTGGTACAGGTGCGCGTGGAC
>JAGOJY010000093.1:7146-10012 GCA_017994815.1 Acidobacteriota bacterium
GATCGCCCAGTAGATGTCGAGCACGCCCAGCGCGGCGAGGATTCCGGCGGTGAGCAGGGGGATCTCCTCCGGGACCGGGACGCCGAGCGATCCGGCCCAGATCGTGAGCACCAGGAAAAGGTAGCCCTGCGGGCCCGTGCTCAGCGAAAAGAGAGAAACCAAAAGTCCCTCTGGCGTAAGGTTCTGGAACGCCACCGGAAGATACGGCGCTCCCGCGGGGCCGGTCAAGTTACCATCCCCCCATGCAGGTCCTGGTCACGGGAGGGGCGGGGTACATCGGCTCGTTCGCCGTACGTGCGCTCCGGGAGGCCGGCCACGGGGTGCTGGTCGTGGACGACCTGTCCCGCGGCCACCGCGAGTCGGTGCCGGCGGGCGTGCGCCTGGTCGAGCTGTCGTGCCACGACACGGACGCGGTCGCGGAGCTGATGACCCGCGAGTCGGTCGAGGCCGTGCTGCACTTCGCGGCGCTGAGCCTGGTCCCGGAGTCGGTCCGCGAGCCCGGCCTGTACTGGTCGCACAACGTCGGCGGCGGGGCGCGCCTT
This sequence comes from Acidobacteriota bacterium, assembly GCA_017994815.1. Lineage (GTDB taxonomy): Bacteria > Acidobacteriota > Polarisedimenticolia > J045 > J045 > JAGOJY01. The sequence continues at coordinate 7,689 of JAGOJY010000093.1, forward strand.
TTGGAGGCCTGCCGCCGGGCCGGGGTGGGGAGGTTCGTGTTCTCGTCGAGCGCCGCCGTGTACGGCGAGCCCGAGCACGTGCCGATCACCGAGGAGCACCCGCTGCGCCCGACCAACCCCTACGGCGCGACCAAGCGCGCCTTCGAGGAGATGCTCGGCCACTTCGCCGTCTCCGCCGGCATCGCCTCGGTCGCGCTGCGCTACTTCAACGCCGCCGGCGCGATGCCCGACGGTTCGCTGGGCGAGGACCACGAGCCCGAAACGCACCTCGTGCCGCTGGCGATCGCCGCCGCCGCGGGGCGCCGCCCGGCGCTGACCGTCTTCGGCGAGGACTACTCCACGCCCGACGGCACCTGCCTGCGCGACTACGTGCACGTCATCGACCTCGCGCGCGCGCACGTGCTGGCGCTGGACTGGATGGACGCCAATCCCGGCCAGGGCGCCGTGTTCAACCTCGGCGCGTCGCGCGCGACGTCGGTGCGCGAGGTCATCGAGACGGTCGCGACCGTCATCGGCCGCGACGTCCCGCACCTCGTCGGCGAGCGCCGCGAGGGCGATCCGGCCGTGCTCGTCGCCTCCAACGAGCGCGCCCGCGCCGAACTGCGCTGGATCCCCGAGCGCTCCGACATCATGACCATCGTCCGCGACGCCTGGTCCTGGCACCGCGCTCACCCTCACGGCTACGCAGGTCCTGGCAGTTCGGCAAACTGACCCCCGAGTGGCGGTTTGATCTCCGGAAGCCTAATCTCTGGAATCAGTTGCGAGTTTCAACGGGGACGAGGATCGACCATGAAGACCGAAGGGGCCGACTGCGGCCCCCTCAACGACGAGCTGCAGAACTTCCTCGAGATCGCGCGCAGCGTGCGCCCGTCGCCGGGCGAGGTGCCGCAGCTCGAGGGCGTCACGATCGCCGGTGTCTCGCGGCCGCTCTACGACGAGACCGGCGGCGACCACGTGATCTACCTCGACTTCCGCAAGCGCTACGACCTCGACAGCCGCATCGCGCGGGCCAAGGCTCACGGGAAGGACGACGTCGCGCGCAACCTCGAGCGCATGAAGAGCCGCGCCGCGGTGCTGGTGGCGGACGTCGCCGGGCACAACATCACCGACGGCCTCGTGGCGGGGATGCTGCACCAGGCGTTCCTGCTCGGCAGCTACTACGAGCTGGACATCAACGGCCACATCACCACGCGGCTGTTCGAGCACATCAACACGCGCTTTTTCGAATCGACCAACATCAAGAAGCTGGTGACGATGGTCTACGGCGAGATCGGCGCGGACGGCACCTTCCGCTACGTCTCGGCCGGCCACCCGCCGCCGGCGGTCTTCTCGCGCGAGTTCGGCCGCTTCGTCGAGCTGGGCGACGCCCGCACCATGGCCTCGGTGCCGATCGGGCTACTCCCCTCGCGCGAGAGCCCCGACCGCAAGCTGTTCGCCCGCACCGGCCAGTACAAGGAGCCGTACCAGGTCAACGACGTGCAGCTGCTCGGCGCGGGCGACGTGCTGCTCTTGTACACCGACGGCCTGTCCGAGCACGACGACGGCCGCTTCTTCCCGGCGATGGTCGAGCCGCTGCTCGCGCGCACGGCGCACCTCGACGCGCAGGGCATCGCCGGCGCGCTGATGGAAACGCTCCTGGCCCAGGCCCCGCCCACCGACGACGTCACGTTCGTGGTGGTCAAGAAACTATAGAGGCCGCCGCCAGGCGGCCCGCCTTCCGGCGCCCGGCCCGGCAACACGGGTCCGGCCCGAATGCGTACCGCGTGACACGGGTCTCCCCCGAATGCCGGGTCGATCTGGTGTTCGCGCGCGTTCGTAGGCGTCGTGCGAGTCGCATTCGGGCGGGACCCGTGTCCGGTGAACCCAGCATTCGACCGGGTCCCGTGCGCGCGGGACCGCATTCGCCCCGGACCCGTGTGGACATCCCCCCCCGCGGATGCAAGGCCCCCGCGGCGGGGCCTGGGGCTCGCGTGGCCGGCACCGGCGCGCCTACGATGCGGCGCGATGACCGACGCCCACGTGCTCTTCCTGCCGGACCGCGACGCCCCGCGCATGTTCGCGTGGGGCCCGGGGTACACCGAGGCCCTGCCGGGCACCCGGTCCCGGGAAGAGACCGCGCGCGTCATCGACGAGACGCTCGCCGCGCGCGACGTGCCCGGCGTCTCGGTCCCGCTGCTCGCCGCGCTGCCCGCGCTGGCCGCGCTCACCGCCGAGGAAGCCGCGCGCGCCCCGGCCTCGCTCGCCGCCTGGAGCCTCGCCGCCAAGCTGGCGCTGGAGCTGGTCGGCCGCGAGCGGATCGTCCCGCGCGTCGTCGCCACCGACGC
>JAGOJY010000033.1 GCA_017994815.1 Acidobacteriota bacterium
GTCCAGAGGATCACGCCGGAGACGACCATCACCAGCGTGCCCCAGACCAGCGCCCAGTACTCCATCTTCTCGCGGTAGGTGTAGCGGCGCGCCGGCGGCATGTCGGGGCGTGCGCCGACGAACCAGGCGAAGCTCCCCTTGAGGTCCTTCAGGTCGTGCAGCGGATCGGGGAGCATCTCGATCAGTTCGCGGCGGCCGCGCGCGGTCCGGATCAGCCACGCCGCGTGGTAGATCGACAGCCCGATCATGATCAGCGCGGCCATGCGGTGCAGCAGGCTGCGCAGGTCGAACAGCGTCGGGCCCCACTCGCCCAGGCTGCGCGCCCAGTTCGCCGGCATCTGCAGCGCGAAGCCGGTCAGGACCAGCGTGGTGAACGAGATGACCAGCAGCAGGTGCTGGACGATCTGGTTCGTGTCCCAGCGCGACACGGTCCACCCGCCGTCGCGCAGCTCGAAGCGCGAGAGCGGCGCGATCCGCGGCCGGCGCACCGGCTCCTCCGGCGGGCCCTGCCCGTGCGCCGCCTTCTTCGACCGGCGCAGCACCGCCGCCTCGAGCACTTGGTGCACGATCATGAACACGATCGTGGCGCTGAGGATCAGGAGGTAGCTGACGCGCGTGATGCGCGGCCAGTCGACGCCGACGCGCGCCGCCTTCGCGTGCACCGGCAGGTTGAGGAACGCGGGCGAGGCCGCGGGGTGGCAGTCGGCGCGGCCGCAGGTTTCCTTGAGGTTCTTCGGGTTGACGCTCGAAGCCGGGTCGGAAGCCGCGCGGATGTCGTGGTAGCGGTGGCAGGAGGCGCAGTTCGCGACCGCGGTCGAGCCCCACTGCGTGGCCTGGCCGTGGAACGACTGGTCGTACGTGATCACGCTGTCGGGCCGCAGGTGGAAGCGCGTGGTCAGGTCGGGGTCGCCGTGGCACTTGCCGCACGTGCGGCTCACCGACGAGGCGTAGGTGCGCGAGTCGCGGTCGCGCGGCCGCTGGATGTCGTGGGCGCCGTGGCAGTCGGTGCAGATCGCGGAAGCGAGGTTGCCCTTCTGCCACGCCTTGCCGTGGACCCCGCGCAGCACCGTCTTCAGCTCGCTCGGGTGACACGCGCCGCAGACGTTCATTTGGTTGCGGCGGTTCAGAGGATCGCGCGGGTCCTCCGGCTGGCGGACTTCGTGCGGCTTGTGGCAGACCGAGCAGGTCGGCGCGTCCTCGACCTCCCACTCCAGCGCCGCGCGGCCGTGGACCGAGCGTTTCCACTCCGACACCGGTCCCGCGCCCCCGGGGCCGGGCTTGTGGCACCCGGCGCAGGTCTCGGCGAGCTTCAGGCGGTGCGTGCGCGAATCGGGATCGTCGCTGGGCCGGATCGCGTGGCTGCCGTGGCACGCGGCGCAGGCGGTCCGGGCGCCGGGCGCCGGCTGGAACTTGCGCGCGTGGACCGAGTCCGACTCGGAGAAGGTCGTGATCGTGTCGTCGTGGCAGGGCGAACAACCGGCCGGGGCCAGCTTCGGCGGGTGCGGGATCTCGGCGTCGCCGGGCGCGAGGTCCTGGTGGCAGTCGGAGCAGGAGAACCCCTCGTGCGGGGAGCCGACGAGCGACTCGTCCGTCACGACGAGCGCCTCCGCCCGCGCGCCGGCTTGCTCGAGCATCGACTTGTCCGCGTGGCAGTTGGCGCAGACGTCGTTCTCGAGCGCGACCGCCGGCGCGGCCGTCGCCAGCACGAGCGCGAGGAGCATCGCCGCGGGATGGGTCAGGGGCGAGCGGGTCAAGTGTCGGGCTCCTGGGAAAATTCGCGGGAGGATACTGCGGCGCTAACTAGCTGGCAAGCTAGTACTATTGTCATTCGGTATCAATTTGCAACCTCTGGGTTTGCGCGGTCCGGTCGCGCGACGGACGGGTCGGGGTCGGCCGCCGGGAGCTGGTCCGCCGGCAGCGCCGCCGCGATCCGGCGCCGGACCTCCTCCACCAGCCGATCGCGGTCCCCGGGCCCGAGTCCCGCCGTCGGCACCGGCTCGAGGAACCGCAGCGTGACCTCCCCGGCGCGGACACGGAACGACTTGGCCGGCTGGACGAGGTGCGTCCCGACGATCGCGACGGGAATCACCGGCACGCCGTGGCGGATGGCGGTCGCGAACGCGCCCTTCTTGAACGGCTGCAGGCGCCCGTCGCGGCTGCGGGTCCCCTCGGCGTAGAAGACCATGTGCACGCCCCGGGAAAAGCGCCGGGCGGCCTGGTCGAGGCGCTCGATGTCGCGCCGCGTCCCCGTCCTCTCGATCGGGATGCCGCCGGTCGCGCGCAGCGCCCAGCCGAACAGCGGGATGCGGAAGAGCTGGCGTTTGGCGGCGATTCCGAACGGCCACGGGAAATGCCCGCACAAAAGATAGATGTCGATCGCCGAGGCGTGGTTCGAGGCGACGACGGCCGGCCGCGTCGCGTGGGCGCGCGCGCCACCCTCGACGTGGACCCGCACCCCGGCGGCCCGGAGGATCGTCCGGCCCCAGCCCCGGACCGCCCAGCGGACGATGCCGAGCGGCGAGAGGAGCCCGAGCACGATCGTCGCCACCGCGAACAGCGGCGTGACGAGGAGGAGCGTGATCGCGACCAGCAGTCCCCGTGGCATGGCGCGCCAAGAATAAACAGAATCGTGGCGGGAAAGGCCGCGGCGGGCCGGACGCCGCCGGAGCACGCCCGGCCGGGGGCGGAGCGGGAGGAAAGAAAGCGCGAGATGCCCGACTGGTACGCGCGGACGTTGTGGTGGCGGGTCCTGGGCGGCGCCCTGGCCCTCGGCGGGGCGATCGACCTCGCGGCCGGGATCGCGCTCCTGGCCCGCCCGGGCCTGTTGGCCGGGCTGATGGGGATCGCGACGCCTCGGCCCACGGTCTACCTGCACCTCGCCGGGGTGCTGCTGGCCGGCCTCGGGGTGGTCCAGTTCCTCGTCGCCTGGCAGGCCCGGCGGCTCGCCCCGGTGGCGGCGGCGCTGACGCTCGTGCGCTTCGCCACGCTCGCGGTGTTCCTGTCGGACGCGCTGGCGCACCGCGCCGAGCCCGCGTTCGCCTACGCCGCGGGCCTCGAGGGCCTTCTCGGCATGGCGCAACTGCTGCTCCTGCGCCGGGCGGCCGGGAGCCTCGTCACGGCGCTGGCGGGCCGCTCGTGAGCCGCCGCGGGGGTGCCGCTTGCGCGAGGTGATCTCTGATTTCGGGAACATCCTGTTCCTGACGCGCGACACCGGCGCGGCGCTGTTCCGCCGGCCCTCGGAGTTCGCGGCGACGGTGGACCAGATGTTCCGCCTCGGCGTGCGCTCGCTGCCCTTGGTCGCGCTGACCACGATCTTCACCGGCGCCGTCATGGTGCTGCAGGTGTCGTACTCGCTCGCGGCCTACGGTGCGAAGCCGTTCGTCGGCAGCTTCATCGCGGTCGCGATGGTCAAGGAACTCGGCCCGGTGCTGACGGCCGTGATGCTCGCGGCGCGGGTGGGGGCCGGGATCACCGCCGAACTCGGCTCGATGGCGGTCACCGAGCAGGTGGATGCGATGCGCGCGCTCGGCGCGAGCCCGGCCAAGAAGCTGGTCGCGCCGCGCCTGCTCGCGCTGCTCTTGATCGTCCCGCTGCTGACGATCATCGCCAACCTGCTGGGCATCCTCGGCGGCATGGCGATCGCGGTCTACGACATCGGGCAGACCGCCGACTACTTCTGGTCGCGGGTGCAGGAGTTCCTCTCGCTCGGCGACGTCCTCTCCGGGCTGGGCAAGACATTCTTCTTCGCCTACTTCATCGGCGTGATCGCCTGCTACAACGGCCTGCGGACCCGTGGCGGCGCGACCGGGGTCGGGCACGCCACGACCAACACGGTCGTCTGGGCCTCGATCTCGATCTTCATCAGCAACTTCTTCCTGTCGAAGCTGTTCCTGCTGATGCAGGTCTTCGGCGAGTGAGGACCGGGCCGATGGAGCCGCACGCCTGCCGCAGCGACGAGGGCGTCCCGGCGCTGATCTGCCTGCACGACGTGCACAAGCGCTTCGGCGAGAAGACCGTGCTGGCCGGGCTGACGCTCGCGGTGTTCCCCGGCGAGACGGTGGTGATCCTCGGGCCCTCCGGCAGCGGCAAGTCGGTGACGCTGCGCCACATCATCGGCCTCGAGCGGCCGGACGCGGGCCAGGTCTTCGTCGGCGGGGAGCAGATCGAGCACCTGCCGGAGCGCAAGCTGCGCCCGGTGCGGGAGAAGATCGGGTTCCTGTTCCAGGGCGGGGCGCTGTTCGACTCGCTCGACGTGTTCGGGAACATCGCGTTCCCGCTGCGCGAGGCGCTGTGGCTGCCCGAGCGCATCGAGCGCCGCGTGTTCGAGGTCCTGGAGCTGGTCGACCTCGAACCGCGGGTCGCGCAGCTGATGCCGTCCTCGCTCTCGGGCGGGATGCGCAAAAGGGTCGCCCTGGCGCGCGCGATCGCCGTCAAACCGGAGGCGATCCTCTACGACGAGCCGACGACGGGACTCGACCCGGTCACCGCGAACACGATCAACGACCTGATCCGCTCGATGCAGGCGCGGCTCGGCGTGACCTCGGTCGTGGTGACGCACGACATCGAGTCGGCGTTCCACGTCGGCGACCGGATCACGTTCCTGCACGAGGGACGGCTGCACTTCACCGGCACGGTCGAGCAGGCCCGCGCCACCGACGACCCGATCCTGGCCGGGTTCCTTGCCGGAAGATCGCAGGGGTGAGGCGATGGACGCGAAGCACACGATGAGGGCATTCTGGGTCGGGCTGACGGTGATCGTCAGCCTGGTCATCTTCGCCGCCGCCGTGCTGATGGTCGGCGAGCAGACCCAGATGTTCAAGGCCAAGGTCACTTACCGGACGAACGTCCCGGACGCTTCGGGGCTGCGCGCCGGCTCGCCGGTCAGCATGGCCGGCGTGCGCATCGGCACCGTGGACCGGATCGTGCTCCCGGTCAGCCCGAAGGCGCAGGGGATCGACGTGTACCTGAAGGTGGACGAGGACTACGCGCCGCGCGTGCGCGAGGGGACGCAGGCGAAGCTGGCGTTCCTGCAGTTCGTGGCCAACGAGAAGTCGGTCGACCTGAAGCCCGGCGACCCGTCCGGGCGGGTGCTGCCCGAGGGCGCGCTGATCCCGATGGCGCCCTCGACCGAGCTGCTGGAGACCGGGCGCACCATCGCCGACACGCTCGAGGAGGTCACGGCCGACGTCCGCGACATCCTCGGCTCGATCCGCCGCGGCGACGGGCTGGTCGGCCGCGCCTTCATGGACCCCAACTTCGGCAAGCCGACGCTGGAGGCGCTGAACAAGTCGCTGACCTCGCTGGCCGACGTGCTCTCACGCGTGCAGCAGGGGCAGGGGCTGGCCGGGCGACTCGTCGCGGACGATGCGGCGGCGGCGGAGATCATGGCCAACCTGCAGAAGACCTCGGCGTCGATGGCCGCCGTCGCCGCGCGGCTCGAGGAAGGGCAGGGGATGCTCGGCGAGATGAGTTCGCGCGACGCGAGCGGCGGGATCGCCGCCGACCTGCGCACCGGCGTCGGTGCACTGAAGGAGGTCGCGACGGGGCTGCAGCAGGGGCAGGGGCTCGCGGGCGCCCTGCTGCGCGACCCGGAGCTGTCGCGCCGGATCTCCGGCAACCTCGACGAGGCCTCGGCCCGGCTGGCGTCGATCGCGCGCAAGGTCGACGAGGGGCAGGGGACGCTCGGGCTCCTGGTCAACGAGCGCTCGCTGCACGACCACGTGGACTCGGTCATCACGGGGGTCCGGGAGAGCCGGTTCGTCTCGTGGCTGCTGCACCGCTATTACCAGAAAGGTGACAAGGTTAAGAGCCGGCGGGACCGCGCGCCGGACGGCGCCGCCGACCCCGATACTGGAAAGAAAAATGAGGACGGGTCATATTCGCCTGCCACGCCCGCGCCCGCGCCCGGCGGCTTGCCGGGGAGCGCGGAGCCCGGCGAGAGAGGTCTTGGATGAGTGAACCGCAGGTGTCGCCCGTGGCCGGCGAGCTGCTCGCGAAGATCGAGTCGCGCCAGGCGAAAGTCGGGATCATCGGCCTCGGGTACGTCGGCCTCCCGCTGGCGGAGGTGTTCGGCAAGGCCGGCTTCCACGTCGCCGGTTTCGACGTCGACGCCTCGAAGGTCGAGTTCGTGCGCTCCGGGCGCTCCTACATCACCGACGTCAGCGACGCGCAGCTCGCCGAGCAGGTCAAGGCGGGCCGGCTGACCGCCGACACCGACTTCGACGGGCTCGCCGCGATGGACGCGATCCTGATCTGCGTCCCGACGCCGCTGCGCAAGACGCTCGACCCCGACATCTCCTACGTCGTGGACGCGGCCGAGCGCATCCGGCGGCGCCTGCGCCGGGGCCAGCTCGTCGTGCTGGAGTCGACGACCTATCCCGGCACGACCGACGAGGTGATCCGGCCGATGCTCGAGGAGACCGGGCTGGTCGCGGGGCAGGACTTCTTCCTCGCCTTCTCGCCCGAGCGCGTCGACCCGAGCAACCCCGTGTTCAAGACCGAGAACACACCGAAGGTGGTCGGCGGCCTGACGCCGGCCTGCTGCCGCGTCAGCGACGCGCTGTACCGCATGGCGCTGCCGAAGGTGCACGTGGTCTCGACCGCGCAGTCGGCCGAGATGGTCAAGCTCCTCGAAAACACCTTCCGCCTGATCAACATCGGCCTGGTCAACGAATTCGCGCTGATCTGCAACCGGCTCGGCCTCGACGTGTGGGAGATCATCGACGCCGCCTCGACCAAGCCGTTCGGCTTCATGCCGTTCTACCCCGGCCCGGGGCTCGGCGGGCACTGCATCCCGATCGACCCGCACTACCTGAGCTGGAAGCTGCGCTCGTTGAACTTCTTTACGCGCTTCATCGACCTGGCGGCGGAGATCAACCGCGGCATGCCGCAGCACGTCGCCAGCCGGCTGGCGATGCTGCTCAACGAGCGCAAGATGGCGATGAACGGGGCCAAGGTGCTGGTGCTCGGCGTGACGTACAAGAAGGACGTCACCGACACGCGCGAGTCGCCGGCGATGGACGTGATCGAGCAGTTGCTGCAGCGCAAGGCCAGCGTCTCGTTCCACGACCCGCTGGTGCCGCACTACGAGGTCGAGGGGCACGCCATCCCGTCGGTGCCGCTGACCCCGGAGGTGCTGAGGGCGCAGGACGCCGTCGTGATCGTCACCGATCACAGCACGGTCGACTATCAACAGGTGGTCCGGCACGCCCCGCTGGTCTTCGACACGCGCAACGCGACCCGGGCGGTGACCGACGGCCGGGAGCGCATCTTCCGGCTCTGACGTGGCGAGCGGGGCCGTCCTCGTCACCGGGGCCGCCGGTTTCATCGGCTCGCACGTCACCGAGCGCCTGCTCGGGCGCGGCGAGTCGGTGCTCGGGCTCGACAACTTCGACGAGTTCTACGACCCGGCGCTCAAGCGCCAGAACCTCGCCGCGGCGCTGGCGCACCCGAACTTCCGCCTCGTCGAGGGCGACATCCGCGACGCGCGGCTCGTCGGCGAGCTGTTCCAGACCGGCCCGCGGGCGGTCATTCACCTCGCCGCGCGGGCCGGCGTGCGGCCCTCACTGCTCCAGCCGCAGCTCTACGCCGACGTCAACGTGAACGGCACGATCGTGCTGCTCGAGGCGGCGCGGCGCGCCGGCGTGAGGCGCTTCGTCTACGCCTCGTCGTCCAGCGTGTACGGCGGCAACACCAAGGTGCCGTTCGCCGAGGACGACCCGGTGGACCACCCGGTCTCGCCCTACGCCGCGACGAAGAAGGCCACCGAGCTGATCGCCCACACGTACCACCATCTCTACGGGATCGAGGCGCTCGGCCTGCGCTTTTTCACGGTGTACGGGCCGCGGCAGCGCCCCGAGATGGCGATCGCCCGCTTCACGGAGCTGATCGACCGCGGCCAGCCGGTGCCGCTGTTCGGCGACGGCTCGACCCGCCGCGACTACTCGTACATCGACGACATCGTGGACGGCGTGCTCGCGGCGCTCGACCGCGGCTCGGGCTACCGCGTGTACAACCTCGGCGAGTCGGCGACCACGACGCTCACCGAGCTGGTCGGGCTGATCGCCGCGGCGCTGGGGCGCAGCGCCACGGTCGAGCACCGTCCCCCCGAGCCGGGGGACGTGCCGATCACGTTCGCGGACATCGGCCGCGCGCGCCGGGAGCTGGGTTACCATCCCGCCGTCCCGGTGCGCGAGGGCATCCAGAGGTACGTCGCCTGGTATCGCCGGTGACCGGCCGCCCGGCCGGACCCGCGTCCAGACGAGGAGGAACCGGAGTGAACATCGCTGTGATCGGTAGCGGGTACGTCGGCCTGGTGACCGGCGCCTGCTTCGCGGAGTTCGGCACGAAGGTCACCTGCGTGGACAGCGACGAGCGCAAGGTGCAGGCGCTGCAGCGGGGCGAGATCCCGATCTACGAGCCGGGGCTGGACCTGCTCGTCTCGCGCAACACGGCGGCCGGCCGGCTCAGCTTCACCGGCGACATCGGCGCGGCGGTGCGCGAGAACCTGGTCATCTTCATCTGCGTCGGCACGCCGCAGGACCCCCACGGGCGCGCGGACGTCAGCTCCGTGATGTCGGTCGCGGGCACGATCGCCGAGCATCTCGACGGTTACAAGGTGATCGTGACCAAGTCGACCGTGCCGGTCGGCACGGGAGACAAGGTCGAGGCCCTGATCCGCGAAAGGACCGGCGGCAAGCACCCCTTCAGCGTCGCCTCGAACCCGGAGTTCCTGCGCGAGGGCGCCGCGATCGAGGACTTCATGCGGCCGAACCGCGTGGTAATCGGCATCGAGGACCAGACCGCGGCGGCGATCCTGCAGGACCTGTACCGCCCGCTGTACCTGATCGAGACGCCGATCGTGAGCACCCGGCGACGCGCCGCGGAACTGGTCAAGTACGCCTCGAACGCGTTCCTCGCGGTGAAGATCTCCTACATCAACGAGATCGCCGACCTGTGCGAGAAGGTCGGCGTGGACGTGCACGACGTCGCGCGCGGGATGGGGCTCGACCAGCGCATCGGGCGCAAGTTCCTCCACCCCGGGCCGGGCTTCGGCGGTTCGTGCTTCCCGAAGGACACCCACGCCATCCTCGCGACCGCGGAGGAGCACGGCACCGACCTGAACATCATCCAGGCCGCCGTCGACGTGAACCGCCGGCGCCCGGTCCAGATGGTCGAGAAGATCCGCGCGGCGCTGGGCGGCGAGCTGGCCGGGCGCACGGTCGGGATGCTCGGGCTGGCGTTCAAGCCGAACACGGACGATGTGCGCGAGTCGGCGGCCGTGATCATCGCCAGCGAGCTGGCGGCGGCCGGCGCGCGGGTGCAGGCCTACGACCCGGCGGCGCTGGAGACCGCGCGCGCGGCCGGCTACGAGGGGCTGGCCTGCCCCGACGAGTACGCGGCCTGCGAGGGGGCGGACGCACTGGTCATCGCCACCGAGTGGAACCAGTTCCGGAACCTCGACCTCGAGCGCATCAAGCGGCTGCTGAAAGCACCCGTCGTGGTCGACCTGCGCAACGTCTACGAGCCGGAGGACATGGCGCGGCGCGGGTTCCACTACACGGCGGTCGGCCGATAACTGCCGGGGCCGGCGCGGCCGGCCCGGCCAGCATCGAGGCAACCGGGCGGGGCTCGCGTCCCGCGCCGGCGGAGGTCAGGCATGCGCGTTCTCGTGACGGGCGGTGGGGGCTTCATCGGTTCGAACCTCGTCGAGGCGCTGCTCGGGCGCGGCGACGACGTGCGGGTGATCGACAACTTCTCGACCGGCCGGCGCCAGAACCTCGCGCGCGCCGAGTCGTGGGCCCGCGCCGGGGGCGGCCGGTTCGAGCTGATGGAAGCCGACATCCGCGACCGCGACGCGGTCGCGCGGGCCGTCGCCGGGCGCGAGGTCGTCCTGCACCAGGCGGCGATCCCGTCGGTGCCGCGCTCGGTCGCCGACCCGCTCGCCTCGCACACCGCCAACGTGGACGGCACGCTGCACCTGTTGCTGGCGGCGCGCGACGCCGGCGTGCGGCGCTTCGTCTACGCCTCGTCCTCCTCGGTCTACGGCGAATCGCCGGTGCTGCCGAAGGTCGAGACGATGCCGACCGACCCGCTGTCGCCGTACGCGCTGGACAAGTTGGCCGGCGAGACGTACTGCCGGCTGTTCACGCGGCTGTACCGGCTGCCGACGGTGGCGCTGCGGTACTTCAACGTCTTCGGCCCGCGGCAGGACCCGGCGTCGCAGTACGCGGCGGTGATCCCGCGCTTCATCACCGCCGTCGCCCGCCGCGAGCCGCCGGTGATCTTCGGCGACGGCGAGCAGACGCGCGATTTCACCTTCATCACGAACGTCGTGCGGGCCAACCTGCTCGCCGCCGAGGCCCGCGACGAGGCCTGCGGGCAGGCGTTCAACATCGCCTGCGGCGACCGGGTGTCGCTGCTCGACCTCGTGCGGCGGATCAACGAGGCGCTCGGGGCCGACGTCGCGCCGCGGCTCGACGACCCGCGGCCCGGCGACATCAAGCACTCCCTGGCCGACATCGGCAAGGCGCGGCGCCTGCTCGGCTACGAGCCGGCGGTCAGCCTGCAGGACGGGCTGGCGGCGACCGCCGAGCACCTGGTCGCCGAGGCGCGCTGAGGTGTCGGCGCCGCTCGACCGCGCGGTGATCCTCGCCGGCGGCGGCGGCACGCGGTTGTGGCCGTGGGCCGGGCCGCGGCTGCCGAAGCCGCTGCTGCCGCTCGGCGGCGGCGGGCGCACGCTGCTGGCCGCGACGCTGGAGCGGTTGCAGGGTCTCGTCCCCGCGGGTGCGCTCGCCGTGCAGGCCGCCCCGGAACTCGTCCGCGCGCTGGCCGCCGGCGAGCCGCGCCTCGCCGGGGCCGCGCTGCGCGACGAGCCCGCGGCGCGCGACACCGGTCCCGCCGTCGCGCTCGCCATGCGCCGCGCGCTGCGCGAGGAGCCGGGGGCGGTGGTCGCGGTGCTGCCGGCGGACCACCGCATCGACGACGTCGCGGCGTACCGCGCGGCGATGGCGCGCGCCGCGGGGCTCGCGCGCGGCGGGCGGCTGGTGGTGCTCGGCGTGCGGCCGGACGGGCCCGACACGCGCTTCGGCTACGTCGAGCTGGGCCCGCCGCTGGGCGACGGCGCGCACGAGGTGGCGCGGTTCACGGAGAAGCCGGCGCCGGACCTCGCGCGCCGCTTCGTCGCGGGCGGGCGGCACCTGTGGAACGCGGGGATGTTCGTCTGGCGGGCCGACGCGTTCTGGACGGCGCTGGAGCGGCACGCGCCGGAACTCGCGGCCGCCGTGGCCGAGGCCGAGGCGGGGAACGCGGCGGCCTGGGAGCGGACCCCGCGCACGTCGATCGACTACGCGCTGATGGAAAGGGCCGCGGGCGTGGCCGCCGTCCCGCTCGACGCCGGCTGGGACGACGTCGGCGGCTGGGCCGCCGTCCTCCGGCTCGTCGCGCGCGGCGACGCCGGCCCGGCGCGGCTGGTCCCGGCGCGGGGCGAGCACGGCCCGGGGACGGTCGTCCTCGACGTGACCGGCGACGTTCCGCAGGACGCGGCCGTGGTGGTCTGCGAGCGCCCGATCCTGCTCGTGCGCGGCCCGCACGGGCTCTTGGTGGTCCCGCGGGACGAGCCCGACCGGGTCAAGTCCTTCGTCTGAGCGGACCTGCGCGTCGCCGCCGGGCCCGGGTGGCCCGTTCGCGGCGCGGTCCCTAAGTTCCCCGTGACCCGGCGGGACTCCGGCGCTTCCGGTTTTTTCCGCGGGTGATTGCCCGCGTTAGCCCCACTGGGTTATGTTCCCGTAAGGTCGCATCCGCACAGAGGGTTGGAGGAGACGTGCCCGAATCGTCCTTGCCCCGGGGCCCCGCGGGCTCGGCGGCGGCCGACTGGAACCTCGCGGCCGTCCAGAAGCTGCTGTGGCACCGCCGGTGGCTGATCGTGGCGGTCGCAGCGGAAGTGTTCCTGCTGACCGGCCTGGTCACGTTCCTGCGCACGCCTTTGTACGAGGCCTCGGCGCGGGTCCTGATCGAGCGCGCGACGCCCAAGGTCATGGAGGCCGAGGACGTCGTCCCGATGGTCTGGAACGAGTTCGAGATCCAGCGCTTCTACCAGACCCAGTACCTCCTGATCCGCGACCCGGCCGTGCTCCGCAACGCCCTGAAACTGAACGGCGTCCGCGACGCGATCCTGGCTTCCGTGGCGCCGAAGGACGAGCGGCGCGACGACGGGACGCCCCCGCCGGACGACGCCGCGCTGGCGCGCTACATCCGCGACCGGCTGACGATCGAGCAGCTCGAGTACTCGGACGTCGTGCGTGTCGCGTTCCGCCACCCGTCGGCGGACGTGGCGGCGAACGTGGTCAATGCGGTCGTCGAAGCGTACCGCGCGTACTTCGTCAAGAGCGGCATGGACTCTCGGCAGACCGCCTCGAAGTTCCTGGACGGGGAAATCGAGACTGCCACGGTCGAGGTGCGGACCGCCGAGGCCGAACTGAACAAGGAGCGCTCGACGATACTGACGGTCCTGCCTTCGAGCGGCTCGGAAGTGGGCAAGGCGCGGCTGGAGAGCCTCGACGCCGCGCTGACCGAGAGCAAGGCGCGCCGGGCCAAGGCCGAGGCCAAGGTCCTGGCGTACCGGCGCAGCAGCCCCCAGGCGGTCGAGGGCGCGCGCGACAACCCGCAGGTCGTGCGCTACCAGGAACACCTGGCGCAGATGAAGCGCGAGCTGGCCGAGCTGGAGGGACGCGTGGGGCCGGAGTGGCCGCGGCTCGGGCAGCTCCGCTCCGCGATCGCCGAGACCGAGAAGAACCTCGCTGACACCCAGCGCACGCTGTACGAGCAGGAACTGGCGACGGCGCAGGCCGAGTTCGACCGGGCCGACAAGGACGTGGCGAAGCTCGGGGCGCTGCTCCAGGACGAGCTGCAGAGCAACGCCGTGGTGCAGAGCAACACTTCGAACTTCGACAACCTGCGCAGCGTCTACGAGCAGAAGAAGGCCGCGCTGGACCGTCTCTTGGCACGGCGCGAAGAGGTCGCGGTCGCGGCCAACCTCACGGACATCCTCCAGAAGCAGATCACGATCGTGGACACGGCCACGCCGCCGCGCTCGCCCGCGGTCCCGCGGGTCAAGCTGAACCTCGCGCTGGGGCTGGCGTTCGGCCTGTTCCTCGGGATCGCGGCCGCGTTCGTGGCCGAGGCCCTGGACAACAAGGTCCGCTCGACGCAGCAGGTGCAGGAGCTGACGCGCCTACCGATCCTCGGCAGCATCCCGCGCGTGGACGCCGGGACGCGGCCGCGGCTGGTGTTCTCGCGGAAAAAGCGCGTCGCCAGCCCGGTCGTCGCGGCGCGCCAGCACGACGCCGAGGAGTCGTTCCGCGCGCTGCGCTCCTCGCTGCTGCTCTCGCACGCCGGGCACCCGCCGCGCTGGATCATGGTCACCTCGGCCTTGCCGGGGGAAGGCAAGAGCACGATCGCGGTGAACATCGGCCGCACGCTGGCCTCGTTCGGCAGCCGCGTGCTCCTGATCGACGCCGACCTGCGGCACCCGCGCCTGCACCGCGCGTTCAAGATCGCCAACGAGCGCGGGCTGGCCAACATCATGGCCGCGGCCTCGACCCGGCTGGAGGAGCTGGTCGCCGCGACGCGCTACCCGAACCTGTTCCTGCTGCCGGGCGGCCCCTGCCCGCCCGACCCGGCGACGCTCCTGCGCGGCGAGCGCTTCACCGACCTCGTCCGCTACGCCACCGAGCAGATGCACTTCGAGTTCGTGATCGTCGACACGCCGCCGACCCTCGTCTTCGCCGACGCCTACAACATCGTGCCGTCGGTCGAGGCGGTGGCGCTGGTCGCGCGCGCGATGCAGACGCCGAAGGACGCGCTGCGCCAGGCCGCCGAGTCGCTGCGCAAGATGAACGCGCCGCTGATCGGCGCGATCCTGAACGGCGAGATCACCGAGGAGCACTCCGGCAGCTACTACCGCTACTACCACTACCGCAAGGGGTACTACGGCAAGCCGCAGCAGCAGGCGCCGCCCTCCGAGGGTCTCACGTCGCTCGAACCGGAAGCGGAACCGGAGCACGAGCCGCTCGGGAGCGCGCGCGGCTAACGTTCACCCGCGCGTGACAATGAAAGGCGTCGGACCTGTCGCTCGCCAACGGCGCCAGCTCGGGCACGACGGCGGCGCGGAGCGAGAGCCCGGCGAGGTTCGCGCAGAGCGGCAGGTGGGTCGCGAGGTCGTCGGGATCGACGCGGTCGCCGAGCGGCTGCGGTCGCTATCCGGCGCGCGGTCCGGCGGCACAGCGGCCACGGGCCGCGGCCGCGGCGAGCGCGGCCAGCGCGGGCTGGCGCTCGGGGAAATGGGCGAGGAGCTCGGGGTCGCGGGTGAACAGGCGGGCCAGGCGCCGGGCCACGCGGGCCACGACGCGGGCGACGTCGTCGTCGGTGGGCGGCGGGAGCGGATGGAAGCGCGGGGCGGAGCCGGCGCGTATCTCGTACACGCCGTCCAGGGCGAGGGTGTGGAAGTGGAGGTTCAGGTTGAGAGGTCGCCGAAGCGCTGGACGAAGGTGACCGCGCCGCAGCGGGTGGCGTAGTCCGAGCTGGCGCGCCGCGCGGCGGCGCAGCGAGCCGAAGGCGGCGCGGACGAACTCGCGCAGGACGGTGGCCGCGAGCCGGGGATCGTAAGCCAGACCGACGCGCAACGGGAACGGAAGGGCCAGGACCCACTGGCGGACGGGGACCTCGGGCAGCACGCGGTCGACGAGTCAGGCCGCGCTGTCGGCCATGCGGCGTCCGCCGCAGGCAGGGCAGAAGCCGCGGCCCTTGCAGGAGAAAGGGACCAGCCGCTCCTCGCGGCAGGCCGGGCAGCGCAGGCGCAGGAAGCCGCGGGTCAGGATCCCGCACTCGAGGCAGGCCCGCAGCTCGCGCTCGACGAAGCGCGGCAGCCAGCGCTCGCCGGCGTGTCGCCGGGCGAGGAAGGTCTCGAGCTCGGCGGCGAGGACCGCATACAGCGGCGTGTCTTCGGGTCTGCGCGGGATGTAGTCGCCGCGGTGCTGCTCGCTGCGGTCGAGGCAGGACGCGTGCCGTTGCGCCGCGGGCATGCCGCGGTTCGGTGCGAGGCGCGTGCCCCGCGGAACTGTCGTTGTTCACGGGAAGGTGGCTCGGGACCGCGTCCGAGACGGTGCTCTAACGTTCGCCCGCGACAAGGTGGACCACGTTTTTCCGCAGGGTATCGAATGCCGGTGCGCCGCGGTTGCCGAAGATGATCAGCGTGATGTCCCCGCGCGGAAAGTACTCGAGGGCGAAGTCCACGCCTTGCGTCGTCCCGCCGTGACCGAACGAGGTCGTATCCCGATAGCGGTGCACTTGAAAGCCGTACCCGTAATCGAATCCGTCGCGGAAATCCGAGGTCTTCGAAGTCGTGAGAAGCTCGACGGTTGCGGGCCGGACGAGCTTGCCCGACAGCAGACCGCGCACGAAGAGAAGCAGGTCCCGGGGCGTCGAGTACGAACCCCCGGCGGCGGTCCCGCGCTGCCCGTGCGGCGCGACGATCCACCCACCGCCGTTCCTGACGAGGGGCGCCGCGAGGCCGGGATCGCTCTCGAGCGGGTAACCGGTGTCGTTCATGCCGAGCGGCTCGAAGATCGCTTTCTTCACGAAGGCGTCGAAAGGCGCGCCGGCAGCCTTCTCGATCGCCAGGCCTGCCAGAACGAAGTTCGAGTTGCTGTACGCGACGACCGTGCCGGGATCGGCATCGAAGCCGGCGCGGAGGACCCAGGGCAGCAGCTCTCGCGTCGACGAGATCCGCGAACGCACCTTCGCGAACTCAGCCGTCCAGTACTCGCCGATCCCCGAGGTGTGTGTCAGGAGGTGGTGCAGCGTCACGGCGCGAGCGCGTGGCGAGTCGGGAAAGCCGTCGACCGCCTGGAGGAGCGGCGTGTTCCAGGACAGCTTTCCGGCCTCGACGATCTTCGCGACCGCGACCGCGGTGAACATCTTCCCGCCGGACGCCATGTTGAATCGCGTCGTGGCGTCGATCTTCTTCGTCGCGTCCGCGTCGGACACGCCCACGGCGCGCTCGAAGATCACCTTGTCGCCGGAGGCGACGAGGATCGCACCGGAGAAGCTGTCGCGGCTCGCGAGTCTGTCGACGTACGCCCCGAGCCAGCGCAGCGTGTCCGCCGAGGTGAGGTCGCCGTTCGGCAACGCGACCGGCTCCGAGACCTGGGCGACGAAGACCAACTGCGTCACGCGTGGCGGAGTCGCGTCGTCGAGCCGGAACTGAAAGTCCTGCCACTGGGCGTCCCGCGACGCGCGGGCGAAGACGTGAAGTGAGCTGCGCCGCCCCGCGCCCTCGCCGAAGGTCACGATCTCGCCGTGATGCAACTCGATCGCCCCGAAGCGCTGGCGGACGCTCTCGACCTGCGACACGAGCTTCTCGAGACCCACCGACTCGAGCGTGGCGGGGGAGAAGAGCCGGGTCACGCTCGCGCGACGCTTCGCGCCCTCGGTCGCGTTGACCGCCTCGACGAAGCAGCGCGCCAGCCCCTCCGCCGGATCCGCGGCGGCCGCCGAAACGGAGCTTCCCGCGGCCGAGGAGAGGAGAACGGTCAGGATAAGTTCGGCCCGCATCGTCGCCTTCCCTTCGCCAGTGAGTCTACGCCGGAAGCGATCACGCAGGCTTCGAAGCGCCGCACCCCGGTCGCGACTGCGGACTCCCGCGCCGGCGGTGCGCCGGCAGGACCAAGCCCGCTCCCGTGTTGCGCTTCGTGCATAATCCCGGGTCATGGGAGGACACACCAGGGGATAAGCGGTGCAAACCGCATTTTCGGCCGGGCGGACGGTAGCGTTGGGCGTGGTGGCTCGAGGACGAGACCCGGGAAGAAGTCGCGGTCGCAGCGGAAGGAGGTCCGGGCTGCTGGCCGCGTTCGCGCGCTCCCACGGAGGGCGCGCGGAGACAAACGGGGCGTGAGGCAGCCGGCTCGATCTTCCTGATCCTGGAGATGGACCAGCCGTTCGACGGCCTGATCAGGATCTCCGGCGCGCCGATGGAGTACGCCGTGGCCCACCTTGGCCCGTAGGTCGAGATACGCGAGCCCGAAGCACACCGAGTCCCGCCGAGGTCGTGCTTGGGTTGGTTCCTCTCAGGCATGTGCGGGCCGGTGCCCCCGCGCCTCGCGGTAGACCTTCGTCGCCGGCATACGTCTCTCTTCGGAGTTTCAGCGCGCGAGAACGGCAGTCTTCTCCTCGGCCGTCGCTCGCAGGACACGTTCGATGCAGTTGAAGAACGACGCGAGGCACGGCACCCGCAGGCGGTAGTAGACCTGCGCGCCACGCTTGTCGTCGACGAAGATCCCGGCCGCCTTCAGCAACGACAGGCCACGCTGACCGGACGAGGGGGTGTCCACGCCGACCTGAGGCGCGGACACGCCCTCGACCAACTGCTCGCTTCGGTCCGCCACGCCGCATCCCGATACCCGCTGGATGATGCAGGTGGTGCGCAATCTCACGGACGGCATCGACGGGTTCCTCCTGGGTATGCGCTTCCTGCTGCTCGACCGCGATCGCAAACACAACGAGGCGTTCCGCCGGATTCTCGAGCAAGGCGGTTGCGAGCCACTGCGACTGCCCCCGTGCTCCCAACCTGAACGCCTGGGCCGAGCGGTTCGTGCGCTCGATCAAGGAGGAGTGCCTGGAACGCATGAACTTCTTCGGCGAACTGGCGCTGCGTCGTGCGATCCGCGAGTACATCGCCCCCTGTCACCGCGAACGGAATCACCAGGGGCTGGGAAACCAGTTGATCGAGCCCGATGAGGGCGTCGGCTCCGGCGAGGGCGTCGTGGTGTGCCGCGAGCGCCTCCATCTTCGCCACCTTTTCGTCAGTTAACTGATCATTTCGTTGCACGCGTCCTCTTTGACGACACCTTGAAGGTGTCCGGAGGAGGTCCGCCCATGCGTCTCTCGTGCCGTGTTGTCCTGATCGCCTGCCTTCTGTCCGTCCTCGGCCTCGCAGCCGCCTCGC
This sequence comes from Acidobacteriota bacterium, assembly GCA_017994815.1. Classification (GTDB taxonomy): domain Bacteria; phylum Acidobacteriota; class Polarisedimenticolia; order J045; family J045; genus JAGOJY01. Next base: position 18,002 of record JAGOJY010000033.1, read on the forward strand.
CCGCCGGCACAACGCGTCCACCCGGCACGCCGGCACCTACCCTCGTCGAGCGCATCGACGGACAGCGCCGCATCGAGGAGGTCTACTGGGCCCATCGCTCGTGGCCCGCGGACAACCCCGGCCCGAAGCCCGCGCTGTCGGCGGTGCTCGACGACGGCGCGATCGCCGAAAGGGCCGAAGACGCGCTCCGCCAGTCCGAGGCGCTGCGCCAGCTCGGGTACGCGCCGATCACGCCCGCCGACCTGCAGGCCGAGATCGATCGCATGGCGCGCGAGACCCGCGACCCGGCGACGCTGCGCGAACTGTGGGCCGCTCTGGACGACCGTGCCGACCTCGTCGCCGAGTGCCTCGCGCGTCCGCTGCTTGCCGAGCGGCGCCTGCGCGCGGCGTTCGCGCACGACGAGCGCGTCCACGGAGCGCTGCGGGTACGCGCGCTGGCGGCGCTGGCCGCGACGCGCGGGCCTGATGATTGGCCTCGCGCGGGCGGGATGTACGCCGAAACGACATTCCTGCTTGCCCGCGGCGTGCCGGACCCGGAACCGCGCCGCGGCGGCGGGGTGGGGAACCTGACCTACGAGCTCGACGCCAGCGACTGGGGCGAGCTCCGTTTGCGCCTCGCCCGCGCGACCGGCGAGCTGCAGGAGGACGAGCAGCGGTTCTTCGCCGAGATCGCGCTCGAAAAGACCGACCGCCGCATCCGCGTGGCGAGCCTGACGTGGGCCAAGCTCCCGTTCGACGAGTGGTGGTCCGAAGCCTCGCGCGGGATCGCGCCGGCGATTCCGGACGATGCGCAGGCGGACGCCGCGGCCCCGTTCTCGCTGCCCGCGATCAGCGGCGGTTGCACCCCCGACACCTGGCAGAAGACCAGGATCGGCTCGCCGTCCGCGCGCCGCTCGGCGCGGGTCGTGTGGACCGGGACCGAGATGATCGTCTGGGGCGGGCAGACCGGCCCCTCGGGCGACCTCGTCACGTTCGACGACGGCGGGCGCTACAACCCCGCGACGGACTCGTGGTCCACGGTGCGGCACGACGGCACGCAGCCCTCGGCGCGCTGCCTGCACGCCGCGGTCTGGACCGGGACGGAGATGATCGTCTGGGGTGGTTGGGCCAGTGTGAACTTCAACGTGGTGGACGACGGCAAGCGCTACAACCCGACTACCAACCGCTGGACCGCGATGAAGCACGACGGCACGCAGCCGATCGCGCGCGACCGCCTGGCCTACGTGTGGACCGGGACGGAGATGATCGTCTGGGGCGGCCTGGACTCCACGCAGAACCGGACCAACAGCGGCGCGCGCTACAACCCGCAGACCGACACCTGGACGCCGACGAAGCTCGACGGGACGACGCCCCAGGCGCGCGACTACTGCGGCTTCGTCTGGACCGGGACCGAGATGATCGTGTGGGGCGGGTACGGCAACGGCCCGGTCCTCGACGACGGAGGCCGGTACAACCCGCAGACCGACACCTGGACGGCGATGCTCCACGACGGCAGCCAGCCTTCCGCGCGCTACTGGCACAGCGCGGTGTGGACCGGCAGCGAGATGATCGTGTGGGGCGGCACGCTGGCGATGGGCGCCGGGAACACCAACACCGGCAGCCGCTACAACCCCACGTCGAACTCGTGGACGGCGACGACCTTGACCGGCGCGCCGGCGGAGCGAGCGGACCACGTCGGCGTCTGGACCGGCACGGAGATGATCATCTGGGGCGCGGGAAACACGCCGCAGACGACGCCCGACACGGGCGGCCGCTACAACCCGACCGCGAACTCGTGGACGCCGACGCGCTCCGACAGCACGACCCCGCGCGCCCGCACGCATCCCATGGGCTGCTGGGCGCCGCAAGTCGGCCAGCTGATCGTGTGGGGTGGCGTGTACAACATGGGCACCGACACCAACACCGGCGGCCGCTACACGCCGGCATCGGACAGCTGGGCGCCGACCTCGGACGCTGCGCCTGCTCCCGCGGTCCGGGCCTACCACAGCAGCGTCTGGACCGGTGCGGAGATGGTGATCTGGGCCGGGGCCAACGGGAGCGTCTACCTGAACGATGGCGGGCGCTACGATCCCGCGACGGACGGTTGGCGTGGCATGACCAGCGCGATCGACGGGCGCGAGGGCCAGTCGACCGTGTGGACCGGCACGGAGATGATCGTCTGGGGCGGTTGGGACCAGCTCCAAGATGCCTACCACAGCGACGGCGCCCGCTACAACCCGACGACCGACCGCTGGACGCTGACCAGCGTGTCCGGCAACGTCCCGATGGCGCGCTATGACCACAGCGCGGTGTGGACCGGCCAGGAGATGATCGTCTGGGGCGGGTACAACGGTTCCTACGGCTACCTGAACACCGGGGCGCGCTACAACCCGAAGACCGACGCGTGGTCCCCGACGTCCACCGGCACCAGTTGTCCGGGACCACGGTACGTGCACACGGCGGTGTGGACCGGCACAGAGATGATCGTCTGGGGTGGGTACACCGGCAGCGGGTACGAGAACACGGGCGGCCGCTACACCCCGTCCAGCAATAGCTGGACCGCGACGTCGACCGGGACGAACGTCCCGGAGCAACGTTACGGCCACACCGCGGTCTGGACCGGGACGCAGATGATCGTGTGGGGCGGCTACTGGGATCCGTACGGCCTGCTCTACGGCCACCTCAACAGCGGCGGGCGCTACACGCCGGCGACGAACAGCTGGGCGCCCACCTCGACCGGCACCAACACGCCCGCGGGGAGGTACCTGCAGACGGCGCTCTGGACCGGCGTCGATATGCTCGTCTGGGGCGGCTACGGCTCGGCGATCGGCTACACCAACGCGGGCGGACACTACTCCGCTTCGGGCGACGGCTGGACGCCGATGTCGACATCCGGCGACGTCCCGAGCGGTCGCATCTACCACAGCATGGTGTGGCTCGGCTCGGCGGACGGCCGCGCGATCGTCTGGGGCGGCTACCCGTACACCGACACCGGCGCGCTGTACTGCGGTCTCACGTGCACGGTGACGCCGCCGTCCGGTTCGCCCACGCTGACCGTGGCCAAGCCGCCCGGAACGCCGGACGCCTCGCTCTCCTGGACCGCGCTCGCCGGCGCGACCGGGTACGACGCCGTGCGCGGCGACATCGCCGCGCTGCTCGCGGCGGGCGGCGACTTCTCCGGCGCGACCGATCGCTGCCTCGCCAACGACCAGGCGGGGACGACGGCCACCGACCTCGGCCGGCCGGCGGCCGGCACCGGCCTCTGGTACCTCGTGCGCGGCCGCAACTGCGGCGGCACCGCGTCGTACGACGAAGGAAAGCCCGGCCAGCAGGGACACCGCGACCGGACCATCAACGGGAGCGGCGCCGCGTGCCCGTGAGGACACGATAGGGAGAGGCGGGCCCCAGCACCGTCGGCCCGCCGGCGGACACGCCGCGGACGTCGGGGCTCAGACCGAGTCCTGTGGCGTTCCACTGCGTCCCCCGCGCACGGGTCGGGAGCCACGCCCGCGCAGGGAGAAGGCGGCCTGCGGATCGGCAGCACCACCCGCAAGGTGCTGCCGTACACCCGAGCAGATCACCTACAAGGGGACGCCGGGCTTCTACCGCTGGCGCATCGTCTCGTCCAGCGGCAGCGGCGCCTACGATTTCTGGATGAAGCGCCCCTGAGCCGCGCTGCGGCTCGAAATGAGGACGGGGACAGGCGTGCCGCCTGTCCCGGGCCGCCGCCGGCCCCCGCTACAGGCGGGAGAAGAAGCGGACGACCTCGGGGTGGTCGGGCTGGATCCGGCGGGCCTCGCGGAACGCGTCGAGGGCTTCGCGGTAGCGGCCGGTCGCGGTCTTCTGCAGCCCGAGCAGGACCAGCGCCTCGAGGCGCGCGCGATCGTCGGCGCGCGGGTTCGCGGCCAGCGGCTCGAGCACGGCGATCGCGGCCTCGCGGTCGCCCTCCGCGATGCGGGCCCTCGCGCGCAGCAGGCCGACCTGCATCGGGTCCTCGCCGGCGCCCGCGAGAAGGTCCAAGAGCGGGTCGATTTCCGCGGTGCGCCCGAGCGCGGTCAGCGCGCGCACCTCGACGCGCAGCGCCTGCCGGCGGCCGAGGGCGTCGCTCGGCGCGCCCGCCGCGCGCAGGACGCGCAGCGCCTCCTCGGGCCGTCCGCGGTCGGCCAGCGTGCCCGCGAGCAGCCGCCGCAGCTCGGCGTCCTGCGGCGCCTTGGCCAGCGCGCGCTCGAGCACGATCTGCGCGCCCTCGCGGTCGCCGCGCTGGCGCAGGTAGATCGCCAGCGCCCGCGCGGCGCCGGTCGTGTTGGGCGTCGCTTCCATCAGCCCGGTCAGCGTCAGGCTCGTCCCGCCGAGCAAATCGTAGGCCTCGGTCGCCTGCCGCGGGTCGATCTCCAAAAGGCGGCGCACGACGCGGCGCGCCTCACCGTCCTCGCCGGCCGCGAGCCACGTGCGCGCGATCACGAGCTGCCGCGTGCGGTCGGCGGGGTCGAGTGCCTCCGCCCGCCGCAGGTAGAAGCGCGCGAGCTCGTCGAGGCCGGCCGGGCGCGCCGGCAGCGCGGCGGCGAGCGTGTGCGCCGCGATCCACGACGTGATGCGCACCTCGCCGCGCAAAGGCGCGCGCTGCGCGGCGGAGACCAGCGCCCGCAGCGCGGGCCCGAGCCGGCGGACCGCCTCGGCGGCGGGGGGCGCCTGGCCGCGCTGCGCCGCGGCGACGATCGACTCGACCTGCTCGCGGCCCCAGCGGCGCAGCGTCTCGGCCCCCGCGAAGCGCGGCGGCGAGGTGCCCGGCGCCGTCCCGGGGTCCCGGCGGGCGACGATCTGCGCGGTCCCGGCGAGGAGCGTCGCGGCGGCGACCAGCAGCGCCAGCGGGCGCCACGCGGCGGCCACCGGCGCGGCGTGGGCCGGCGGCCAGCGCGCCGGGGCGAGGAAGGCGCCGGCCAGCAGCGCGGCCGGCACGGCGACGCCCGGGAGCTGCAGCGAGAAGTCGGCGATCTCGTGCAGCGCGAGGGCGGCGAGCGCGGCGCCGAGCGCGGCGCTCAGCGCGCGATCGCGGCCGCGGCGCGCGAGCCGCCAGCCTACGGCGCCGAGCGTCACGACCCAGCCCGCGGCCAGCAGCAGTCCCGGGACTCCGGTCTCGGCCCACCACTCCACGTAGTCGCAGTGGGCGTGGTCGATCCGGGCGCCGATCGCCGGCGGCCGGAACAGCGGGACGGTCGTCGCGAACGTCCCGAGGCCGGAACCCGTGGCCGGGAACGCGCGCGCCACGGCCACGCCGCTGGCCCAGATCTCCGCGCGGCCTTCGAAGTCCATCGCCACGCGCTCGACGTCTTCGCCGAGCGGCACCGGGGGCCGGATCCAGATCGACCCGCCGACGAGCGCCGCGACCAGCACCAGCAGCGCGGCCGCCGCCGCGGGCGAGATCCCGCGCTGCTCGGGGTCGCGCGCGAAAAGCCGCAGCGCGGCGAACACGACCAGCCCGATCGCCGCGGCGGCGAGCGCGGCGCGCGAGGACGACCACAGGAGCGCGAGCGCCACCAGCGCGAGGGCCGTCGCGGTGAGCGTCTGCCGCGCGTGGCGCGAGGCGCGGTCGCCGCCGTCGTGCGCGGGGTCGGGCGCGCGGGCGAGCAGACCGAGCAGCGCGAACAGGCCCAGCGACAGCAGCGCGGCGAAGTGGTTGGGGCAGATGAAGGTCCCGCTGGGCAGCCGCAGGAAGTGCTCCTTGGCGTAGCCGAAGATGTGCTGGTGCCCGCTCAGCGCCTCGGCCAGGCCGTAGGCGGCCTGCCCGAACGCCGAGACGCCCAGCGCGCCGGCCACGAACCCGCGCTCGCCGCGGTTGCCCGGGGCGAGGAAGGCGATCGCGAATGCGGCGAGCATCGCCAAAAGGCGCGCCGCGCCGTCCAGCGCCCCGTCGAGGTCGGTGGCGAGCGGGCGCCAGCTCCAGGCGGCGCGGGCCTGCCCCGCGGCGTCGAGAAGGGCCCGCTCCGCGCCCGAGAGCGCCGCGTCGGCGCCGGGGAAAGCGAGCGAGGCCCGCGCCTCCGATGCGAGCCGGGGCGAGAGCGTCTCGACGAGCCCCGGGGGCAGCGGCAGCAGGTAGACCAGCGCCAGCGCGAGCGTCGCGAGGAACAACGGCGGCAGCCAGCGCGGCGGGGACGCCGTCGAGCGGTCGAGCGCGACCAGCGCGAGCCCGGCCGCGGCGGCGGCGGCCAGCAGGGCCAGCGCGACCGGCCCCGTGCTGCCGAACGGCAACGGGGCCGCCACGGCCAGCGCGGCCGCGATCCAGAGGGCAGCTTTTCGTCCCGACCCGTTCATCCCCGCCCGAAGGTTAATGACTTTCTCGCCGCGCGGGAACCCTCGGCGCGGCGGTTTCGCGCCGCCGGCCGGCGGCCGGGCGCGCCAGAGTATCCTTCGCCCATGCTGGCGGGAAGCTGGGCCGGGAACGCGTTCGCGGGACTCGCGGCCCTGTTGCTCATCGCGATCGCCTACGCCTACGCGGGTTACCCCCTGGCCGCACGCTGGCTCGTGCGCCGCCGCGAACCGGCGCTCCCGCCGCCCGGGGCCGAACTGCCGCGCGCGACGGTGCTGGTCGCGGCCCGCAACGAGGCGGGCGTGATCGAGCGCCGGCTCCGGAACCTCCTCGACCAGGACTACCCCGCCGGGCGGCTGGAGGTGCTCGTCGTCTCCGACGCGAGCGACGACGGGACCGACGAGATCGTGGCCGGGCTCGGCGACCCGCGCGTGCGGCTGGTCCGCCAGCCGGAGCGGCGCGGCAAGACGGCCGGGATCAACCGCATCGCGCCCGAGGCCCGCGGCGAGGTGCTGGTGCAGACCGACGCCAACGTCATGTTCGCGCCGGGGGCGGTCGCGGCGCTGGCGCGGGCGCTGCTCGCGCCGGACGCCGGCGTCGCGCTGGGCGAGGTCGTGTTCACCAACAGCGACGACCCGCAGGTCGCGTCGGGCGAGGGGCTGTACTGGCGCTTCGAGACCTGGACCAAGCGCGTCGAGGCCGAGCGCGGCCTGCTCGCCGTGGCCAACGGCGGCATCTACGCGCTGCGCCGGGAGCTGTGGCGGCCGCTGCCGGCGGCGATCGCGGGCGACGCGGCCGAGCCGCTGCTCGCCGCGCGCGAGGGGTTCCGCACGGTCATCGCGCCGGGGGCGCTGGCGTACGAGCGCGCGGCCGCCACGCTGCGCGAGGAGTACCGGCGCAAAGCGCGGATCATCGGCCAGCAGGTCGCCTGCGCCCGCTGGATCGGTCTCGCCAGCTTGCCCGGGCGCGTTTTGTGGGCCTACGCCTCGCACAAGCTGCTGCGCTACGCCGTGCCGGCGCTGGCGGCGCTCGCCGTGGCCGCGGGGTTCGCCGGCGCCGCGCTCGGCTCGCGGGCCGGCGCCGTTCTCGGCGCGCTCCCGCTGGCCGTGCTCGCGCTCGCGCCGCTCGGGCTCTTGCGCTGGCCGCGCGCGCTGCGGCTTTTCGGCTCGGCGCTGCGGATCCCGCTGTACCTGACCGTGATCAACGTCGCCGCCGCCGCCGGGGCGTGGCGCGGGTTGCGCGGGCGCGCCGAGGCCAGCTGGGACGTCCCCGCGAGCACGCGCGAGCGCGTCCCGGGGGCGTGAGGCGGGGTGGCGCATGGTCGGCCTGACGCGAGAGACGATGGACATGTCGCCGGCCCGCGCGCTGGCGGCTGCGATCCACCCGCAGCATGCCGGCCCGGCGGTCCTGCGCGCCGCCGCGGAGCGGCTCGACGCGCTGGCGCCTTTGGCGCGCGAGCACCGCGTCTCGGGGCTGCTCGCGCGCGCCCTCGAGCGCTCGGGAGTCATGCAGCGCCTGGCGAGCGACGCCTGGCTCCGCCTGCGGCGCGACCTGCTCGACGCGCAGCACGAGCGCGCGGCGCTGGAGCAGGTTTTCCGCGAGGCGGCGGACGCGCTCGACGCCGCCGGGATCCGCTTCGTCGCGCTCAAGGGGCTCGCGCTCGGCGCGCTGGCGTACGCCGAACCGTCGTTGCGGCCGATCAGCGACGTCGACCTGTTGGTCGCGCCGGCGCAGCTCGACGCCGCGGTCGAGGCCCTGGCGGCGCGCGGCTTCGGCCGGCCGAGCGAGGCCGACCGCGCGTTCTGGCGCGAGGCCTACTACAACATCCCGCTCGCGGCTCCCGGCGGCCACGGCTCGGTCGAGATCCACTGGTCGATCGCGCAGCGCGGCCGCCACGCGCCGGACGTCGCGGGCATCCTCGAGCGCGCGCGCGACCTCCCGCTCGCCGGCCGCGCCGCGCGCATCCCGGGCGAAGCGGACCTGGTGCTGCACCAGGCGCTGCACCTCGCGTACCACTACTTCCAGCCCAAGCTGATCTGGATCCACGACCTCGCGCTTTTGTTCGGCAGCGCGCGCGACACCGACGAGGTCGTCGAGCGGGCGCGCGCGTGGGGCATGACGGTCCCGCTCGCGCTCGCCGTCGCGCACGCGGAGAAGGTGTTTCCCGGCTGCGTGGCGCCCGCGCTCGCGCGCCTCGGCGAGACGACCCCCCGCGCGCGCTGGATCCTCCGCGCCGCCGGCTCGGACGACGCGCTGGCGCTCGTGCGCGGGTGGAACCGCCGGCCGCTCCAGCTCGCGCTCGGCCTGGCGATGCTCGACCGCCCCGGCCAGCTCCTGCGGACCGCCGGATCCTGGATCGCGCGCGCGCTGCGCTACGGCGACCGCGAGGGGCACCGCCGGCTCGGCCACGGCGACCCCGGGGCGGGCGGGTAACGCGCCAAGGTATCCTTGTCGCCGATGCGGGTGGCCGAGCTGCTCAACCGAAGCGTGTACCCGCCGCTGGCGGCCGCCCTGGTCCGCGGCCTGCGCCGGACGCTGCGGTTGCGCGTGCACAACCGCGAGACGGTCGAACGCTTCGCGCGCGACGGGCGGCGCTACGTCCACGTCTTCTGGCACGCGCACATCCTGATGATGATCTACAGCTACGTCGGCCCGTGCCTGGTGTTCATGATCAGCCGGCACCGCGACGGCGAGCTGATCGCGCGCACGGTGGAACGCTTCGGGTACGTCGCCTCGCGCGGGTCGACGAGCAGCGGCGGCAGCGCCGCGCTGCGCGAGATGGTCCGCGCCGTGCGCGCGGGTCACGACATCGGCTTCACGCCGGACGGCCCGCGCGGGCCCGCGCGGAAGGTGCAGCCGGGCTGCATCGCCGCGGCGCGGATGCTCTCGATCCCGATCGTGCCGATCGCGGTCGGCGCGGACCGCGCGTGGAAGCTCCGCTCCTGGGACCGCTTCGTCGTCCCGAAGCCCGGGGCGCGCGTGCTCCTGGCGTACGGCGAGCCGCTCGAGGTCGGGCGCGACGAACCGCTGGCCGACGCCAGCGCGCGGCTCGAGCGCGCGCTGTTGGAGCTGGAAGCGTTCGCCGAGGCCCACGCCGCCGACACGGCGGTCGGGGTCCCGGTGTGACGCCCGCGCCGAACGGAGCGCGGCGGGTCACGGTGGTTGCCGGGGAGGCCTCCGGCGATCGCCACGCCGCGGGACTCGTGCGCGAGGCGCAAGGCCTCGACCCGCGGCTGGAGTTCGACGGCATCGGCGGCGATGAGCTGGCGCGCGCCGGGACGCGGCTGTACCACCACGCGCGGGACCTGTCGGTTGTCGGCATCGCCGAGGTGTTCGAGCGCGCGCCCGCGCTGTGGCGCGCGATGCGCGAGATCAAGCGCCAGCTCGCGGTGCGGCGGCCGGCGGCCCTGCTGCTCGTCGACTTCCCGGACTTCAACCTGCACCTCGCCGGGTACGCGCGCCGGCTCGGCATCCCGGTCGTGTACTTCGTCAGCCCGCAGGTCTGGGCCTGGCGCCGCCGCCGCATCGCGGTGATCCGCCGGCGCGTGACGCACATGATCGTGCTGTTCCCGTTCGAGGCCGAGTACTACCGCGAGCAGGGCGTGCCGGTCACGTTCGCGGGGCACCCGCTGGCCGACGTGTCCGGGCGCGCCGAACCGGTTGGCGTCGCGCGGCAGCGGCTCGGGCTCGCCGCCGGCGCGCCGGTGTTCGGGCTGTTGCCCGGCTCCCGCCCGGGCGAGGTCCGCCAGCACCTCGACCCGATGCTGGCCACCGCGCGCACGGTGCTGGAACGACAGGGCGGGGCCGTGTTCCTGATCCCGGTCGCCGACAACCTCGACCCGAGCATGATCGAGGAGGCCGCGGCGCGCTCCGGCCTGCCGGTGGTCGCGCTGCAGGGCGCGTTCGACGCGCTCGTCGCCGCCTGCGATGCGGCGGTGTGCGCCTCGGGAACCGCCACGCTGGAACTGGCGGTGCGCGACGTCCCGCCGGTCGTCGTGTACCGGACGGCGCGCTCGACCTACTGGATCGGCCGGATCGCGGTCCGTGTGCCGCACATCAGCCTGGTCAACCTGATCGCGGGCCGCGGGATCGTCCCGGAACTGATCCAGGACGCCTTCACGCCCCGGCGGGCCGCGGCCGAGCTCCTCGCGATCGGCAGCCCCGGCCCGGCGCGCGAGGCCGCCCTCGCCGGGCTGGCCGAGGTGCGGCAGAAGCTCGGCCCGCCCGGCGCCTACCGGCGTGCGGCGGAGGCGCTGCTCGGCGTGCTGGACGGCCCCGCGCCGCGCGGGGGAGAATCCGGCCGATGATCCGGAGCATGACGGGCTACGGGCGCGGGCGCGCCGCCGAGGGCGAGATGGCCGTCGCGGTCGAGGTGCGCTCGGTCAACGCGCGCGGGCGCGAGATCCGCATCCGCCTCCCGCAGGAACTGATCTCGCTGGAGGGCGAGCTGCGCGAGCAGGTGCAGCGCGAGGTCGCGCGCGGGCGCGTGGACGTGTTCGTCACGCTCGAGGGGGTCTCGCCCGACGCGGCGCGCTACAGCTTCAACCCCGCGGGCGCCGCGGCGATGTACGCCGCGTGGCGGCGCCTGCAGGAAGTCTTCAGCCTGCCCGACGCGCCGACCGCCGCGGCGCTGCTCGGCCTGCCGGGCGTGATCGAGGCGCTGCCGGGACCGGGGGTCGACGCCGGGCGCGTCCAGCCGCTGCTCGCGGCGGCGCTCGCGCACGCGCTGGACGAGCACCGCACGTCCCGCGAGCGCGAGGGCCGCCAGCTGGCGATGGACCTCTGGGGGCGGGTGGCGGCGATCGGCCGGCTCGCGGAGGACGTGCGCGGGCGGGCCGCGGCCGCACCGGCGCGGATGGCCGCGCAGCTCCGCGAGCGCGTGCGGGCGCTGATGGCCGAGGTCCCGGTGGACGAGCAGCGCGTGGCGCTGGAGATCGCGCTCGCCGCGCAGCGCGCTGACGTGACCGAGGAGCTGGTGCGGCTCGACGCGCACATCAAGCGGCTCGCGGCCCTGTTCGAGCCGGGAGCGAGCGAGGTCGGGCGCACGCTGGAATTCCTGGTGCAGGAGGTCCGCCGCGAGGTGTCCACGCTCGGCGCGAAGATCGGCGAGCCGGAGATCGACGCCTCGACGCTCGCGATCAAGGGCGAGCTGGAGCGGCTGCGCGAGCAGGCCGCCAACCTGGAATGAGCGCCGGCGGGACGCTGTTCATCGTCGCGGCGCCGTCCGGGGCGGGCAAGACGGTCGTGATCAAGCGCCTGTTGGCCGAAGTGCCCGACCTGCAGTTCTCGGTGTCGTGGACGACCCGCGCACCGCGCGCCGGCGAGGTGGACGGCGCGGCCTACCACTTCGTGGACGAGACCACGTTCCGGGCCAAGGTCGCGCGCGGCGAGTTCCTCGAGTGGGCCAGCGTGCACGGCCGCCTTTACGGGACCGAGCGCGCCGAGACATTCCGCGCGCTCGAGGCCGGGCGCGACCTCCTGCTCGACATCGACGTGCAGGGCGCGGCGCAGGTGCGCGCCGCGGGGCTCGCCTGCGCGAGCGTGTTCCTGCTCCCGCCCGACCGCGAGACGCTGCTCGCGCGGCTGAGCGGGCGCCGCACGGACAGCGCGGCCGCCATCGAGGAGCGCATGCGCGACGCCGCGGACGAGGTGCGCCGCTTCAAGGAGTTCGACTACCTCGTGATCAACGAGGACCTCGGGCAGGCCGTGACGGAGGTCGTGGCGATCGTGCGCGCCGAGCGCGCGCGCCGCGCGCGGCGCGAGGCGCGCGCGCAGCGCATCGCGGCCAGTTTCCCGGCGGGGGAGGGGCGGTGAGCCCGCCGCGGGTCCTGCTCGGCGTCGGCGGCGGGATCGCCGCGTACAAGGCGGCCGAGTTGGTGCGCTCCTTGGTCCGCGACGGGGCCGAGGTGCAGGTGATCCTGACCGCGCGCGCCGCGGAGTTCGTCACGCCGCTGACCCTGGCCACGCTCTCGGGCCGCGAGGTCGCCCAGACCGAGTTCCCGCCGGTCGCACCGCCGAAGATCGGCCACATCGAGCTGGCGCGCTGGGGCGACGCTCTGGTCGTCGCTCCCGCGACGGCCAACATCCTGGCGCGCTTCGCCCGCGGGCTGGCCGACGACCTGCTCTCGACCGTCTACCTCGCGTTCCAGGGGCCGGTCGTCGTCGCCCCGGCGATGAACCCGAAGATGTGGGACCACCCCGAGACGCGCGAGAACATCGAGCGGCTCGCGCGCAACGGCGTGGTCGTCGTCGATCCCGAGGAAGGTTACATGGCCTGCGGCGACGAGGGCGCGGGCCGGCTGGCGACGATCCAGCGCATCGCGGCCGAGGCGCTGTGGGCCGCGCGCCGCTCGCGCAGCCTGGCCGGCGTGCGCGTCGTGGTCAGCGCGGGGCCGACGCACGAGCCGCTCGACCCCGTGCGCTTCGTCGGCAACCGCTCGTCGGGAAAGATGGGGTTCGCCGTCGCCGCGGCGGCGGTGGCCCGCGGCGCCGACGTGACGCTCGTCGCCGGACCGACCGCCGTCGCGCCGCCGTTCGGCCCGCGCGTGCTGCGGGTCGAGACCGCCCTGGAGATGCGCGAGGCGGTGCGCGCCGCCGCGGCGCACGCCGACGTCGTGATCATGGTCGCGGCGGTCGCGGACTACCGCCCGCGCGCGGCCGCGGGGCGGAAGATCTCGGGCAAGGACCAGCCGCTGGTGCTCGAACTCGTGCCGAATCCCGACATCCTCGCCGAGCTGTGCCGCCAGCGCCGCCCGGGGCAGGTGATCGTCGGCTTCGCCGCCGAAACCGGCGATGCCGTGGCCAAGGGCCGGGCCAAGCGCGAGCGCAAGGGCTGCGACCTGCTGGCGGTGAACGACGTGACCACGGCGGGGGCGGAGTTCGGCGCCGACACGAACGTGGTCGCGTTGATCGGCCGCGACGGGGCGGCGGAAGCGCTGCCGCTGATGCCGAAGCGCGCCGTCGCCGAGCGCCTGCTCGACGCCGTCGCCCGGCTGCGGAACACGGGAGAGAGCGCTTGAGTTCGCACGATCCGCGCCGCGACGCGGCGCTGTGGCTGTCCTTGTACCGCGACCTGGGCGTGGAGCAGGCCGGCGGCGCCCCGCGCCCGGCGGCGGCTCCCGCCGCGCCCCCCGCGCCGGCGGCGCGCGTGCGCCGCGCGCCGGCCGCGCTGTTGCCGGAACTCGCGCCGGGCGAGGCGTGGCCGCTGATCCGCGCGGCGCTGGCCGCGGGCGATCCCGCCGCGCAGCTGGAGAAGCTGCGCGACGAGATCGTCGGCGACTGCCGGCGCTGCCGCCTGCACGAGGGGCGGACCAAGCTCGTGTTCGGCGTCGGCGACCCCGGGGCGCGGCTGATGTTCGTGGGCGAGGGGCCGGGCGCCGACGAGGACCGCCAGGGCGAGCCGTTCGTCGGCCGCGCCGGCCAGCTGCTCGACCGCATCATCGTGGCGATGGGCCTCGCGCGGGCGGACGTCTACATCGCCAACGTGGTGAAGTGCCGCCCGCCGGAGAACCGCGCCCCGCTGCCGGACGAGGCCGCGACGTGCAAACCGTTCCTCGAGGCGCAGATCGCCGCGATCCAGCCCGAGGTGATCGTCACGCTGGGCAAGGTCGCGCTGGAGGAACTCGTCGGCAGCCGGATCGGCTCGATCACCAGCGTGCGCGGGCACTGGTTCGACTACCGCGGCCTGCCGGTGAAGGCCACGTTCCACCCCGCGTACCTCTTGCGCAATCCCGCCGCCAAGCGGCCGGTGTGGGACGACATGCAGGACGTGATGGACCGGCTCGGGATCGCGAAGCGCCGCTGAGCACCCAGCCTCGAAACGGAGCACCAGGCGGCCGTCAGCGCGCGGCGACCTCGATCACGGGCGGGTGCTCGAGGTGCTTCTTGACCGCGCAGGCGTTGGCGGCCCGCAGCGCGGCGGCCCGGTACTTCTCCGGGACCTCCGGCGGGAACTCGACGTCGATCGCGATGCGCTGGACCATGCCGGTCTCCTCGTCGCGCTCGACGACCTGCCGCAGGCGCAGGCCCGCGGTCGGCAGGTTGCGGCCGCGCAGGAACGCCGCGACGTAGAACCCGGCGCAGGTGCCGATCGAGGCCAGGAACAGCTCGAACGGCGACGGCGCGGAGCCGTCCTGCTCGGTGCGGATGACCAGCCCGTCGTAGGCGGCCTCGACGCTTTCGCCCGCGGGCACTGTGATCGCGAATTCGACTCGTTCCACCGTCGGCACCTCTGCGGCCAGGGCGCGGCCGCGGTCGTCACAGGGATGCGCGCCCCGCCGCCGGGGTTACGCGTGCCGGATGTAGGTCCGGAAGCGGTCCGGCCCCTCGGTGCGGCTCCAGACGAGGAACCCGCCGCGGCGCAGCACGTCGATCAAGGGCGCCGGGCGGAACGTCGTCTCGACCACGAGGATCGAGCCGTCGGGCAGGCCGGCCGCGGCGGTGCGCACCTGGCCCAGCGGGTGCTCGCCCGCCGCCAAGAGCGACTCGGCGTCGATGTGCGCGACGACCTGGGCCGGGTCGAACCACTGCGGCTGCGGCTCGTCGGCCGTCCCGGCGCCGTCGCCGCCCTCCAGCGGCGGCTGGCCGGCCGCCGCGCGCAGGCGGTTCACCAGTTCGACCGGGTGCAGGCCGGCGACCGCGGCCGCCTGCGCCAGCGTGGCGAACTTGGCCACGGTGCGGCGCAGGAGCGGGTTCTTGAGCTTGGCGAACTTCGGCGCGGCCCCGAGCAGCACCTGCTCCAACTCGGGGTGCCGGTCGAGCAGTTCGCCGACCTTCGTCTGCGGCGTGATCGGATCCAACTCAGACCCCGTCCGCGTACTGCAGCAGCCGCCTCTCGCCGTCGAGCTTGCGGATGGCGGTGATGTCCTGGGTCACCTCCAGCGTGCCGAGGTAGTTGCGCTGCTCGTCGCGCACCGCGAAGTAGCGGATGTGGACGAACCGGCCGCGCATCTCGATCCAGAACTCGGCTACATCCTGCCTGCCGGCGCGGAAATCGTCGAGGATCCGCTCCACGACCTCGACGCTGCGCGGCGGATGGCAGTGCTGGACCTTGCGCCCGATCACGGCCCGGCTGCGGGCGAAGATCGGGTGCGCCGACTCGCTGAAGAAGGCCACCCGGTCGTCCGCGTCGACGAAGGTGAGGTCCACCGGCAGGGTGGCGAAGATCGCCTGCAGCTGGTGGAACTCCAGGCTGCCGCCGGGTAGGACCAGCGCCCGCCGCGCCGGGACCGCCAGCGGATCGCGCGGGACCGCCGGCTCCGCCGGACGGTACCCGCGCCCGGGCTCGACGAGGCACCAGCCGAAGCGCGGCGACTCGGCGAAGATCTCGGCCCACTCGTCCTCGCTCAGCGTGTCGAGCGCCATCGGCAGCAGGATCTGCTCTTCCTTGTAGACCATCTCCCCGAGCGCCGACAGCGCCGGCTCGCCGAGCACCTCGGCCACCACGCGCGCCTCGTCGGCGTCGTCGTCCAGCTCGCGCAGCGCCTCGACCAGCCCCTTCAGCGCGGCGCGCACCTCGTCGTCCTTGCCCCACATCACCTTGGACGGGCCGGTGATCCCGTGCCGCTCGAGGCAGGGGAACAGCAGGTGCTCTTTGCGCTGGTAGTGCTTTTCCACGTCCATCAGCGCGTGCACCGCGCCGCGCCAGCCGTCGAGCAGCTCGCGCGCGACGCGTTCCCCCGCCGGGATCCCGGCGATCCGCGACTGCGCCGCGCGCGCCGCGGCGACCGCCTCGCGCAGCGCGCGGTTCTCGCGGCGGAAGGTGTCCACGGGGTGCCCCGGCGCGATCAGCGGCTGCGGCTTGGCCGGGCGGACCACGTCGCGCAGCACCTCGGAGTGCAGGTCGCACATCGAGCGGATCTCGTCCACCGACATCCCGTCGGCCATCAGCTGCTGCTCCATCGCCGCGATCTCCGTCGCGTCGATCTCGCGGACAATGTCCGTCATCCGGGCGCGGACCTGGTCCGGGGGCAGCCCCCGGTGCAGGTGCAGGATGATCTCCTTCAGCGTCTCGATGCGGCGTTCGCGGTTGTTGATCAGCTCGCTCATCGGTCCTCCGTGGGGGAACCCACGGCGCGAGAGTAGGATCCGGAGTTGTGGATGTCAAGGTCCGTTATGGCCGTCGCCGCCGCACCGTCCGGAACGTCACCGACACGCGCCGGGCCCGCGGCAGCCCTCGGCCCTGCCAGCGGTCGGACTTACGGCGCGCGATCCCGTGCAGCCACGCGGCGCGGGCCTCGCCGCCGATCGCCAGCGCGCTGCGCGGCGCGAGCAGCAGCTCGTGCGCCGGCGCGCCGCTCTCGTGCGCGAGCCGCATCACCACCGGTGCGCCGAGGCTGACCGACACCACCGTCGGCCCGAAGTCGGCCAGGTCCTTGTGCGGCGCGATCCCTTGGCCCGGCAGGTACTCGTTGACCACCACGTTCTCCGGGACGCGCTCGACCAGGCCGTCGGCCGCGAGGCGTTCGCCGAGCCAGGCCAGCCACGACGGGATCGCGCCCAGCACCACGGGCGGCCGGCGCCGGGCCTCGCGGCTCGGGTAGCTCGTGCCGTAGTGCTGGGTCCGGCGCTGCCAGTCGGAGCGCCACGGCTCGGCGTCGATGCGCGCGAGCAGTTCCCGCTCCTGTTCCGGCAACAAGTAGTCCGCGCGGTAGACCAGCCCGGGAATCGCCGGAATTTCCGCCCGCTCCGCGCCGTCGTCGAACAGGGAACGCTGCACGCGCCGATTGTACGGGACCGGCGATAGAATGCCCCGCTGCACCCCGGCTCGCGAGGACACGTCGATGAGCGCCGCCGACAGCGCCACGTTCCAGGAGCAGGTCCGCCAGGGCATTCCGCGCCGGATCCCCGAGCCGCCGCCGGAGCAACCGGACGTCGACCACGCGCCGCCGCGCCGGCCCGCGCTGACGGCCGACGAACGCGCGCTGGCGCTGGCCAACGGGCTGCGCTACTTCCCGCCGGCGTGGCACGAGGCGCTCGCGCCGGAGTTCGCGCGCGAGCTGGCGCAGGACGGCCACATCTACATGCGGCGTTTCCGTCCGCACTACGCGATGCACGCGCGGCCGATCGGCGAGTACCCGGCGCGCACGCCGCACGCCGCCGCGATCATGCTCATGATCCAGAACAACCTCGACCCGCGCGTCGCGCAGTTCCCGCACGAGCTGGTGACCTACGGCGGCAACGGGGCGGTGTTCCAGAACTGGGCCCAGTACCTGCTGACGATGCGCTACCTGTCGGAGATGACCGGCGAGCAGACGCTGCCGATGTACTCCGGGCACCCGCTCGGGCTGTTCCCCTCGCACGCCGACGCGCCGCGGGTGGTGGTCACCAACGGCATGGTCGTGCCGAACTACAGTTCGCTGGCGCACTACGAGTCGTTCAACGCGTTGGGCGTGACGCAGTACGGGCAGATGACCGCCGGCAGCTACATGTACATCGGCCCGCAGGGGATCGTGCACGGGACGGCGATCACGCTGCTCGGGGCCGGGCGGCTGTACCTCGGCGCCGGCGCGGAGGGACTGGCCGGGCGCGTGTTCGTGACCTCCGGGCTCGGCGGGATGAGCGGCGCGCAGGCCAAGGCCGCCGTGATCGCCGGGGCGATCGGCATCATCGCCGAGATCAACCCCGCGCCGCTGAAAAAGCGCCACGAGCAAGGCTGGGTGCAGGAGGTCGAGAGCGACCTGGACAAGGTGCTGGCGCGGATCGAGCGCGCGCGGGCGGCACGCACGCCGCTGTCGCTCGGCTACCTCGGCAACATCGTCGACCTGTGGGAGCGGCTGGTGATCGCCGGGATCGCGGTCGAGCTGGGCTCGGACCAGACCTCGCTGCACAACCCGTACGGCGGCGGCTACTACCCCGCCGACCTGACCCTCGAACAGGCGCGGCGGATGATGGCCCACGACCCGGACTCGTTCCGCGAGCTGGTCCACGCCTCGCTGCGCCGGCAGGTGCGGGCGATCAACGCGATGGCCGCGCGCGGGACCGCGTTCTGGGACTACGGCAACGCGTTCCTGATCCGCGCGCGCGAGGCGGGGGCCGAGATCGAGCGCCCGGACGGGAACTTCCGCTACCCGTCGTACGTCGAGGACATCATGGGCCCGCTGTTCTTCGACTACGGCTTCGGCCCGTTCCGCTGGGTCTGCACCTCGTGCGACCCGGCGGACCTCGAGGCGACCGACCGCCTCGCCGGCGACGTGATCGAGCGCCAGGCCGCGGCGGCGCCGCCGGAGATCCGGCAGCAGATGCTGGACAACCTGCGCTGGATCCGCCAGGCCGGCCCCAACCGGCTCGTCGTCGGCTCGCAGGCGCGCATCCTCTACGCCGACCGCGACGGGCGCGTGGCGCTCGCGCTGGCGTTCAACGACGCCGTGCGCTCGGGCGCCGTGCGCGCGCCGATCGTGCTCGGCCGCGACCACCACGACACCGGCGGGACCGACTCGCCGTGGCGCGAGACGGCCAACATCCGCGACGGCTCGCGCTTCTGCGCCGACATGGCGGTGCAGAACTTCGCCGGCGACGCGTTCCGCGGCGCGACGTGGATCAGCCTGCACAACGGCGGCGGCGTCGGCTGGGGCGAGGTCGTCAACGGCGGGTTCGGCATGGTGCTCGACGGCAGCGACGATGCCGCGCGCCGGGCGCGCTCGATGTTGTCGTGGGACGTGCTGAACGGCGTCGCGCGCCGCGCCTGGGCCCGCAACGACGGCGCGCGGTTCGCGATCCGCCGCGCGATGGACGGCGAGCCGCGGATGACCGTCACGCTGCCCGAGCCGGCCGAGCCCGACCTGGTCCGCCGCGCGCTCGAATCGGCGGGCCTGTAGGAAACCGGAGCGGGGCAGCGCCGATGACCTCCCCGGCGGGCGCGGGGACCTTCGTCGCCGTCGCGGTCCCCGCGCCGCTGCCGGAATTGACGTACCGCGTCCCGGCGGGGCTCGCCGGCCGCGTCGTCCCCGGGGTCCGCGTGCGCGTCCCGCTCGGCGCGCGCCGCGTCACGGGCGTGGTGCTCGGCGCGAGCGCGCCGCCCGCCGCGGGGATCGAGGCCAAAGACATCGTCGAGCTCGTCGACGACCCGGCGCACCCTTCGATCCCGCCGGACCTGCTCGCGACGCTGCGCTGGACGGCCGACTACTACGTCGCGCCCGTGGGGGAGACGTTCCGGGCCGCGCTCCCGGCCGCGCTGTCCGCGCCGCGCGGGAGCGGCGCCGACGCGGCCCCGCGCGGCGCGCCGGTGACGCGCCGCGTCGTCCGCCCCGCCCCGGCCGCGCTGGCCGACCCCGCGGCCGCGCTGGCGACGCTGTCGCGGGCGCCGGCCCAGCGCCGCTGCCTGGCCGAGGCGCTGGCCTCCGGCCCCCGCGTCCCGGCCGAACTCGCGCGCGCCGCCGAGGCCCAGCCCGACGCGGTCGCCGCACTCGTCCGCGCCGGCCTCCTCGAGCTGGCGCGGGAGGAGCTGCCGGTCGCGGCTCCGCCCGACCCGGGGTTCGCCGCCACGCCCCCGCCGCGCCTCACGCACGACCAAGGGCGCGCGATCCGCCGCGTGCACGAGCTGCTCGAGACGCGCGAGTTCCACGCCGTGGTCCTGTTCGGCGTGACCGGCTCGGGCAAGACCGAGGTCTACCTCCGGGCCGCGGAGCGCGCGCTGGCGATCGGGCGCCCGGCGCTGTTCCTCGTGCCGGAGATCGGGCTGACCCCGCAGCTCTCGCACCAGCTCGCGCAGCGCTTCAACGAGGCGGTGGTGGTGCTGCACTCGGGGCTCAGCGACCGGCAGCGGTACGCGGCGTGGCAGCAGGCCCGCGAGGGGCGGGCCCGGATCGTCGTCGGGGCGCGCTCGGCGCTGTTCGCGCCGCTCGAGCGCCCCGGGCTGATCGTCGTGGACGAGGAGCACGACGGCGGTTACAAGCAGGAGGAGGTGCCGCGCTACCACGCCCGCGACCTCGCGCTGGTGCGCGGGCGCGAGGCCGGCGCGGTCGTGATCCTCGGATCGGCCACGCCGTCGCTGGAGGCCTGGCAGCTCCAGCGCGAGCAGCGCGCGCAACTGCTGATCCTGCCCGAGCGCGTCGCCGGCGGGGCGCTGGCGAGCGTCGAGCTGGTGGACATGCGGCTCGAGTTCCGCGAGACCGGCGCCGACCGACCGCTCTCGCGCCGCCTGGTGGCCGAGCTGCAGGGCTCGCTCGGCCGCGGCGAGCAGGCGATGGTGCTGCTCAACCGGCGCGGCTACACGCGCGCCGTGCTGTGCCGGGCCTGCGGCGAGCCGATCACCTGCCGCGCGTGCAGCATCGCGCTGACCTGGCACCAGGTCGGCGAGCGGCTGCGCTGCCACTACTGCGGGTACGCGCGGGTGCGGCCGGCGACCTGCCCGACCTGCGACTCACCGCACCTGGCCGACGTCGGCTCGGGCACGCAGATGGCGGAGGAGGAAGTGCTGCGCGTTCTTCCCGGCGCGCGCGTCGCGCGCCTCGACCGCGACACGGTGCGCTCGTCGCGGCGGCTGGCGCAGGTGCTCGGCGGTTTCGCGCGCGGCGAGCTGGACGTTCTGGTCGGCACGCAGATGATCGCCAAGGGGCACCACTTCCCGCGCGTGACGCTGGTGGGCGTGCTGTCGGCCGACTCCTCGCTGAACCTGCCCGACTTCCGCGCCGCCGAGCGCACGTTCCAGCTGCTGACGCAGGTCGCGGGCCGCGCCGGCCGCGGCGAGCAGCCGGGCCGCGTGATCGTGCAGGCGTTCCACCCCGACCACCCCGCGCTGCTCGCGGCGGCGCGCCAGGACTACGAGGTGTACGCGGCGCGCGAGCTGCCGATGCGCGGCGTGCTGAAGTACCCGCCGGCGGCCGGGCTGGTGCAGTTGCTGGTCCGCGACCGCGACCAGGACGTGGCGAACGAGCGCGCGGCGATCGTCGCCGAGGCGCTGCGCCGGCACGGGGACGGCAAGGTCGCGGTGCTCGGGCCGACCGCGGCCCCCCTGGCCCGGCTGCGCGAGCTGTGGCGGGTGCAGATCCTGGCCCGCGCGCGAAAAAAGCGCCGGCTGGTCGACGCCGTGCGGGCCGCGCTGGAGGAGGCGGCGGGCCGCGGCGTGCCCGGCTCCGCGGTCGTGGTCGACGTCGATCCGCAGCAGCTGCTCTGAGCGGGGCGGCGGCTCTTCCAACTCGTAAAAACGGGCCGGTTCGGCGGGCGTGGATTACGATATCGGCTCGCCGTGGCCGGTCCCCGGCACCCGGGATGGTGCGGCGCCCAGGAGGCCGAGAATGACCATCCACCCGTTGCGCCGTTCGTTCGTCCCGGCGGTGGCGCTGTTCGCGATCGCCGCCACGCTGGTGCTGCTGGCAGCCTGCACCGCGCTGAAGGGCAACCTGCCGCAGGAGCCCGGGCTGCACCCGCGGCTGACCCGCTTCACCTACCTCGAGGAAGGCAAGCTCGTGTCCTTCGCCGTGGACACCGCCGCGACCCGCAAGCGCGAGGACGCACCCTACGTCCCGTTCGGTATCGCCGTCGCCAACATGAGCCTGCCGCGGCTGACCCTGACGCGCGAGTCGTTCACGCTCGTCGACGACAAGGGCCAGCGCTCCTCTCTGGCCACGATCCAGCAGGCGCGGGAGCTGGCCGGGCTGACCGTGTACGACCTGCGGCTGTCGCAGGACTTCTTCGACGTGATGTTCACGCGCTTCTCGGCCTGGCCCTTCACGCAGGCCGTGTTCTTCCCGGTGCAGAGCCCGGCCGGCGGCGACCCCGAGATCAGCCGGCGCGGCATCGTGCGCGAGCGCGTGGAGCTGCCGGTGCACTCGTGGACCCGCGACGTGATCTACTTCCCGCACCCGGAAGGCCAGCTGATGGGCCGGCGCTACGAGATGTGGCTCGACACCGAGGAGCTGGAAGACCCGATCTTCGTCAAGTTCGAGGTGAAATGACCGGTCCGGTCAAGGTCATCCTGCACGGTCTGACCGACCCCGCGCAGGCGCGCGAGGCGGGGGCGCTGGGCATCGACGCCGCCAGCGTCGTGCTCGGGGACGGCGGGTTGCCGGCGGTCCCGCCGGAGCGGGCCGTCGCGGTGGCGGCGGCCCTGCCGCCGCTGACCGCGCGGCTGGCCCTCGTCGCGCCGGGCGGCGCGCTGCCGGCGGGGTTCACCGGCGCCGTGACCGGGCTCGACGACGAGCGGCCGGAGGGGGCGGCGGTGCACATCGTCCGGGTCCCGCACACGCCGGTGGACCCGGAGCGGATCCCGGCCGACATCGACGCGGTCTGGCTCGCGCCGCGGCCGGGCACCGGCTCCGCCACGGGCTTCGACTTCACCCGCATCGGCCGGCTCGCCACGTGGTTCCGCGTGGTGCTGGAGGTGCCGGACGGCGCGGCCGGCGTCGAGGCGGCGATCCGCCTCGGGCGCCCCTACGCGGTCGTGCTCGGCGAGGCGGTCTGGTACCAACCGGGGATCGTCGATCTCGACCGGCTGGAGAAGGCGCTGGCCGTCGTCGCGCGCCTGAACAAGCTGGCGTTCGGCTAGCGGGCACAAAACTGGCCGGCGGCGCGGGTTTTGGCTACCTTCTCCGGAGGTGTCGTTTCGGCACGAGGAGACTGGGTTCCCGGTGAGAAGGCGCGAGTTCCTCTCTTTGTTCGGCGGCGCTGTGCCGGCGGTGCTCGCGCTGCCCGAGGCGGCCATCGCCTACGCGGTGGCGGTCGAGCCCGGCTGGATCGAACTGCGCCGCGTGCGCGTGCCGGTCCGCGGGCTGCCGCCCGTCCTGGAGGGTTTCCGGATCGCCCAGCTCTCCGACCTGCACCGTTCGGAGATCGTCGGCGCGGCGCACGTGCGCGGCGCCGTCGCGCGCGCGCTCGCGGAACAGCCGGAGCTGGTGGCGGTGACGGGCGACCTGGTGACCGGCGAGGCGCGGTTCTTCGACGACGTCGCCGAGGATCTCGCGCCACTCGCCGCCGCGGCGCCGAGCTTCGCGGTCCCGGGGAACCACGATTACGACCACTGGTACCCCCACGCGCGGGCCGGCATGCCCGACGGGCCGCAGCGGCTCGGCGACGTTCTGCGCGCGCACGGAATCGAGCTTTTGCGCAACGAGAGCCGCGTGCTCGACGTGCGCGGCGGCGCGGCACGGATCGAGATCGTCGGGCTCGACGACTTCTGGTCGCCGAACTTCGACCCGGCCCGCGCGTTCGCCGGCGCGAGCCCCGAGGGCCTGACGCGCATCGTCCTCAACCACAACCCGGACGGGTTCGCGGTGACGCGCCACGAGCGGTTCGACCTGATGCTGTGCGGCCACACGCACGGCGGCCAGGTGCGCATCCCGTTGCTGGGCGCGCCGATCTGCCCGGTCGAGGACCGGCGCTTCCTGCAGGGGCTCGTCGCGGCCGACGACCGCCTCGTCTACACGAACCGCGGCATCGGCTACAACCGCCGCGTTCGTTTCGGCGTGCGCCCCGAGGTCACGCTGCTCGAGCTGGTCCCCGCCTGAACGGGCGCGGGGGAGTTCGCCCGCGCCGGTGCAACTCAGCGGACCTGGTCGAAGGTGCACTGGCGCGGCGCCTTGTCGGGGCGCCAGCGCAGGAACTTCGTCCCGTGGCGGAAGCGGTCGCCGCTGAAGTGATCGTAGCGGACCTCGACGACCAACTCGGGGCGCAGCGGCTGCCACTCGGTGCTGCGCTCACCGGACCAGCGGCTCGGCCCGCCGGGCGCGTTGCCGGTGAATCCGGGCGGCTCGACCAGCGGCTCGAGCTTCTTCTTGAGCTCGTGCCGTTGCCCGGCGACGAAAGAGGACGTGAAGCCGACGTGGTGCAGCAGGCCGTCGCGGTCGTACAGGCCGAGCAGCAACGAGCCGACGTCCTTCGAACCCGCTGCGTAGCGGAAGCCGCCCACGACGCAGTCGGCGCTGCGCAGCTTCTTGATCTTGACCATCGCGCTGCGCTCGCCGGACGCGTACGGCACGTCCGTACGCTTGGCGACGACGCCGTCGGTCTTGCGGCCGACCTGCTCCAGCCACGCCCGGGCCGCGGACGGCTCGAGGGTGACTGGCGACAGCAGGAAGATGCTACGGGCGGGGAAGTGCTTGTCGGCGAAGTTCTCGAGCCGCGGGCGACGCTCGATGAGCGGCAGCTCGACCAGCGACCGGCCGCGGTCGTCGACCAGGAGGTCGAAGGCGATGAACGCCGCGGGCGTTTCGCGCGAGAGCTTGGCGATGCGCGAGGCCGCGGGGTGGATCCGCTGGAGCAGGGCGTCGAAGGAAAACCCGCCCTCCACCGGGACGACGATCTCGCCGTCGAGCGCGAAGCGCTTCGCGGAGAGCGCGACGAACGCGGCGACCAGCTCTGGGAAGTAGCGCGCGAGCGGCTGCCCGCGCTTCGACATCAACTCGACGCGCTCGCGCTCGCGGAACGCGAGGCAGCGGAACCCGTCCCACTTCGGCTCGTACTGCCAGCCGGTGCCCGTCGGAATCGCGGCGACGCTGCGCGCCTCCATCGGCGGGTAGTCGAAGGGGATCGGGAGGGCCATGCGACATTGTGCCTGTGCCAGGCCCGGAACACCGGTCGCGCGGGCGCGTGCCGGGCCGGCTGCGGCGGCCGCAACGCCGGCCGTTACGGGTGGGCGCCGTAGGTGGCCTGGACCGCGCGGTCGAACTCGTCGGCGCGCGCGGCGAGGAGTTCCGGCGTCGCCGCGGGATCGCGCGAGCTGAGACGGCCGGTGATCCGGCCGCGGCGGAACAGGTACAGCCCCGCCGCGACGGCGCGCTGTTCCCCCGGCCCGCTGGCCAGCGCGGTCGCGCCGTTCGCCAGCGCCTTCGCCGCGTCGTCGGCGTGCATGAAGTAGAAAAGGTCCACGCGCATGGCCGGGTCGGTGTAGTCCCAGGAGACGATCCACTGGCAGTCGAGATCGCGCAGGCGCACGGCGTCGCTGCCGGCCTCGTTCATCCGGTGCACCGACAGCGAGCGCACCGGCGCGGGATAGCCGACGAGGTGCGGGCCGTCGGGGCCGGTCGTGCGTTCCCAGCCGCTCGCCGGGCCGCGCCCGATCGGTCCCATCGCCGCGCGGTACAGCAGGAACATGATGACCGCGAGGGCGACCACCGCGAGGCCGACCACGATCAGGACGTCGCGGAGGCCTGCCTTGGGCGTCGGCTGGTGGCGGCGGCCCTTGCTCACGTGGCCTCCCGGGGTTTCTGCGCGGCCCGCCGACGCGCGGCGTCGCGGCGGCGGAGCAGCGGGTAGGCGCAGGCCATGGCGACGGCGCCGAAGAGCAGGCCCAGCACGAGGCTCCCGAGGGCCAGCTCGGGCGCGTAGTGCCACGGCCGCGCCAAGAGATTGCGCGCCGGCAGGAGCGAGCCGCGGGTCAACAGCGACCCGGCCTCGATCTCCGCGGCGAAGATGAACGGCACGGTGTAGGGCTGGCTGACCTGCGTGGCGAGGTACGTCCAGACGCGGCTGATGCCGAACAGCCGCGCGGCCCCCAGGGACATGAAGAAGTGCACGCCGTACAGCGGCGTGAGGCCGATGAACAGGCCGATGCCGATCGCGGCCGCGCGGCGTGCCGGGGTGCGTCCCTCCAGGCGCAGGCGGACGACCAGCCGCCGCATCTTGCGGCGCACGCGCGGCGGCAAACGCATCAATTCGGCGCGGCCGCGGCGGTCTCGGGCTCGCCGTCGGTGCGCCGCAGGCGCAACAGCTTGCGCCCGCACCACGGGCAGCCGCGCCACTTCGGCGACACGCCCCACCCGCAGCTGGGGCAGGGGACCTTGAACTCGACGTCCCACGACAGCCGCTCGCGGCAGTGCGGGCAGAAGCGCGCGTACAGCGGAACGTCCTTGCGGCACGAGGGGCACTTCCCGCGGCACTCGGCGCGGTCCTTGCCCTCGCGCCGCCGCGAGAACTCGCTGCCGCACCACGGGCAGAACTGCCAGACCGGGCTGCGCTCCCACGCGCAGCGCGGGCAGCGGCCCGGGAGCCGGTCGGACCAGATCAGCCGCTTGCGGTCGGCGCACTCGGGGCAGAACCGCATGTGCGTGATCAGATCGGAGCCGCAGCCCACGCAGACGCGGCGGATGTCGTAGTAGGCATCGAGCAGTTGCTGCAGCGTGCGCCCGCGCCGCGGCACGCGCACCTCGAGCAGCGCCCGGCGGAAGGCGGCCATCGACGCGAAGCGGTCGCGCGGGTCGCGCGAGAGGGCCTTGATCAGGATCGGGCGCAGCGGTTCGGGCACCAGCGTCATGCCGCGCGCGAGCCTGCGGCGGTCGAGCCGCAGGATGCGGTAGGCGATGATGGCGGTCTTGGCCTCGCCCCACGGCACCGCGCCCGAGATCATCTCGTGCAGGACCACGCCGAGCGCGAAGACGTCGGTCTGCGCCGTGGCGCGCCCGCGCATCTGCTCGGGCGGCATGTACGCCAGCGTCCCGGCGCCCGACCCGGTCTGCGTCGACAGGCCGAGGTCCTTGGCGATGCCGAAATCGCACAGGACGGGCCGCCGCGAGCGCCGTTCGATGATGATGTTGTTCGGCGTGAGGTCGCGGTGGACGAGTCCCTCGGCGTGGATCGCCTCCAGCGCGTCGGCGATCTCCAGCGCGAGGTCGACCGCGACCGGGGCCGGCAGCCGCCGGTGGTACTCGATCAGGTCGGCGAGCGTCGGTCCCTCGAGGTAGTCCATCACGAGGTACAGGCGGCCGCGCTCGTCCTCGCCGACCTCGTGCACGCGCACGATGCCGGGGTGCGAGAGGAACCGCAGCCCGCGCGCCTCGCGCAGCAGCGACTCGTCGCCGAGCCGCGTGGCGACCTTGACCGCGCGCAGTTCGCGCGCGGTGCGGTCGCGGCACAGGAGCACCCGCGCGAACCCCCCCGCACCGAGGTCGTTGAGGATGCGGTAACGCCTCTGGGCGTCTACGTAGGCGTCCAGCACTCGCTCGGTCCTCCGAGGTGACGTTTCCTGGTTGCGTGCACGAGCCCCCGGGACTTCAGCCGATCGCCTGCCGGAACCGGTCGGCGGCTGCGTTGGCCAGGAGAACCGTGGCCGCGAGCAGCGCGCCGGGCAGCGCCGTCACCCACCAGGCTTCGAACAGAACATCCCGGCCTTCGGCGAGGATGTTACCCCACGAAGGGTGCGGTGGTGGCACACCAAATCCCAGGAACGAGAGCGACGCTTCGAGGAGCACGAACGGACCGACGCGCAAGCCGGCCGCGACGAGCAGCGTGACCGCGGCGTGCGGCAGCAGGTGGCGCCAGGCGAGCCGCCAGCGGGTCGCGCCCGCCGCGCGCGCGGCGGCCGAGATCTCGGACGCGGCAAGGCCGCGCAGGTCGCCGCGGACGAGGCGGCCCAGCGCCGGCCAGCCTGTCGCCGCGAGCAGCACGGCCAGCCCGGCGGCGGTCGGCTGCACGACGG
Source organism: Acidobacteriota bacterium (assembly GCA_017994815.1). Lineage (GTDB taxonomy): Bacteria > Acidobacteriota > Polarisedimenticolia > J045 > J045 > JAGOJY01. The sequence continues at coordinate 45,631 of JAGOJY010000033.1, forward strand.
CGGCGAGCGCCATCACCAGCAAAACCCGCGGGATTGCGAGGAACGCGTCCTCCAGCCGCCGCACGAGCCCTGCCACGACGCGCCCCCCGAGCGCCGTCGCCAGCCCCGCGAGGGCGCCGATGAGCGCCGCGCCGAGGACGCCGCCGAGGC
>JAGOJY010000094.1 GCA_017994815.1 Acidobacteriota bacterium
TCGGCGGCGCGCGCGACATCCGCGTGGACGTGCGGATCGTCGCCGCGACCAACCGCGACCTGCAGGCGATGGTCCGCGACGGGCGTTTCCGCGAGGACCTGTACTACCGGCTGCGCGTGCTGCCGGTCGAGCTGCCGCCCTTGCGCGTGCGCAGCGACGACATCGCCGAGCTGGCGCAGCTGTTCGTGCAGCAGTTCCGCCGCGAGTTCCTCAAGGACGTGCGCGGCGTGTCGGACGAGGCGCTGGCCAAGCTCAAGGCGTACTCCTGGCCCGGGAACGTGCGCGAGCTGCGCAACGCCGTCGAGCGCGCGGTGCTGCTGGCGGAAGGCCCGGAACTCGGCCCGTCCGATTTCGCGATCGCGGGCGCGGGCGCGCAGCGCGGCGGCGCCTTCGACCTGCCGGAAACCGGCCTCGACTTCGAGGATCTCGAGCGCACGCTCGTCCGCCAGGCCCTCGAGCGCGCCGCGTACAACAAGGCCCGCGCGGCGAAGCTCCTCGGCATGCCGCGCGACTGGCTGCGCTACCGCATCGAGAAGTTCGGCCTCGCGGACAGTCACCTCTGACACTGCCGTTTTCTGATCCCGGCCGCACCCGGTGACGTCGTTCGTCGCCGGCCCCTGCGGCGGCCGCTACGATCAGCTCGCGGGGACTATTCCCGGGATTGGCGGGAATAGTCCGCGCGCCATTCCGCCCCCGGTCGGCGGGTCCAGGGTCAACTCGTTCACCTCCGGCGACTTCGCTGCTTGGCACCGGGGTTGCTCTAGGGGCGATCGCCCGAACGCACCACGCACCCGATACCGCAGAGGACGCCATGAGCACCGCCGCCGAACGCTCCGAGCTGACCTTCACCGCACCCGGACCCGGGACCTGGGAGCAGGACCCCGCGCACTTCCCGCGAGCGATCACCCCGTGGACCGCCGAGGCGTTCCCGCCGGGGTTCGCGCGCGGCTTCGCCGAGGGCACCCGGCGCTACGGGTTGCTGTTCTCGCACCTCGATGCCGGGGTCGTGAACGGGTTCATCTACTACCGCGTGGTCCCCGCGGCCGAGGTGCACGGCGAGGCCGAGGTCCCGCGCCGCTTCGAGGCGGCGCGCGAGGCGATCGAGCGCCGGCTCTGGCGCGAGGACCTCGCGCTCTGGGACAACGAGATGAAGGCCGACTCGTTCCGCCGCAACCGCGCGCTGCAGTCCGTGGACCTCGCCGCGCTGTCCGACCGCGAGCTGGCGCGGCACGTCGAGCGCTGCTTCGAGAACGAGGTCGAGATGGTATACCGGCACCACAAGTTCACCATCACCGCGATCTTCCCGGTCGGCCTGTACGTCGCGGCCGCCAAGGAGTGGACCGGCCTGTCGAACAGCGAGCTGCTGGGCCTGTTGCGCGGCTCGACGCCGCTCTCGAACGGCATCGCGGCCGCCGAGCTGCAGGAAGTCGTCGACGCGCTGCGCGCCGAGAACGTCACGCTGGCCGACTTCGCCGGGGTGCCGCCGGCCACGATCGTCGAGCGACTGCGCACGCGCCCGGGAGCCGTCGGCGCGAGCGTGCGGCGCTACCTCGACGCCTGCGGCGCGCACGCGATGTCGGGCTACGACGTCGCCGACCTGACCACCGAGGAGCTGCCGGACACGATCGTGCAGGCGTTCTTCGGCGGCGCGCGCGACACCGACCCGCAGCGGGAAGCGGCGGAGCTGGCCGCGCGCACGGCGGAAGTCCGCGCCAAGGTCCCCGCGCAGCACCGCGCCGAGTTCGACGAGCTGCTCGCGGAGGCCCGCCTGATCAACCGCCTGCGCGACGAGCGCGGCGTGCACAACGACCTGTGGGCGTTCGGCATCGCGCGGCGCGCGCTGCTCGAGGCCGGCCGGCGGCTCGCGCTGCGCGGCAGCATCGAGCGCGGCGAGCTGGTCTTCGAAGCCCGTCCGGTCGAGATCGTGGCGCTGCTCGACGGTCGGACCGGCCCGGCGAGCGACGAGCTGCGCGAGCGCGCGCGGCGGCGGCTGTCGCTCACGCGGGCCGACGTGCCGCCCGTGCTCGGCGATCCGCCCTCGCCGCCGCCGCCGATCGACGGCCTGCCGGAGCACGCCCGCCGGGCGGCGGCCGCGATCCAGGTCAGCATCGGCGAGTTGCTGGGGGAAATGCCGGCCGCGACCAGTGAATCGCGCCTGTCCGGGCGCGCGGTCAGCCCCGGCGTGTACGAGGGAACCGCGCGGCTCGTGCTCGGCCCGGCCGACTTCAACCGCCTGCAGCAGGGCGACGTGCTGGTCACGGCCTCGACCAACGCGGCGTTCAACGTGGTGCTGCCGCTGCTCGGCGCGATCGTCACCGACCGCGGCGCGCTGCTCTCGCACGCGGCGATCGTGGCCCGCGAGTACGGCATCCCGGCGGTCGTGCACACCGCCTCGGCCACGACCGTGATCCCGGACGGGGCCCGCGTGCGGGTGGACGGGATGCGCGGAACCGTCGAGGTGCTGCGGTGAAGCCGGTGATGCTGGCCGAGGCGCGCGACGAAGCGCGCTTGGGGGGCAAGGCGGTGCAGCTCGGCGCGGCGATCCGCGCCGGGCTGCCGGTCCCGCCGGGCGTCGCGCTGCCGGTCGAGCTGGTGCAGGCCGTGCGCCGCGGCGACGCCGCGGCCTGCGCCGCCGTCGCGGCCGCGGTGCGCGCGCTCGGCGGGCCGGTCGCGGTGCGCTCGTCGGCGATCGGCGAGGACGCGGCGGGCTCGAGCTTCGCCGGCCAGCACCTGACGCGGCTCAACGTGCGCGGCGCGCGCGAGGCGATCGCGGCCGTCGTGGCCGTGCACGATTCCGCCGCGACCGAGGCGGCCTGCGCCTACCGGCGCCGGATGGGGCTGCCGGAAGCCCCGCGGATGGCGGTCGTGATCCAGCGCCTGCTGGAGGCGCAGAGCGCGGGGGTCCTGTTCACGCGCAACCCGCTCGACGGGCGCGACGAGCTGGTGATCGAGGCCGCGTGGGGCCTCGGCGAGGCGGTCGTCTCCGGAACCGTCACGCCCGACCTGTACCGGGTCGGCCGCGACGGGCGGGTGCTCGAGGCGAGCGTCGCGTTCAAGCACGTCGCCTTGCACCCGGACGCGGCGGGCGGGACGGTCGAGGTGCGCCTGCCGCCGGAGACCGCCGCGGCGCGCGTGCTCGGCGAGCGCGAGCTGGCCCGCCTGCACGAGCTGGCCCGCGAGGGCGAGGCGGCGTACGGGCCGGACCTCGACATCGAGTGGGTCATCGCCGGCGGCGAGGTGTTCCTGGTCCAGTGCCGCGCGATCACCCGCATCCACGCCGCGGTCGCGTGAGGTGACGCCGATGGGCCGGGAGCTGTCGCGCACGTTCGTCTTCGGGCTGATGGCGGCCGCGCTGCTCACGCCGCTCGGCTCGACGATGATCGCGGTGGCGCTGCCGACCATCGCCCACGATGTCGGTCGCGACGCGGGCAGCCTGACGCCGTGGCTGGTCCTGAGCTACCTCGTCGTCGGGATGCTCGGCCAGTCGCCGGGCGGGCGCCTGGGCGACCGCATCGGCCACCGGCGCGCGCTGCTCGGCGGCGTCGGGCTGTTCGCGGCCGGAGCCGTGCTCGGCCTCGCCAGCCGCGCGCTGGCCGGGCTCGTGGCCGCGCGGGTGCTGATGGCGGTCGGCGGGGCGGTGACGATCCCCGCCGTGCTGGCCGCGCTGCGCAACGGCACCGAGGGTGCGCGCCGGATGTACGGCTTCGCGACGTTCACCTCGGTGATGAGCGTCGGCGCCTCGGTCGGCCCGTGGCTCGGCGGCGAACTGGTCGCGCACTTCGGCTGGCGCGCCGTGTTCGCGGCGAACCTGCCGCTGATCGCGCTCGCGCTGCCGCTGATCGCGCGCAGCGACGCGGCCCACACGCCGGCGCCGGCGCCCGCGCCGCGCGGCGGGGGCTGGGGGCTGGTGCCGCTTCTCGGCGACGCGCGACTCTTCCGCCGGCGCGAGTTCGCCGCCGGCAGCCTCGTGATCGGCCTGCAGAACCTCGCGCAGTACGGCCTGCTGTTCCTCGTGCCGATCGAGATCGAGCGCCGCGCCGGCGCCGGCCCGGAGCAGGCCGGCCGCGCGCTGCTGGCGATGCTGGCGGGCAACGTCGTGTTCGCCCCGCTCGGCGCGCGGCTCGCCGTGCGCTCCGGTTCGCGGTTCACGGCGGTGCTGGGATCGACGCTCGCGACGCTGGCGTTCGTCGCGCTGCCGGCGTCGTTCGAGCCCGGGCTGCGGCTGTTCGTCGCGCTGGCGGCGGTCGGCGCGGGAATCGGGCTGGCCTCGGCCCCGGCCCAGACCGCCGCGCTCAGCGCGGCGCCGCGCGCGCAGGCCGGCGCGGCCGGCGGTGCGCTGTCCACGATGCGCTACCTCGGCGCGGCGGTCGGCATCGCGCTGCTCAAGATCGAGGTCGGCGGCGAACCGGCGGCCAGCATCTGGCTGCGCGCCGGGAGCGTCGCGCTCGTGGCCTCGATCCTGCTGGCGTTGGTGCTGCGCGGTGGCGACAACCGCTCGCGTGTTCGCGGGCCGCGGCGCGCGGGAGAACATCGCGCTCTCGCCGAGCGGCCGGAGCTGACGTAGGAGGACGTCCCGGTAGTTCGCGTGGTCGGACCGACCGCGGCGGCCTCTACGAAACCGACGACAGGGCCGACAGCGGCACGGCGTGCAGGTTGCGGCCGAACGGGACGACCTCGCGCCCGGCGTACAGCAACGAATCGCCGGATCATGGCGATAATATCGCCACGATCTGGTGAATTTTCGAGCCCAAGTCCCCCGCGGTTCTGCCACGTCGCTGTCGATCGCCGCGGCCGGTCGGAGCGCGACCGCAACGGGCTCCCGCGCGTCGGCCGGCAGACGAACGCGGCATGGCAAGGCAGGTGCACACCGGGTGGCGCACCTGTCCCGGGCCGGCGTAGCAGAGCGCGCCGCGTCAGTTGCCGCAGGCGTTGCTCGTGTCCTTGGAGTTGGCGCCGCACTGGCCGGAGGGCTGGCTGCCGTGCCGCTCGGCGCCGGCGCTGCTCTGGCCCCAGGAACCCTCGGTGGACGACCCGTCCGTCGCGACCACGACCCACCACGTGAACGAGCCGGGCGCGGGCGCGGGCGAGTTGCTCCACGTGAACGGCGAGGTCGTCCCGATCGCACAGCGCGCGCCCTGCAGCGTGTAGTTCGGCAGGCCGGCCGGGTCGCCGTAGAGGATCTGGTTGTCGGCGGCATCCGGCGCGCACGCCGCGTCGTCCCACGCGACGATCAGCGTCGCGCCGGCAGCGTCCTGCTTGCGCACGGTCATCGGCGTCGTCGTGCCGCCTCCGTCGGGAACGGCGGGCGGTTTCGGGACCGCGGCGTTGACGTTGACGGTGCCGGTCATTCCCTGCCCGGCGTGGCCGGTGACGGTGCAGGTGTAGGGATTGCTCCCGCCGGCGGTGCCGTAGACCTTGCTGCAGTTCCAGCCGGTGGGGCTACTGGTCGGGCACGACCAGGCCTCGGTCGCCGGGCCGGGGCAACCCGTTCGCCCGGTGGTGCACGAGGTGACGTTGTGCGTGCCCCCGGTGTTGTTCCACACGACGGCGTCGCCGGAGTTGACCGTCACGACCGCAGGATCGAAAAAGAAGGCCCCGAGATTGACGGTGTGCGTCGCCGCGATCGCCGAGCGGTCGGCGTATTCCTGCAGGCCGTCGGGACCGCCGACGAGCAGCCGGCGACCCGCGACGGCGATCGACGTCCCGCGCACCTGTTCGTGCAGGCCCTCGTCGTCGAGCGCGGCGGCGCGCCCGGCGACGGCGATCCGCAGGCCGTCCTCGCCCAACAGGTACAACCGGTCGCCGCTCGCGGCGAGCGCGCGCGGCGCGGCTTGCGGCAGGACGTGGCGGCGCTCGAGGCGCGGCGCCTCGAGGTCGGACAGGTCGATGCGGTACAGCGATCCGCCGCGCGTGGCCGCCCAGAGCGAACTCGCGCCCGGTGCGGCTGCCGTGAACTCGTCGTTCAGCGCCAACAGCGCTCCCTGGCGCGGCTCGTGCGGGAAGTGGTGGCCGTGGTCCTCGGACCCGGGCATCAGCGGCCGCGGCAGGAGGATCGTCCGCAGGCCCACGCCGTCCTCGAGCAGCAGCAGGTCGGCGACGTAGCGCACGAGGCGGGCCCGGCCGCGCAGCGGCGGGTCGAGGGCGACGTGCCCGGCGAGCCGGCCCGGGTCGGCCGGATCGATCCACGCCAGTTCGCCGCCGACGGCGGCCCACAGCTTGCCCCCGGCGAGCACCGCGTCCTCGATCCCGACCGGCAGCTCGGCGCTCGCGACGGGCGTCAGCCCGTCGTCCCACCGCGCCAGGTGCAGCTGGTGCCCGCGCCCGAACGCGACGTCACGGCCCGAGACGCTGATCCACGCCGCGTCCGGCGTCGCGAGTTGCGCCATCGAGCGGAAGCGCGGCAGCGCGTCTGCCGCGAAGCTGACAAACAATCCGTTCAGGACGACGAGCGACAGCGCGACGAAACGAGCCGACATGCCTCCTCCTCTTCCAAGGCCCCCAGATATATCGGCAGATGACACGTCGCGCGCGCACCGGAGGGACACTTGGGGACAGCTGCCACACCTGTCCCCGCCGTTCGCTTCTCGTCCATGCGGGATGCAGCAGAAGGAGCGCGGCCTATGGCGACAGCCGTCCCGGCTGGTCCCACGGAAGTTGCCAGGCCGCGGAGAAGGCGTCGGCGCCATCGCGCAGGCCGTGCGCGAAGTCGAGGCGCAGCGCGCCGGGGACGCCGACCACGCGCAGCCGCAGGCCGAGGCCGACGTCGACGTGCGTGCGGCGGTCGCCGGCCGGGCCGTGCCACGCGCGCGCGGCGTCGGCAAACGCCGCCGCGTCGATCCCGACGATCGGCTTGCGCGCCAGCGATCGGCGCAACTCGAAGCTGGCGTGCGCGAGCCGCGGGCCGAACGCCGGGCCGTCGATGACGCCGCCGTCGAGCAGCGGGTGCGCGCGCAAGAGCGGCTCGCGCGCGTGCCCCGCGCCCGCGCCGGGCCACAGGTCGAGCGGCGCCGAGCGGGCGGCGCGCTCCCACCCGGCGACCGCCGCTGCGCTCCACGGCGTGTCCTCGGCGGAGCTGCGCCACGCCGCGCCCAGCGCGAGCCGGTGGAACTCGCGCCACAACCCGCCCTCGACCCGGAGCGCGAGCCGGTCCGCCGCGAGGCGCTGCTCGACGGCGGCGGCCAGCGCCGCCGATCCGCCGCGGTCGCGCCAGCGGTCGTAGCCGGCGCCGATCTCGGCGTAGGTGTCGGCAGCGAACCAGTCGCCGAAGGCGAGCGCGGCGCCGCGGCGGGACTCCGTGAACGGCTCGCCCGCGCCGAGCCGGTACGGCTGCTCCTCCCACGCCGCGTCGACGCGCCAGAGCCCGGACCGGCCGAACAGCCGCGGGGCCGCGACGCGCAATGCCACGCGCGGGCGGTCGTGCCAGAAGCGGTACGCCAGCGCCACGCGTTCCCCGCCGCGCGCGAGCCCCGCCGCGTCGAGCAGCAGCTCGCGTTCGACCAGCGCGCGCAGGCCGCGGCCGACCAGCGTCCAGCGGTCGGGCACGAGCGGCGCCTCGTGCACTCTGGCGCGGACCTCGGCCCAACCGCCGGGAAGCGGCCGGTAATCCACGCGCGAGCCGTCCTGCGCCGGCAGCAGCGCGACGCGCCGGCCCGCGCGGCGCAGCGCCGCGGGCGTGAGCGTCGCGCGCGGCGCGACCGCGACCAGCTCCTCGACCACGCGGTGCGGCGTGCGCACGAGCCCTTCGACCTGCGTCAGGTCGACCCGCGGCTCGCCGACGTGGTTCCAGGCCGCGAGCGCGCCCGCGGCGTCGCCCAGCACGAAGCGGCTGGTGGCGAGGGTGCGCCACGCGTGCGCGTCGCCGGGAGCGAGCGCGACGGCGCGCGCGGCGAGGTGCTCCGCCGCGGCGTAGTCCTTCTCCACGAAGCGCAGCCCGGCCAGCTCGCGCGCGGCGGCGGGCGAGTCGGGGCAGAGCCCGACCGCGGCCTCGAGGGCCTGCCGCGCCGCGGCAGCATCGCCGCCTTTGGCCCGGGCCACGGCGGCCGCCACCATGCCGTCGCACGGGTCGCCCGGGGCGATGTCCGGCGCCTCGGGGGCGGTGGGTCGCGGCTCCCCGGGCGCGGGCGCGGGCCCGGGCGGCAGCACGAGCAGGGCCCAGTTCCAGCTCGCCTGCCACGCGACCGCGAACTCCTCGTCGGTGAAGACGTGGAACGGCGCGAGCGCCGGGTCGTGCACGACCACGGCGCCCTCGGGCAAGCCGACGATCACGACGTAGTGGAACCGCGCCGGCCCGACGCCGATCAGCGCGATGACCGGCCGGCCGCGCTCGAGGTGCTCGCGAAGGAGCGCCCGGTCGCCCTGGAACGGCAGCGCGGTCCAGCCACGCCCGCGCAGCGCCTCGACGAGCGCCTCGGACGCGATCCCGCCGGCGGACCGGTCGACGAGGTCGCTGAAGTCTTCGGCCGACACGCCGCGCTCGCCCCAGTAGCGCAGGACCATCGCGGCCGCCGCGCCGCCGCACAGCGCCTCGGATTGCGAAACGAACGGGACGTCGAGCAGCCGGATGCCGGCGGCCGACACCGCGCTGCCCGTCGCGACCGCGAGCGCGACGAGAGCGGAGCCGGCCGCCCGCATCAGGTCAGGTCAGTCCGCGATCAGCGCGACGGCGATCACCACGAGCAGGATGATGATGATGGTGGTCGTGTCGAGCGAGATCCGGTCGCCGCCCGCCAGCGAGGTCTCGACGGCGCGGGCGTGGTCGGCGATGCGCGCGAGTTCGTCGCCGTCGAGCGTTGCCAGCGCCGATTCCGCGCGCGAGACGTCGATGCCGGCGCGCTGCGCGACGTCGCGCACTTCCTGGCGTTCGAGGACCTGCCGGATCGCGGCGCGATCGGCGTCGGTGCGGGAAAGCGTGTCGGCGACCGCGTTGTCGAGCGCGGCCTGGTCCGCGACGTGCGGCGCTGCCGGAGCGGCCACCGCCGCGGGAGCGATGAGCAACATGGACAAGGAAAGGAACAGCGCGAGCGAAGCTCTGACGATCCGCATCCGAAAACCTCCATCGGACCGAATCTGGCGGACCCGGGGCTCCGCCAGTTCCGCGCATCCGGGCCGATCCGCGGTGGCTCGATTGTAGGTTGCGGCAGCGTTTCCCGCCCGCAACAACGGGGCGAAAGTGCCGGGGGCGGGGTCAGAGTTGCCGCACGGTGGATTTGCGCGCGCAGATGCGCCCACCTGGCGACGCCGTCATGGCCGGGCCGCCTGCGCCGGCCCGTACAGCGGTCCCTACCTCGAAGGGCCGCGCGGGTCGCGCTTCCAGACTTCGAGCGACAACTCGGCCGCGATGGTGGGGCTGGTCTCGGCCAGGGCGTCGAGGATCGCGCCGGACTGCCGGGCCTTGAGCCCGAGCAGGACGTCCACCGTCACGCCGCGGTCCTTGTTGTACAGCTCGGCCATCGCCGCGGCGGCGTTGGCGGGGTCCATCCCTTCGTAGGCCTTGAGCAGCTTGTCGAACGCGGCGCTCTTCGCCGCCGCGCCGGCCGCGGGCGCATTCGCCTTCTCGGCCAGAAGCTCCTGGCGCAGCACCGCGAACTGCCGCTCGCGCTCGGCCAGCTCCTGCTCCTTGCGGGTGAGCGTCTCGTTGTGCGCCGTCAGCTGCGCGACGAGATCGAGGTACGTCTGCTCGATCGTGTCGGCGGGCGCGGCGGGGACCGTCGCGGCGGCCGGCTGCGGCTTCGCCGCGGCGGCCGGCGGCGCCGATGCAGCCGGCGTCGCCGCCGGCTCGCGGGCCTCGACGCGCGGCACGAGCACGCCGGTGGTCAATGAGTCCACCAGCAGCACGGCGTTGGCGGCGATCGCCGTCATCATCAGGAACATGAGCGTCCGGCGCGAGTTCATCGCCCCTCCTCCCGCGGTCAGGCGCGCCGGGCCCGGGCACGCGTCGCGAGCGC
>JAGOJY010000095.1 GCA_017994815.1 Acidobacteriota bacterium
CTGCACCCCTTTTTCCGGGCTTGTCAGTCTCCCCCACCCGGCGGGGGCCGGCCTGCGGGTCGGCCCCCGCGTCCTGTCCCGGGCCAAGGGGGTGGACCGGGGCCTGACCCCAAGCTAGAGTAGCGCGCGGTTTTGGGGATGGTCGGGCGGGGAGGGCCCCGCTGCGGACCGCTCCGACGCTGGCGTTTCGTCCGGGAAACGGATACGGATCCTGTCCGAAGATGGGTAAGCGTCTTTTCGTAGGCAATCTCCCCTACAGCGCGACGGCTGACGATCTGCGGGCGATGTTCGCCGAACTCGGCGACGTCACGGACGTGCACATCGTCATGGACCGGGAGACCGGCCGGCCCCGCGGCTTCGCGTTCGTCTCCTACGCGACCGACGAGCAGGCTGCCCGCGCCGCCCAGCAGATGAACGGCAAGAACTTCGGCGGCCGGCCGCTGGTGGTCAACGAGGCGCGCGAGCGGGGGAGCGGGCCCGCGCCCGGGGAGCGTCCGCCGCGCCCCGACGGCGCCGGGCGCCCGGGCGGCATGCGCGGGCCCGGCGGGCCGCGGCCCGGCGGCTTCACGCGCTCGCCGCGCCCGTCACCGATGCCCGCGCCGACCGAGCCGCCTCCCGAGGAGCGCCGCCGGACCGGCCCGCGCAAGAAGTCCGAGCCCGACCGCGATCGCCAGCCCAAGGTGCGCCCGCGCGAGGGAGAGGAGCAGGGCTCGCGGGGTGGCGGTTGGCGCCAGTGGATCGAGGACGACGAGGAAGGGTCCTAGCCCGTCGGCTTCGTTCCGAAACCGGGTCGTCGTTACCCCGGATGCGCCGGCAGCCGGCCACCGGGACCCAGCCGTTCGCCCGGTTCGACCTGGATCGTGGTGTGCCAGATCCCGAACTCCTGCCCGAGGACCTCGTTGGCCGCGCCGAGCAGCGCCGCCGGGCTGCGTGACGCGTCGGTTTCGAGGTGCACCGAGAGCGCGACGCGGCCGGGCGTGACCGTCCACACGTGCAGGTCGTGCACCCCCGTCACGCTCTCGATCGACCCGAGCGCGCGCGTGACGGCGCCCACGTCGATCCCGGGCGGCGCCACCTCGAGCAGCACCTCGGCCGACTCGCGCAGGATTCGCCAGGCACTGATGCCGATCAGCACCGCCACGCCGAGGCTCGCCAAAGGGTCGGCGATGTGCCAGCCGCGCGCCAGGATCAGCACCGCCGCGACGATCGCCGCTGCGGAGCCCGCGAGGTCGCCGGTGACGTGCGCCGCGGCGGCCCGCAGGTTGAGGTTGTCGCCGGGCGCGCGGCCGGAGCGCAGAACCCACAGCACGACGACGTTGACCAACAGGCCCACGCACGAGACGACCAGCATCGTCCTGCCGTCCACCTCGACGTCCCGCGCGCCGGCCAGGCGCAGCACCGCCTCCCAGCCGATGCGCAGGATCAACGCGCCGAGGAGGACGGCGTTGGCCAGCGCCGCCAGGACTTCCGCGCGGTGGAAGCCGTACGTCGCCCGCTGCGTGTGCGGCCGGCCGGACACCAGCGCCGCGAGCAGCGCGAGCCCGAGCGCGGCGGCGTCGGCCAGCATGTGCACGGAATCGGCGAGCAGCGCCAGCGAGCCCGACAGGAAGCCGCCGACGGCTTCCACGCCGGCGAAGGCCAGGGTCAGGCAGAACCCGGCCAGGAGCCGCGCTCGCGGCGTTTTCCCGTGATCGTGGGCGTTCTCGTCGTGCATCGTTGCGTTCACCGGGGCGTGCGAATCTAATCCACGAAAGGCGACTGCGAAAGCGCGCCGGCGGACGCGGCGCGCGGGGAGGTTCGATGGTTTCCTGGTGGGCGCGGCGGGCGGTGCCGGGCTGCGCCGTGGCGGTGCTCGTGCTGGCCGGCTGCGCGCCATTGGGCGCCGAGCCGGCTGGGCCGGCGGCGCCGGCGGTCGAAGTGCTGGCGGTCCTCGATGGCGACACGTTGCGCGTCAACTCCGGCGGCAAGAGCCAGACGGTCCGGCTGATCGGGATCGACGCGCCCGAGCTGCACCACGAGGAAAGCGAGCCGCAGTTCCTCGCCGAGGAGGCGCGCGACGCGCTGCGCGAGCGCATCGGACGCGGGCCCGTGCGCCTCGTGCCGGACCGCGGGGCGGGCAAGGACAAGTACGGCCGCCGGTTGGCGTACGTCGAGACCGAGTCCGGCGCCGATCTCGGCGCGGAGTTGGTCGCGGCCGGGCTCGCGCGCGTGCTGACGAAGTTCGACTTCGCGCGCGAGGAACGCTACGTCGATCTGGAAACGCAGGCGCGGGCCGCCGGGCGGGGGCTGTGGCGCGAGCAGGGCCGGGCCGAACTGGCCTGGCTGCTCGAGCGCGGGCGCGAGCCGCTGCGCGTGTACGCCATGACCGGGGGGCGCTACGCCGTGGTCGTCGCCGGTTGGGCCCGCGTCGGCGTGTCGGGCAACGCCCTCGACGACGCTCTGTGGGCCGCGCGCCGGGTGCAGGGAGCGTTCGCGCACGACCCGGGCGCCGCGCGCCGAATCCTGCAGGACGAGGGGTTCGAGCCGCTCACGGCGAGCCGGGATCCGAAAGAAGATCCAGGAGCTCCGGCGCCAGCTCCCGCTCCGCGCCCGCCGAGCCGTCGAGGGTCGTGAGGTCCTGCTGGCTCAACTCGAGCCGTGGCGCGAACGCCGCGCGCAGCAGGCGGTCCGCCAGCCCGGCCACGGGGTCGCCCGCGTACGGGCCGTCGCCCGCGCCGGGGACCTCGCCGGCGACACACGCCAGCGCCGCGTCGTGCAGCCCGAACAGGCACAGCCGCTCGCCCGCGGCCGCGATGCGGAACGGGCTGGAGCGGTCGACCGCAAAGCGCGGCGTGCGCGCGGCACGGCGCGCGGCGTCCTCGAGGAGCGATGCGCCCGCGGGCGGCGGCGCGACCGGCAGCGCGAGGCCGAGGCGCCGCAGCAGGGCCGGGTCGCGCTCGAGCACCTCCGCGTAGAGGTCCCAGGCCCGCGCCCTCTGCCCGCTGCGCCACGCCGCGTCCGCCATCCGCGCTGCCACGCGCGTGCGTAGCAGCACCTCGCCGGCCGGGAGCGCCGCGCGCGCCCGGCCGCCCGCCTCCAGGCAGCGCCGCTCGTCACCCGCGAGCCAGTGCGCCTCCGTCTCGAGCGCCGTCGCCCGCGCCTCGCGCAGCTCCCGCGGCACGGGCGACGAACTCGTCCCGCGAACCGCGCGCCAGCGCGCCACGTGGGCCAGCGTCGGGCCCGGCCCGAGCAGGTCGACCGCGTCGATCAGGAGCCACGGCGGCGCGGAAACCTGCGGGTGTTCCGGGTGCGCCAGCTCGTCGGCTTCTTCCAGCCCGCCGCGCAGCAGAAGCGGCAGCACCTTGCGCCCGGAAAGCCACGCCGCGACGCGATGGCGCAGCGCGCGCCACCAGTGCAGCGGCGCGGCGAAAACGCCCGACAACCGCGCCGCTTCCAGCTCGCGCTCGGCCGCCGTGCGGCGGATCGCGCGGTCGAGCAGCCACCCCTCGGAGTTGATCTCCTCTTCCGAGCCCGACCAGTGCGAGGCGCGGTCGGGCTCCGCCAGCGCGCGGCGCGCCGCGGCCAGCGCCCGGTCGGCGTGCCCGGTCAGCAGCAGGACCTCGGCCGCGATCACGAACCCCTGCGCCCGCTCGTGCTGGCGCACGCGCGCCGGGAGCCTGCGCGAGAACTCGATCATCGCGCGCGCCGCCGCCGAGGCCTCGCCGAGCCGGCCCTGCCCGGCGTAGAGCGAGGCCAGGTCGCGCCAGGGGTTCGTCTCCTCGCTCGGGTGGTTGGCCGACTCCAGGAGCAGCCGCTCGGCTTCCTCGTAGCGTCCGACCTCGATCGCGGACACGGCGACGTTGCGCAGCGCGAGCCCGGGCGAGAGCCCCCAGCCGCGGACGGCGCGCAGCATCTCGGTGCACGCCGGGTAGCCGTCGAGCGCGCACAGGCCGTTCCTGGCCACGACTTCCTCGAACGAATCGCCCGACGCCAGCGCGCGGGTGACCGCGCGGCGCGCCTCCTCGACCCGCCCGAGCTTCATCAGCGGCCAGACGTCCGCGCTGTGGTAGGTCGGGTCGTACAGCTCGCGGATGCGCCGGTTGATCGCCAGGAGGTCGTCGTAGCGCCCCATGTCGGACAGCGCCCAGGCCTCGCGGTGCAGCAGTTCGCGGTGCCAGCGCTCGAGGCCGGGACGCGCGGTGCCGTCGGAGGTCTCGAGCAGGGCCCGTGCCCTGCCGTAGTGCCGCACGGCGAGCGGCACGTTGCCCTCGCCCTCGTGCAGCGCCATCGCCAACACCAGCTCGCCGACCGCGGAGCGCGGGTCCGAGCCGAGGACCGACTCCGCCAACTCGCGCGCGCGGACGAACTTCCCCTCGCGCGCGGCGTCGAGCGCCAGGCGCTCGGCGGGGTGCAGCGCCAGCTCGGAGAACGTCTCCTCGGCGAGCGTGGTGCCCGCCGCTGCGAGCAGGACCAGCGCGATCAGCGCGGACTTCACGAAAAAAAGGATAGCGTGTACCGGGGGGCCGCGCCGGGGACGCGGGCGCTCGAGAAAAAGAAGGGGCCCCGGCGGGGGACCGGGGCCCGAGCACCTGAAGGAGAGCGAAGGGGGAGCCGTCAGCCGGTGAAGGTCAATTGGCCTGCGCGCTCTGCTCGCCGGTCCGCCCGTAGGGCGTCACCGTCGCGAGGCCGCGCGCGACCGAGGAAAGGAGCATCGGAGCTTGCCGGGTGTCCTTGGTGTTGGCGGCCGCGTAGTCCAGGCCGACCATGTGCAGGTAACCGCGGGTGTCGCGGCGGAAGGCGATGCTCGAGTTGGCCGCGAGCATCCCGTCGGCGAGCGACGAGCGGAACGCGATCGCGACCGGGCGGCCATCGACGGAGATCTGGACCAGGGAGCCCTGGCCGACCACGCGCAACTCGAGCACACCGCCGGAGAAGAGTTGATCGCCGATGACGAACGGGCCGTCGACGTGCGCCCGAAGAGTGCCAGCCTCGACCGTGCCGACCAGCGCCAGAGCTGCCACCGCAACCACCAGGATCCGCGTCATCGTCGTCGCCATCGTCCGCATCGAGGTCTCTCCTCTCGACCCGGACAATGGCAAGGCGGGTGCCACGCGCCGACGCGGACGCCCTCGAACGTTAGCGGGGCGCGCCGACTGTCGGCGGTCCGCCCCCGCGTGCCGCCCGCGGAAGTCTGTCCGGCCACCGCGCCGGACGGCCTGACCGGTTTCGTGCCGTCCGCCCCTTCGCCTCGCGGCGCGGCCGCCGGCGCGGCGGCCGGTGCAGCCGGCCCGGCCCGCGACATCATTCGTACTGACAGGCTGCAGATGCGGCGGGCCGGCGCAGCCGGCCCGTCACGCGACCTCGTTCGGTGTCCGCACGGCCCCCGGGGACGGTGACCGTCACCTCGGAGGCGAGACCGCGGTGTCGGGGGTCCCCAGGAGCCGGCGGCCGCCGCGCTCGAGCCACGCTTCGAACGCGGGGGAACGCGGCGCCGCGCGGTCGCGCCACAGCGAGCGCACGAGGTCCTTGTAGGCCGCGGTCTCCTCCGACAGCGCGCCATCGCCGGTGAGCCACGCGGAGACGGCGCGGGTACCGCCGTTGTACGCGGCGGCCGCGAGCTCGACCGCCTCGGAGGGGTCGCGCCCGCTGCCGAACTCCCGCAGGCCGCGCGCGAGGAGCCACGCGCCGAAGTCGATGCTCGTCGACGGATCGTCGAGCCGGTTCGGGTCGAACTCGCCGAGTCCGCGCTCCCGGGCGATGAACGCTCCGGTAGCCGGCAGGACCTGCATCAGCCCGCGCGCGCCCATCGGGCTGCGCGCAGCCGGATCGCCCGCCGACTCGACCATCAGCACCAGCGCGACCAGCCGCGGATCGACGCCGTGCGTGGCGGCGGCGTTGCGCACCTCGGGCAGCCACGGCGCGAGCGCGCGCGGCAGCCACTCGATGTCGAGCCCGGCCTCGCGCCCCAGCGGTGCCGCCGGGGTCCCGGCCAGCGCCGCCGGCGAGAGCGCACCGGCCGGGAGCGAGGCGCCGAGCAGGATCGTCGCCGTCGCGAACACGGCCAGGCCGACGACGGCGAGCGCGCCGGCGCCGCGGCGCGGCTCCCGCGGCGCGGCGAGCAGGTGGCGGATACGGCTCATCAGCGGTCCTCCGGTCGCGGCCAGCGCCACGGGCGCCGGTCGCAAGGTTTCCATCTCGAGCAGCGCCCGGGCGTACGCCACGCGATCCGTGACGTGGGTGACGACGAGCTCGTCGCAGCAGAACTCGCGCTCGGCGCGCAGCCGGCGCGAGATCCACCAGACGGCGGGGTGGTAGAAGAGCAGGGTCTCGAGCGCGGCCAGCAGCAGGTTCACCAGGTGGTCGCGGCGCGCGAGGTGCGCCAGTTCGTGCGCGATCAGCGCCTCCAGCGCCGCCGCCGGCAGCCCGGAGAGCGCGGCAGCCGGGACGAGGATCACCGGGCGGGCGAAGCCCGCCAGGATCGGCACGCCCACCCGCGCCGTCGCGCGCACGCGAACCGCGGCGCGCACCCCCAGGCCCCCGGCCAACCGGGCGACGCGCGCCGGCCACGGCTCGGGCAGCGGACCGGCGCCGCCGCGCGAGAACCAGAACACGCGCGCGGTGCCGCCCGCGAGGCGCAGGACCATCAGCAGCGCACCGGCGCCCCACGCCACGAGCAGGGCGCCCGTCGCGCTGGGCGAACCGGCTGGCATCCCGGGCAGCGCCGCCCACCCGCCGCCGCCGGCCGCCGGGACCGGTCCCCGCGCGGGCGGCAAGGCCTGTCCCGCCAGGGCGCTGACTGCCGCGGGCGGCGCGACGAGGCCCCGGCCGAGCGTCGCCGCGAACGCCGCGGCCATCGCGAGGAGCGCGGCCAGGAGCACCGCGTGCCGCGCGCGCGGGCCGCGCGGGGCGGCGAGAACGAGCCCCGCGCCCGCCAGCGCGGCGATGGCCGCGCCTTGCCAGACGAAGTGCACCAGCGCCGCGGCGAGCGCGCGGGCGAGATCGAGGCCGCTCACGGTCGTTTCCCGCGGCGCGGGCGCGGCTCGCCGGGGCGCGCGGCGTCGATCAGCCGTCGGATTTCGTCCAGTTCCTCGGCGCTGGCCGGCCGAGCCGAAAGCGCGCTGAGCACGAGCCGCGCCGCCGAACCCGCGAACGCGCGGTCGACCAGGGCGCGCACCAGCCGGCGCTCGGTCGCCTCGCGCGGCAGCGCGGCGCGGTAGACGTGCGTCCGGCGCGACTCGTCGCGGCGCACCAGCCCCTTGGCCGCCATGATCTGCATCAGCTTCAGGATCGTCGTGTAGCCGGTCCCCCGGGCCGCGCCGATCGCCTCGTGGACGTCGCGCACGGTCGCCTCGCCGCGCTCCCAGAGCACCTGCAGGATCTCCAGCTCGCTGTCGGTCGGGTTGGGCGCCGCGCGCCTCCCGGACCCTTCTCTGGCCGCCATCATTCGCGCACCATATACGAAGGTCTTCGTCGTGTCAACGAACCCCTTCGTACCCGGACCGGGGTCCGCCGGGCGCGGGCGGCGACTCAGCGTCGATCGTCGCCGCGGCCGATGTGGAACGGGACGCTGGTCACCACGATCGACGGCTTGAACAGGAGCGCCGCCTTGATCAACAGCGCGTGCTGGTTGTGCAGCACGTGCTGCCACAGGCGCTTCGGCACGAACTCCGGCAGCACGACGGTGACGTAGCCCGAGGGGTCGGCGGCCTGCACCTGCTCGATGTACTCCAACAGCGGCTCGAGCAGCGAGCGGTACGGTGATTCGAGCACGACCAGCTCGGCGCCCTGGCCCCACTCGGGCCAGTGCCGCTCGACCTCGCCCCGCGCGTTCGGGTCGATGTCCACGTAGACCGCCCGCACGTCGGGCGAGAGGTGCGTGGCGTACCTCAGCGCCTTGACCACGGCTTTCTGCAGCCCGCCGAGCGGCACGATCACGGTGTTGCGGCCCCGCGGGCCGGGGCTCCAGCCCCGCAACGACAGGCTCGCCGCGACCTCGTCGTAGTGCCGGCGCGTGACCAGGAACAGCCCGACCAGCGCGGCGATCATCAGGATCGTGAGCCAGGCGCCCTCGCCGGCCTTGGTGTAGCCGACCACGCACAGGACGGTGAAGGTCACCAGCGCCCCGATGCCGTTGACGAGGGCGTTGATCCGCCAGCGGGGTGGACGGTTGGTGTACCAGTAATGGACCATCCCGGCCTGCGAGAGCGTGAACGAGACGAACACACCGATCATGTACAACGGGATCAACGCGTGGGTGTCGGCGCCGAAGATCACGATCAAAAGCCCCGCCAGCGAGGCCAGGATCAAGATTCCGTTGGAGAAGGCGAGGCGGTCGCCGCGCGAGGTGAACTGCCGCGGCAGGAAGCGATCGCGCGCCACGAACGAGGCCAGCCGCGGGAAGTCGGCGAACGCGGTGTTCGCCGCCAGCACGAGGATCAGCATCGTGGCGACCTGCAGCGTGTAGTAGACGAACCCGCGACCGCCGAACACCGCGCGCGAGATCTGCGAGACCACCGTCTCGGTCTGGCTCGGGACGACGTGGCAGGCGTGCGCGAGCAGGTTGATCCCCGTGAACATCGTGATCGCCAGCGCGGCCATCAGGAACAGCGTGGCCGCGGCGTTGCGACTCTCCGGTGGCCGGAACGCCGGCACCCCGTCGGAGACCGCCTCGACGCCGGTCATCGCCGTGCAGCCGTTGGAGAACGCCGTCAGCACCGCGAACGTCGTCAGGCCCGCGGCCTGCCGGACCTCGAGCGGGTCCACGGGCAGCGCCGCGCCCAGCGTGCCGGTCGCGTAGCGCCACGCGCCGACGGCCAGGAGCGTGAAGACCCCGCCCATGAAGAAGTACGTGGGCACCGCGAAGATGCGCCCCGACTCGCGCACGCCGCGCAGGTTGCCGATCGCCAAAAGCGCGACCAGCGCGATGCCGATCTCGACACGGTTCAGGTGCCAGGCCGGCACGGCCGAGGTGAGCGCGGCCACGCCGGCGGCGACGCTGACCGCCACGGTCAGGGTGTAGTCGATCAGGAGCGCCCCCGCCGCGACCAGGCTCGGGTACCGGCCGAGGTTCTCGCGCGCCACGATGTAGGCGCCGCCCCCGCGCGGGTAGGCGTGGATCGTCTGGCGGTAGGAGAAGGCGACGAGGGCCAGGATCACGGCGATCACGCCGCCGATCGGCGTCACCAGCGCCAGCGCGCCGATGCCCCCGACCAGCAGCACGCGCAGGATCTCCTCGGTGGCGTAGGCCACGGACGACAGCGCGTCGGACGACAGCACGGCCAACCCGGTCACGCGCGAGAAGCGCTCGTGGTGCGCGAGATGCGACGGGATCGGCTGGCCGACGACCAGCCGCTTCGCCTGGGACAGCAGGCGCTCTGGAGACATTGCTCCTCCAACGGCCTGCGGGGTTAGCTGACGGGCTCGAGGTTGGAGTCCTCTACCGGTCGTGCTGCCGGATTCGCCCCGCGGGCAGCGCGGCTCGTGCGCCGGCTGCCCCGATGGGTCCCCCGCGCCGCGCCGGCGGCCCGGCGCGACTTCGGCACGCGGCGATTATCCGCCGCCGCCCACCGCGCGCAACGGGTTCCCGGTCAGGGCGCCGCGGCGCACGGCGCGGGCGGCAGGATCGCGTTCAAGAGCGATCTCACGTACGCGTCGTCGTAGCCGCAGCCTTCGGGGCAGTTGCTGCCGGTGCACGGGTCGTCGACGGTGACGAGCCCCTGGTCAAAGAGCTGTCCCTGCGGGACGAAGTTGCAGCCGCCCCGCGGGTCCAGGTAGCGGTTCCACAATCCGCCGTCCGTGTCGGCCAGGACCGTGAACTTCAGCGGCGGGTCGAAGCCGTTGGCCCAGCGCAGCGCGTCGATCCAGCTCGCCGCGCC
>JAGOJY010000005.1 GCA_017994815.1 Acidobacteriota bacterium
CTCATCCTGGATGGGCCCTCTCACCGAACCATGCACCTCGGCATTGACGATCCCACCGCGACTGTGGCATCAAACGAACCGGCAGGACTTACTGGAAAAGACCGGCAGGAGTTTCCGGAACCCACACCACGCAGCGCTACTCGGTCACGCCTCATGCGATCGAGACCCTGCTCGCTTGGGTCAAGTCGGGTGAGGTCGCCATTCCCGAAATCCAGCGACCCTTCGTGTGGGAAGCGACGAAGGTCCGCAACCTTCTCGATTCGCTGTACAAGGGATACCCGATCGGCTACCTGATCGCGTGGCGCAATCCCACCCGCCGGCCGCCGGAAAAGGACAACCCCGACCTCGCCTACGCCTTGTCCGTGCTGGGCGGGATCGGGCCTGAGCACGATGTCCGCGCCGGGTTGGCGGCGCTCGAAAGCGCGGGTATCTCAGGGCGCGCAGCGTCGGCGTGGCTCCGGACCATCGACCGCTTCGCGGCGCGCGCCGTCAAGCCGGATCTCGTCTGGTCCGGGCCCGAGGTCGCGGGCTTGCACGCCCGCGATACGCGGCGGGTGTACGAGGAGCTGCTGGGCTCGGCCGAGCATTCGATCTGGGCGAGCACCTACGCATTCTTCGATGGACCGAAGGCGTTCGAGGCCCTGGCCAGGCGAATGGACCTAAAGGACGGATTGAGTGTCACGCTCCTGCTGAACGTGCAGCGGAAAAGAGGCGATACGACAGATCCGGACCACCTCGTACGGCGCTTCGCCGAGCGGTTCTGGACGGTCGAGTGGCCGGGTCGCGCGCGCCCGGCCGTCTTCTACGACCCGCGCGCACTCGAGCTGCACGGCCCCGCTGGCGTCCTTCACGCCAAAGCGGTCGTGGCCGACGACGAGTCGGTGTTCATCACCTCAGCCAACCTCACCGAAGCTGCGCTCGACCGCAACATCGAGCTGGGCCTGCTCGTCCGTGACCGGTCGTTGGCCGCTTCTGTCGTGAGCCACTTCCGCGGGCTGATCGAACGAGGATTGCTCTGTCCACTGCCCGTCGACTGAGACTGACGTTCGCGCCCGTTGCACTACGAGCGTGGCAGTCCTTTGACCGGGAGGTAGTGTCCAGGGCCGCTGAAGCCGTTCGTGGTTCGACCGCCACCGTATGATCTGGACCTGGACTTACTGTCGGCCGAATACAAGCTGCAGATCATTGAAAAAATCCTGCAGCACTATCTTGTCATGCCTCTACTACGAAGACGTCGTTGGCGCGTCCACGATTGAATGTGGACGATCGTGTGACGATTCTCGCTGGTAAGCAAGTACCGCGAGTTTCTTGTGCCATTGCGGGAAGCGCACGGTTGCGTGGTAGATCGGCACTCGCGCGATTGGCTATTGGCAATTGCGCTCGCTAAGCAGGGCGGGCGCCGCCCCAGGCCACTCCGGGCCTGATCGGCGTTGCGCCGGCGGGCTCATGAAGCTGTCAAAAGTAATCCGCATCTCGTTTTGGTTGTCGGGATCCGTGCCAGCCGGCAGCGATGCCTCATAAGGTCGGCAGTCTTGAGCTGATCTTTTTGCCGGACACGATTATGCTGAGCGTCGCTGGAGAAGCATGACAGGAGAACAGAGAGCCCGCGCGCTGATCGCGCTGTCCCGGTACTTCGGGACGGATCAGACAGCTGCGTTCTTTCGAGACACGCGCGCGCAGTGCCCGCAGGCCGGCATCGATCACATCCACTCGCTCGTTCAGGGTATCTATAAGCCCGCGAACTCCCCTTACGTGTTCTCGATCTGGAGCCAGTCCGCGGCCGGGGCTGCACGGGAGATTTACCCGGACACGTTCACATTGCTCGATGATGGTCGATGGTCTATGCGGTACGCGCCCATGCGTGGCCCGCTGGATCGAGGTGTCAACGCGGCTCTGTTCGCCTGTCGGCGGGATGGCGTGCCCATCCTCGCTGTCGTGACAACGGCTCCGAAATCAGCCCCGGGTGGCGCACGCTACCGGCTGCTCGGTTTGGCGAGGATCACAGACTACGACGGGACGTTCGTGCTGGAGGGGAACTCCGCCATCGTCGCCGAGGGCCTGCGGACACCGACTGCCCAGGACGATGAACTCGAAGAAGTCGATATCCGCGGCGGCCTTGTAGTGCCGTTTCGCCGCAGCGAACCGCGGCAGCGTTGCGTGGTGAGCCGTGACGCCCGCGACCGGGCGTTCCGCCGAATCGTGCTTGAAGAGTATGGCAACCTGTGTGCGGTCTGCCGCTCGATGTTCGTTCTTCGTGAGGATGCACAGCTCTACATCGAGGCCGAAGCGGCACACATCATCCCGGTGCTCGACCGCGGACCTGACGACCCTAGGAACGGGCTCTCGCTCTGCCGCCGGCACCATTGGGCGCTAGATCAAGGGTTTTTCGGTGTGACCGATTCCTACGAGGTGCGCGTCAGCGCCTCCGTGACTCGGGCGACCCGCCAGCGCTTCGACTTGGAGGAATACGACCGCGAACCAATCGTTGCACCGGCTCACGACGCGTGTCGTCCCAGCCCCGAGGCGCTGGATTGGCACCGCCGCCGCAAGTTCAAGGCCGGCTAAAGCGGCGGGAACTTCGGACGCAGCACCGCGTGTATCTGTGCCGAGTGGTGGGACGGCGCGCGCGTCGCACGCGAGGTCAACGTGCCGGACCTGTCGATCCTCGGCACCGTGCGCGAGCTGGAGTTGACGTCGGTGCGCTGGACCGAGGTCCTGCGCCGCGGCTACTTCGGCAATTCCCGGAGCTGGGAAGCGTGAGCGGCGGTCACGGGCACGACGGCCCGCCGTGGTGGTAGCGTCTCGGCCGCGGAGGTGACCCGTGCGCGACTGCATGGCGTGCCTGCTTGCGGCGGGCGGCTGGACCGTCGAACTGCGCGGCGACCAGACGTTGGCCGACCTGCACCGGGTCCTCCGCGCCGTGCTGCGCTGGCGGCCGGTTCCCGACTACCGGTTCGCCCTCGCCGGCGAGCACGCGCCCGCGCTGCACGACCCGGCGGTGCTCGCCGCCGGCGACGACGCGGCGCTCGTCACCGTGCGCGATGCCTGCCGCGAACCCGGCTCGCGGGTCTGGCACGTGCGGGGACAGCGCACGATCACCCCGGTCAAGGTCGAGCGCTGGCGCCGCGCCTACCCGGCGATCGCCTACCCGCGGATCGTCCACGCGCCGGCGCGGGCCAAGCTGCCCACGCTCGCGGTCGTCGAGGACCCGGGGGAGAAGCGGCTGGCCGCGGAGGCCGCCCGGTGGGGCGAGTTGCTGGACCGGGCGATCGAGGAGCTCGGCTCCCTGGCGCCGGGCACGACGCTGCCGCGGGCCCGCATGGCGGCGCTGGCCGGACGGCTCCGGAGATGGCTCGACTGGGTCGACGGGCGCTGGCCGCGCTACGAGGCCTCGCTCGACGACCCCGGGGCCACGCTGTTGCAGTGGCTGGACGAGCACCTGATCGAGCACCTCATGAAGACCGGCAAGTTCGACGTCGCGCTCGAGCTTCTGGCGCAGCTTGCGCTCGTCGAAAACCCGGAATACTGGCTCGAGCGGCGGTTCTTCGTCCTCATGGAGGCGGGCCGCGAGCAAGAGGCGGCCGAGCAGATGTACGAGATCATCTCGCGGTTCCCCGGCGGCCAGATGGCGGCGGTGAGCAAGGCCAGCGCGCTGGACGAAAAAGGCCGCCTGGAGGAAGCCAGCGCGGTCCTTCGGCACTATCTCGACCGCGTGGCGGAAGATGACCCGCGCCGGCTGACGGCCCTGAAGGTCCTCGGCGACCTGCTCGAGCGCCGGGGCCAGCCCGCCGAGGCGGCCCGCGTGCGCCAGCAACTGGACTTCGTGCGGCGCGTGGACGAACGCTGGCCCGAGCCGGACCAGCCCCCGCCGCCGCCCCCGCGCGCGAAGAAGGTCGGCCGCAACGACCCGTGCCCCTGCGGGAGCGGCAGGAAATACAAGGTCTGCTGCGGGAAACCGTTCGCGCCGTCCGGGCCCGACGCCGCCACGCTGAAACCGCTGATCCTGGGCGTGTCGGAGTTCGCCGACTCGCTGGAGGACGCCCTGCTCGAAGCGATGGCGGCGACGACCTTCCACGTCGACCTCGACCTGCTGGCGCTGCCGCTCGGCGTGCAGGGCGCGCGGATGGTGGTGTTCCAGGGGGCCGGCTTCGACTACCGCGCGGCGGACGGGCTGTCGCTTGCCGACCGCTTCGCCGCCGAGCGCGGCCCACAACTCCAACCGGCGGTCAACGCGCTGCTGGACCGGCTGCGCGCGAGCTGCCTGTCGCTGTACCAGGTCGTCGAGGCCGAGCCCGGCGTCGGCCTCGAGATGGCGGACCTGCTGCGCGGCGGCCGCGTGCGGGTCCGCGAGCGCACCGCGTCGCGCACTCTGCGGCGCTGGGACATCCTCGCGGCGCGCGTGGTCGAGATGGACGGGACGCCGCAGCTGGTCGGCATGGTGCCGATCCCGCTGACCCAGAAGGACCTCGTGCTGGAGTGCCTCCGGCAGTCGATCGCCGACCACCGCGAGCTGTTCCCGGACGACACGCTGGAGGAGGTGCTCAAGGCGGTCGGCAGCGACTTCCTGCGCCTCGCCGCGCGGCCGGCGTGGGCGCCGGAGCTGCGGACCACCGACGGCGAGGAGCTGGTCTTCGCGCGGGCCCACTTCCGCGTCGCCGACGCGGCGGTGGCGGCCGAGGCCCTGCGGGGTTGCGCCGAGTTCGACGAGGAGGAGCCCGGGAAGGAGTACGTCTGGGTCCGGCGCGGGGACCGCGCGGTGAGCCTGGGGCGCATCACGCTGGCGGCCGGGCGGCTGACGCTGGAGTGCCTGTCGAAGGAGCGGGTCGAGCGCGGCGTGGAGCTTCTGCAGCGCACGCTCGGGGTCGACCCGCTCGGGGTCGAGTTCACCGACGCGCGCCGCGCGATCGCCGAGGCCCGGGAGCGTCCAGCGGCGGCGCGAGGGCCCGGGGAGGGGCTGCCGCCGGAGGCGCTCGCCCGCTTCGAGCACGAGGTCAAGGCGCGCCACTACGCGGGCTGGCTCGACGAGCCGCTGCCCGCGCTGGGCGGCGCCACGCCGCGCGCCGCGGCGGCGACGCCGGAGGGGCGGCGGCAGGTGGCCGACCTGCTGCGCTCGATGGAGCACATGGAAGGGCGGGGGCAGCGGGCGCCCTACGACTTCGGCTGGATGTGGGCGGAACTCGGGCTGTCGCCGACCGAAGGACTGTGATCGCGGGCGGCTGGACGACCGGCGCGATTTCGGAGTCTTCGCCGTCCTCGGAGTAGCGGAGTACGAGCGCCCAAATCGTGTTCTCCCTGACCGAGCCGGCATCCACCACCAGGCGGCGCGAGATCGGCAAGCTCTTGGTGCGCGCGGCGCGCCACCGGCGAGCGCGAGGTGCTGGTGCGGCTGGGTTTCGCGCCGGGGCGCCGAGGCGCCGGAGTTCCTGGCGGCCAAGGTCGGCGCCGCGCGGTGGGTCGGCGCGCGCGTCGCGCGCGAGATCGCGGTGCCGGACCTGTCGATCCTCGGCACCGTCGGGAACTGGAGCTGACCTCGGTGCGCTGGACCGAGGTCCCCGCGGGTACTTCGGCAACGGCTGGCCGTGGGACGCGTGAGCCGCGGTCACCCGGACGACGGGCCGATGTGGATGACGGGGTCCCGACCGCACGGCGCGCCCGGCCTTCGCGATGGTGGCGGAGTGGTGCCCAGGAGCGTCCGGGTTGCTGCAGCCGGATCCGCCGGATTGGCCGATCAGCGCGTCCCGGCGATCCTGAGCGTGGGAGAGGTGGCGCCGGCCTGATCCCGCGCGCGGGATGGTCGTCCGCTCATCGCCAGCCTGGCTGCGGGTCGCCAGCATAGTCTCGGCGGGACAAGTCGGAGGTGCCGTGCCTGCCGCCCACGTGAATTCATTCGTCATCCGCCATTGACTTAGTCAGCCATTGGCGTACAGTGACACTGCGCATCACGTGGGATCCTGCGAAGGATCAAGCCAACCGTGTCAAGCACGGGCTGTCGTTCGACGAGGCGGCGCGACTGTTCACCGGCGGTGCGGACTACCTCGAGCGTTTCGACGAGGAGCACTCGGACGAGGAAGACCGGTTCGTCGCGGTGGGTCCCGTAGCACGTGGCCTCATCGTGGTGGTGTTCGTCGACGGTTGGGACGGTGCGCTCAGGATCGTGAGCGCGCGCATGGCGACTGGATCGGAACGGCGGAGATACGAGAGAGCATGCCAAGGCGAGAGGCGGACGAGATTCCCGAACTGACCGCGCGGGACTTTGCCCGGGCGATACCGCATAGCCAAAGGGAGCGGCTGCGCAGCGGCCGGCTGGCCGGAGGCCGGGACATCGTCGCGTTGCGACGCTTCGTCGGGTTGACCCAGCAGCAGTTCGCCGCCGCCCTGGGTATCAGCGTGCACACGCTGCGAAACTGGGAGCAGGACCGGCGCAGCCCGGATGGTCCGGCCCTGGCGCTGCTCCGGATCGCAGCCCGCCATCCCGGTGTGCTCCGCGAGAACCTCGCCGCGGATGACCAGGCGCGGAGTCGGTCCCGCAGTGCACGCTGACCTGTTCGAGTGGACGGCGACCGGGCCCGGGGTCTTCTGGTACCGAGGCGACACGCATCCTGAGCCGGTCCTTGGCCGATAGCGCTTGCACGGGGCCGCCGCGTTGTTTGATGTTCAAGTCGAACGTCGGCCGTAAGCTGCGGGACGCGCTGGCGCCGGGCGTGCGCAAGCACGCCCCGTGACGGCGTGGGTCGGCAGCTTCACGGCCATGTTAGCCGGACCACCTTACCCCGCCTTCCGAAGTCGTCGCACGGATCGCTTCGGCCGAGCCTGTGCGAGATCGTACGCTGCCTGCAGGTTGAGCCAGAATTCCGGCGTGGTGTCGAACACCTGGGCAAGGAGCCAGGCCGTGTCGGGAGTTACGCCGCGCTTCCCCCGGACGAGGTCATTGACACGCTGGACGGACACGCCGATGTGTTCGGCCAAGGCGACCTGGGTTATCCCGAGCGCCTTAAGAAACTCCTCCTCCAGGACCTCCCCCGGATGCGTCGGCATGCGGTGCGACGGAATCATCGTTTCCTCTCCGAATCAATGGTAGTCGGTCAGCCGGACCTCGTATGCGTCGGACCCCTCCCACCGAAATACAAGCCGCCATTGGTCGTTGACGCGAATGCTATGAAACCCGACCCAGTGGCCCCGGAGCGCCTCCAGTCGATTCCCGGGAGGAGATCGCAAGTCGCCGAGCGTTCGGGCCGCGTTGAGCATATCGCGCGCGGACTGACCGGCAAGCGCCGCAACCGGCTCTTTCTGTACGACCCGTACGTCGCCATACTGAGCGAGGAGACCTGATTGTCGTGCGGGGTCCTCAGATGAACGTGTCCGGGTCCAGCGGGTGCCCGTTCTGCTTCCCGCGGCGGGAGCGGCTGTTCCACGAGGGACGGCTGGTCCTCGGGGTGTGGGACGGGTACCCGGTCAGCGACGGGCACGCGCTGCTGGTGCCGCGGCGGCACGTCGCCGACTGGTTCGGGGCGAGCGCGGAGGAGCGCGAGGAGCTGTTGGAGGGGATCGAGGTCGCGCGGCGGGCGATCGAGTCCCGCTGGCACCCGGACGGGTACAACATCGGCATCAACGTCGGGGAGGCGGCCGGGCAGACGGTGTTCCACCTGCACGTGCACGTGATCCCGCGCTACCGCGGTGACGTCGAGGACCCGCGGGGCGGCGTGCGGCACGTCATTCCCGGACGGGGGCGCTACTGATGGCCGTGCCGACGGCCGAGCAGCACCTGCGGTTCCTGGCGAACCTCCAGCGGCTGCTGGATGAAGGCGCCTTCGTCGCCACGTACAAGTTCGCGCTGCTGATGGCGCTGGCGGACTTGGCCGTCGAGCGCGGCGACGACAGCAACGCGCCGTTGACGCTGCACGTCAGGGACATCGCCGAGAAGTTCATCGCGTACTACTGGCGGCAGTCCCTGCCGTACCCGGCGGCCGGTCGCAGCCCGGCGGTCCTGAAGCAGAACACCGGCGAGCAGGCGGCGATCCTCAAGGCGATCGCCGCGGCGCGCAAGAAGTACGGCGGATCGCTGGCGCGCGCGCGGGCCGATGCCCGGCAGTGGGCGGTGCTGGTGCGGGCCGTCGCGACCGTCGTGCGCGTGATGCCGCTGTGGAAACTGCAGACCGTCGGCGGCGAAAAGGTCTCGTTCCTGTACCCGAACGCCGGCCGCGGGAGCACGATCGAGCTGCTGCCGGGGGTCGCCGCCGGCTTCCGGAAGTTCCACCCGCTGATCCGCAGCGTGGTGCAGGGCGAGTGGATCCGGCAGGTGCGCGGGATCGCGGCCAACCAGCCGGTGCTCGGCCAGCGCGCGGAGCTGGGCGAGTTCCTGTTCGGTTCCGACCGGGCGCCCTTGAACGTGTACCGTCCCCTGCTCCAGGACCTGCAAGGCGACCGCTGCTTCTATTGCCGGCGCCGTTTCACCGGGGGGATCGACGTGGACCACTTCATCCCGTGGTCCCGGTATCCGGTGGACCTCGCGCACAACTTCGTGCTGGCCCACGCCGGCTGCAACAGTCGGAAGAAGGACTACCTCGCCGCGGCGGCCCACGCGGAGCGCTGGGTCCGGCGCAACCGCGAGCAGGCCGGATCGCTGGCCGAGCGCTTCGACCGGGCCGGTCTCTTCCACGACCTCAACGTCAGCGCGCAGGTCGCGCGCTGGGCCTACGGCCAGGCGGCCGAGGCCGACGCGGACACGTGGGTCTCGGACCACCACTTCGAGAAGCTGCCGCCGGGGCTGTTCAAGTCCTGGTCGTAGGGACGGTGCGTGCGCCGAGCACCGAGGGCGGGACCGATCAGTTAGTCAGCCGCTGGCCGCGGGAATGCGCGGCCCGCATGGCGAAGCGCCGCTACAATCACGCCGCATGAAAGGGGCGGCTGCCGGTTCGGGGGGCGAGATCACGGTGCTGCTGCGCGCGATCGACGCGGGGGACGCCGCGGCGCGCGACCGCTTGTTCGCCGAGGTCTACGAGCAGCTCCGCGCGCGGGCGCGGGCGCAGATGCAGCACGCCCCGCTGGAGCGGACGCTGAGCACGACGGCGCTGGTGCACGAGGCGTACATCAAGCTCTCGGGCGACGCGCAGTGGACGAGCCGCGACCGCTACCACTTCTTCGCGCTCGTCTCGCGGGCGATGCGGCAGATCCTGGTGGACCACGCGCGGCAGCGCACGCGCGACCGGCGCGGCGGGGGCCGCACGCCGATCGACCTCGACGCGGTCGAGCTGCCGGTCGAGCAGCGCGCGGCGGAGCTGGTGGCGCTCGACGCGGCGCTGGACCGGCTGGAGGCGGCCGACCCGGCGCTGGCCCGCGTGGTGGAGCTGCGCTTCTTCGGCGGGCTCTCGGTCGAGGAAGTCGCGCAGGCGCTCGGCACTTCCGATCGCACGGTCAAGCGCCAGTTCCGCGCGGCGCGCGCGTTCCTGTACCAGCAGCTCGCCGACGAGGGGCTCGCGCCGTGAGCGGGCCGGTGGACCCGCGCTTCGCCGCGGCGCGCGAGGTGTTCGACGAGCTGGCCGACCTCGAGCCGGCGGCGCAGCGCCGGCGGCTGGACGCGCTGCGAGAGCAAGACCACGCGCTCGCGTCGTCGGTGGCGGCGCTGCTCGCGGCCGACCGTGCGGCGGGGAGCTTCCTCGAGGACTCCGCGCCGGCGTGGATCGCGGCCGCGGGCGCCGAGGCCGCGGCGGCGGACGGCGCGGCGCAGGCGATCGGCCCGTACCGCACGCTGGCGCTCCTCGGGCAGGGCGGCATGGGCGAGGTCTACCTCGCGGAGCGGACCGACGGCCAGTTCGAGCAGCGCGTCGCGCTCAAGGTGCTCAAGCGCGGGCTGGACTCGGACGAGATCCTGCGCCGGTTCCTGCGCGAGCGGCAGATCCTGGCCCGGCTCGAGCACCCGAACCTCGCGCGGCTGCTCGACGGCGGCGTGGCCGCCGACGGCCGGCCCTACTTCGCGATGGAGCACGTGGCCGGCGAGCCGATCACGGACTGGTGCCGCGCGCGCGAGGCGGGCGTGGCCGAGCGGCTGCGGCTGGTGATCGCCTGCTGCGAGGCGGTGGAGGTCGCGCACCGCAACCTGATCGTGCACCGCGACCTGAAGCCGTCGAACGTCCTGGTCACCGCCGACGGCAGCGTGAAGCTGCTCGACTTCGGCATCGCCAAGCTGCTCGACGAGGAGCCGGACGGCGCGGGCGCGCAGCACACGCGCACCGAGCTGCGGCTGTTGACGCCGGACTACGCCGCGCCGGAGCAGATCCTCGGCGAGCCGGTGACCACGGCCACCGACGTCTTCGCGCTCGGGCTGGTGCTGCACGAGCTGCTCACCGGGCGGCTGCCGCACGAGCGCGGCACGCGCTCATTGGCGGCGCTGACCGAGCGCGCGCGCAGCGAGCCGGCGGAGCGGCCGAGCACGCTCGCGCGGCGCACCTCGCCGCGCACCGCACGCGCGCTCGCGGGCGACCTGGACACGATCGTGATGATGGCGCTGCGGCGCGAGCCGGCGCGGCGCTACCCGTCGGCGGCGGCGCTGGGCGAGGACCTGCGGCGGCACCTGTCGGGGCTGCCGGTGCGGGCGCGGCCGGACACGCTGCGCTACCGCGCCGGCAAGTTCGCGCGGCGGCACGCGGTCGGCGTCATCGCCGCGGGGCTGGTCGCGGCGTCGCTCGTCGGCGGGTCGGCCATCGCGGCGTGGCAGGGCCGCCGGGCGGCGATCGAGGCGCGGCGCGGCGAGCGCGTGATCGAGCTTCTGGTCGGCATCTTCGAAGCGGCCGACCCGGAGCGCTCGGGCGGCCGCGCGCTGACGGCGCGCGAGATCGTCGAGCAGGGGCTGGCCCGGATCGAGAGCGACCTGCGCGACGCGCCCGACGTGCAGGCCGACCTCTACGCCGCGCTGTCGCGCATCCGCACCAGCCTCGGCGAGTTCGAGGGCGCACGGGAGCTGGCCGAGCGCTCGATCGCGCTGCACGGCGGGCCGGACGCCGGGCACACCGGCAGCGCGCTCACCGCGCTGGGCTCGGCGCTGATGGGGCTCGGCCGGCTGCAGGACGCGCTGCCGGTGCTCGAGCGCGCCGTCGCGCGGCTCGAGCGCGACGAGGGGCCGCGCAGCCTCGCCGCGGCGCAGGCGCGCAGCGCGAAGGGCAACGTGCTGTACCTGTTGGGGAACGTGCACGAGGCCGAGGCCACCGAGCGCCTCGTGCACGCCGCGTTCCGCGCGCAGCTCGGCGACGACGACCCGCGCACCGCCGAGCACCTGCGCAACCTCGGCGTGCTGCTGACCGACCTCGAGCGGTTCGCGGAAGCGGAGGCGGCGCACCGCGGCGCTTTGGCCACGCTCGAGGCGAAGCTCGGCCCGGACCACCCGCAGGTGATCAACTCGCTCTACAGCCTGGCGGTGCTGCTCGGGCAGATGGGCCGGCCGGACGAGGCCGAGGCGCTGCACCGGCGCGTGCTGCAGGCCCGCGAGGGGTTCCTCGGGCCGAACCACGCCGAGTTGGCCGACGCGCTGCACGGCTTCGCGCTGTTCCTGATCGGCCGCGGCAAGCTGGACGAGGCCGAGCAGGCGGCGCTGCGCGCCGAGGCGATCTTCCGCGCGATCGACGACGACCACTACCAGGTGGCCAAGGTGCTCGGGGCGCAGGCCACGATCGCCGACCGGCGCGGGCGCTTCGCCGAGTCCGAGGCCAAGCTGCGCGAGGTCATGCGGCGCTTCGACGCGCAGCTCGGTCCGCGGCACCCGTTCGTCTGGCAGACGCGCAGCAACCTCGCGGTCACGCTGTCGAGCATGGGGCGGCTGGCCGAGGCGGAGGACCTGTTCCGCGAGGCGCTGGCCGGGCTGGAGAAGCTCGAGCCGCGCCAGCCGTCGTACGACACGTTCATCGGCGAGCGCTACGCCGAGCTGCTGGGCTGGCGCGGCGCGGGCGCCGCGGCGGTCGAGCGGATGCGCGGCGTGCTCGCCTACCGCGTCGAGGCGCTGGGGCCCGAGCACCTGGACACCGCGCTGGCGCACCGCAACCTGGCCGAGGCACTGCGGGTCGCGGGCGACGCCGCCGCGGCGCGCGAGTCGATCGAGAAGGCGCTGGCGATCTACCGCGCGAAGGCGCCGGGCTCGGTCGGCGAGGGGCTGACGCTCGTCGGCTCGGCGCGGATCGCGCTGGCGGCGGGCGCGGTCGAGCGTGCGCTGCGCGACGCGTCGGACGGTGTCGCGCGCCTCGAGCCGAAGCTGCCGGCGTGGGACTGGCGGCTCGACGCCGCGCGCGCGGTGAAGGGCGCGGCCCTGCTGGCGGCCGGGCGCGCCGCCGAGGGCCGCGCGCTCGTCGGCGCGGCGCGCGCGGCGCTGGCCGCGAAACTCGGCCCGGGCGATCCGCGGGTGCCGGCGCTTCCGTAGACCGGCCCCGCGCATTCTGCCGCGACGGTGTCCCCCGCGGCGGCTTCTCGACGAGTACAGGGCAGGGGCGCCCCGGGCGCCCGCGGAGGAGACCACGATGCGGTTCCCGTCCCTGTCCGTCCTTGCCCTCGCGCTCCCGGCGCTGGCGGCGACGCCGCCGGCGCTGCTCAACTACCAGGGCGTGCTGCGCGATGCCGCGGAACGGCCGCGCTCCGGCGCGCACGACATGACGTTCAGGTTCTGGAGCGCGGCGAGCGGCGGGGACGAGATCCTCGTCGACCGGCACCTCGC
The DNA here is from genome assembly GCA_017994815.1 of Acidobacteriota bacterium. Taxonomy (GTDB): domain Bacteria; phylum Acidobacteriota; class Polarisedimenticolia; order J045; family J045; genus JAGOJY01. The sequence goes on from JAGOJY010000005.1 coordinate 12,692, forward strand.
GACGAACGGCCAGGCGGTGGTGGTCGAGGGCGGGCTGTTCGACGTCGAGCTGGGTGGCGGCCAGGTGGCGGACGGCGCCGGCGCGGGGACCTACACGGCGCTGGACGCGGTGTTCCGCGATCACGCCGCGGTGTGGCTGGAGATCGTCGTCAACGGCGAGACGCTTTCGCCGCGCACGCGGGTCGTCGCCGCGGCCTACGCGCTCAACGCCGGCAACTTCGGCGGGAAGGCGCCGGGCGAATACGTGGACCTGTCCAGCGCGGAGCAGGCGAAGGCGGGCCAGCTCGCCGTGGGAACGAGCACGCCCTCGGCCGGGGTCTACGGCCTCGAGGGACACGGGGTCGACGCGGGCGGCTACTTCCGCGACAGCAGCCCCGGCAGCCAGGTCGAGACGTTCATCGCGACGGGAAACTACGCGCTGCAGGGATACGGCCAGGGCTACATCGAGAACCGCGCCAGCGGGGCGCAGGCCTTCCTCGCGTGGGGCGACTACGGCGTGCGCGGGCTCGGCGCGACGACCGGCGCGTACTTCGACGACACGGACCAGTCGGGGTACGCCTGGGTCGCGCGCGGGGACCGGGGGATCGACGGCTACGGCGACGAGGCCGGCGGTTACTTCGCCGACAACCAGGGGACCGGTTCGGTGTACGCGGGCTACGGCGGGTGGGGCGTGTACGCCACCGGGGACACCGCCGGAGGCTACTTCGCGGACCAGGCGCAGTCCGGCCGCGCGTACCTCGGCTACACCGACTGGGGCATCTACGGCACGGGGGCGGGCGCCGGCGCCTACTTCACCGAGACCGACAGCACGGCGCGGGCCTACCTCGCCTCCGCGGGCCGCGGGGTGTGGGCGCAGAAGGGTTCGGGCGGCGAGGCCGCGGGCCGCTTCGAGAGCACCGAGGCGACGGTCACCGTGGCCAGCTCGCTGTACGGAGTGGACGTGCTGCACTCCGGCACCTATGCCGGGCAGTTCGCGCACACCAACGGCGTCTACGCCCGGCTGGCCACCAGCGGGGGCTACGGCGTGTTCGCCTACGGCTCCGATGCCGGCGGGTATTTCCACGACGGCGTGCACTACGGGAAAATCGGCTTCGAGCACAGCAGCGGCAGCGTGTACAAGATCCTCGGCGACGGGACGGTCGCCTTCTCGCAGAACCACCCCCACGACGCGGGGCAGAGCATCATCTACGCCGCGCCGGAGTCGAGCGAGGTCGCGGTCTACACCCGCGGGACGGCGCGCCTCGCCGGCGGCGTGGCGCGGATCGCGCTCGACGAGACGTTTGCGCTGGTCGCCAATCCCGACGTCGGCCTGACCGCGCACCTCACCCCGCGCGGCGCGTGCCCGTCGCTGCACGTCGAGGCGGTGTCGAGCCGCGAGCTGACGGCGCGCTGCGACGAGCCGGGCGCGGCGGACCTGGTCGTCGACTACATGGTCTGGGGTCTGCGGCTCGGGTTCGAGATGCACGCGCCGGTGCAACCGAAGGAGCGCGAGTCCTTCCTCCCGGATCCCGCGGCGTTCGAGCAGTTCTACGCCGCGCAGCCGGCGCTGCGGCGCCACGCGGCGCTGGAGCGGTTCGGCTCGATGCGCGCCGCGCTCGGCGAGGCCGCGCCGCTCGACCTGACCGCGAGCCGGGAGCTGCGCGCGCTCGTGGATCGCGAGCGTGACGAGCGGCTGGCGCGGCAGCGGGCGCGCGATGCCGCGGAGCCGCCGGTGGACGCGGCGCCGGCCGACGTGCCCGTGGATGCGCCGGGTGACGCGGTCACGTCCGTCACGCCGCTTCCCGCCGGCCCGGGACTCCTGGTAGTGCCGGCGGCCGGCGCGCTGCAGCCGGGCGACGTGGTCGCGCTCGACGCCGCACTCGCGGGAGCGGTGCGCCTGACGCTGGCGGAGAACGACCTCGCGGTCGCCGGGTGCGTGTTGCCGGTGCCGGAGGGCGCGTGGGTGCCGAGCGGGCAGGTCGTGCTCGGCACGGCCGGCATCGCGCACTGCCGTGCCGACGCGACGCGCGCGCCGATCGCCGTCGGCGACCGGCTCGTTGCCGCGCCCACGCCGGGGCACGCGATGAGGGCCGCCGGCCCGGCGCCGGGAGCCGTGCTCGGCAAGGCGATCGACCCGCTGCCCGCGGGCACCGGCCTGATCCGCGTGCTCGTGACGCTGCAATGATGAGCGGCCGAAGGCTGACGCGGCGCTGCGTGCGCGTGGTGTTGGGGGCCGCCGCGCTCGCGGCCGGGCCGGCGCTCGCGCAGTCGAGCGCGAGCTTCCGGCTCGCCGAGCACGCCCTCAACGCGGGCGGGCACCCGTTGGACGGCATCCGTCCGGCGTCGGCGAACTTCCGCGCCGGTGCCGGCGCGATCGGGGACGCGGCGCTGCGCCGGGGTGCCGCGAGCACGTCGTTCCGCCTCGACGGTGGATTCACCGCGCGCTACGGCCCGCCGTCCGAGGTCGCTGGCGTGCGCGTGCACGCCGACCACCGGACCGTGTCCTGGGACGGGCAGCCTGCGGCGACGGCCTTCAACGTCTACCGCGACGCGCTGCCGGCGCTGCCCGGCTCGTCCGGCGCTTGCCTCGCCTCGCGCGTCGGCGGTGTGGCATGGGTGGATGCGGCATCGCCGGCGCCCGGCACGGGCTGGTTCTATCTCGTGAGCGCCGAGAATCGGCTGTGGGAGGAGGGATCGCTGGGCTCGCGTTCCGACGGGACCGAGCGCGCGAACAGCAGCCCCTGCCCGTGAGGGGCGGCACGCGCGCATCCGGCGGATACTGGCTCGCCGGCCGTGCCCGCGGCGGACGAGGAGGTGAGTTCGTTGGAACTGCTGCGGGGCAAGGTGGCGATCGTGACCGGCGGCGCGTCGGGGATCGGGCGCGCGGCCTGCCTGCTGTACGCGCGCGAGGGCGCGAAGGTCGTGGTTTCGGACGTGGATGACGCGGGGGGGCAGGCCGCCGTCAGGGCGGTCGAGGCCGCGGGAAGCCAGGCGACGTTCGTGCGCTGCGACGTGTCGCGGCCCGAGGACTGCCGGGCGCTGGTGGAGCGGACGGTCGAGCGCTTCGGCCGGCTCGACGTGGCGTTCAACAACGCCGGGATCGGCGGCGAGATCAACAGGACCGCCGAGTACTCGCTCGAAGGCTGGCACAAGGTCACGGCGATCAACCTGTCGGGGGTCTTCTCCTGCATGAAGTACGAGATCCCGGCGATGCTCGCGGCGGGGGGCGGGGCGATCGTCAACATGGCCTCGATCCTCGGGCGCGTGGCGTTGGCCGGCTCGCCGGCGTACGTCGCGGCCAAGCACGGGGTGATCGGCCTGACGCAGAACGCGGCGGTCGAGTACGGCACGCGCGGGATCCGCGTCAACGCGGTCGGGCCGGGGTTCATCCGCACGCCGATGATCGCCGCGCTGGAAGAGGACGCGCAGATGCTGCAGCGGCTGGTCGAGCTGCACCCGATCGGCCGCCTCGGCGAGCCGGAGGAGGTCGCGGAGCTGGTGGTCTGGCTCAGCTCGGACCGCGCCTCGTTCGTCACGGGCGCGTATTACCCGGTGGACGGGGGGTACCTGGCGCGCTAGCCGCTCGCGGTTCCCTTTGACCGCGGTCGGCGTACCTTTCCGGCATGCGGAGAGTCGCGCTGGTGGCATTGGCCCTGGCCGCGGCGGTCGCCGCCGCGCTGGCGGCCGGAGACACGCCGGTCGTGCGGCACGATTGCTCGCTGGTCCTGGCCACGCGGCCGCGGCCGTGCGACGGGAACATCGACGTCACGCGCCGGACGTCGATCTACTTCGAGCTGGTGCTGCCGCGCGCGGGGAACTACCCCAGCAACGGGATCAACCTCAACAGCGTGGTGCTGAAGCTCAAGCCCGAGGGCCAGCCGCAGTTCAGCGTCTTCGGTCCGAACCAGGCCTGGGGCTCCGGCTGGAGCGGGCAGGTGCTCCCGTCGTACACCGATGGCGACGATTGGGTCTTCGGCTTCGAGTGCATCCCGAACGGACCGCTCCTGGCCAGCACGCGGTACACCGCGACCGTCGAGGCGCAGACCAAGCAGGGCGCGCCGGTCGACCCGGCGACCAAGACCTGGACCTTCACGACGCGGCGGCACCTGCCGGGCTCGGGCGTCACGTTCGATGTGGACCTCGCCGGGCCCACCGTGGACTGGGTCGGGCGCTGGTTCGGCGGCACGGCCAAGGTGACGTTCGATACCAGCGCCATGAACAGCCTCGAGGCCGTGTACGCGCTGATGGACGAGGTGCACGCGCGCGCGCCGGAGTTCCTCCTGCACCACCGGGACACGCCGTGGACCGGCGACTACTACCGCAACAGCCTGTGGGACGGCAGTCCGAACATCTACCGCGAGCGCGAGACGCGGCGCATCACCGGGTTCGAAAACGTCGGCGGCTCGACGCGGCTGAGCCTGGCCGACATCGTCGAGCGCGAGCTGTACGGGATCCCGGCGGGCCGGCCGCTGTCGGCGGACTACGTCGTCGGCGAGCGCGTGCTGGTGTGCGACGCCGACCAGTCCGAGGTGCGCGAGATCGTCGCGATCAACGACGCCGCGTCCACGCTGGACGTGACGCAGCTCGTGGCGCCGCTCGCGGAGTGGGTGCCGGGCGATCCGGCGGACGGGCCGGCGGACAACCCTGACACGCCCGGGAACTTCACCTACCCCTTGGCGGCCGTGCGCAAGTACGCGCAGCGGGGGACGCCGGTCTACTACTGGGACCGCGTCCACGACGAGATCGACCGCCACGTGGCGCACGGGCGCAAGCCGATCGTGCGCATCAACGACGTGCCGGTGGACCTGTGCGAGAGCGGGCTGCCGGCCAACGCCCAGGGCGGCGAGTGCCAGAACAAGCCGAAGAACTGGCTGTCGTGGGACGCGTTCGTGCACGCGGTGGTCTCGCACCTGATCGAACGCTACGGGCCGGACGTCGCGACGTGGTACTTCGTCATCGGCAACGAGAACACGCTCTCGCCGTACTGGAAGACGCGCTTCAACGAGTTCTTCGACTACTGGGACGTGACCTCGAACGCGATGCTGCGGGCGTTCGAGGACCACGGTCTGTCGTCGTCGTCGGTGCTGGTGGGCGGGGTCGAGGACTCCCCGGCCGGGAACCGCTTCCTCGAGGAAGTCGCGTACCACTGCGCGCCCGATGCCGACAACCCGTCGCCGGGCTACGACGAGACGAACCTCGTCTGCACCGACGCGGCGTTCGGGGGCTTGCGCTCGGCGCGGGTCGCGGCGCTGTGCGCGGCCCACGCCGACCGCGGCTGCCCGTTCGACTACTACTCGATCCACACCTACCGCCACGCGCTGGAGGCGCACGACCTGGTGCAGTGGTCGTGGGACCGGATCCAGGAGATCCCGTCCACGTTCTTCGAGCCGTTCCGCGTCAACAACTGGGAGAGCGGGCCGAGCTGGGTCCCGCTGAAGGACCCCGCGGCGATCAACGTCTTCGCCGCGAGCGGGTTCTTCTCGACCTGGGGCGCGGACTACTTCCAGCGGGTGCTGGCCGACGCCATGGCCGACCCGCGGCGCGCCGCGGGCGAGGTCGTGATCACGACGTGGGGCTTCAACGACAACTTCGCCGGGGGAACGCAGTCGGTCGCCAGCGTGATGCGGATCGACGACGACCAGGACGGGACGCAGGACGGCGTGGCCGGCGTCGGGAACTACTACTTCCGGATGGCGGAGCTGGCGGCGCGGATGTCGCACGAGGTCGCGGACCTCGGCGCGGTAGCGGACGCCGGGGCGCGGATCGGCGGTTGGCGCTCGGTCGAGCCGCACGGCGACAAGGTGCTGCTGTACGCGCACGACCGGATCGATCCCGACCACCGCGAGACGCAGGGCTGGACGGTGACGCTGAACCTGTCGCGCTCGCGGTTCGCCGAGGTGGACGTGACCGAGTACCGGCTCGATCGCGACCACGGCACGCGCGCGGCGTACGACGCGCTGCCGAAGCGCGGAGGGCGCGGGATGTACACGCGCGCGGAGCTGGCGGACCTGTTGGCAGCGGACCGGGTCGCGCCGGTCGGGCCGCCGGTGCGCTACGCCGCCGCGGGCGGCGCCTTGACGCTGACCACGTTCGTGCAGGGCCAGGGCGTGACGTTCCTCGAGATCGCCGAGGTCGACCCGGACGGCGACGGCTTCTACGGCGAGGACGACAACTGCCCGGGGCTGGGCAACCCGGACCAGGCCGACGGCGACGCGGACGGCGCGGGCGATGCGTGCGACTGCGCGCCGGCGGACGCGGGATCGGTCGCGCTGCCGGCCGAGGTCACGCGGCTCGTGGTCGGCGGCGGGGCCGTCGCCGATCTCGCCTGGGACGATCTGGCGGCGGCGGCCGGGAGCGGCACGCTGTACGACGTGCCCGCGGGATCCGTCGCGGAGTTGCTGGGCGGGGGCGGCTTCGGGTCCGCGACGTGCCTCGTCGCCGGGCTGGCGGCGCCGACGTTCGCCGATGCGGGCCTGCCGGCGCCGGGCGACGCGAAGTGGTACGTGCCGCTCGGCCGCAACGCGTGCGGGACGGGCACCTCCGGCCGGGCGGAACTGGACGCCGGCGCGCCGTGCCCCTGAGCGGTACCGATCGATCATCTGCGCCGGCCCACGCCCGTGGTTCGGCATGCTTCGGATTCGACGGAGGCTGTGCATGACCGGTCACACGGAGATCATCCGCGGGTTGTACGCCGCGTTCGCGGCGGGGAATGTCCCGGCGGTTTTGGAGCGGCTCGACCCGCAGGTGCGGTGGACCGAGGCCGAGGGCTTCCCGTACGGCGGGACCTACGTGGGTCACGAGGCGGTGCTCGGCGGCGTGCTCGCGAAGCTGGCCACGGAGTGGGACGGCTTCGCGGTCGTGCCGGAGGAGTTCATCGCGGAGCGCGACATCGTCGTGGCGGTCGGCCGGTACAGCGGCGTGTTCAAGGAGAGCGGGAAGGCGTTCACGGCACCGTTCGCGCACGTCTGGAGGTTGCGCGACGGCAGGGTGGTCGAGTTCCGCCAGCACACCGACACCCTGCTGGTGCAGCGGGCCACGCGCTAGGCATCCCGTAGGGGCCGCCGCAGGCGGCCCGCAAGGGGAACGGATCGATGTGCGCGTGGTTTCAGGGGTGTGCGTGCAGGAAGGCGAGGAGCGCATCCGCGAAGGCCGGGGCGTCGCGGGCGGTGCCGTGGGTTTCACCCGCGAGCCGGACCACCGTCGCCTGCGCCAGCTCGCGCGTCAGGGCCGAGACTTCGCCGTGCGCGTCCTCGTCGCTGTACAGGACGAGCACCGGCACGCGGTTCTGCCGCAGCTCTTCCGGGGTCACGACGAGGCCGGTCATCCCGCGCATGAGCGCGGCGACCGCGGCGACGTCCTGCCCGGACTGGCGCAGGTAGTCGAGGAACGCGCGCGCGTTGGCGCGCTCCTCCTCCACCTCGGCCGGGGTCGTCGCGCGGCGGCCTCCGGGAGCGGGCACGCGCGAGAGCAGCGGGCCGATGTCGCGCCCTTCGAGCGCGTCGGCGACCATCGTGTACGAGGGCACGATCGCCGGCAGCAGCGCGCCGGAGCCGGCGACGGTGACGCTCGCGCAGCGCTCCGGATGCGTGACGAGCAGCTTCGCCGCGATCTGGCCGCCCATCGAGTAGCCGACGACGTGCCCCTGCGCGAGGCCGAGGTGGTCGAGCAGGCGCACGACGTCCTCCGCCATCTCGCTGCCGTACGCCGCGGGATCGTGCGGCTTCGCGCTCTGGCCCAGCCCGCGCTCGTCGAACAGGATCACGCGGTAGCCGGCGAGCGCCGCCATCGTCTTCGAGCGCCGCCAGACGTCGAGGTCCTCCGGCAGCCCGTTCAGCAGCAGGACCGGCTCGCCGTCGGCCGGGCCGGTCACGGTGTAGCGCAGCGAAACGCCGCCGGCATCGAGGAACGCGTCGGACGACGCCGCAGGCGGCCGCGGCGGCAGACACGCCAGGGCGAGGAAGGCGAGGGCGACGAGCGCCGACAGCCGTCCAAGTGGTCTCGGGAATCGTGTCGAGGTCACGTCCGAAGGAGCCTCGCGCGCCGGCGCCCGCCAGTCGGGCCGGGCGCCTAGGATACGGCCCGCACCGCGCGTTCCGCCGCGGGAACGGCGCGTCCGGGGGCGGCGTGGCGTGTCTCCGACCGCGGCGTATCCTAGCCGCGGCTTCCGTCGGAGACCGCGTCCATGCCCGGCAAGCGAAACCGCGGCGCACCCTCGCCAGCGGCCGCACGGCCGCTCAACCTGCTGCGGTACTTCACCTCGGCCGGGATCGTCGTCGTGCTCGTGCTGGCGCTCGGGACGCTCGCCACGGGGCGCACCCTGGTCGATCGCGCGCTGCTCGCGCTGGAGCGCGACGAGGCGGACAGCGTGGTCGAGGACATCGGCAACCTGCTCCGCGAGCGGGGGCTGCTTTCCGGCGCGGCGGGTGGGATCGACCCGCAGGTCGAAACCGACGTCCGGCGCGTGATGGCCAACTACGGCGTGGTCGATTTCTCGCTGCGCAATCCGTCCGGGCGCGCGCTGCTGGAGTTGGGCGAGCCGGGTGCCGGTCGGCCGTGGCCCGAGGGCGAGCGGTCGGCGCGACGCGGCGAGGCGGTCTCGCGCTGGGCGGGCGCGGCCAGCGTGAGCGCGCACGGCGAACAGATCGAGACCTGCGCCCCGGTGCGCGACGAACAGGGCCGGGTGCTCGCCGTGGCGCGGGTGCGGCGCGACTTCTCCCCCGCGCTGCGCGACACGCGGGTCTGGCTGCTGCGGCTCGCCGGCGTATCGCTGATCTTCGGCGGCGGGGTATTCGCGTCGCTGTGGCTCCTGGTGCGCAAGGCCGACCGCATCCTGCACGAGCAGCGCACAGCGCTCGACGCGCTCGGCCGCCGCAAGGACGAGTTCTACGCGATCTGCAGTCACGACCTGCGCAGCCCGCTCTTGTCCGCGCACGCCGGCTGCCGGCTGCTGCTCGAGCGGATCGGCGTGTCGGGGCAGCAGCGCGAGATCGTCCACGAGAACCTGCGGGCCGTCGCCTCGGCGCTGCGGCTGATCGACAACCTCTTGGACCTCGCACGGATCGAGGCCGGCGCGGACCGCCTGCAACCGGAGCCGACCGACGTCAACGAGGTGGTGGCGCAGGTCGTGGCCGGACAGCGCCTGGTCGCGACGGCGCGCGGCATCGAGCTGTCGTTCGACGCGCCGCCCGAACACTGCGTGGTGACCGCCGACCGCCTCAAGCTGCGGCGGATCCTCGACAACCTGGTCGGCAACGCGCTGCGCCACGCGCCCGGGGCTCCCGTGACGGTCTGCATGGAGGTCCGCGCGGCCGAGGTTCGCGTGGCGGTGCGCGACCGCGGGCAGGGCATCCCGCCCGAGCGGATGGCGACGATCTTCGAGCGCTTCAACCATGGCGCCGGCGGCGCGCGCCGCGAGGGCACGGGCCTCGGCCTGTCGATCGCGCGCGAGTTCGCCGAGCAGCACGGCGGCGCGATCGAGGTCGACTCGCGGCCGGGCCAGGGCGCGGTGTTCACGCTGGTGCTGCCGCGCGGCGCCGCGGCGCCGCCCGCCGGCACGGCGCCGCCGGCCGACGCGGAACAGGTCCTGCACCTGTCGCGGTAGTCGCGGCGATTTTCCCGGACAGGCTGCTAGTGTCCCGAATCCGTCATGGCTTTACAGTCGGCCGCCGCTGCATCCCGCATGGCTGCGTTGCTCGTCCTTGCAGTACGGGCCAGTACAGCGGCGTCCTCGCGCCTTGCCCTGCGGGCGCATCGACAGCCTTTGTTGTAAACCCATGACGGAACCGGGACACTAGCGCGGTTCGTTCAGCGCGGCGGCCTTGCGCGCGAGGAGCAGGAACCCGGCCGCGCGCGCGTCGTCGGCGAGCGCGCCGGCGGCGCGGGGGTCGAGTTCGGCCTGCGCGAGGCGCGCCTCGAGCTGCTGCGGGACGAGTCCGTAGCGCGTCGCCTGCGCCAGCGCGGTCGCGAGGCCGCGGCGCGCGGCATTCTCGTCGCCGTTCGCCGATTGCGCGCGCGCGAGGGCGATCGCCGCGTCGAGCTCGGGGCTCTGGTTCTGGGTGCTCGCGGCCAGCTCGACGGCGCGCTTGGCCGCGGCGAGCGCCTCGCGCGGCTCGCGCTGCGCGAGCAGCGCGCGGGCCTGCGCGACCAGCGCGCTGCTCTCCAGGTCGGCCTGCTCCTCGTGCGCGAAGACCGCGCCGGCCGCGCGGGCCAGCTCCAGCGCCTGCCGGGGCTGCCCCTCCTCCAGCGCCAGCGTCGCCAGCAGGAGCCGCGTGACCTCGACGTTGAGCTTCTCGCCCAGTTCGTCGCGCACGGCGAGCGACTCCTCGTAGTGCCGGCGCGCCTGCGGCAGTTCGTCCTGCGCCAGCGCGATGTCGCCCAAGGACGCCGTGGTGAAGCCGACCCCGCGCCTGTAGCCCGACGTGCGGTGCATCGCCAGCGCTTCCTCGTAGCGCTGGCGCGCCTCGCCGAGCCGGCCCTGCTCGGCCAGCACGAGGCCGAGGTTGAACACCGAGCGCGCCACCCCGCCCTGGTCGCCGGCCGCGCGGAACAGTCCGATCGCCTCCTCGTGCAGGCGCCGCGCGCCCTCGAGGTCGCCGGTGTTGTCGAGGATGTTGGCGATGTTGCCCAGCGCCCCGGCGAGCCCGGTGGTGTTGCCGGTCTCGCGGTTCGTCGCCGCGGCCTGCTCGTAGTAGCGGCGCGCGCCGGCAAGATCGCCCTGGTCGTAGAGCAGGTTGCCGAGGTCGTTGAGGACCGTGCCGATGCTGCGCTGGTCGCCGATCTCGCGGAAGGTGGCGAGCGCCTCCTCGAAGCTGAGGCGCGCGCCGTCGCGGTCGCCTTTGTTCGCCAGCGTCTGCCCGCGCAGCATGGTCATCCGCGCCGCCCCGGTCTTCTGGCCGAGTTCGGCGTAGGTCCGCCGCGCCTCGGCGAACAGCTCCAGCGCGCGCTCCGGCTCGCCGAGCCGCTGCAGGGCCCAGCCCTGCTGGCCGCGCGCGTCGGCCGCGATGAGCCGCGCACCGTCGCCGTCGGCCTGCGCCGCGGCGCGCTGCGCGCCGTCGGCCGCGCGGCGGTAGTCGGCCATCTTGCCGGCCGCGATCGCCTCCATCAGCTCGATGCGCGGGTCGCCGGCGGCCGGTGCGATCACGCGCAGGGACTCGACCGTGCGCAAGGCGTCGTTCACTCGGCCGCCGTTGACCTGGGCCCGCGCGAGGCGCAGGCCGTAGTCGAGGTTGTCGGGGTAGAAGCCGAACAGCGCGCCGTAGGCCTCGCTGGCGCGGCCGAACTCGCGCGCGGACTCGGCCTGGCGCGCCTCGATCCACAGCCGCGCCTCGCGCGGCAGGTTGGCGGCGAGCGAGGCGGCGCGGGCGGCGGTGTCGCGGGCGCGCTGGTCGTAGCCCAGCGCGGACCAGACCTCCGCCAGCGCCGCGTGCACGAGCGGGAAGCCGGGCTCGATCCGCGCCGCGCCCTCGAGCCGCTCGCGCGCGCCGAGCAGGTCGCCGGCGCGCGTGCGCTCGAGCCCCTCGGCGTAGAGGCGCGCCGCGGCGGGGTCGGCCGGCAGCACCGCGCGCGAGGCCGCGGGACCGGCGGACGCCTCGCTGCCGAGACCCATCCCGGCGCGCAGCTTGCCCCCGGCGCGGCCGACGAGGTCGAACAGCGCGCTCTCGGCGCCGGTCTCGGCGACGGCCGCGAGGACCTCGCCGCTGGCGGCGTCCTGCAGGCGCAGGTCGAAGCGGACCTGCCGCGCGCTGCCCTCGCCGAGCGCGGTGTAGGCGCCGACGACCACGTAGTCGGCGGCGAGCTGGCCCCGCAGGCGCTCGAGCGTGTCGGCGGCGAGGCTGTCGGCGGGGAGCAGGCCCAGTCCCTGGCGCGCGCGGGCGACGACCTCGCCCGGGACGGTGCGCACGCGCTCGCCCGCGGCGAGTTCGGTCGTCACCATCTCGGCCAGCGCCGTCGCGAGCCAGTCGTCCGCCGCGCGCGCGGTCGAGTTCTTGAAGCCGAGCACCGCGACGACCGGCCGGCGCGTCGCCGCCGGTCGCGCGGCCGTCGCGGGCGTGGTCGGCTCGCGCGAGCGCCAGAAGAAGATGCTGGCCAGGACCGCCAGCGCGGTGAGCGCGATGACCAGCGCCACGGCCGGCCCGGTCCGGCGCGGGGCGCGCGCCCGGGCGCGCAACGCGCCGCGCGGCGGCAACTCGCCTTCCAGCGCGGCGACGACCTCGTCGGCGCCGGCGAAGCGCTCGGCCGGCTCGCGCGCGAGGCAGCGCAGGATCGCGTGCTCCCACTCCGGCTCGATCGTCGCGTTGAGCGCGCGGGGCGTGGGGGGCTCGATCTTCAGCCGCTGCAGGGCCACGGACATCGGCGTCGCGCCGGAGAACGGCAGCCGGCCGGTGCGCATCTCGTACAGGACGATCCCGAGCGCGTAGATGTCGGCCGCGGGCGTCAGCTCGAGGCCCTCGATCTGCTCGGGGGCCATGTAGGCCGGCGTGCCGACCAGCGCACCGCCGAGCTGGGTCAGCCCGGCGTCCTCGCCGGTGTCGACGCGCCGCGACAGGCCGAAGTCGGTGACCACCGCGCGCAGGCCCGGACCGTCGGCGACGAGCAGGACGTTGCCGCTCTTGAAGTCCCGGTGGATCACGCCGGCGCGGTGCGCCGCGTCGAGGCCGGCGGCGATCTGGCGCGCGATCGGCAGCGCGGTCGCGGCGTCCATCGCGCCCTCGCGGCGCAGGCGCTCGGCGAGGCTCTCGCCCTCGAGCAGTTCCATCGTCAGGAACGTGACCGCCCCGCGCGGCCCCTCGGCCGTGCCGAGGTCGTGCAGCCGGCAGACGTTGGGATGCGTGACCTTGCGCGCGAGCTGGATCTCGCGCCGGAAGCGCTCGGCGGTGGCCGCGGAGCCGGCCAGCTCGGGCCGGATCGTCTTGAGCGCGACCCGCTCGTGCAGCTCGCGGTCGAACGCCTCGTAGACCTCGCCCATCCCGCCGCGGGCGATCAGGCGCGTGATGGTGTAGCGCGGGCCGAGCTCGAGGCCGGGAGGGAACAGCGGCTCCGGGGCCGGTTCCGCCCGGCCGCGTTCCCACGAGGTGCGGGTCGCGTCGTCGGCGCTCGTCGCGCGCGGGTGCCTGGGGTCGTCGGCCATCGGCGGCGGGCGGATTGTAGTCCCGCCGCCGGGCGGCGCCGAATCGCTGACAGGCTGATTGCGGGCCGCCTGCGGCGGCCGTCCGTGAAGCGATGCGCTGCTCCGCGGAGCGGCGGCGGAGGACGAACTCGACGTCCACGTCGAGCACGTTCAGGAGCGCGAGGAGTTGCCGGAGCGACTTGCGGGTATTCGTCTGGTCCCAGAGGCGATACACCTGCACTCGTGCGGTACGTGAACGCCTCGCGACCCAGCTCGCGGTCGACTTCGGCCGCGACCATGAGCTCGCGGGCGACGGACGGGCGACGGGCGGGTTCACCGGCGGTGGGACGCCGTTCGCCGGTGCGGCGCCGCGATCGGCCGAAAAGCGGGCGCGGGGGCTTGCCCGCCGCCGTAACGTGCGCCCGAAAAGGAGGCCGTGATGGATGCGATGGAGAGACGGCGCACGGTGCCGCACCTGGTCCTCGGGGCCGGGCTGGTCGGCGCGGGCGCGTTGCTGCTCCTGCACAACTTCGAGCTGGCGCCGGCCGGCGCGATCCTGGCGACGTGGTGGCCCGTGATCCTCGTCGCCTACGGCGTGGCGCGGATCTGGGCCTGCTGGGACTCGCACTTCGCCGTCTCGGGAGCGCTCCTGGCGCTGGCCGGCGGCTGGCTCTTGCTGTCGAACCTCGGGTATGCCCCGGGCTCGGCCTGGCAGCTTTGGCCGCTGGTGCTGGTCCTGATCGGCCTGCGCATCGCGCGCGGCCGGTACGATTGCCGCTGCTGCGGCGTGGCGAAAGAGGAGGTGCGGTCATGAACTCGGGAGCGATTCGCAGGGTGACCCCGCAACTGATCCTGGGCCTCGGGCTCGCGGTGCTGGGGCTGGTGCTGACGCTCGACAACTTCGACGTCATCGAGTCGGAGCAGGTCCTGCGCTACTGGCCGGTGATCCTGATCGCCTTCGGCGTGGCGCGCATCGTCAGCAGCTTCGCGCTCTCGGCCCTCGTCCCCGGCCTGTTGTTCATCCTCGGCGGCGGGTGGCTGCTGCTGTGGAACCTCGGCCGCGTGCACGTGTCCCTCTGGCAGTTGTGGCCGGTGGCGCTGGTGCTCTTGGGGTTGTCGATCCTGCACCGGGCGTTCTCCGGCCCGCGCGGCCCGGCGCCGGAACTCAGCACGGTCTCGGAGACCTCGGCGTTCGCGATGATGTCGGGCGTCGAGCGCCGGGTCTCGTCGACGGACTTCCGCCGCGCCGACGCGACGGCGATCATGGGCGGCGTGGAGATCGATCTGCGCGGCGCCGAGATCGCCGGCGACCGGGCGGTGGTCGACGTGTTCGCACTGTGGGGCGGGGTCGAGCTGGTGGTCCCGGTGGGCTGGACGATCGACAGCCGCGTGCAGCCGATCATGGGGGCCTTCGAGGACAAGACCCTGCACCCGCTGCCCGGGGAGGGGCCGGCCAAGGTCCTCGAGCTCCGCGGTTGGGCGATCATGGGGGGCGTGGAAGTGAGAAACCGGCGGTCGAAGGAGGACTGACGCGCCGTGCACCCGATCCTCGAGGAGCGCGGGCGGCTGGTCCCGTACCTCGCGGCGTGGATTCCCGCCGGCGGGCTGCTCGCGGCGCTGGTCGCGGTCGTCGCCGGCGCGTCCACCTGGTCGGCGCTGGCGCTGGCGCTGCCGCTGGCGCTCGCCTTCGGGATGCTGAGCCTGACGGCGTGGTTCCCCTGCCGCTCGCAGCCGCTGGGCCGCGGGCGCCTGTTGGCGGTCGTCGCGACGCAGGTCTTCGCCGCCCTGGTGACGAGCGGCGCGTGGATCGGCTTCGGCTGGTTCTGGGCCCGCCTGCTCGCGCTGGCCGGGCGGGCCGGCGCCCCGGGCCTGCTCGCGGCGCCGCGGCAGTTCGCGCTCGCCGCCCCGGCGCTGGCGACGGCGGGCGTGCTCCTGTTCCTGCTGTCGGCGGCGGTGCACTACCTCGTGATCGCGTTCCAGTCGGCGCGCGCGGCCGAGCGCAGCGCGCTGGAGGCGAGCCTCGCGGCGCGCGACGCGGAGCTGCGGGCGTTGCGGGCGCAGCTCGACCCGCACTTCCTGTTCAACAGCCTCAACTCGATCAGCGCCTTGGTGGCCGAGGATCCGCCCGAGGCCCGGCGGATGTGCGTCTTGCTCGCGGAGTTCCTGCGCCGGACGCTGGAGCTGGGCCGGCGCGAGGTGATCCCGCTCTCGGACGAGCTGGCGCTGGCCGACGCGTTCCTCGGGCTCGAACGCGTGCGCTTCGGCGAGCGGCTGGTGGTCGAGCGCGACATCGCGCCGGCGGCGCTGGGCTGCCTGGTGCCGCCGCTGATCCTGCAGCCGCTCTTGGAGAACGCGGTCCGGCACGGGATCGGCGAACTGCTCGAAGGCGGCACCGTGCGCATCGAGGCCGCGCGCGGCGACGGGCGGCTGCAGATCGCGATCACGAACCCGCGCGACGCGGCCGCGGGCGCGCCGGGGCGGCGCGGGCTGGGGCTGGACAACGTCCGCTCGCGGCTGGCGGCGCTGTACGGCGCGGAGGGGCGGCTGGACGTGACGGCCGGCGAGACGACGTACCGCGCGGCGCTGCGCCTGCCGGCGCTGGAGGGTGGCGATGGGCGCTGATCCGGGCGGCGCGCTGCGCGCGCTGATCGTGGACGACGAGCCGCTCGCGCGCGCGGCGCTGCGCGAGCTGTTGCGCGGGCAACGGGCGGTCGCGCTCGTCGGCGAGGCGGCGAACGGCTTCGAGGCGGTCAAGCTGATCGACGAGCTGCGCCCGGACCTCGTGCTGCTCGACGTGCAGATGCCCAAGCTCGACGGGTTCGAGGTGCTGGAGCTGGTCACGCACAAGCCGGTGGTGATCTTCGTCACGGCGTACGACCAGTACGCGCTGCGGGCCTTCGAGGTGCACGCGGTGGACTACCTGTTGAAGCCGTGTTCGCCGGAGCGCCTCGGCGATGCGCTGGAGCGCGCGCGCGAGCACGCCGCGCGCGGCGACGCGCCGCCCGCGCGGGAGCTGGCGGCCGCGGCGCGGCCGGAGGGGCGATTCCTGGAGCGGATCGTCGTGCGCGACCGGGCCCAGGTCCACGTGATCCCGGTCGAGCGGCTGGACTACGTCACCGCCGAGGACGACTACGTGTCGCTGCGCGCCGGCGGGAAGTCCTACCTCAAGCAGCAGACGCTGGGCGAGCTGGAGCGGGCGCTCGACCCGCAGCGCTTCGTGCGCATCCACCGCTCGGTGCTGCTGAACGTCGAGCGGCTGGCGCGCATCGAACCCGGCGCGAAGGACTCCCGCACCGCCGTGCTGACCGACGGCACGCGCCTGCCGGTCAGCCGCTCGGGCTACGCGCGCCTGCGCGACGAACTCGGCCTCGCGTGACGGCCGCCCGCCGCCGCCGCCGGCCTCGCGGTATCCTGTGGGCGTGAACATCGATGACGCCATCCGGGGCGCTGTCGCGGGCTTGGGCGGGTTCGATCTGCTCGCCGTGTTCGGCTCGCGTGCCCTCGGGACCGCGCGCGAGGACAGCGATCTCGACATCGCCGTGCTGCCGACCTCGGCGGACCCGAACGACCGGCGGCGCCTGCAATCGGGGCTGGCGGCGGCTCTCGCCGACCTGGCTCCCGGCGGCCGCATCGACGTCGTTCTGCTGGACGAGGCGCCGGAGCTCCTGCGCCACGGGATCTTCTCGACCGGGCGCCTCGTCGCCGGGAACGACGCGGCGTGGCGCGAATGGCGCGTGCGCACGATGCGCGAGCATGGGGATCGCGAGCACTACAGGAACATGATGCGGGAGGCGCAGCGACGCCGGCTGCAGGAGGGGCGAGATGGTCGATCGGGACGCGCTCTCGAGTCGGCTCGACGCACTGGAAAGCTACCTCGCTGAACTCCGCTCTTTTCGCTCGCGGACCCGCGAAGAGTTCGTTCGCGAACCGGCGTTGCACCATCTCGCGGAACGACTCCTGCACCTCGCCTGCGAGTGTGTTGTCGATCTCGCCCACCACATCATCTCCGACCTCGGTCTGCGCCAGCCTTCGAACTACAAGGACGCGATGGCGGTGCTTGCCGAGGCGGCGGCGATCCCGCAGGAACTCGCGGAACGGATGAAACTGTGGATGGGATTCCGGAATGTCCTTGTCCACTTCTACCTGACGGTCGATCACGGACGGGCCTACGACGCGATCGTCAACGAGCTCGGTGATTTCGAAGACTTCGCCCGAGCCATGTCCCGGTACTTGTAGGGGCCGCCGACAGGCGGCCCGGCCAGAACGACGGAACGAGGCACAGGCGCCGCACGGTATTCGCTCACAGCATCGAACGAGCCCGCGTGCCGGGCCGCCTGCGGCGGCCCCTACGGCGGCCAGCCGCAGCCGCGAGCGACGACCACCCTTCCTGCTGGCCGCCTACCCCCCGCTTCAGTTACCAAATCGAGCGGTCCGCCAGCAAGATGCACGCTTCCTGATAGAAGCGGCCTTTGAAGATCCTACGGGCCTTCCCAGTTGCAGGTGTTGATGGCGCGGACCTCGTAGAAGACGAGGGTGTCGGTCGTGGTGCGCTCGTTCGGCAGGACGAGCGTCGTCTCGCCGGGAGCGGGTGACCCCGCGAAGCGCTCGTCGGCGAAGTCGGCCCGGGTGGCGCGCCAGACGCGGTAGCCGCTGGCGCCGCTCGCGGCGGGCCACGCGAGGCGCAGGTCCGCGGCTGCTTGCGGGGACAGCGTCAGCGCGGGCGCGACCTCGCCCGGCAGCGGGTCCGGGCACGAGAGCGGCGTGCACGTGCCGTCCCGCCCGACGGTCAGCCGCACGGCGCTGGACTCGGGGCCGAGCGAGCTGGAGAGCGCGAGGCCGAAGCGGAACGCCTGCCCGCAGGGAGCGTCGGGCTGGACCACGACGCGGAAATCGCTCGCGGCGCAGGCGGTCTCGCCCGGCGCGAGATTGCCGACCGCCGCGGTGTCGGCGATGACCTTCAGCCAGGACGGGTGCGGGTTGACGAGCCGCGCCGCGACATCCGCGGCCGGCACGTCGTGGCCGTTGTGCAGGCACACCCGCAGGAGCGTTGTCTCGCCCGGGTCGAGCACGCCGTCGCCGTTGCCGCCCGGGGCCGGATCGGCCAGCGCGTGACTGTCGTAGACGAGGCCGGACAGCGAGCGGATCGCGGCGCGCAGGTTCGGGCGCGGGCCGATCTTGCCGGTGTACGGCCCGGCCTGCTGCGGCGTCCCGGTCTGGACGAGGATGCGGCGGACCTCGGTCGGTGGCAGCGGCGGATCGCCGCGGCCGACGACGAACCCCTGCAGCGCGACGGCGGCGCCGGTCACCACCGGCGAGGCCGACGACGTGCCGTTGAACGTGCTGGTGTAGTCCTGCCGGTGCTCGGCGTCGCCGGCGAACAGGCCGCCGTAGCCGGTGGTCGCGACCAACTCGCCCCAGCCCTGCACGTCCACGCGCGAGCCGTAGCACGAGAAGCTCAGCCGCGAGCGGTCGGGTTGCGCGCTGGACGGCGTGGCCCCGGCGCCGACGATGATCGCGCCCGAGTCGCGCACGCCGCGGTTGAAGCGGTCGAGGAAGATCGGCGAGTCGAGGTTCTGGCTGCCGTTGCCGGCCGCCTCGACGACGACGATGCCCTTCCCCGTGGCGAGCGAGATCGCGTCGAACTCGGCCTGGTTCCACTCCACCGGGCAGTACTGGCCGTTCGGACCGCTGGTCTGCGCTTCCAGCAGCATCACGTCGCCGGGGCCCTGCAGGTCCGTCGCGGCGAGGATCGCGCGCGCGACGCTGTTGGTGTTGTTGACCGGGTACTGCGTGATCATGCCGACCCGGGCCGCCGGGACCAGCCCCGTCACGCCCCAGCGGTCGTCGCGCGCGATCAACTCGCCGAGCACCGCGGTCCCGTGTTCCGGGTAGTACCCCGCGGGCACGTACACCAGCTTCTGGCCGAGCGCGGCCTCCAGGTCCTCGTGCGTGTCGTACCAGTCGTACTCGATGTCGATGACGAACACGCCCTCGCCGCGGCCGCCGGGCAGGTTCCACGCGTACGGCGCGTCGATCCCGCCGGGAGCGACCAAGGGGTAGCCCTGGCGCCAGCGGAAGTCGGGCGTCTCGGGTGGGATGTCGCCCGGCGGCGGCGCCGGCGCGGGCGAGGGATACGCGACCTCGACGAGGTCGAGCGCTTCCAACGCCTCGGCAAGCTGCGCGTCGTGCCCGGCGGGCACGGCCAGTTCGAAGTAGAGGTTCATGTCCGGCAGGTGCTTGCCGGCGCCCGTCTCCGCGGCCCGGCGCAGGTCGTCGAGCCGCGCTTCCGGCAGGTCGGACAGTCGCGACGGCTCCGCCGCGAAGCGGGCGAGCAGGTGCTCGAGCGGTGCGAGGTCGCGGCCCGCGATCGAGACGAGGCGGCCCTCCCGCAGCCGCACCCCCGTGCCGTCGGCGAACTTGACGGTCACGCGGTCGCCGGCCTGGCCGGCGGCCCCCGCGCTCGCGGGTCCGACGACAACAAAGAGGATCAGCGCGAGCCCGAGTACCCTTGAATGCATCGCTGTCTCCGGTCAGGACGCAGCCCACAGAGTACGGCGCCGTGCACACGGGATGCACCGCGATGTGCATCTCGAGGGCCGGGATCGTTCGCCGCATTTCGCTGCCGTGCGCGTGACCTTGGCACACGCGTTGCGATTCCGGCCTTGGGCCGCGCGGGCTGTGCGAGGGCCCAGGGGGCGTCATGAACCAGGGGAGATGGTCCGTCGCGCTGAGCATTGCGGTCTTCGGGGCGTTGGTGCTGGCCCAGGCGTCGGGAACCGGGGACCAGTGGCGGATGCGGCAGCGCGATCCGCAGCACACCGGCCGCGCCGACTTCGTGTTCCCCGTCAGCCGTGACCCGGCCAGCTTCTTCGACGTGGTGCTGTGGCAGAAGCCGTCGCCGAACGCTCCGGACGAGGGTTTCTTCGGTGCGAGCCAGATGGTGTTCTACGACGGCAGCGGCCCCGGCGGCGCCGACATCGTGCTCGGAACGTACCACTGGCCCAAGGGTGTCATGGGGCTGGACCGCCACACCGGGGCCGCGTTCTGGTCCGGGCTGCCGGACGGCGGCGAGTCGATCGCGGATCGCACGCCCGCGTTCTCCGGGATGGGCGACGTGGTCTACGTGTCCAACGACGCCACGGACGGCCACCCGCTGATGGCGTTCCCGACCACGGACGGTCCCGCGGCGTACTGGCACAACGGGTCGAACCCGAACCCCGAACACCTCGGCATGGTGTCACCGGTCGTCACGGACGACGGGCGGATCTTCATGCACGACTGGATCAGCCGGCCCTACGCGGCGTGGGACGCGGAGACCGAGCTCATCGAGGTCTGGGGCGCCGCCACGCACCTGGAGATGGGGCTGAGCGACGTGTCGGTCTACGAGGAAGGTTCGTACCTGGTGGTGGCGACCGCGCGCGACAGCGCCGGCATCAAGGGGTTCGACGGCGAGACGGGCGACGAGCTGTGGACGGTGGACACGCCGCCGACCGATGCCGCGGCGACGATCGATCCCGAGACGGGGAACATCTACGTCGGCGCGGGGTTCAACAGCACGTGGGTCGTCGGTCTCGACCAGTACGGCCAGCCGCTGTGGGACGAGACCGCGAAGGAGGTCTACTCCTGGGTGCCCGGCGAGAACGCGGCGCACTGGTCCGGGTCGAGCGGCTGCCTGTCGTGGGACGGCAGCACGTACTACTTCCAGACCGCCTCGGAATACGGCGAAGGGTTGCTGTACGCGATCAACACTGCCGACGGCTCGGTCAAGTGGACCTACGCGACGCACAGCATCGGCTGGGACGGGAACCTCGCCTCGCCGATCGTGACGCAGGACGGCGTGATCGTGGTCGGCAACAACGGCGGCCGCACGTTCTACGCGCTGCGCGACGTCGGGACCGCGGCGGTGCTGATGGACACGCTGGAGGTTTCCGAGGGTGGCGAAGCGTACGCCCGCGGGAGCGCGACCATCGCGTCGGACGGGATCATGTACCTCGCGCTGCGGACCCGCTGGACGGCGGGCAACGGCGACGGCGACACGATCAGGAACCAGGTCAGCAACGTCTACACCGCGTTCGACCTGAGAGAGGGCGCGGTCCCGCGCTTGTGGCCGCCGGCCTGGCAACGCGCGTTCAGCAGGAACGCCGCGGTGCTGGTGAAGTGGCAGCCGGTGACGAGCCCGGACCTGGACCACTACGCGATCTACCGCGAGGAGTACCCGTTCACGAGCGTCGAGGGGCTGGTCCCGGTCGGGACCGTCGCCGACCCGACCGTGGGCGAGTACCTCGACGGCACGGCGCAGAACGGCACGCCCTACTACTACGCCATCACCTGCGTCTCGATCGACGGGTCGGAGTACCGCGGGGTCTCCAGCCACGGCCCGCGCACGCCGTTCGACGAAACCGACGTGCAGGTCGTCAGCATCGAGCGCACGCCGTTGTACCCGAACTACGACGTCACGACGAGCTGGGAGTCGATCGTGGAGCCGTCGGGGTTCGGGCCGTACTGGTACGAACGCGCGACCGGCCTCGGCAGCGGCCAGGACGAGTTCACGCAGCGCTGGCCGAACGACGGCGACGAGGTCACCTACACGGCGACGATCCGCAACCGCGGTACGAACGCCTGGTCCGGGGTGTTCCCCGTCGCCTGGACGATCGACGGCGTCCCGTCGTGGGACTCCGTGTCGATGGACCTCGACCCCGGCCAGACGATGACCTTTGACCTGGTCCAGACGTGGGACGGTGGCCTGCACTCGATCGAGTTCCTGGTCGAGGCGGACGACGCGAGGGTCGGGAACGACTACCTGGCGATCGACAGCAAGTCGATTTCGATGCTGACCGCGATCGACGCCTCGACGATCGAGGAGTTCCGCGAGGACACGCCGAACTGGCCGGGGGCGGTGACGGATGACGCCGTCGACCACCTGAACCACGCCGCGCAACGCATGTCGGCGATGTTCGCCGAGCAGGGCAGCCAGCGGCGGGTCCACTTCGGCGTGATCCAGGTGCTCGACGACCCCGACCCGGATCCGGCGGTCGATCCCCTGCTGCACGTCTCGTGGCCGGACCGCTGGCGCGCCGGCTCGCACTTCCCGCTGCGCGGCTCGGCGGGATACAGTGACGCCGACGATGTCGACTACCAGCTGATCAACTGGTGGGGAAGGCTGATCGGCCTCGCGCCATCGGACGCGCTCAACATCACGCCCGAGAGCAACCAGGTCTCGTTCACCGGCTTCACCGGCCCGATCGGTGTCATGAACGCGTCGCCGTGGGAGCCGTACTTCGCGGCGCACTCGGCGCTCGGCATGCAGGGCTGGCTGGACATCGTCCCGGGATACCGCGGCGAGTACATGTACGACATGCCGCTGCAGGTGCAGGTGCGGGTGCTGGACCACGACGGGCTCCCGCTGCCCGGCGCCGAGGTCACGGTGTACCAGACGCGGGAGTGGGGTGGAAAGCAGTTGACCCGCGACGTGGTCAAGGCGCGGGGCGTCACCGGCGTGGATGGTGTGTTCGAGCTGCCGGGCGTGAGTCTCGACCCGACGCGCCTGCCGCAAACGTTCATCGGCGCGGCGCTGCACGACAACCCCTTCGGTTACCTCGACCGCGAGGCGCGAAACGGCCTGCTGCTGCTGAAGATCGAGAAGGACGGGTACGCCGATTTCGCGTGGCTCGACGTGACGGAGGTCAACCTCGCCTACTGGGCTGGTGCGACCGTCAGCGCGACGTTCGACCGGTCCACGGCGCTGGGCGGGCCGGTCGAGGTCTGCACGCCGGACGACATGGCCGAGCGGAACGCGTCGGAGTGGTCGGCGTGGGGCGGCGGCGGGGCCGGGTTCACGATCTCGGACAACGGCACGATCAAGGACGTTGGCGAGGCCTCGATCCAGGTAAACGCGACGGGAGGGTTCGAGAACTGGATCCGCTACCCGGAGGGCCACCTCGCGAACTGGGACCTGACACACTCGGACGTCCTGCGGTTCCGGCTCTTCCACGCCAACGACCAGGGGTTCCAGGACAGCCCCGGCGTGCGGCTGATCGGGCCGGACGGCTACATCGACCTGCGCTACAACGGCGCGCTCGGCGACCTGATGGGACAGGCGTACGGGCAGTGGTTCGAGATCGAGGTCCCGCTCGCCGGCAACTTCGCCTGGGACCGCAGCGAGCACGGGTCGGTTTCGCTGTCGGAGATCCACCACCTCGAGCTGTTCGCCGATACCTGGGGCTACGGGTACACGCTGTGGATCGACGGCGTCATGTTCGATCCGGCGCCGCGCGTGCCGCCGGCCGCGGTGCGCGTCGCCGGGACCGACCCGAGCACGATCGCGTGGCTGGCGGTCCCCGGGGCGGAGACGTACGACGTGGGACGCGGCCTGGTCTCGGCGCTGGGACCGGGCCAGTACGGGCCGTGTCTCGCCGACGACATCGACGCGCTGTCGCTGGAGGACGCCGAGGTGCCGCCCGGCGGCGAGAGCTTCTTCTACCTCGTTCGCGGGAACGTGCCCGGTTGCACCGCGAACTGGGGCCACGACAGCGCGGGGAACGAGCGCACCAACCACGACCCCGCCGGCTGCCCGTAGCGAGCAGGCGCCGCGGCCCGCATCGGGTCGTCGACTCGTCAGTCGTCGCCGAGGTAGGCGATGGCGGAGCGGCGCGTGAGCATCAGCATGCCCACGATCCACACCGCCGCGCAGGCCCAGAGGACCCACGACAGCACGAACGAGCGCGCGAACAGGCCCCACAACGTCGGCAATGCGACGATGAACAGGCCGCGGGCCCAGCCGCGCCCGGCCAGGAGCTTCAACCCGACCGCGGCGAGCAGGGCGCAGAACCCGACCTGCACGAGGGCCGTCGCGATGACGCTCGCGCCGAGCGGTCCCTTGAACAGCGCGTAGGCGGCCGTGACCAGCGACAGCACGCCGAGCCCGACCGTGGGCCAGGCGATCGATGCGACCGTCGCCGGCGCGCGCGCGCCGGTCTCGGCCTCGCGCGCGCCGGTGTGCGGGCGGGAGACCCAGCGGTTGAACTGCCACAGCGCCGCGGCGGAGATCAAGCCGATCGCCATCAGGATCAGCCAGCCGAGCGCGTTCCAGCCCGGGGCCAGCTCCAGCAGCCCGTCCTCGCGCCGCGCGGCGCCCTTGGCCATGACGTCGTTGAAGATGATCGCGCCGACCGGGCCCCCGAGCATCGCGCCGAGCGCGAGCGGCAGGTTGGCGTAGCCGAGGAACAGCCCCTCCTGCCCCTTCGGCGCCAACGCGCCGATGTACTCGTACATCCGCGCGGAGGTGAACAGCTCGCCGAGCGCGATCAGCGCCACGGTGAGGATGATGAAGATCGAGGCGATCGGCAGCCAGTTCAGCGCGATCGCGCGCACGCCGCCGGCCATGTAGACCGGGGCCAGGTTGATCAGCATCGCCGCCCCGATGATCAGCGTGCCGAAGACCATCGAGCGGATCGGCTTCATCTTGCCGAAGGCGCGCGTGATCAAGAGCTGGAAGCAGACGATCACGAACGGGTTGGCGGCGGTGTAGAGGTCCATCGCCGGGTTCGTCTCGACCACCTTCTTCGTGTACAGCGGCAACACGTTGTAGACCTGGTTGTAGATGAAGAAGAACCCCGACATCACGAGCAGGAACAGCGCGAAGCGCAGGCTGCCGAGGACCAGGAGCATGCCCATCAGGATCTCGAGCAGCGAGCGCCGGCGCTTTTCCTTGTCGGCGTCCCGGGCGGGCTCGCGGTAGAACAGCAGCACGACGAAGAAGGCGACGACCGCCGCCGCGGCGGCCACGGCGAAGATGTACGACAGCTGTCGCGGGTCGGTCGCGCCGCGCTCGGAGGCGGTGGCGGAAAAGATCCACGCGATGGCGACGCCGGCGGCGACGACGATCAACGTGTAGCCGAGGACCGGCGGCCACACGCTGTGCTTCTCGCGGTGGGCCTGCGTGGCCCAGCGCACGAGCAGGATCAGCCCCGCCGCGGCGATCGTGCAGACCGCGACGACCATCAGGACCGTCGACACGCTGGAGCCGGAGCGCACGACGAACGCGGTGCCGCGGCCGAACAGCGAGCCGATGTTGATCACCATGTAGAAGATCGCGAACCCGAGCGTGGCGCGGGTGCCGGAGGTCTTCTGCACCGTGCCCGAGATGCAGGGCTTGACGAACGAACCGCCGATCCCGATCAGGAGGATCGCGGCCACGACCAGCACGATGTCGCGGGTCGAGGCCGTGACCTGGTCGCCGATCGTCTGCGTCAGCGTGCTCCCGCCGAGCCAGACGGGGTAGCCCATCATGAAGTAGCCCGCCCCGAGCAGCACGAACGCGAGCAGCAGCCCGCGGCGGAAGCCGATGTCGTCGGCGATCGTCCCGGACAGGATCGGCAGGAAGTAGATCAGTCCCCAGAGGATGCTGGAGTTGAAGATCGAGGGCCACGTGTCGCCGAAGCCGAGCTGGCCGAGGTAGATCACGACGAAGCTCGCCATCGAGTAGTACGCGGCGCGCTCGAACACTTCGGTCAGGTTGGCGGTCCAGAAGAGGGTCGGAAACGCCTTCGCGGGTGCGGAGGGGTCGGCCATCGGGGTCCTCGGCGACGGGTCTGGGTCTGCGGATCATACAGAACGGGGACAGGTGGTTCACCTGTCCCCGTCCTTCGGTTCTCGGTCGCGTCCTGTGATGCGTGCTGGTGCCGGGCCGGCCGCGCCGGCCGCTACGGTGATACGTGTGCGACCTGTCCGTGCAGCGCGCGGGCGCTGGCGACCAGCTCGCCGAACGCCTCGCGGTAGCCGCCGGCGTCCGGCCCGCGGCCGGCCGCGGCCAGCGCGGCCGCCATGTCCAGCGTGCAGCTCCCGCGGTTCGGCGAGTCGCGCAGCAGCATGCCGAAGCAGGCCACCGCGGCCGAGAACTTGAAGTCCGCCGAGGAGCCGGCCCACGAGGTGCCGGCGTCGCGCACGACCTGCGTCAGGAGGCGGCTCTCGCTGCCGTCCGGGTCCTTGTAGCGCAGCTTCAGCGTGAGCAGTTCCTCGTCGCCAGCGCCGGTCGCGACGGTCTTCTGGTACTTGAGCGGGTCCACGCCGCGCACCGGCTCGCCGCTGGCGGCGGGGACGATCTCGTACAGCGCGGTGACCGAGATGCCGGCGCCGATCTCGCCCGCGTCCTTGGTGTCGTCGTTGAAGTCCTCGGCCGCGAGCAGGCGGTTCTCGTAGCCGATCAGCCGGTACTGCTCGACCGCGACGGGGTTGAACTCGACCTGGATCTTGACGTCCTTGGCGACGGTGACGAGCGTGCCGCCGGCCTGCTCGACCAGCGCCTTGCGCGCCTCCAGCTCGGAGTCGATGTAGGCGTAGTTGCCGTTCCCGCGGTCCGCGAGCTGCTCCAGCATCGAGTCCTTGTAGTTGCCCATCCCGAAGCCGAGCACGGTCAGGAACACGCCAGCCTGGGCCCGCTCCTCGACCAGCCGCGTCAGCTCGCCCTCGCTGGTCACGCCGACGTTGAAATCGCCGTCGGTGGCGAGGATCACGCGGTTGATGCCGCCCTCGACGAAACCCTGCTGCGCGATGGCGTAGGCGAGCGCGATCCCCTCCCCGCCCGCCGTCGAGCCGCCCGCATCCAGCCGCTCGATCGCGGCCGTGATCTCGTCGCGGTTGCCGGCCGAGGTCGGCGGCAGGACCAGCCCGGCGGCGCCGGCGTAGACCACGATCGCCACGGTGTCGCGCGACGAGAGCTGCCCGACGAGCATCCGCATCGCGGACTTGACCAGCGGCAGCTTGTTGGGCGGCTGCATCGAGCCCGAGACGTCGAGCAGGAAGACGTAGTTGCCGGGGCGGCGCTCTGCGAAGGCGACCGGCGTCCCCTTGAGGCCGATGCGCACGAGCCGGTGCTGCTCGTTCCAGGGACAGGATGCCAGCTCGACGCCCGTCGAGAACGGCGTGCCATCGGTGGGCGGCGGGTCGTCGTAGGAGAAGTAGTTGAGCAGCTCCTCGATCCGCACCGCGTCCTTCGGCGGCAGCTGGCCCTGCGCGAGGAAGCGGCGGACGTTGGCGTAGGAGGCGGTGTCGACGTCGATCGAGAAGGTCGAGAGCGGGTTCCGGGTCACGGCCTGGAACGGGTTCTCGTCGAAGCGACCGTAGCTCTCGGTGTTCATCGGCGGGCCGCCGACGTAGGCCAGCGCGCAAAGCTCCGAGCGCGCGGGCGCACCGAGGACGCCGCCGAGGACGCCGCCGAGGACCCCGCGGGCGACGGGCTGGGCCTTCGCAGCGTCGGCTTCCTCTTTCAGTTCCGGCACCATGTTCGGGGTTTCGGCCGGCGGCGCCGTCGGCTCCGGAGCGGGGGCGCGCCCCGCGCAACCGGAGAGAAGCGACATCGCGACCAACAGGGAAAACGCGCGGCGCATGGCGAACCTCCCGGCCCGGGTTGACCCGGGCGCTCTGCATCCCGCCCTTCCCCGGCTCCATCGTGCGACGGGCGGCGAGCGGGTCTCGCCGGTTTCGACAGGCTCCCGCGGGGAAAGTTCCGCGCGGGAGCGCGGCAAATCCGTCGCAGGCGCGCCCGCCGGACGCGCGGCGGCGGCCCCGCACGATTGACATCCGCCGATCGTGCAGCAAGATGGCGGGACTGGGGCTCGCCACCCGGCGCGGGCTGCCTTGCGTGGACGCGAGACAGATGTCTTCTCCTCCCGACCGGGATCCGCATTTCGGCAGGTTGTGGTTCGCCCTCGCCGCCGTCATCGCGATTTCGTTCGCCGTGCTCCTGTATTTCGGCGTGCAGATCTACCAGCAGGCGCCGCCGATCCCCGCGCGCGTGGTCAGCGAGGACGGGCGGGAGCTGTTCACGGCGGCCCAGATCCGCGACGGCCAGAACGTGTGGCAGTCGATGGGCGGGCAGCAGGTCGGCAGCGTCTGGGGCCACGGCTCGTACCTGGCGCCGGACTGGTCCGCCGACTGGCTGCACCGCGAGGCGATGGCGCTGCTCGACCGCTGGTCGACGAGCGAGGAGGGTGCGCCGTTCAATCAACTCCCGGCGATCCGCCAGGCGGCCCTGCGCGAGCGTCTCGAGCGCGAGATGCGCGCCAACCGCTACAAGCCGTCGACGGGCGTGCTGCTGGTTTCGCGCGACAGGGCCGCGGCGATCGAAGAAGTCGGCCGGCACTATGACGCGCTGTTCGGCGGCGATGCGAGCCAGGAACGGCTGCGCGACGCCTACGCGCTCGCGCCGCTCCCGCTGCCCGACCCCGTGCGGCGGCAGGCGCTGAACGCCTTCTTCTTCTGGGCCGCGTGGTCGTGCGCCGCGGTGCGCCCGGGCGAGAAGGTCAGCTACACGCAGAACTGGCCGCCGGAGCCGTTGATCGGCAACGTCCCGACGCCGTCGACGGTGCTCTGGACCGGGGTCAGCCTGTTCCTGCTGCTCGCGGGAATCGCCGCGCTGGCGTGGTACTACGCCGTGCTGCGCCGCCGCGAGGCGCCGGGCCACGAGCTGCCGGAGTGGGATCCGCTCTTGGCCCTGCAGCCCACGCCGTCGATGCGCGCCACGCTCAAGTACTTCTGGGTCGTGGCGGCGCTGATCGTGGTGCAGGTGATCATGGGCGCGCTCACGGCGCACTACGGCGTCGAGGGCTCCGGACTGTACGGGGTCCCGCTCTCGGAATGGTTCCCCTACTCCGTGACGCGCACGTGGCACACGCAGCTGGGCATCTTCTGGATCGCGACGGCGTGGCTGGCGACGGGGCTGTTCGTCGCGCCGGCGGTTTCGGGCAACGAGCCGCGGGCGCAGCGCGCGGGCGTCAACTTCCTGTTCGTCGCGCTCCTGGTGATCGTCGTCGGCGCGCTGTTCGGGACCTGGTACTCGACGCAGCAGAAGATGGGGCTCGCGACCGGCTTCTGGTTCGGCCACCAGGGTTACGAGTACGTGGACCTCGGCCGGTTCTGGCAACTGTTCCTGCTGGTCGGGCTGTTCCTCTGGCTGTTCCTGATGGGCCGCGCGCTGTGGCCGGCGCTGCGCGGGCGCGGCGCGGACCGCCAGCTCCTCATCCTGTTCTTCATCTCGGCCGCCGCGATCGCGCTGTTCTACTCCGCCGGGTTGATGTACTGGCGGCAGACGCACTACGCCGTCGCCGAGTACTGGCGCTGGTGGGTCGTGCACCTGTGGGTCGAGGGCTTCTTCGAGGTCTTCGCGACGGTCGTGATCGCCTTCCTGTTCACGCGCATGGGGCTGTTGAAGGCGGTGACCGCGACCGCGGCGGTGCTGTTCTCGACGGTGATCTTCCTCTCCGGCGGGATCATCGGCACGTTCCACCACCTGTACTTCACCGGCACGCCGATCGGCGTGCTGGCGCTGGGGTCGGTGTTCAGCGCGCTGGAGGTGGTGCCGCTGGTGCTGATCGGCTTCGAGGCCTACGACAACCTGACGCTGTCACGGGCCCGGCCGTGGATCGCGAGCTACAAGTGGCCGATCTACTGCTTCGTCGCGGTGGCGTTCTGGAACCTCGTCGGCGCGGGGCTGTTCGGCTTCATGATCAACCCGCCGGTGGCGCTGTTCTACATGCAGGGCCTGAACACGACCGCGGTCCACGCGCACACCGCGCTGTTCGGCGTGTACGGCATGCTCGGGATCGGCCTGATGCTGTTCTGCCTCAAGGGACTGGCGACGCGGCAGGTGTGGCGCACGGGCGCGCTGTCGTTCGCGTTCTGGTCGATCAACAGCGGGCTGCTCTTGATGGTGCTGCTGTCCGACCTGCCGCGCGGCCTGCTGCAGACGTGGGCCAGCGTGGCCCAGGGCATGTGGTACGCGCGCTCGGCCGAGTTCACCCACACCGGGCTGATGGACCTGCTGCGCTGGCTGCGCGTGATCGGCGACACGATCTTCGCGGTCGGCGTGATCGCGCTCGGCTGGTTCGTGCTCGGGCTCAAGACCGGCTGGTCGCTCACCGGCGAGCGGGATCGCCTCGTGACCGAGGCCGACGCGGAGGGCGCGCAACCCTGAGGGAACCGCGTCGCGGGGGGCCGGCGCAGCCGGCCCGCACTCGGCCGTGGTTCGAGGGGCCGCGCGTCGCCCCGGTTCGCAGACAGGTCAGACGAAGCGGCGGTAGCGAGCTTCCCAGAAGCAGTGCAGGCCGTAGGCGACGAGACCGAGCGCGACGAGCGCGAGGAGCCACGGGCCGGAGGGGTTGTTGGCGATGCTGTCGAGCGAGGATGCGAATCCGGCCGCCTCGCGCGGGTTCGCCGTCCACGCGGCCATCAGCAGGAACGCGCCGATCAGCGCGAACACGACGCCGCGCGCGGTGAGGCCGAGGCGGCCGATGCGTCGCGCCCAGGTCCGTTCCTCGATGCGCATCGCCGCGGTGTCGTACTGTCGCATGAAGCTCGCGCTGGCGGCGCGCCAGAACTGCGATACGGCGACGCCGAGCACGATCAGGCCGCAGGCGCCGACGAGGAACTGCCCGAGCGGCTGGGCGAGGAGCTGGCCGGTGAGCGCCTGCTCGGAGTGGTCCGAGCCCGACGGTGCGCCGAGGGCGGTCTTGATCGCCGTCACGGTCAGGCCGGCGTGGATCGCGCCGCTGCCGATGTCGGCGGCCCAGGCGCGGACCCGTTTCGCGGCGCTCGCCCGGCGCGCGCGGAAGGCGTCGGCCAGCCGCCACAGCGCGTACGCGGCGAGCCCGGCGGCAATGACGAACAGGAGCGTGCGGCCGAACGGCTGGCGGCCGATCTCGTGGATCGCCCCCGTCGAGCCTTTGGCGCGCGCGTAGCCCAGCGCGGCGCGCAGCGCGAAGGCGCCGAGGAGCACGTACAGCACGCCTTTGGTCGACCAACCGAGCCGCGCGGCCCGGTCCCACCACCCGGGTGGCCCGGGCCAGCTCGTGCGGCTCATTGCACGATCGTACAGCGCGGCGGAAAACGCGCCCGCGCGGGCGAAAGTGCGGGCGATATACTGCAGCGCGATGCGCGTGCTGATCAGCGCGGCAATCGTGGCCGCAGCGTCGTTCGCCGAGCTGGGTGACGAGGTGGTCGCGTTCGTGCGCGAGCAGTTCTACGACGCCACGCGCGCGGGGGCCTGGGCCGAGCGCCACGCGGGCTACGGTGCGGATGCCTCGTCGGACGCGCAGTTCGCGGCGCTGACGAACCGGCTTCTCGGCGAGCTGCGCGCGTCGCACACCTACTACTACCCGCTGGACGACCCGCGCAACGCGGAGCTGCGCGCGATTTTCCGCCACGCGCTGGAGACCCAGCACGTGCACCGCGAGGGGATCGGCGCCGACTTCGCCTGCGGAGAGGGCGGGTGCTTCGTCCGCCAGCTCTTCGCCGGCGGCCCGGCGCAGGCGGCGGGGCTCTTGCGGGGCGACCTCGTGGTCAAAGCCGGCGGCGCGCCGTTCGTGCCGGGGCGCGCGTTCGAAGGCCGGGCGGGCGAGAACGTCACGCTGGAGATCCGCCGCCAGCGCGACGGACCGCTGCGGCAGGTGACCCTCGTCCCGCGGCGGACCGACCCGTCGGAGGAGTGGGTCGCGGCGGAGATCCAGGGCACGACCACGACGAGTCGCGGCGGGCGCACCATCGCCTACGTCCCGATTTTCTCGTGCGCCGGCGACGAGCCGCGCGAGGCGCTGGCCGATGCGATCGAGCGTCACGCCGCGGCACAGGCGCTGGTCGTGGATTTCCGCAACGGCTGGGGCGGGTGCAACCCGGACTTCGTGGACCTGTTCTGCGGCGCGGCGCCGGAGCTGATCTCGATA
Source organism: Acidobacteriota bacterium (assembly GCA_017994815.1). Taxonomy (GTDB): domain Bacteria; phylum Acidobacteriota; class Polarisedimenticolia; order J045; family J045; genus JAGOJY01. The sequence continues at coordinate 44,489 of JAGOJY010000005.1, forward strand.
GCGAGGGATGGCGAGCGCTCCACGTTCCTCCGCCACTGGCGCAAACCGCTCGTGCTGCTGGTCAACGGCGGTACCCGTAGCGGGAAGGAGATCGTCGCGCACGCCGTGCGCAAGCATCGCCTCGGCGTCGTCGTCGGCGAGCGCACCGCCGGCGCGGTCCTCGCCGGGAAGATCTTCGTGCTGTCGAACGACGCGGTGCTGCTGCTCGCCGCGGCGGACGTGCTGGTGGACGGCGAGCGGCTCGAGGGGATCGGCGTCGAGCCGGACGTCGCCGTCCCGGACCGGCTGGAGTTCGCGGCGGGGGCCGACCCGCAGCTCGAGCGCGCGCTGGCGCTCGCGGCGGAGCTGGCCACGAACTCCGCGAAGCCGGCCCAGGCGCGATGAGCGAAGCGGCGCGCTGGCGCTGGCTGCTCCTGTTCGGGGCGGCCGGCGCGCTGGCGCTCGCGGCGCAGGTCTACCTCCTGCGCGAGCTGATGGTCACGCTGCAGGCCGACGAGCTGGCGCTCGGGATCGGCTTCGCGGCGTGGCTCGGCGGGATCGCGTTCGGCGCCTCGGCGGCGCGCGCGACGGTGGCGGCGGGGTCGAGCCGCCTGCCCGCCCTCGGGCTCGCGGGGTTGGTCATCGCCACCTGCGGCGGCGTGCTCGCGGCACGGCTCGCGCGCGGGCTGATCGGCACGCCGGGCGAGCTGCTCCCGCTCGGCGCGGAGCTGGCGCTGGCGATCCTCGTCCTCGGGCTGCCCGGCGCGATGGTGGGATCGACGTTCGCGGCGCTGGCGGGCCGCGCGGCCGCGGCGGGCTGGGGCGCCGGCGACGCGATCCCGGTGCTCTACGTCGGCGAGGCGCTCGGCTCTTTGGCCGCCGGCGCGCTCGTCACCTTCGTGACGATCCCGCTGCTGCCGCCGCTCGCCGGACTGGCGCTCGCGCTCGCCGTGGGCGTCGCGGCGGTCGTCCCCGCCGCGCTCGCGCGCGCGATCGCCGGCGGTCGCTCGTGGGTGGGGCTCGCCGTAGCGCTGGCGCTCGCCGCGGTGCCGGCGATCACGGCGGGGCCCGAGCTGGCGACGCAGCGCGCTCGCTTCGCGGCGCTCGCGCCCGGGCTGCCGCTCCTGGCGTGGGACGACACGCCGTACCAGCACGTCGCGATCGCGGGGGACGCGGAGCTGCGCCACCTCTACGAAGGCGGCCAGTACGCGGCGAGCTTCCCCGACCCGGCAGAAGCCGAAACGCGGGCCCACGTTCTCGCGTCGCTGGCGGCCATGCCGCGGCGCGTCCTCGCGCTGGGCGACGTGGTCACCGGCAGCCTGCGGCACCTGCTGCGCCACCCGGTCGAGAGCGTCGAGATCGTCCGGCTCGACCGGCGCGAGTTCTCGCTGCTGCGCGAGCGGCTGGCGCCGGAAGACCGCGCGGCGCTCGCCGACCCGCGCGTGCGGATCGTGTTCGCCGATCCGCGCCGGCACCTGGCGACGTCACGGGCGAGCTACGACCTGCTGCTCGTGCTGCAGCCCGACCCGGTGACGCTGCTCCTGGCGCGCACCGCGACGGCGGAGTTCTTCCAACTCGCGGCCTCGCGGCTGGACCGGCAGGGCGTCCTGGTGATGCGCTTCGGGGCGGCGGCGACCGTGCAGAGCGGGGCGACGGCGCTCCTCGGCGGCTCGCTGTACCGCTCGCTGCGCGAGGCGTTCCCGGTCGTGCGCGCCGCGCCCGGCCCGGACGGGCTGTTCGTGGCCGGGTTCGACACGTCGGCGGCGACGCTCGACCCGGCCGTGCTCGCCGGGCGCTTCCGCGCGCGCGGCCTCGCCTCGGAGGTCTTCGCGCCGGAGCTGTTCCCGCTGCTGCTGCCGCCCGAGCGCGTGGCGGCGCTCGACGCGGAGCTGCGGCGCGCGGCGCGCGAGGTCGAGCCGGCGCGCGACGAGCGGCCGGTGTCGTTCCTCCACGCGTTGACCGTGCGCCAGCAAGTCGCGCGCAGCGCCGTGGCGCCGCTGATCGGATGCGCCCGCCGGCACCCGGTGCTCGTCGCCGCGGCGCTGCTGGCGGGCGCCGCGCTGCCGTTGCTGGTGTCGGGCTGGCGGCGGCGCCGCGACGCCGCGGCGGCGGAGCGCTCGGCCGCGCTCGGTGCGACGCTCGTCACGGGGGCGTGCGGGATGGCGTGGAGCCTCCTGGTTCTGTTCGGGTTCCAGACACGCGCCGGCGCGCTGTACGGCGAGCTCGGCGCGCTGACGGCGACGTTCATGCTGGGGCTGGCGGGAGGCGGGGCGTGGTCGTGGCGCCGCTGTCGCGGGGCCGGCGGGCTCGCGCGCGCGGCGGCGCTCGCGACGCTGGCCGCGGGGCTGCTGGCGGCGCTGCTCCCGGCGGTGCTGGCGTTGCCGTTCGCGGCGCCGGGCCTCGTCGCGGCGGCGATCGGCCTGCTGCTGCTGGTCGCGGGCTTCGCGACGGGCGCGATCTTCCCCGCGGCGGCGAGCGTCGTGTCCACGACCGCGGGCGCGGGACACGCGGCGGCGCGCATCGAGGCGGCGGATCACGCGGGCGCGATGATCGCGGCGCTGTTCGTCGCGGTGCTGCTGCTGCCATTGTTCGGGATCGCCCGGCTTGGTTGGCTGCTCGCCGTCGCGCAATTGCTCGCGCTCGCCGCGGTGGCAAACGCGTCGCGCCGCGCATTTTTTCGATAGCCGGTCCGATCCGCTCGCCGTAAGAACTCCGCGTCGCTTCCGGAGGGGCCACCATGAATCGTCGGTCGGGAACCGTCTGCACCGCGTGCTTCGTGTCGATCCTCGGGTGTCTCGCGCTCGCCGCTCCGGCGCTCGCGCAGTGCGACGTCGCCGCGCCCGCGCTGACGTCGTTCAGCTTCTCGCCGGCCAGCGTCAACACGACCAGCAACTCCGCGAGCGTCACCTGCACCATGATCTGGACCGACGACCTCGCCGGCGTCGAGAGCAGCACCTGCCAGCTGCGCTCGGCCGACGCGCTGCAGTCGGAATCGTGCACGGCGACGACGCCGACCTCCGGCACGCCGCTGAACGGGACCTACACCTGCACCGTGACCCTGCCGCGCTACTCCCGCTCGGGCTCGTGGAGCGTCGCCTCGGTCAGCGCGACCGACGAGGTCGGCAACGACGCGCTGTTCACGACGCTCGACCTGATGATGCGCGGCTTCCCGACGACACTGATCGTGACCTCCGACCCCGACACCGTGGCACCGCAGCTCGGCGCGTTCACGTTCAGCCCGACCAGCGTGGACGTCCGCTCGGCATCCAAGACGGTGACCTGCACGATGCCGGTGACGGACGCCAAGTCGGGCGTGGACGTCGCGTCCTGCATTTTCGGCTCGCCCAGCGAGTCGCAGTTCCAGGTCTGCTCCGCGAGCGCGCCGACTTCCGGCACCCGCACCAACGGCACGTTCCAGTGCACGGTGACGATCCCGCGCTACTCCGAGCAGGGCACCTGGGTCGTCGAGTACGTCCAGCTCATCGACATGGTGAACAACTTCAAGTTGATGACCACCGCGGACCTTGCGGCGGCCGGGCGGCCGACGAACCTGAGCGTCACCTCGACGCCGGACGTGTCGGGGCCGACGCTCACGAACCTGACGCTGACACCACAGACGATCGACACCACCTCCGCCCTGCAGGTCGTGGCCTGCACGATGACCTTCGCCGACAGCCCGGCCGGGACCTCGATGGCCATGTGCTCGTTCGACAAGCCCGCGACCGGGCACAGCTACGGCTGCCAGGCGCTGGCGCCGTCCTCCGGGACCCCGCAGAACGGCACGTGGTCGTGCAACGTCACGTTCCCGGTGCACGCCCCCGGCGGCACCTACGAGGCGACGATCACCGCCATCGACACCGTCACCAACGAGAGCACGTACGATCGGGCGCAGCTGCAGGGGCTCGGACTGCCGTCCACGATCAGCAACGCCTGCTCGGGCGGCGGCGAGGTCGAGACGACGCTGGGCTTCGCCGACGCGGACACGCTGACGTGGACCGCGGTGACCGGGGCGATCCGCTACGGCGTCTACCGCGGCGAGACGTCGGCGTTCGTGGACTTCAACTTCGACGGGCTGCCGGACGGCGGCTACGGCTTCTGCCAGAACTCGAACGACCCGAACGTCACCGACACGCAGTACGTGGACACCGAGGTGCCGCCGGAGGGCGAGCCGGCGTTCACGTACCTGGTGAGCTACCGGGACGCCTCGGGCGAGCACGGGCTCGGCTCGACGAGCGAGGGACTGCCGCGGTCGGTGTTCCTGCCCTGCCCCTGACGCCGGCGCGGAGCGGCCTCAGCGCGGCCGGCGGGCGACGAGGTACGCGCACTCGCGGCCGCCGACGTCCTCGGCCTGGACGATCTTGAAGCGCCGGCCGATCTGCGCCGTCCACCACGCGGCCGGGGCCTGGATCAGGTGCGCGTTGCGACCGTCGGGCAGGACCTTGATCGCCGGCCGCGTGGCCACGACGAAGAACCCGAACTGCAGCGTCAACTCGGCGAGGTGGTCGAGCACCGCGTCGATGCAGTCCGGCTCGACGTGCTCGAGGACGTCGAAGCAGGTGACGATCGCGGCGGGGTTCGGCGCGGCGGCCAGCGCGGGGACGGCCGGGTCGTAGCCGTGGATCTCCCGGCCGAGCGCCGCGGCAAGCGACCCCTTGCCGCAGCCGTAGTCGAGGATGTCCCACGTGCCGAGCCGCTCGGCGAGCCGCGCCACCAGCGGCGCGAACCGGCCGCCGCTGCCGCCCCACGAGGGGTCGCCCTCGTGGACCCGCCGGTTGAGCGCGCGGTACTCGTCGGAGATCAGTGGGGCGGCCGTTTGCGGCATGCTTGTTCTCCCCGCCCCGGAGGGGGCGCAGGGTACGTATCGGCGGAGTGCTCATTTTCTTGACACCCCGCCCGGAGGGCCTCGGCGATGGACCGTGTCCGGCTGCTGCTTGCGACGTTGGCGCTCGCGCTCCCGCCCGCCCTGGCGCAAGCGCCCGCGCCGCCGCCGGCGGCCACGCCCGCGGCGCCCGCGCTGCCGACCGCGGGGCGGCTCCTGCGGGTGGCGGTCCCGGCGCCGTCCCTCGCCGGGAACCTGCTCGGCGATCCCGACGTGCAGCCGGTCGAGATCTACCTGCCGCCGAGCTACGGGTCGTCGCCGGAGCAGCGCTACCCGTCGGTCTACCTGCTGCACGGCGTGGGCGGGACCAGCAGCCAGTGGACGCACGGCGACCCGACGCTCGCGCTGCACGGGACGATGGACCGGCTGGTCCGCGAGGGCAAGGTGCCGGAGATGATCGTCGTCATGCCTTCCGCCATGAACCGCTACGGCGGGAGCTTCTACGCGAACTCGCCGGTGACCGGAAACTGGGAGGACTACATCGCGCGCGACCTCGTCGGCCACGTCGACGCGAACTTCCGCACGCTCGCCAACGCGGCCAGCCGCGGCGTGGCCGGGCACTCGATGGGCGGTCTCGGCGCGATCCGGTTGTCGATGGACCACCCCGACGTGTTCGGGGCGGCGTACGCGATGTCGCCCTGCTGCCTGGAGTGGGGCGGCGATCTCGGCCCGGAAAACCCGGTCTGGGCGCAGGTCGCGACGATGGGCAGGCTCGACGAGTACCTCGCCTCGCGCAAGCGCGGCGAGTTCTACCCGCTGACCGCGCTCGCGCTGGCGGCCGCGTTCTCGCCGAACCCGGGACGCCCGCCGCTCCTGGTGGACATGCCGTACGTCGTGGTGGACGGGCGGGTCGTGCCGAACGGGCCGGCCTTGGCCCGCTGGGAGGCGGCCGAGCCGATCGGGCAGATCGCGTCCCGCCGCGCGGCACTCGCCGGGCTGCGCGGCCTCGCGATCGATTACGGGACGCGGGACCAGTTCGCGCACATCCCCGAAGGCGCGCGGTCGTTCTCGCGGGAACTCGCGATCCACGGTATCCCGCACCACTTGGAGCTGTACGACGGCGATCACCGCGACCGCGTCCGCGAGCGCCTCGGCACACGCGTCCTGCCGTTCTTCGCCGCCGTCCTTGCTTCGCATCCGCCGTCGCCGCAGACGGCCCCGACGAGGACAGGCAGCTAGCGCACGTGTCCCGTCAATCCAGGGCGAGCTCGGCGGCCGGATCGCGCAGGTTGTAGCGCGACGACATCACGGCGCCGTAAGCGCCGGCGTTCTGGATCAGCAGGACGTCGCCGGGGCGGGTCTCCGGGAGGCGGCGCTCGCGGCCGAGCACGTCGCCCGACTCGCAGATCGGGCCGACGATCGTCCAGTAGCCCGAGGGCGGCTCGCCGATCCGCGTCAGGTTGTGCACGCCGTGCCACGCGCCGTACAGCGCCGGCCGGATGAGCGAGTTCATCCCGGTGGACAGGCCGGCGAACGCGGCCTTCCCCTTGCGCCGCACCTGCGTGACGGTCGCGAGCAGGACGCCGGCCTCGCTGACGAGGTAGCGCCCCGGCTCGAGCCACAGCTCGATGCTGCCGAGCGCGCGGCGCATCGGCTCGAGCGCGGCCTCCACGGCACCGAGGTCGAGCGGGCTCTGCCCGGGACGCTCCGGCACGCCGAGCCCGCCGCCGGCATCGATCCAGCGCACGTCGGGGAACAGCGCGGTGAGCGGTGCGAGCGCCCGTCCGGCCGCGAGCCAGGCCTGCGGGTCGAGGATCCCGCTGCCGAGGTGTGCGTGCAGCCCGACGACCTTCGCGCCGCCGCGCGCGGCGGCCTCGGCCAGCGCGTCCATCTCGTCCAGCGGGTGGCCGAACTTCGACTTCGCGCCGGCGGTGCGGACCTTCTCGTGGTGGCCGAAGCCGCGCCCGGGGTCCGCGCGGACCGCGACCTCGATCCCGCGAAACAGCCCCGGCGCCTGCTCGAACAGGTGCGGGCCATCGAGCGTCACCAGCGCGCCGGCCTCGAGCGCCACCTCGTACTCGGCGAGCGGGCAGAAGTTCGGCGTGAAGAGCAGCGGAGTTCCGGGCGCGATCTCGCGCGCGCGGCGGATCTCGCCGGCCGAGACGCACTCCAGCCCGAAGCCCTCCTCGACGATCGCGCGCAGGACTTCGCCGTGCGCGTTGGCCTTCATCGCGTACAGGAAGTGGTCCACCGAGCGCAGCGAGGAGCGCAGCTCGCGCGCTCGCGCGCGGACGGTCGGCAGGTGGTAGACGAAGCGCGGCGCGCCGTCCGCAATCAGCGCCAGCAGGCGCTCGCGTTCCTGCTCCCACCACGCGCCGCGGCGCTCGGCCGGCGCGACGCGCTCGCGCAGCATCTCCCAGGTCGGGCCGAGCCCCTCGGCGCCGCTCTCGGCGCCGAAGAGCTGCTCGTGCAGGCGCGCCACCAGCGGGCCGGCGTCCTCCTGGTCGACGACGAACGAGAAGTTGAGGTCCTCGGACGACTGGCTCAGCAGGTGCACCGGGCGTTCCTGGAACGCCGCGAGCGCGGGTGCGATCTCGTGCAGTACGGCGCGGATGCGGCGGCCGACGATCGACACCACGCCGCAGGGATACGTCACGTCCACGCGGCCGAGCGCGCGCAGCTTCGCCAGGAGCTGCGCGAACGGCTCGCCGTCGGGGCCGCCGGGGATGTGGTCCAGCGTGACGCTGACGGCCGACTCGGAGGTCGCGACGAGGTCGATGGAGATCCCCTGCTCGGCGAACGGCGCGAACGCGCGGGCGAGGAAGCCGGGAGCCTCCCACATCGCGACGGTCGAGATCGTCACCAGCGCGACCGACTTGCGGCAGGTGACCGCGGTGACGACCGGGTGATCCTCGATCGCGGCCTCGATGCGCGTCCCCTCGAGTTCCGGGTGCGGCGTGCAGCGGATGCCGAGCGGGATCCCCGCCCACGCGACCGACGCGAGGCAGCCCGGGTGCAGGACCTTGGCGCCGCTCGCCGCCAGTTCCTGCGCCTCGCGGTAGCCGAGCCGGCGGATCAGCCGCGCCGACGGGACCGCGCGCGGGTCGGTGGTGAACATGCCGGGGACGTCGGTCCAGATCTCGACCTCGGCGGCCCCGAGCAGCGCGGCGAAGAGCGTGGCGGATGTGTCGCTGCCGCCGCGTCCGAGCAGGCAGGTGTCGCCGCCGGGCGTGCGCGCGATGAATCCCTGCGTCAGCACGATGTCGGCGCCGCCCGCGACCTCTTCCGCTGGCGCGGGATCGTGCCGCGGCGCGACGCGGGCGCACAGGAAGCGCGACTCGGCCGGGTCGCCCGGGTGGGACTCGCTCGCCAGCAGTTCGCGCGCGTCCACCCAGCGCGCGGCGACTCCCTGCCCCGCCAGCGCGGCGAGGCCGAGCCGCGTCGAGGCCAGCTCGCCCGCGGCCATGATCCGGGCCACGAGCCGCGGGGGAGCTTCCTCGGCGAGGCGCACGCCCTCGAGCCGGCGCTCGACGTCGGCCAGCACCTCGGCGACCGGCTCGTAGCGCGCGCGATCGACCCCCAGTTCACCGGCCAGCGCGCGGTGCCGCTCGACGATCCACGCCAGCGCTTCCGGCGCACGCCCGGCCAGCGCCTCGCGGACCGCCTGCTCGAGCTTGTCGGAGACCCCGGCGAGGGCGGAGGCGACGATCCACACGCGGGAGGACGGCAGCAGTTCGCGGGCGCGCGCGGCGATGACGGCCCAGCGCTCCGCGCTCGCGACCGACGTTCCGCCGAACTTCAGGACGATCCAGGGGCGCTGCATCCGGGGCCTCCGGGGAGGTGTTGCTGCCGAGATTACCGGAGAGAGCGGTGGACTTAGCCACTAAAGACAACAAGGACTTTCGCGTGTCTTTTGCCGCGACGCTCGCGTAAAATCCCGCATGCGGTTGCCTCGGCGGCGATCCTGCGCCGCCAAGGGGGGGCAACGTGAAAAAAAGTGAGCGCGCCCGGAACGTGGCGGTGTGTTGCGTTGTTCTCGTTTTCTGCCTTGCCTTCGAACCGGGACCGATCGCGGCCGAGCTCTGCGGTGACGGTAGCGACAACGACGGCGACGGGCTGGTGGACCTGTGCGACGACGAGTGTCGCCCGGCTCCTGATGCGACGTGGCTCGACGCCGCGTGGTCGTGGCGCTACCCGGTCAGCGTGACGGCCGAGGGCGAGGCCGCCCTCAACAACCAGCAGGTGCGGCTGGATCTGACATCGTCGTCGTTCGACTTCGCCTCGGCGCAGCCGCACGGTGAAGACCTGCGCTTGACGCTGGCCGACGGCGTCACGGTCCTGCCGCACTGGGTCGAGTCCTGGGACCGGGCCGGCGAGCAGGCCACGATCTGGGTCCGCGTGCCGCAGTTGGCGGTGATCGAGCCCACGCTGCTGTTTCTCTACGCGGGGCACCCGGGAGCCGCGAGCGTCGCGTCGGCCTCCGACACGTTCCCGTTCTTCGACGACTTCAACGGCTCGGCCCTCGACTCGGCGAAATGGGCGGAGTTCGACCAGCTGAGCGGCGGCGATGCGATCGTCGGCAGCGGGCTGCTCACGCTGCGCGTGCAGGCCGGCGGCGTGCAGGGCAACGTCCGGGTCATTTCGCGCCACACGTTCGGGCCCGGCACCGCGGTCGAGGCGCTGGTCCGCCACGTCACGGCGGCCGGCGACGGAAAGCACGCGGGCGAGTTCGGCTTTGGCGACCCGTTGCGGGAAAACGAGTTGCGCGTCGGGGACTACAACAACTGGACCGACTTCATCGCCAACACGACGATCGACGGGTCGGGCCAGGGGGTTTGGAACCCGATCGGCCTGCCGCTCGACCGGCTGTGGCACCGCGAGACGGTGGAATGGCACGCCGATCGCATCCACTACACGATCTCGGGGGCGACCTACGAGGAACTCGGGAGCCTCCCGCAAACCCGGCTCGGCGCGTGGTTCCTCTCGTACGCCGCGCAGAACCAGACCAACGTGCTTGAAGTGGACTGGGTCTTCGCCCGCCGCGCACCGGGCGTCGACCCGGCCAGCGCGCTGTGCGCCGCCGAACCGAACCCGACCCCGTGCCTGCCGCAGGAGCGCTCGTGCAACGCGGTGGACGACGACTGCGACGGATCGATCGACGAGTTCGATCCCGATGAGGACCTTGACGGGCGCGCGGACTGCCGGGACAACTGCCCGGGGCTGGCGAACCCGGGGCAGGCCGACACCGACGCCGACGGGACCGGGGACGCGTGCGACGCCTGTGCCGAGGACCCGGCCAACGATCCGGACGGCGACGTCGTCTGCGGGAATCTCGACAACTGCCCGCAGGTCGCCAACCCCGACCAGGCCGACGAGGACGGCGATTTCCTCGGCGATGCGTGCGACGCCTGTCCCGGGGACCGCGGCAACGACCTCGACGGCGACGGCGTCTGCGCGGCGGCCGACAACTGCCCGCGAAGAACGAACATCGACCAGTCGGACCTCGATCACGACGGCCGGGGCGACGTCTGCGAGCCCTGCCCCGACGACGGCCTGAACGACCCGGACGGCGACGGCATCTGCAACGGCAGCGACAACTGCCCCGGCATTTCCAACCCGCCGCAGCTCGACAATGACGACGACGGCACGGGGAACGTTTGCGACGCCTGCCCGGATACTCCGGAAGATCTCGACCTCGACCGCGACTTCGTCTGCGGGCCGGTGGACAACTGCCCGGGCGACTGGAATCCGACCCAGGCCGACTTCGACGCCGATGCCAGCGGTGATGCGTGCGACGACGACGTTGACGGTGACGACGTGGCGAACGGGAGCGACAACTGCCCCTACGTCCCGAACCCCGGCCAGGAGGACACCGACGGCGACGGCTTGGCCGACGCCTGCGAGGCCTGCCCGCTCGACCCGCTGAACGACGCGGATGGCGACAAGCGCTGCGCCGACCGCGACAACTGCCCGGCGATCTCCAATCCGGGGCAGGCCAACGCCGACGAGGACGGGCTGGGCGACGTCTGCGACGCCTGCCCGCTCGATCGCTTCAACGACCCCGACCACGACGGCATCTGCTCGAACGTGGACAACTGCCCGGAGCAGGCGAACCCGTCGCAAGCTGACGACGACCTCGACGGCGTGGGCGACGCCTGCGACGGTTCGACGGACGTGGACGGCGACGGGGTCGCCGACGCGATCGACAACTGCCCGAACCTGTTCAACGACCAGGCCAACACCGACGGCGATCGCTTCGGCGACGCGTGCGACGACTGCCCGCTCGACCCGCGCAACGACAGCGACGCCGACCAGGTCTGCGGCAACGCCGACAACTGCCCGAACGCGGCGAATCCCGACCAGGGCGACGCGGACGGCGACGGGACGGGTGACGCCTGCGACGTCGCGAGCGACACCGACCACGACAACATCGCCGACGCCGTGGACAACTGCCCGACCGTGGCGAACCCGGACCAGCGTAACGCCGACGAGGACGCGCTCGGCGACGCCTGCGACGCCTGCCCGCTCGACCGCTTCAACGACCCGGACCACGACGGCGTGTGCAGCAACGTCGACAACTGCCCGGAGATCCCGAACGCCGGCCAGGGCGACGCCGACGCCGACGGGATCGGCGACGCCTGCGACGGGTCGGTGGACCAGGACCACGACGGCGTGCCCGACGTGCGGGACAACTGCCGGTTCGTGGCGAACCCCGACCAGGCCGACGCGGACGGCGACCACCTCGGCGACGCCTGCGACGCGTGCGGGCTCGACCCGCAGAACGACCAGGACGGCGACCTGGTCTGCGGCAACGCGGACAACTGCCCGGCGGTGGCCAACCCCGACCAGCTCGACGGGGACGCCGACGGCACGGGGGATGCCTGCGAGAGCTCGGGCGACGCCGATGGCGACGGCGTGATCGACGCGGCCGACTGCCGCCCCGCCGACGGCGCGGTCTGGGCCCCACCCGGCGAGGCGCGCGCGCTGCGCTTCGCCTTCACGACGAGCCGGCTCGCGTGGGACGCACCGGCGGCGCCGGGGGCGATCACACCGGTGTACGACCTCGTGCGCAGCGCTCTCGCCAACGACTTCTCGGCGCCGAGCTGCCTTTTGATCAACCAGCCGGTGCTCGCGTTCGACGATCCGGCCGTGCCCGGCCCCGGTGCGGCGTTCTTCTACCTCGTGCGCGCGGAGAACGCCTGCGGCTCCAGCCTCGGTTCCGGCTCGGGCGGCCCGCCCCGCACCGCCGGCAGCTGCCCGTGAGCGGGGGGCCGCCGCAGGCGACCCGCATCGGCGAAGTGCTCCTGTCCCGCCCCGCTCAGAACAGGGAGCGCTGCCGGGGTGCCGGCCCGGGTTGCGCCAGTGGCTCGGGATCGTCGCCGCTGTCGAAGCCGAGGCGGCGCGCGTGCATCGCGTAGAGCTGCTCGATCGCCTGCCAGCGCGGGCCGCGACCATGCAGGCGCTCGCCGAAACGCGTGTCGTTGAGCGCGCCGCCGCGGACCTCGCGGATCGCGTTGAGCACGCGGTCGGCGCGGTCGGGGAGCGCCTCGCGCAGCCGCTCTTCGAAGACGGGCGCGACCTCGCCCGCGAGCCGGACCAGCGTCATGAACGCGGTCCGCGCGCCGGCGGCGTGCGCCCGCTCCAACAGGACGGGGATATCGCTGTCGTTGAGCCCGGGGATGACGGGCGCGAGCGAAATGCCGGTCGGCACGCCGGCCGCGGAGAGCAGGCGCAGCGTCTCGAAGCGCTGCGAAGGCCGGCTGGTGTAGGGCTCGATCGCCCGCGCCAAGGCGTCGTCGGCGAACGGGATGCTGAGGATCACGTGCGCGAGGCCGCGGGCGGCCAGCCGCGCCAGCACGTCCGCATCGCGGCGGACGATCGCGCCCTTGGTGATGACGGCGACGGGGTTGCCGAACTCCTCGCACACCAGAAGACAGCGACGCGTCAACTCGTACGACAGCTCCAGCGGCTGGTAGCAGTCGGTGTTGCCCGAGACGACGATCTCCTCGCCCTTCCACCCGCGCCGGCCCAGTTCGCGGCGCAGCACTTCCGGCGCGTTGACCTTGACCACGATGCGGCGCTCGAAGTCGGTGCCGGCGCCGAACCCGAGGTACTGGTGCGAGCGGCGGGCGAAGCAGTAGGCGCAGCCGTGAAAGCAGCCGCGGTACGGGTTCATGCTCCACGGCATGCCGAGGTCGGGGCTGTCGTTGCCGGTCACGACCGAGCGGGCGCGCTCCTCGTAGACCTCGAGCGCGGCCGGCGGGGGTTCCCCGATCCACTCGATCTCGGCGTGCGACCAGGGGTTCGGCGGATTCGAAACGCGGCGCATTGACAGACAGTGTAGGGGTTGGCGCAGCCCCGGACACCTGTCCGCGCCCCGGACGTCTGTTCGCCCGCGCAAGGCGCTGGATCGGCGCCGGGGTCGTCGGGACAACAACTTCCGTCTGGCACGTTGGTTGCTTGACGCTCCGCCGTGATCGAGAACACGTCGGCCATGGACCGCGCGGTGGATCGGCCCCGGGGGCTCACCCGGCGCCGCTGGGTGCTCATCGGTGCCGGGCTCCTGGCGCTCGCCACGCTCGCCGCGCTGGTTCCCGCGATGCGCCGCTGGGCCAGCGCCGAGCGGGCCGTCGACGGTTCGCGGATCCGCCTCGGCACCGTCGCGCGGGGGGACCTCGAGCGCGACGTCGCGGCCGACGGTCGAATCGTGGCCGCCCTGCATCCGACGCTGTTCAGCACCTCGGGCGGGATCGTCATGCTGGAGGTCAAAGCGGGGACAGCAGTCGCCGCGGGGCAGGTGCTCGCGCGCGTGGACAGCCCCGAGTTGGCCAGCCGGCTGCAACAGGAACGCGCGACGCTCCTCACGCTGGAGTCGGAGCTCGGACGACAGCAGGCAGCGGCGCGCCAGTCGGCCGCGCGCGCTCAGCAGGACATCGATGTGCTCGAGGTTCGGCTCGCGGCGGCCGAGCGGGTGCTCGAGCGCGCACGGTCCACGGCGGCCGAGGGCCTGATCAGCCGCATCGATCTGGAGAACGCCGAGGACGCGGTCGCCATCACCGGGATCGAGCTGAAGAACGCGCGCCAGACCGCGGTCGTCGAGCGCGAGGCGGCGGAGTTCGAGATCAGCTCGCGGCGGCGGCAGGTCGAGCGTCAACAATCGATCGTGGCCGAGGTCGAGCGGCAGGCGGCCCGGCTGATCGTCCGCGCACCGTTCGACGGCGTGGTGGCGTCGGTCGCCGTCGAGGACCGCGACGCCGTCCCGCCGAACGCGCCGCTGCTGACGGTCGTGAACCTCTCGCAGTTCGAGGTCGAGTTCGAGATCCCCGAGAACTACGGGAGCGAGGTCGCGTCCGGGACCCCGGCCGAGATCTCGTACGAGGGCCGGCTCTACCCGGGGCACGTGACTGCGGTGTCGCCCGAGGTCGCGAACAGCCAGGTCCGCGGCACGGTCGTGTTCGACGGCACGCCGCCGCCGGGACTGCGCCAGAGCCAGAGGGTCCGCGCGCGGCTGATCCTCGAGCGCCGGGCCGGGGCGATCAAGGTCGCGCGCGGGCCGTTCCTCGAGAGCGACGGGGGCCGCTTCGCGTACGTCGTCAGCGACGGCATGGCGGTGCGCCGCCCGATCACGGTCGGTGCGACCAGCGTTTCGGAAGTCGAGATCCTCGACGGAGTCAACCCCGGCGAACAGATCGTCGTGTCCGACACGAGCCTGTTCCAGGGAGCGCGAACGGTCCTGATCCGGGACTGAGGGGAAGCCACATGCTGCGGATGCACAACGTGAAGAAGGTCTACCGGACGGAGCTGGTCGAGACCCACGCGCTGACGGAATTCTCGCTTCACGTGCGGACGTCGGAGTTCGTCGCGGTGATGGGGCCCTCGGGTTCGGGGAAGACGACCTTCCTCAACGTCGCGGGCCTGCTCGACGCGTTCGAGGAGGGTGAGTACCTCCTCGACGGCAAGGACGTCAGCCGGCTCGGCGACGACGAGATGTCGCGGATCCGCAACGAGAAGATCGGTTTCGTGTTCCAGAGCTTCAACCTGATCCCGGATCTCGACGTTTTCGACAACGTCGATGTCCCGCTGCGCTACCGCGGACTGCCCGCCGCCGAGCGGCGGCGACGAATCGAGCGCGCGCTCGGGCAGGTCGGACTGGCCTCACGCATGCGCCACCTGCCCTCCCAACTCTCGGGCGGCCAGCAGCAGCGGGTGGCGATCGCGCGTGTGCTCGCGGTCGAGCCGAAGCTGATCCTGGCCGACGAGCCGACCGGCAACCTCGACTCGGTGATGGCGCGCGAGATCATGGCTCTTCTGGACAACATCAACCAACAGGGCACGACGATCGTGATGGTGACGCACAGCCCGGAGTGCGCTGCCCACGCCCACCGCCAGGTGCACTTGCTCGATGGGAGCGTGATCGAGCAGCCGCCCGCGCCACAGCTCGTGCGGCCGCGCGCGGCGCAGGCCGTCACCGGGCTGCGCTGAACGGGTCAGGAGGACCGCTCCCATGCTGGGTTACAACGTTCGCATCGGCCTCAAAAGCATCCGCCGCAACCCGGTTCTTTCAGCGGTGATCGTCGGCGGGATCGCGCTCGGCATCGGCGTGGCCACGATGTTCGCGGCCGGGCGGCACGCGCTGGCCAAAGATCCACTGCCGCGCAAGAGCGCGACGCTGCATTACGTGCGGATCGACAACTGGGACCCGGCCAAGCCGTATCCCGGCCCCGACCCGAACCGTCCGCCGGAGCAGCTCTCGTACCTGGACGCGATGAACCTGCGGCAGTCGAAGATCCCGCTCCGCCAGAGCGCGATGTTCAAGGCCATGATGCGGCTGGTGCCCGAGGACACCTCGAAGCGGCCGCAGCGTGCCGTCGGGCGGCTGTGCTACCGCGATTTCTTCGAGATGTTCGAGGTCCCGTTCCGCTACGGGGGACCGTGGAGCGCCGCGGCCGACCAGGCCCCCGAGCAGGTCGTCGTGTTGAGCGAACGGCTCAACGAGCGGCTGTTCGGCGGCGCCGACAGCGTCGGCCGCACGCTGCAGGTCAACGAGCGGCCGTTCAAGGTGGTCGGCGTGCTCCACCGCTGGACGCCGACCGTCAAGTTCTACGACATGTCGCAGAGCGCGCTGCAGGAGACCGAAGCGCTGTTCATCCCGTTCGCGCTGTTCCAGCCGCTGGAGATCCGCACCACCGGCAACGTCGACGCGTGGAAGTCCCCGGAAGGTGTCGGGATCGAGCGGATCCTGGACGGGAACACGATCTGGTTGCAGTACTGGGTCGAGCTGGCGACGCCGCGCGACCGCGAGGCGTACGAGGCTTACCTGAATGCCTACGTCCTCGACCAGCAACACCACGGGCGCCTGCCGCGGCGCGTCAACAACCGTGTCACGCCGCTCCGGGACTGGATCAAGGAAAAGGAGGTCGTGCCGGACGAGATCGACGGCATGCTGATCGTCTCGCTGCTGTTCCTGGTCGTCTGCGCGCTCAACTTGATGGGGCTGCTCTTGGGCAAGTTCCTCGCGCGCGCCTCCGAGGTCGGCGTGCGCCGCGCGCTCGGCGCGCGGCGGCGGGACATCTTCATGCAGCACTTGGTCGAGTGCGAGGTGATCGCCGTGATTGGCGGCGCCCTCGGCCTGCTGCTGTCCCTCGGCGGGCTGTACTGGATCAACACCGTGTTCCAGCTGATTGCCGGGCGCCGAGGGTTGTTCACCTTGGATTTCGAGATCGCCGTACTGGCGATCATCATGTCCTTGACCGCCGGGCTGATCGCGGGCGCCTACCCCGCGTGGCGGATCTGTCGCATCCCTCCCGCCGACCACCTGAAGATGATGTGAGGGCTCACGGATGAACATCGGACCGATCCTGCGGGCGATGCGGCGCAACAAGGTGCGCTTCGGCGTGATCGTGCTGGAGATCGCGCTGACGCTGGCCATCGTGTCGAACTGCATCACCCTGATCCTCGACGCGCGGGCCGCGATCACGCGACCTTCGGGGTTCGACGACGAGAACCTGGTCCAGGTGCGCATGCTTCCGATGGAGGACGCGTACCGCGAGCAGGGATTCCTGGACAACGTCGGCCGGGAGGACCTGGCGCTGATCCGGGCCACGCCCGGCGTGAGGGCGGCCACGCACACCTTCTTCCTGCCGTGGCAGGGCGGGGGGAGCTCGGGCGAGATCCGTTTGCCCGGGGCGCCGGCCTGGGTCCGCACGCAGATGTACGCGGCGGATGACGCGACGCTGAAGACTCTCGACATGGAGCTGGTGGCCGGGCGCACGTTCACGGTCGAGGAGTACGAGCGCGACGTCCGGCGCCTGCGGGACCTGTTCGCGAGCGAGCGCCCGCGCGGAGCCGACGGCACGCCGTTGCAGAAGCACACGCAAGACGTGGTGATCAGCGAGGACCTGGCCCGGCGGCTGGTCGGTTCCGCGCCGGCGGTCGGCACGGTGCTGGAGGACAGCGACGGCGACATGTACCGCGTGATCGGGGTGACCGACCATTTCTTCAACCCCTACGTGTGGCCGGAGATCGAAAAGTCGGTGATGTTCTACGCTTCCGACTCGAGCAGTTTCGATTCCGGCAGCTCGTACCTCGTCCGCAGCGAGCCCGGCCAGGCGCCGCAGGTGGCCGCCGCGCTGGAGAAGCGGCTGCTCGACGCCCGGACCGGCCGCACCGTCGAGGTGCAGACGATCCTCGAGGTCAGGACGAATTACATGGCCGGCAAGCAGATCACGGTCGACCTGATGAGCGCGGTCATCGTGCTCCTGGTGCTCGTGACCTCGCTCGGCATTGCCGGCCTGAACGCGTTCTCCGTCGCCGAGCGCACGCGGCAGATCGGCACGCGCCGCGCGCTCGGCGCGCGCCGGCTGGACATCCTGACGCAGTTCCTGCTCGAGAACTGGCTTCTGACCACGATGGGCATCGCCTTCGGGCTCGTCCTGGCGTACGCCGTGAACTTCGGACTGTTGACCGTCGTGGCCACGGCGAAACTGAAGTGGCCGCTGTTGGCCGGCGGGACGGTGCTCTTGTGGGCCGCAGGGATCGTGGCGACGCTGGCCCCGGCGCTGCGCGCTTCACGCGTATCGCCGGCAATCGCCACGCGCAACGTGTAACCAGCAGTAAGTGGCGCTGCAACCGGCCCGGGGTATGGTTCGTTCCACCAGAAGATGGCGCCGGTGGACCACATCCTGATCATCGAGGACCAGCCCGCGGTGGCCCGCGCGCTGCAGATCCTGTTCGAGGTCCACGATCTGCCGGCGGTGACGTGCGCGGACCCCGAGCGGGCGCTCGCGGTCCTGGCCCAGGACGACGTCGGGCTCGTCGTGCAGGACATGAACTTCAGCCCCGGCGAGACCTCCGGGCGCGAGGGGATCGAGCTGTTCCGCAAGCTGCGGGCGATCGACCCGGAGCTCCCGGTGCTGGCGCTCACGGCCTGGGCCTCGCTCGAGGCCGCCGTGCAGATGATCAAGGAAGGGGCCAGCGATTACCTGGCCAAGCCGTGGGAAGACGGCCGGCTGCTGGCCACGGCGCGCAACCTGCTCGAGATCCGCCGCCTGCGCCGGATAGAGCGCGGGCAGGAACAGCGCCCCGGGGTGCAGGACGAACTGGCGGCGAGCCACGACCTGCGCGGCCTGGTCTACGAAAGCGTCGCGATGCACCGGCTGGTTTCGCTCGCGGTGCAGGTCGCGGCCTCGGACGTGCCGGTCCTGATCACCGGCCCCAACGGCACCGGCAAGGAGAAGCTGGCCGAGATCGTCCAGGCCAACTCGCCGCGGCGCGGCGGGCCGTTCGTGAAGATCAACGCCGCGGCGCTGCCGGACGAACTCCTGGAGAGCGAGCTGTTCGGCGCCGAGCCGGGCGCGTACACCGGGGCCGTGCGGCGCCGGATCGGCCGCTTCGAGGCGGCCGACGGCGGCACGCTGTTCCTCGACGAGATCGGGTTGTTGTCGCCCGCCGGCCAATCCAAGCTGTTGCGGGTCCTGCAGAGCGGGGAGTTCGAGCGGCTCGGATCGAGCGAGACCCGCCGCGTGGACGTACGCTTGCTCGCCGCGACGAACGCCGACCTGCGCGAGGCGATGTCGCAGCGCACGTTCCGTGACGACCTGTACTTCCGGATCAGCGTGATCGAGCTGAACATCCCCGCGCTGCGCGAGCGGCCGGACGACATCCTGCCGCTCGCCGAGCACTTCCTCGCCGAGCCCGGCTTGAAGGAACGGCGCCTCGCACTCTCCCCGCGCGCGCGGGCGGCGCTGCTCGCGCACGATTGGCCGGGCAACGTCCGCGAGTTGCGGAACCGGATCCAGCGCGCGGTCTTGATCGCGGGCGGGCCGCCGATCGAGCCGGAGCATCTCGGCCTCGTGCCCGCGCGGCAGGCATTCCCGGCCACCAGCGACCCGGAGCGCCGGCGCATCGAGCAGGTGCTCCTCGAAACGGGCGGCGTCGTGTCCAAGGCCGCCGCCGAATTGGGCCTCAGCCGCCAGGCGCTGTACCGCAAGATGGAGCGGCTCGGGATCGCCTTGGAACGCCGGCTTCGCGAATGAACGCGCGGGACGGGCGGCTCGGCCTCGGCCTCGCGCGCCGGATCACCCTCGCGGCCGTCTCGATCGCGATCGTGGCGGCCGGGACCACGGCCGCCGCCGCGGCACTCCTGCCGAACCCGTGGTTGGCCCTCTCCGTCGGCGCGCTCGCGGGCTCGGCGGTCGCGGCGGTGGTGATGCGCGGCGTGCTGCGCGGCCCGTCCGAGACGCTGCGCGCGCTCGCCGACGGAGTGCGCGGCTTCCGCGACAGCGACTTCAGCCTGCGCATCGCGGCGCGGGCCGACGGCGAACTGGGGCAGGTCGTCAGCATGTACAACGAGATGGCGGACGCGCTCACCGCCGAGCGGCGCGATCTGTACCAGCGCGAGTTGCTGCTCGACACCGTGCTGCAGGGCGCGCCGATGGCGATCGTCCTGGCAGCGGCCGGCGACCGCATCGTCTACTCCAACCGCGCGGCGCTGGAACTGCTCGGCGGCGGCCGGCGCCTCGAGGGGCGCGCGTTCCGCGAGGTGCTGGACGCGGCTCCCCCGGCGATGGCGTCGGCCTTGGCCGGCGGCGGCGGACTGTTCACCGCGACCACCGGCGAGGAGGACGAGATCTACCGCGTGACGCGCCGCGCGTTCGAGATCAACGCGCGGGGGCACACGCTCTACGTGGTCGAACGGCTGACGCCCGAGCTGCGGCGGCGCGAGGTCGAGGTCTGGAAAAAGGCGATCCGGGTCATGAACCACGAGCTGAACAACTCGCTGGCACCGATCCGCTCGCTCGTCCACTCGGCGCGCCGGCTCGTCGGGCGGCCGGAGCAGTCGGAGCGGCTGGAGGAGGTCTTCACGACGGTCGAGGACCGCGCGACGTACCTCGCGGAGTTCCTCGAGCGCTACGCGCGGTTCGCGCGGCTGCCGCGCCCATCGCTCCAGCGCGTCGCGTGGGGCGAGTTCCTCGAAGGCGTGCGGCGGTTCTCGGACTTCCGGCTCGAGGCTCCGCCGCCGGCGGAACCGGGCTGGTTCGATCCGGCCCAGCTGCAACAGGTCCTGATCAACCTCTTGAAGAACGCGCACGAGTCCGGCAGCCCCCCGGGCGAGATCGTGGTCTCCGTGCACCGCACCGCCGACGGCGGGGCGGCGGTGCGCGTCGCGGATCGCGGCTGCGGGATGGATGACGACGTGATGCGGCAGGCGCTGGTCCCGTTCTACTCGTCGAAGCCCGGCGGGGGCGGGATCGGCCTGCCGCTGTGCAGCGAAATCGTCGATGCGCACGGAGGCTGGCTGAGGGTGCAGGGACGCCCGCAGGGCGGGACGGTCGTCACCTGCTGGGTCCCGCCCCGTCCGCAGGACCAGGCCTGAGTTCACGACGGGTCTGCCCCGGCGGTCCGCGCTTGTTCGAGCCCGTCGTCCGGTCCGGACGGCGCGCGCGACGCTCTGGCGCGAGTCCGGCCGCGGTGACCGCCCCCGGCGGAGGACGCGCCGCCGGCCCCTTGGACCCGAACCTCCCGCCCGCCCGCGACTTACCGCGTCCGGGCACCGGAATTGCGGTTCTCCCGTGTCGTACGGCGCCCGGCGCCGTCAGCGGGAGGATCGATGGCGGACCGAAAGGAACACGCCCGGAAGTTGGCCCGGCTCGGCGCGGGATGCCTGGCGATGCTGCTCGCCACCGGGGCTGCCGGAGGTCCTCGCCCGGCGCCGGTTCGCGAACTCCGGCGCGCGGTGAGCGTCGAGGCACCGCGACCGGCGGGTGACGGCCCGACCCACGCGGCGATCGCTCGCCTCGTGCGCGTCTACCGGGCCACGCCCGACCACGCGTGGCAGCGCCGGCTGGCGGCCGCGATCCACGATCACGCGGTCACCGCGGGAGCGGACCCGCTGCTCGTCGCGGCGATCGTCGCCAGCGAAAGCTCGTTCCGTTCGCGGGCGGTCAGCTCCAGGGGCGCCGTGGGCCTGATGCAGATCCGCCCCTGGGTCGCGCAGGAGGTGGCGGCGAGGGCCGGGATCGAGTGGCGCGGCCTCGATACGCTGCGCAGCCCGGAAGCGAACATCCAGATCGGCGTGAGTTACTTCCTCGAGCTGCTCGAGCAGTTCGACCGCGACCCCGTGCGCGCCCTCGCGGCGTACCGCGACGGCCCGACCCGCGTGCGCCAGCAGCTGCGCGACGGCACGTTCCAGGACAACGAGTACACGCGCCGCGTGCTCGGCCTGTACCGCGACCTCGCGGACGGGGTGCCCGGTCCCGGCGGGCGCGCCTGACGCGAGTGGCGATTGACACGACCTTGTGCGCGTCCATGTTTGACCGTGTGGCCCCGACAGCGTTCCTAGCGCGCCAGCCGATCTTCGATGACGGCCTGCACGTCGTCGGCTACGAGCTGCTGTACCGCTCCAGCGAGCGCAACGAGTTCGACGGGAGCGACGCGGCGCAGGCGACGGCGGCGACGATCCTGCACTACCTGACCACCTTCGGCATCGAGAAGCTCACGCGCGGCTGCCACGCCTTCATCAACATCGACAAGGAGACGTTGCTCAACGGCGACGTCGCGCTGCTGCCGGCCGGGCACGTCGTCATCGAGCTCCTGGAGACGATCGATGTCGATGCGGACGTGGTCGAGGCGTGCCAGCGGCTCGTCGGCGCGGGGTACCGCATCGCGCTCGACGACTTCCGGCCCGACTCCAGCAACCGGCGCCTGCTGCCCTTGGCCGAGATCGTCAAGTTCGACTTCCGCGACTCGCAGCCGCAGGAGCGGCGGAGTTTCCGCGCCGAGTGCCGCGGGCTGCACCTGCAGTTCCTGGCCGAGAAGCTCGAGGACTGGCGGGACGTCGCCGCCGCGCGCGGGGAGGGCTTCGGGCTGTACCAGGGCTTCTTCTACGCACGCCCCGAGGTCGTCCGCCGGCCGGGGCTGAACCGGACCAAGGCCGGCGCGCTGCGCCTGATGCAGCTGATGGCCCAACCCGAGCTGGACTTCCGCGAGGTGGAGGACCTGTTCAGCCGCGAGCTGGAGTACTCCTACCGGCTGCTGCGCTACCTCAACTCGGCGGCGTTCGGCCTGACCGGGAAGGTGCGCTCGATCCGCCAGGCGCTGGTGCTGCTCGGCGAGTCGGGGATTCGCCGCTTCGCGTCGCTGTTGACGATGACGATGCTCGGCGTGGGCAAGCCGCAGGAGCTGATCGTCTCGTCGGTGCTGCGCGGGCGGCACTGCGAGCTGATCGCGGAGAAGGCCGGGCCCGGCACTTCTCCCGGAAGCTGCTTCATCACCGGGCTGTTCTCCGCGCTCGACGCCCTGCTGGACCAGCCGATGGACAGCGCGCTGGAAGGGCTGGCGCTGGACGACCAGATCGTGAGCGCGCTGCGCGGCGAATCCAACCGGCAGCGCGCCATCCTCGAACTGGCCCACGCGCACGAGCGCGGCGATTGGGACCGGATCGACGCGGCCGCGCGGCAACTCGGGATCGAGCCGAAGCTCGTCGCCGAGGCCTACGTCGAGGCGCTGACCTGGGCCCAGGGACTCGACTCGGACGGCTGCGAGGCCGCCGCCGCCGGCACCGTCACGCCGTCGAACTGACCCGCCGTCACGTCCGCGGCGGCTCGAACAGCGCGCAGACCGCGCCCGCGGGATCGCGGATCACCGTGAAGCGGCCCATCTCCCCACCCTTCGGCCCCGCGACCACCTCGCCGCCGAGTTCGAGGCAACGGGCGACGCTGCGGTCGAGATCGGTGACCACGATGTAGACGAGCCAGACCCGCGGGAGGTCGGCGTTCGCGCCGCGGGCGTGGCACACGCCGGCGACCGCCGAGTCGCCGCCCGGCACGGTCATCGCGAAATCGCTGTAGCCGTCCATCTCGACTTCCTGCACGCCCCAACCGGCGACCTCGCGGTAGAAGTCGCGCACTCCCGTCGCATCCGGGACGGTGAGATCGACCCAACCGATCGTGCCTGGTTCCATGACCCTACCTCCGCTGGTGACAAGCCAGTCTAGCGCCGCCCGCCGCCGTCGGCATGACGACGCCGTGCGGCAGGCGGGGAGCGCCCGCGTTACGACCAGATGCCGGGGATGGCGCGGGAGCAGTCGGGGCACTTGCCGGATTGCAGCCGATTTCCCAGCACCGCGAGGCCCGTGCGGCGGATCAGCGTGGCGCCGCAGCCGGGACAGTAGGTGTGGTTGCCCGGGTGGCCGGGGACGTTGCCGACGTAGACGTACTTCAGTCCCTCGGCGCGCGCAGCGTCGCGCGCCCTTTCGAGCGACGAGACCGGCGTCGGCGGGACGTTCATCATCCGGTAGCTCGGGTGGAAGCGCGTGAAGTGCACCGGCACCTCGGGGCCGACGTCGTCGCGGACGAAGCGCGCGAGCGCGCGGGCCTCCGCCTCGCCGTCGTTGAGGCCCGGGATCAGCAGCACCACGATCTCGGTCCACATCCGGCGCTTGGCCAGAAGGCGCAGCGTGTCGAGGACCGGCTTCAGCTCGCCCCGGCACTGCTCCTTGTAGAACTTCTCGCTGAACGCCTTGAGGTCGACCTTCACCGCGGCGAGCACGTCGGCCAGCTCGTTCATCGGCTCGGGCAGGATGAAGCCGTTCGAGATCATCAGCGTGCGCAGGCCGGCCTTGTTGCCGGCGATGGCGATGTCGCGGACGTACTCGGCCCACACGACCGGCTCGGTGTAGGTCGCGGCCAGCGTCGGCGCGCCGTGGCGCCGCGCGAGCTGCACGAGGTCGCCCGGCGACAGGCTGCTGGTCCGCACCTGCTCCGGGCGGACCTGCGCGATCTCCCAGTTCTGGCAGAACTTGCACTCGATGTTGCAGCCCGGGACGCCGAGCGACAGCGCCGCGGCGCCGGGCAGCACGTGGTAGAACGGCTTCTTCTCGACCGGGTCGAGGTGCAGCGCGCAGGCCCGCGAGTGGACGAGCGTCACGTACTTCCCCGCCCGGTTCTCGCGCACCCCGCACGCGCCGCGCTCCATGTCGGCGACGCGGCACTTGCGCGGGCACAAGTTGCACTCGACGCGCAGCTGGTCGAGTTCCTTCCACCAGCGGGCCGGGCTGGCGGCGAGCCCGGCGCCTTCGCCCGAAGCCAGCGGCGCGCCGGCGGCCTGGTCCTGCGCGAGCGCGCCGCGCGCGAGGCACGCGGCGCAGCCGCCGGCGAGCAGCGCGCCGACGACGCGGCGGCGGCCGGTGTCGGTGGCGCTCATACGTCGGCGACCTCGATCGCGCCGGTGTCGGCCACGCCCAGGCCGAGCTTCGCCGCCTCGGCGATGTAGCGCGGCGCGCGGTTCTCGGAGGCGAGCGTGCCGAGCCCGACCTCCTTGCGCCGCGCCTCGACCAAGGACCAGCCGACCGCGTCCACCGCGACCGGGTCGGTCGAGGCGAGCACGCCGCCCCACGGCCACTGCCACTTCCGGCTCACCGCCGGCCCGCCGTGGCACTGCGCGGTCAGGCCGTCGATCAGCGTCAGCCGCAGCTTGCCGCGGATCAGCGGGTACGCCGCGAGGTGGGCGATGAACGGCTGGCAGCCGTCGTCGTGGTGCTTGTTCGGGTTGTGGATCACGCCGTACCAGTTCTTCAGGCCGAACGACACGCCCGCCAGGTCGTGGTCCTTGACCACGCCGACGTTGATCAGCGCGGTGATGTCGTTCACCAGCAGCTTGGCGAAGCAGGACCCGCCGGGGCCCCACTCGCGCGGGGTCCAGTCGTAGTCGTCGTCGGTGCCGAAGCAGCGCACCCCGCCACGGTCGCGCGCGAGGGCGAAGCCGGCGGACTTCAGCTCGCGGTCGGTGCGGTCCCAGACGAGGATGTTGCGCGCCGGCACGCCCGCCTCTTGCAGCAGCGCGGCGAGCCGCGCGACCAGTTCCGGGCGCGGCGAGAGCCCCTTGCCGGCGATCGTGTTGACCTTGATCCCGACGACGTCGGTCGGCCGAAAGAGCGAGCGCAGCCCCGCGACCGCGCCGGTCGCCCCCCCCGCGCGGGCCAGCGCCGCCGCGAGCAGCGCGTCGAGCTTGGCCGGGTCGAGCTTGCCGGCGGCGCCGACGACGCCGTCGCGGCGCGCGCGGGCCACCACCGCGCGCCGCGCGCCGGCACCGAAGGCGGGCGGTCGCGCGAGGCCCGCCGCGCAGGTCGCGGCGATCGCCCCGAGCAGGCGCCGCCGGTCGCGATCGACGCCGGTGGTCACGGCCCGTGACCGTGCTCTTCGAAGACCTGCCCGGTGAAGACCGAGAACTTCGCCCCGGGCTCGCGCCAGGCCGAGGTCGCCAGCCCGGCCTTGCGCGCGAGCGCGTCGAGCGTCTGCTCGACGTTCCAGCCCTGCTCGGTCGCGACCTGCGGCAGGAACAGCGCGCGGCGGCCGGACTGCTCCAGCACGACGCCGTGCTTGCCGACCTGGATCTCGCGCCACGATTCGACGGGATGCGGGGGCGACAGGACCGTCACCTCGACGGCCAGCCGGTCCAGCTCGCTCGCCTGCACCGGCTCGAAGCGGTGGTCGTTCAGCGCGGCGTCGATGGCCGAGATCACGACCGCCTGCGAGAGCGGGTAGGTCGGCCAGACCTGCCCCACGCACCCCCGCAGGTCGCCGTAGCGCGCGATCTCCCGCGGGTCGGTGCGCTTGAGCGTGACGAACACCGCCTGCAGCCGGTCCAGCTCGGCGCGGTCCGGGAGCGCCGCCAGCGCGCGCCGCAGGTCGTCGCTGTCCGACAGTTCCGTGCGCAGCGTCGCGCGCGCGACGCCGACCAGCGCCTGCCCCAGCGCGGCATCGATCTCGGGGGCCCGCGGCGGGCAGGCCGGCGCGGGCGGCGGGACGCGCATCGGCTCGCCGGGCCTTGCCGGCGCCGACCCGAACGTCATCGCGACGTAGCTCACGGAGTTGTCGTCGCGCGAGTCCGGCAGCTCGGTCGAGGTGTAGCGCGCGACGACGGTCGGCTTGGCGTCCGGCGCGATCTTCGGCAGCAGCTCCAGCAGCACGCCGAGGCCGTTGCGGCCGCAGATCGTGTCGCCCGTCTCCTCGAGGTAGGCCCGGAAGCCGGCCGCGTCGCGCGCCGAGAGGTAGCCGATCGCGCGGTCGGCGAGGTGCTTGATCTCGGCCCCGGCTTTCATCGCCGAGGGTCCGAACGGCGTGTAGCCGAAGCGCGGGCCGTAGTGCGTGAAGTCGCTGGAGAAGACGTACAGCGTCCGCCCGTCGTGCAGGGCCGCGAGCCGGGCCGCGAATCGGCGCTGCATCTCGGCCGTGGCCTGCCCCGCGAGCACCGGCACGAGCTTGAAGCTGCCGAGCGCCTGCAGGAACGGCAGCTCGATCTCGATCGCGTGCTCGTGGTCGTCCACGCCGGGCACGTCGCGCGCCAACTCGCCGTCGCGCAGCTTCGCGCACGCGTCCGCAGCGAGCGGGACGTCGCCCAAGGGTGTGCTGTACCCGGCCACGTCGGGGATGGCGAAGCCGGAGAACCCGCCGTGGTGCGAGGGCGCGATGACGACCACGCGGTCGTACGCGCCGGGGCGCACCGCGCGGAACGCGGCGGCGGCGGCGGTGCCGGAGTAGCGCCAGCCGGCGTGCGGGACGACGAGCGCCACCGGCGCGCCGGGCAGCGGCGCGACGACGGCGACGCGCGTCATCCGGTGCACCTCCGCGAGCGCGAGGGACTTCGAGCCGGGATACCAGGAGCCGGCGATGGCCGAGGGTCTCATCTTTCGCTCCGGCGCCGCCGAACCAAAGATGATGGCGGCGCAACTGGCAAGCACCAGCAGCGGAAGTGCCGGGCGGACCTTCATGAGCGTACTCCACCGGCCAGCGTGAACGCCGACCCGCGGGAGCGGGATTCGCCGATCCGGCTGACCCTGATCCCGGCGAGGTCGTTGACCGGGCACTTCGCCTCGCACAGCCCGCAGCCGACGCACAGCGCCGGGTCGAGGTGCGGCCGCTGGAGCCGCAGCGGCCGGCCGTCGCGCGCGGTGACGGTCACGTCCTCGAGCCAGATCGCCTTGGGGCTGGTCGGACAGACCTCCTGGCAGACGATGCACGGCACGTCGAGCGCCAGCGGCAGGCAGCGGCCGAAGTCGTAGAACGCGGTCCCGATCCGCACCGGGTGCTCGGAGGGCGGGGCCCAGCCCTTGGACTCGGCGGTGAGCGCCGCGATCGCCCCGGTCGGGCAGACCTGCCCGCACAGCGTGCAGCTCGGCTCGCACCAGCCGCGGCGGGCGACGAGGACCGGCGTCCACAGCCCCTCGAGCCCGGCTTCGAGCAGCGACGGCTGGAGGCCGGACGTCGGGCAGGCGTTGACGCATGCGCCGCAGCGCACGCAGCGCGCGAGGAACTCGCGCTCGTCGCGCGCCCCCGGCGGGCGGATCGCCTCCGAGCCGGGCGCGCTGGCAGAACCGGCACTGGCGCGCAGGAGCGGCAGCGCGAGGACGCCGACCGCGGCGGAGCCGACCAGCGTCCGGCGCGCGAGGTCGATGCCGCCGGCGGGCGCCGCGTCCGGCACCAGCGGGCGGAAGCGGATCGCGCGCTCCGGGCAGGCGCCGACGCAGTTCAGGCAGACGTGGCACTCGGACGCGCGGTGCCGGCCGAACGGCTCGTCGGCGCCCTGGCACTCGGCCGCGCAGAGGTTGCAGTGCGTGCAGCGCGCGGCGTCGACCTGG
Source organism: Acidobacteriota bacterium (assembly GCA_017994815.1). Lineage (GTDB taxonomy): Bacteria > Acidobacteriota > Polarisedimenticolia > J045 > J045 > JAGOJY01. The sequence goes on from JAGOJY010000005.1 coordinate 72,421, forward strand.
ACGCGGAACAGCGACGTGCGCGAGATCCAGCCGAGGAGCGCGCCCAAGGGGCACAGGGCGCGGCACCACCAGCGGACGATCCAGCGGTTCGCGGCGAAAAGCGCGAGGAAGATGCCGCCGGTGAGCCAGGCGCCGATGAAGATCCGCGGGCGGAAGCCTCCCCCGCCCTGGACCCAGTCCGCGGCGGCGAAGAGGCCCGAGCCGAACGAGCGCGCGGCGAGCGAGATCGGGTCGAGGAGGCCCGCCAGCAGCGTGCCCGCGAGGGCGGCCGCGATCACCGCGGCGAGCAGCGCGTACTTGAGCGAGTAGTGCGGCCGCCAGCGGTTGGCCTGCGCGGCGGGGCCGCGGCGCAGCCGGCGCGTGGCCCACCCGGCGAGCTGGTGCAGCGTGCCGAAAGGGCAGGCCCAGCCGCAGAACACGCGGCCGAGAAGGACGGTGAGGGCGACCGTTGCCAGCGCCCAGAGCAGTCCGACCGGGATGACCCACGACGAGAGCAGCGTGCCGAGCGCGGCGAGCGGGTCGAGCTGGAACAGCCACTTCAGCGGCAGCCGCCGCACGCCTTCCTCGGTCATCAGGAACAAGGTCGCGAAGAACAGCGCGAGGAACACGCCCTGGCAGGCGCGGCGGGTCGTGCGCGACCAGGCGCCGGGCCGTTTCACGAGCGCGCGCCCCCGAGCGTGAACTCGTCCAGCTGCGTGGCGCGCGAGCCGATCCCGCGCCCCTCGGCGAGCACGATGTGGCCGACGTCGGCCGGGTCGACGCCGAGCAGGCGCGCGCCCCACGCGTCGAGCGCGACCATGTCGGTGCCGGCGGCGATCGCGCCCTCGAGCCGCACGTTGTCCGGGCGTCCGCCGGTCGGGCCGCCGCTCGTCATCACGCGCGTCGCGTCGACGATCGTCAGCGTGGGGCGGAAGGCGGCCGCGAGGTCGGTGATCGATTCGTGCGCCTGCTGGTGCAGCCGCTCGCGGCGGCCGCCGAGCAGGCCGTAGAGATTCTTCATGCAGCAGGTCAGGCGCGTGAGGCCGTGGTCCTTGACGATCGGGACATTGATCATCCGGTCCACCGCGAGCACGGTGGCCAGCACCTCCCAGTCCTCGAGCACGGTGCCGCCGATGCGCGTCATGCGAAACGAGTCGCCGCTCGGCAGGACCACCTCGGCCCCGGCCTCGCGCGCGGCGCGCGCGATCCCCGAGCGCTCCGCGACGCGGGCCTCGTCGTGGCACGGGACGTCGGCCACGACCACGCGGGCGGCGCCGGCCTCGCGGCAGAGCCGCACGACCTCGGCCACGACCTCCGGGTTCGTGTTCGCGCCGTGCTCGGGCAGGCGGTCCCAGGCCATGTTCGGCTTGACCAGCACGGCCTCGCCGCGGCGGACGAAGCGCCCGATCCCGCCGACGCGCTCGACCGAGGCGCGCACGAGGGCCGCGACCGCCCCGGCGCGCGCGATTGCCACGCGCGGGCGCGCGGGGTCGTCGGGGACGCGGAAGTCACGCGGAGACTGCGCGCCGGGCGCGAGTTTCCAGCGACCGGGGGAGACGACGCCGAGCGCGCCGGCGGCGGCGCACCCGCCCAGGACGAGTCCCGCGCCGGCGATGCGCCTGAGCGCGTCGCGGCGCGGCATGCCGCGGTCGTGCGGGTTGCTGGACATCGGCCCTCCTCGGGCAAGGCGAGGCCGGAACCCCCGGGCACACGGCCCGCGGGCACAGCGCGGGGCTCACGCGAGCCCCGTCCATTAACCGCTAATCTATACCGTTTTCGGTGACCGGCAGCGGTCTATCTGGGGACGCTCGGCGACACCGGAGGCTTCCCTTCCTCGTCGTCGTCATCGTCGTCGTCCAGCGCGAGCGCCAGCGCCCCGGCACCGACGACCACGACCGCGACCTTCCCGGCGGTGGTGCCCCAGATCCGGTTCCACAGGCCCGGCCGCGCGCCGGCCGCGGGAGTCTCGCCGGCCGCCGCCGTGCCGGGCATCCGCGCCGAGCGCCCGAGCTTGAGTTCCATCCGCTCCACCTGCCCGGGCTTCAGGTTCAGCTTCTTCGAGAGCACCGGGAACTCGCTGCCGTCCGGCGAGAGCGCGACCAGCCGGTACGTCCCGGCCGGGATCCCCTCCACGGCGAAGGCGCCGTCCGGACCGGTCGGGGCCGAGATGAACAGGTCGCCCGCCGGGCTCTGCAGCCCGATCTGGTACCCGGCCGCCGGGAGCCCTTGGCTGTCGAGCAGTACGCCGCGGACCTGCGCGTCGGCCGGGGCCGCGGGGACCGGGGCCGCGTCCGCCTGGGCGGCGGGCGTGACCGGGGACAACAGGACCATCATCGCGGCGGCGGCGAGCAGACGTCGGAACATCCAGTTCTCCTGGTTGCCGGGGGGCGGGCGTATTTGGCTTCGCCGCGGGCTGCGAGTCAAGGCTTGCGCCCCGAAAATGCTGCGGATGAGCCACGCGCATGACCGCGACACGATCGTCGCGCCCGCGACGCCGCCCGGCCGCGCCGCGCTGGCGGTCGTGCGCCTGTCCGGGCCGGCCGCGCGCGAGGTCGCGGCCCGCGTGTTCCGCCCGCTGCGCGCCACTTCCCTGCCCCGCCGCCGCGCGGTGCTCGGCGACGTCGTGGACCGCGCGGGGCAGGCGATCGATCGCGGCATGGCCCTGTTCCACCCGGCGCCGGGCAGCTACACCGGCGAGGACCTGGTGGAGCTGTCGGTGCACGGCTCACCGGCGGTGGTGCGGGAACTGCTCGCGGCGGCCGAGGCGGCGGGGGCGCGGCTCGCCGAGCCCGGCGAGTTCACGCTGCGCGCGCTGCGGGCCGGGAAGATCGACCTGGCGCAGGCCGAGGCGGTGCGCGACCTCGTCGAGGCCGCGACCGCCGAGCAGGCGCGGCTCGCCGCGCGCCAACTCGCGGGCGAGGTCTCCGGCGTGGTCGGCGCGCTCGCCGAGCGCGTGTTCGACCTCCTCGCCGAGATCGAGGCCGGCCTCGACTTCTCGGACGAGGAAGATGTCGCGAGTTGCCGGGACGACCTCGCCGCGCGCGCGGCGCGGCTGATCGAGGAGATCGACGCGCTGCTCGCCGGGAGCGAGCTGGCGCGGCGCGTGCGCGAGGGCGCGCGCGTGGTGCTGCTCGGCCCGCCCAACGCGGGCAAGTCGTCGCTGTTCAACGCGCTGGTGGGCGAGGCGCGCGTGATCGTCACCGGCGAGCCGGGCACCACGCGCGACCTGATCGAGGAAACGGTCGTGCTCGACGGCCTGCCGGTGGTGCTGGTCGACGCGGCCGGCGTCGGGGCGGCGCGCGGCGAGGCGGAGCGCGCCGGGATGGCGCGGGCGCTCGAAGCAGCGCGATCGGCGAACCTCGTGCTGGACGTCTACGACCTGGGCGGCAATTACCGGCCGTCGCCCGCCGATCGTCCTTCCCTGCCGGTCGGCACGCACGCCGACCTGCCGTGGCAGCTGCCGCCGGTTCCCGGGTCCGTGCTGGTCAGCTCCGTCACCGGCGCGGGCGTCCCCGAGTTGCGGCGCGCGATCGCCGCGGGGCTGGACGCGCCCGGCTCGCGCCCGATCGAGAGCATCGCGTTCGCGACCGCGCGCCACCACGCGGCGGCGCGCCGGGCCCGCGGCTCGCTCGACGCCGCGCGCGAGCTGCTCGCCGCGGGCGCGGGCGCGGAACTCGCGGCGGTCGAGCTGCGCGCGGCGGTGGGCGCGCTGCACGAGATCCTCGGCGCGATCGGGCCGGAGGACCTCCTCGGCCGCATCTTCTCGCGCTTCTGCATCGGCAAGTAGCGCGCTATCTCCGCACGCGGACGATCGCGCCGGCGCCGGTCGAGCGCAGCGGCTCGCGACGCGCACGCTCGCCGAACTCGCGCACGGCCGTCGCGGCATCGTCGTCGCCGAGCCAGGCCAGCACCTGCCGCACGTTGGCATGTTCCAGCGACATGTGAATCCAGCGCAGGGGGTCGGTGAACGCGCGCAGGGTGACGATCGTGACGCTCGCCGGCAGGTCTTCGGGACCGGCGACGCGGCGCTCGAGGACCGCGGCGCGGTCGAGCAGCCCGCACTCCCTGAGCGCCGCGCGCAGGAAGGCCGCCTTGCGGGCGACCGACTCGACCAGCACCCCGGCGAGGGCCGGGCAGGCGGCGAGCAGCGCGATCCCCGGGTAACCGTTCCCGCTGCCGAGATCGACGAGCAGGTCGCCCGGCCGGGGGTCCAAGAGCGGGACCGCCTCGAGCGACTCGCAGACATGCCGGCGCACCGCCTCGCGCGGGTCGCGGATCGCGGTGAGGCTGACGCGCCGGTTCCAGGCGGCGAGCAGGTGCAGGTGGACCGCCAGTTTCCGGACGGAGTCGGCACCGGGAACCGGGACGGCGGAGGTTCGCATTGTATTCGCTATAAGTGATATAAGTTCTTCTACCGTAAGGATGTCCCCTGCCCCGCTCACGACGCGGCCTCCCGGCGCTGGCCCACCGCGGCGGCGAGGAGCGCGAGCGCGGCCGGGGTCATCCCGGGGATTCGCGAGGCCTGGCCGAGCGACGAGGGCCGGACCTCCTCGAGCCGGTCGCAGACCTCGTTCGACAGGCCGGGCGTCCCGCGGAAGCGGAACGCGGGCGGGATGCGCACGGCGTCCAGTTCGCGCAGCCGGGACACTTCGCGCTGCTCGCGCTCGAGGTACCCGCGGTACCGGACGAGGGCGACGAGCGTCTCGATGTCCGGCTCGTCGAGGCCGGGCAACGGGCCGAGGATCGGCCCCGGCTCCTCGCCGCGGCGGATCCGGTCCGCGCCGCCGCCGGCCTCGAGCCCGGCGCGTGCGTGCTCGATCGCCGTCCAGCGCTCGCGGCAGCGGGCGGCCTGCGCCGGCGCGACCAAACCGAGCGTCGCTGCCTGCGGCGTCAGCCGGCAATCCGCGGTGTCCGAGGACAGCGACAGCCGGGCCTCGGCGCGCGAGGTGAACATCCGGTACGGCTCGAGCACGCCCGAGGTCGTCAGGTCGTCCACCATCACGCCGATGTAGCTCCCGAGCCGGTCCGGGACCCAGGTCGGCCGGTCGCGCGCCCGCAGGGCGGCGTTCGCGCCCGCGACGAGACCCAGGGCCGCGGCCTCCTCGTACCCGGTCGTCCCGCAGATCTGCCCCGCGAGGAAAAGGCCGGGCAGGGCGCGGGTTTCCAGCGTCGGCGCGAGCTGCGTGGGCGGGACGTAGTCGTACTCCACCGCGTAGCCGTGCCGGGCGATCCGCGCGGTCCCGAGCCCCTCGACCGAGTGGACCAGTTCCTCCTGGACTTCGGGCGGCAGGCTCGTCGAGAGCCCGTTGACGTAGATCCACGGGTGCTCGAGCCCCAGCGGCTCGAGGTGCAACAGGTGCCGGTCGCGATCGGCGAAGCGCACGACCTTGTCCTCGAACGACGGGCAGTACCGCGGACCCTTGGCCCGGATCCGGCCGGCGTAGAGCGGCGAGAGGTGCAGGTTGGCGCGGACCAGTTCGTGGGTGCGCGGGTTGCTGTGCACGAGGTGCGTCACGGTCTGGGGCAGCGGCGGGACGAACCTCCCGGCCGGGTGCGTGAACGAGAACGGCCGCGGGACGTCGTCGCCCGGCTGGCGCTCGAGGCCCGCGAAATCGAGCGAGTCGCGAAGCAGGCGGGGCGGGGTCCCGGTCTTGAAGCGCCCGAGCGCGAGCCCGAGCGCGCCGAGCGAAGCCGACAGCGCGTTGGCGGGCGCCTCGCCGACGCGGCCGCCCGGGGTCACGTCCTCGCCGCGGAACAGGAGCCCGCGCAGAAACGTCCCCGTCGTGACGACCGCGGCCGCGGCGGGGAAGACCCGACCGTCCGCCGTCTCCAGACCGGCCAGCCGCCCGCGCTCGACCACGAACCCGGCCGCCTCGCCCTCGACGATCGTGATGCGCGGCTGCGCGGCGATGAGCCGCGCGATCGTGTCCGGGTAGCGGTCGTGGTCCATCTGCGCCCGCGGGCCGTGCACGGCCGGGCCCCGGCTGCGGTTCAGGACGCGGAAGTGGATCCCGGCCAGGTCCGCGGCGAGCCCCATCACGCCGCCGAGCGCGTCGATCTCGCGGACGAGGTGCCCCTTGCCGATCCCGCCGATCGCGGGGTTGCAGGACAGGCGGGCCAGCGCGTCGCGCTTGAGGGTCAAGAGCAGGACGTCGGCGCCGAGCCGGGCCGCGGCGTGCGCCGCCTCGATGCCGGCGTGACCACCGCCGACGACGATGATGGGGGAGAGGGTCCGCATGGTGGCGGCCGATAGTCTACCCGCCGGCGCCGCGCCGAATGTTCCACGTGGAACATTCCCTCCCGGCGGGACCGCCCGATGTTCCACGTGGAACATTCCGGGCCGGCTCCGGACGATGTTCCACGTGGAACAATTCAACAAAATGAATAAAGTCAATCATGTCAACGATTTAATACATTACTTGCCTTTGGCTTACGAATCAGGCAGCCGTCCGGCCGGGCCGCTGTGCTATCCTGCCGCGGCTCGTTCGAGCACGGGGTCGGGATGCCGCGGACAATTGCCGTCGCCAACCAGAAAGGCGGGGTCGGGAAGACCACCACCGCCGTGAACCTCGGTGCCGGCCTGGCGATCGCCGGCCGGCGCACGCTCTTGATCGACCTCGATCCCCAGGCCAACAGCACGCGCGCCCTCGGCATCGAGCGCGACCCGGAGCGCACGAGCATCTACGACGTCCTCATCGAGGGCCGGCCGTTCGACGACACGCTGCTGCCGACCGACCTCGAGAACCTGCTGCTGTGCCCGAGCGAGAACGAACTCACCGGCGCCGAGGTCGAGCTCGGCGCGTTGCCGCGCCGCGAGTTCCGCCTGTCGGAGCTGATGTCGTCGCTCAAGGAGCCGTTCGACTTCGTCCTCGTCGACTGCCCGCCGAGCCTCGGCTTCCTGACGCTCAACGCGCTCACGGCGGCCGACTCGGTGCTGATCCCGATCCAGTGCGAGTACCTCGCGCTCGAGGGTGTCACGCAGCTGATCGAGACGCTGCGGCGCGTCAAGCGCGCGCTGAACCCGCGGCTCGCCGTCGAGGGCGTCGTGCTGACGATGTACGACGAAAGGACCAACCTCTCGCGGCAGGTCGCGCAGGAGGTCTACAACTTCTTCAAGGGTGCGGTGTACTCGACGGTGATCCCGCGCAACATCCGGCTCGGCGAAGCGCCGTCGTTCGGCAAGCCGATCTTCCTGTACGACGCGCGCTCGAAGGGCGCGACGGCCTACCTCGACCTGGCGAAGGAGATTCTCAGCCGTGAGGGGCGAACCGAAACGCAGGGTCCTGGGTAAGGGCCTGAGCAGCCTGATCCCCGACGCGCCGGCCGACCCGCTGGCGGTGGGGGAGTCCGCGCAGCCCAAGGCCGCCGGGGTGGCCACGCCGCTCGAGGTCGCGGTGGCGCTCGTGCGGCCGAACCCGCGGCAGCCGCGCCAGACCTTCGACGAGCAGGAGATCGAGGCGCTCGCGCAGTCGGTGCGCAACTCCGGCGTCCTGCAGCCGCTCCTGGTCCGGCCGGAGCCGGACGGCACGTACACGGTAATCGCGGGCGAGAGGCGCCTGCGCGCGGCGCGGCGCGCCGGGCTGACGACCGTGCCGGTGATGCTGCGCCACGTCCCCGACGACAAGCTGCTCGAGTTCGCGCTGATCGAGAACCTGCAGCGCGAGGACCTCGACCCGCTCGAGACGGCGCGGGCGTTCCGCGCGCTGGTCCGCGACGCCGGCCTGACGCAGGCCGAGGTCGCGACGCGCGTCAACAAGCCGCGCAGCACGATCGCCAACTACCTGCGCTTGCTCGAGCTGCCGGACGAAGTGCAGCGGCTGCTCTCGGCGCGCGAGATCGACATGGGCCACGCCCGCGCGCTGGCGGGGCTGTCCGACATCGACCTGCAGGTGCGCCTGGCGAGCCAGGCCGCGACGGGGAAGTGGTCGGTGCGCGAGATCGAGGAGCGCATCCGCCGCGCCTCCGGCGGCGCGGCGGCGCAGCCGAGCGCGCCGCGCGACCCGAACGTCGCGGCGGCCGAGAAGGCGCTCGCGCGCTCGCTCGGCGCGGTGGTCACGATCCACGGCGCGCACGCGGGCCGCGGCCGGATCGAGATCCGCTTCGGCGGCAAGGAAGATCTCGACCGCCTCTACCGCCTGCTGCTGCGCGCGACCGACCACCGCTAGCGCGTCTCGTCACTCGTCAAGGCTCAGCGCGAGGGCCTTGCGAGTCGCGGCGGTGATGCCGGCGCTCGTCGCATCGGCCGGCGCGAGCCAGCGCCATCCGTCGCCACGGGGTGCGCCTCCGGCCAACCGGGCGGCGACGACGTGCACCACGATCCGGCGGTACGTGATCGCGTGGCGAACCGTTCCCAGGAGCGAGCCACCGCGCAACGGAAGACCGTGGCGCGCGCCCACCGCGGTGACGATGGCGTCCGGCGCAGCCGGCGCATCCGCGAGTTCGGCCCACGGCAGTTCCCACAGCCCGGCGTTCGGTGCGCCTTCCGGCGCGCGCGCGAACAGCACGCGTCCGCGGCGGTCCACGATGCGGACCGCGCCGCGGGCGAGACGGACCGGCTCGCGGCGCGCGGCGGGGCGCGGAAGGGCTTCGGCCTGCCCGCCCGCGCGCGCCGTGCAGCGCGCCGCGAGCGGGCACTCCTCGCAGCGTGGCGCGCGCGGGGTGCAGACCCGCGCTCCCAGCTCCATCAGCGCCTGGTTGAAGTCGCCCGGCCGGCGTCGATCGATCAACCGGAGGGCCAGTTCGCGCAGCTCGCGCGGTCGCGGGGCGGCGAGGGCGGCGATCCGCGACAGGACGCGCGCGGCGTTGCCGTCGATCGCCGGCTCGACTTCGCCGAACGCGATCGAGGCCACCGCCCCCGCGGTGTACGGCCCGAACCCCGGCAGGCGCCGCAGCCCGTCCGCGGTGCGCGGGAGCGCGCCGCCGTGCCGGCGCACGAGTTCGCGCGCGGCCTCGCGCAGCGCGCGCGCCCGCCGGTAGTAACCGAGCCCGGCCCACAGCGCGAGCACCCGATCCTCGCTGGCCCGGGCGAGCGCGGACGCGTCCGGGAAAGCCGCCAGGAACCTCTCGTAATAGGGGATCACGGCGTTGACCGTGGTCTGCTGGAGCATGACCTCCGAGACCCAGATGGCGTACGGGTCGGCCGTGCCGCGCCACGGCAGCTCGCGGCGCTCGCGGTCGTACCAGCGGAGCAGCGCCCGCCGCAGGGCGACGTGGACCGCCGCGCCGGCGGACACTAGCTTTTGTTCACGGGACAACATGCCGCCCGAAACCACCACCTTCTCCGCGGTCGCCTGCCGGCGAAAACAGCCGCGCCACCAGCTCCCGAAGGACCTGAACGCCCGCGTGCAGCTGCCGCGGCGCGGCCCCGGCGGGAAAGTCTGCGCGATGACCCTGCGCGATGTCAGCGCGTCGGGACTGTCGTTCACGCTGGCGCACGCACTCCCGGGCGTGGACATCGGCGACGTGCTCGAGCACGCGAGGATCCTGGTCGGCCGGCGCACGATCCACGCCGACCTCCTGGTCATGCACCTGACCCCGGGTCCGACCGCCGGCGCGACGTGCGGGGCGCTGATCTACCCGGCGACCGACCGCGACATCGTCGCCTGGCAGGAGCTGATCGCCAGCGCGTCCTGATCAGGCGGTCAGCATCCCGCCGTCCACCCGGATCACCTGTCCCGTGATGTACGCCGCCGGGCCCGACGCGAGGAACGCGCAGACCTCGGCCACGTCCTCCGGCGTGCCGAACCGACCGAGCGGGATCAGCTTGATGTAGGCCGCGCGGACGTCCTCCGGCAGCGCGTCGGTCATCGGCGTCGTGATAAAACCGGGCGCGATCGCGTTGCAGGTCACGTTGCGCGAGCCGACCTCCTTCGCGACCGACTTGGTGAAGGCGATGATCCCGCCCTTGGCCGCCGCGTAGTTCGCCTGGCCGGCGTTGCCCATCTGGCCGATCACCGAGGCGATGTTGACGATCCGGCCCCAGCGCTCCTTGATCATCAGCCGCACGCAGGCGCGGGTCATGTTGAACGTGCCCTTGAGGTTGACCGTCAGGACCGAGTCCCAGTCCTGGTCGTTCATGCGCATCAGGAGGGTGTCGCGCGTGATCCCCGCGTTGTTCACGAGGATGTCCACGCCGCCGAAGTCGGCGGCGACCCGCGCGACGGCGTCCTGCGCCGCGACCGGCTCGCCGACGCTGAACGTGTACGCCTTCGAGCGCACGCCGAGCTGCGCCAGCTCGGCGCTGACCGCCTCGGCCCGCTCGCCGACGACGTCGCCGACCGCGATCTCGACACCTTCGCGGGCCAGGCGCAGCGCGATCGCGCGGCCGATCCCCGAACCGGCGCCCGTGACGATGGCGCGTTTCCCCTTCAGGTCGGACGACGTGGACATCGGCGAGCCCTCTCTCGGCCGGCCCGCAACCGCGGCCGCCGCTGGCCGGGATTCTGCCACACCCCCCGCCCCGGCCCGTCAGCGGTGCCCGTCCCTCCGTTCGAAGCGGGCGGCCACGACGGCCACCGCGATGCGCAGGCTGTCGGTCAGCGGGCGGTAGTGGCTCGTCGGCCGGCCGTCGACGAACCCGAGGCGCACCGGGACCGACACGATCCGGAAGCCGAGCCTGCGCGCGCGCACGACCACCGCGCTCTCGGCCTCGAAACCGTCCTCGGGGAACCCGGTCGCGGCGATCAGCGGCCGCGAGTAGAGCCGGAAGCCGGTCTGGATGTCCCCCAGCGGCTGGCCCGCGAGGATCGAGATCGCGCGCGAGGACCAGCGATTGCTCGTCCGCCGCACCTTGGTCATGCCGCGGAACTGCTGCTCGCGCGTGCCGAGGACGAGGTCGGCGTCCGCGCGCAGCAGGGCAGGGATCTCCTCCGGCAGGTGCTGGCCGTCGGCGTCCAGCGTGACCACGGCATCGAACCCTTCGCCGAACAACAGGTCGAACCCGGTCCGCAGCGCGGCGCCCTTGCCGCGGTTCACCGGGTGCGCGACGACGCGCGCACCGAGCCGGCGGGCCACCTCGCCGGTAGCGTCCGGCGAGCCGTCGTCCACGACGAGGACGTCGGGGACGACCGGGAGCGTGCCGGCCAGGACGGGGCCGAGCGTCCGCTCGGCCCTGTAGGCCGGGATCAGCGCCGCGACCCTTCCGGATCTCGTGCCGCTCACGCCCCCATGATCGCGCGGATCGGCGCGCGCGTCTCGATCAGAGCGGCAGCCGCTCGCCGTGCTCGAAGGCGCGGTGCCGCCGCGCCAGGGCGAGGCCCTGCTCGAGCAGGCTCTCGAGGTCGCCCTCGAGCCGCGCCGTGATCATGTCGGTGCCGTCGAGGACGAAGACGTTCAGCCCGGCCAGCTCGCCGTCGCCGTCCTCGATCGCGCGAACCTCGACCAGCTGCCCCTTCTCGCGCACCCGGACGATCACCTCACCGTCCAGCTCGGGCGCCGCCGGCCGCGGCGCGCCCGCGGCCGCGGGCGCGACCTCGCAGACCGCCAACTCGAGCCGCGAGATCGAGGTCGGGATCGGCTCGCCGGAGGCGGCGCGCGCGATCACGAGCCCGGCCCGCAGCGGCGCGCCGCCGAGCGCGAACTGCACCTTCGGCGTGCACGTCAGGCCGCGGCTCTCGGCGATGGCCCGCGCCTGGATGGCCAGCGCCGGCGCGAACCAGCCGGTGACCTGGGCCACCGCCAAGGTCGAAACGGTGGCGAACGTCACGAACACGAGCGCCGCGCCGATCAACGACCCCCGCTCGCGGCGGCTCACTTGCGGGCCCCCGGTGCCGCGGTCGCGTCGTTGTCTTCATCGTCGTCGACGTTGATCCCCGGGAGGTCGAAGCGCTTGGAGATCTTGCCCAGGTCCGACATCTTCATCGGTCCCGCGATGTTGACGAAGATCAGCTGGTGCTCGTCCTTTTCGAACCCGACGACGGTCAGGCCCTCGACCGTGTCCTCGTCGGGCCCGAGCAGGATCAGGACGTTGAGGTTCGTGCCCTCCTCGCGCACGCGGGCGAGCGGCTCCCAGCCCTGGCGGACCAGGTCCTCGCCCATGTCGCGCGACCTGGCGATCGCGTCCTGCTCGCGCTCGGGGCGGACCTGCAGGACCAGCGCGCGCACCCCGCTCAGCCCGGCGATCGACTGGGCCAGTTCGGCCTGCCTCTCGTCCACGGCCTTCGCCGCGGCGCGCAACAGGGCGCCGGAGACGTTGACCTCGACCAGCGTGTCCTCCTCGTTCTGGCTGGCGAAGTCGAGGAACGCGCGACCGTCGACGAAGCCGCGGCCGGCGGGTTTGCCGGCGGCGAACGCGGGAACCGAGAGCGAAACGGCGAGCACGGCGAGCGACAGGGCGGCGAGTTTCCGGCGGGTCATGGGCGGTTCTCCTGTTCGGGGGTGGGTCGGCCGCCGCGGGCGGCCGGTTCGGCCAGCGCGCGCAGCACGGGGGCGCGCGCGAAGACCGGCGTGACGCTCTGTTCGATCGCACGTTCGGCAGCGGCTTCGCCGCGGGCCAGCGCGTGCGCGGTCAATCCGAGGGCGAGCCGGACGTCGGCCGCGGCGCGATCGATCTCGGCGGGGCTCGGCCCCGGGGCCGGTCGCAGCGCGACCCAGCCCGCGCCCAGCGCCGCCAACGCGACGGAGGCGGCCGCCGCAAACCGGCGGGTGCGGGCGGTCGCCGGCCCGCGGCGGGTCCGGTCGCCCGCGGTCCGGGCCAGGACCTCGCGCAGCGCGTCATCCGGGAAACGCAGGGGCGGCGCGGCTTCCAGCGCGGCGCGCACGCGGAGCAGGTCCTCGCGCTCGGCGCGGCAGGACCCGCACGCCAGGACGTGCCGGGCCAATTCGGCGGCACGGCTCGGCGCGAGCGGGCCATCGACCAGCGCGGCCATGGTCCGGCGCGCCCGGGCACAGTCGCGCGCGCTCACGGCCGCACCCCCTGCAGCGCCAGCCGGCGGCGCAGGCGCACCCGCGCGCGGTGCAGGATCGCCTTCGCCGTGCCGAGCGGCGCGTCGAGCGCGCGGGCGATGTCCTCGTAGGTCCGCCCGTCGATCTCGCGCAGGGCGAGGACCTCGCGGTCGCGGTCGGTCAACTGCTCCAGCGCCAGCCGCACGTGCTCCCGCAGCTCGCGGCGGGACGTGAACCGTTCGGGGCAATCGCGGTCCGACCGGAGGGAGTCCGGGTCCTCGTCGGAGCAGGGGCGCACCGCGCGCGCCCGCACCCGGTCGATGGCGAGGTTGTGGACCGTGCGCAGCAGCCAGGCCCGTGCCGGGGGGCCGGCCTCGATCGGTTCGCGGTGCTGCCACATCCTCAAGAAAGCCTCCTGGACCACGTCGCGCCCTTCCTCGGGGTCGCGCAGGAGGTGGACCGCCAGGCTGTAGGCCCGGTCCTTCGTCTCCTCGACGGCGGAGCGGAAGGCGTCGGCGTCCATCTCCATCTCCAGGAACGGCCCGCGCGGCGGAAGGTTGCGGGCCCTGCGCGGTGTTATCGTGCGGCGCCGCCGGGCCGCGGCGGGCCGCGATCGGCCGGAAGGCGATCAAGGGGCCGCCAGCGGCCGGTTTGCCGCCGTCAACGGCGCCCGCCACCGGGCGCGGAGGTCGAAAGGTGCACCGTCGAGAAACCCTGGCAACGCTGTGCGTGCTGGCCCTGGTGGCCGCCGTGCCCCACGCGATCGCGCAGGACGCGGCCCGCGGCAAGCGGGCGTACTCCCTCGAGGACCACTACCGGGTCGTTTCCCCGTCCGGGCTCGACGTGGCGCCGGACGGCCGCCAGTTGGTCTACGCGCTGCAGAGCTTCGACCTCCCGCGCGGCAAGTCGAACAAGGACCTCTACCGCATCGACGTCGCGGGCGGGGCGCCGCGGCGGCTGACCTGGACCTCGGACCACGACGAGTCCGCGCCGACCTTCTCGCCCGACGGGCGGCAGATCACCTTCGTCGCGGCGCGCGAGGACGACACCCCCCAGCTGTGGCTCCTGCCGGCCGACGGCGGCGAGGCGCGCGAGCTGACGAAGCTGTCGACCGGCGTCTCGGACCCGCTCTGGTCGCCCGACGGCCGCTCGATCGCCTTCGTCAGCGAGGTCTACCCGCGCTGCGGGGCCGACGACGCCTGCAACAAGAAGCTCGACGAGATGCGCGAGAAGGACCCGCTCGCGGCGCACGTCGCGGACGAGCTGTTCTACCGGCACTGGACGTTCTGGTACGACGGCAAGGTCCAGCACGTGCTGCTCGTGGACGTCGAGACCGGCAAGGTGCGCGACCTGACGCCCGGCGAGTCCGAGGCGCCGGTGTGGAGCCTGGACGGCTCGGCCGGGTTCGTGTTCTCGCCCGACGGCAAGGAGCTGGCCTACACCCGCAACCCCGACCCGGCCGAGCGGCGCGCGATGTCCACCAACTCCGACATCTTCGTCGTGCCGGTCGAACCGGCCGCCGACGGGACCACGCGCCCGGCGAAGAACCTCACGGCGGCGAACCCGGCGTGGGACGGCTCGCCGCGCTACTCGCCCGACGGGCGCTTCCTCGCGTACCGCCGCCAGGCGCGGGCGGGGGTGGAGTCGGACCTGTTCCGCCTCGCGCTCCTCGACCGCCAGAGCGGCGCGAACCGCCTGCTCGCCGAGTCGTTCCCGAACTGGGTGACCGAGATCGCGTGGTCGCGCGACTCGCGCCGGATCGTGTTCGAGGCCGACGAGGCGGGCCAGACGCCGCTCTACGAAGTGGCGCTCGACGGCGCCGCCCCGCGCAAGCTCGTCGCCTTCGCCTACCTCGACGAGTACCGGCTCGCCCCCGACGGCGGCGCGGTCTACGCCATCCGGCGCGCGATCGGCTCGCCGGCCGAGGTCTGGGCCTTCGGCACCGGGCCGGGCGCGGCCCCGCGCCGGCTGACGACGCACAACGAGCCGCTCGAGCGCGACGTCGACATCCGCCCCGCGGAGTCGATCTGGGTCGAGGGTGCCCGCGGGGCCAAGGTGCAGGTCTTCCTCGTCAAGCCGCACGGCTTCGACCCGGCGAAGAAGTACCCCTTGATCCTGAACGTCCACGGCGGCCCGGAGATGGCGTGGAGCGACTCGTTCCGCGGCGACTGGCAGGTCTACCCCGGGCTCGGCTACGTCGTGGCGTTCCCCAACCCGCACGGATCGACCGGGTACGGCCAGCCCTTCACCGACGCGATCGCGAAAGACTGGAGCGGGCTGGTCTACGAGGACCTGATGAAGGTCACCGACGCCCTGGAGCAGCTGCCCTACGTGGACCCGAAGCGCATCGGCGCGATGGGCTGGTCGTGGGGCGGCTACATGATGAACTGGATGCAGGGCAACACGAAGCGCTACCGCGCGCTGGCCTCGATGATGGGGATCTTCGACATCCGCGCGATGCACGAGGCGACCGAGGAGCTGTGGTTCCCGGACGAGGAGTTCGGGCCGCCGACGTGGAAGAACGAGCAGTACGCGGCGTGGAACCCGGCCGAGCACGTCGCCGCCTTCGCCACGCCCGAGCTGATCATCACCGGCGAGCTGGACTACCGCATCCCGTACACCGAGAGCCTGCGGATGTTCACCGCGCTGCGCCGGCAGGGGGTGCCGTCGCGGCTGATCGTGCTGCCGAACTCGGGGCACTGGCCCTCGTGGTACGAGATGGCGCTGTACTACACCGCGCACCTGGAGTGGTTCCACGAGTACCTCGGCGGCGGCGCGCCGCCGTGGACCACGCGCGAGTTCGCCGACGGCGCCGTGTTCGACCCGGAGACCGGCCAGCGCCGCGCCCCGTGACCTCCGGGCACGCCGTTGCCGGTTGGAAAAAAACGGCTATGGTGTCCGCTCCACTCGGTAGGCGGGGGCTGGTCCCCGCACGATCCAGGGTCCGGCCGGACGGGCGGTGGCCCCGCCCGGCCGCGAAGCGCGAAGGGAGAGTGGCATGCCGATCGCCGTGGGAACCAAGGCTCCTGACTTCCAGCTCAAGACCAAGACCGCCGAGGGCGTGTCGCAGGTCAAGCTGAGCGACAACTTCGGGAAGAAGAAGACCGTCGTGCTGTTCTTCCCGCTCGCCTTCACCGGCGTGTGCACCAAGGAGATGTGCCAGGTGTCGGCCGGGTTGAACGCCTACGACCAGCTCGACGCCGACGTCATCGGCGTCAGCGTGGACAGCCCGTTCGCGCAGGAAGCCTGGGCCAAGCAGGAGAACATCAAGATCAAGCTCGCCTCGGACTTGAACAAGACCGCGGCGCACGACTACGGCGTCCTGCTGCCGGACCTCGGCGGGCTCGGCGCCACCGCGGCGCGGGCGGCGTTCGTGATCGACAAGACCGGCGTCGTGCGCTACGCCGAGCAGACGCCGACGCCCGGCGACCTGCCGGACTTCAACGCGATCCGGAAAGCGCTGGAACAGATCTGACCCGCTGAGATTGCCGGCGGGGGCGCTGGTCGGCGCCCCCGCCGCGGGGAGTGTGGGAGAGAGGTGGTCATCTCCTCGGTGCCCCGCAAAGTAACGCTGATCCCGCCCGTGGCGCCCGTTCCGGCGCGCCGCCGCGCTGCCGATCGCGCAACAAACTCCTTGCAGTCCTGAGAACGGATCGCCGCTCAGCACCTTGCGCGCGTTGTCGCGGCGGGCCGGCCGGCGTTTATGTACCCCGTGGGGCCGCGGGACGCGGCCCGCTGCCGACCGGAGGCGGGGACATGCCGGCGGGAGAAAGCTCGAGAACGGCCGTCGCGGACCACCTCAAGCGGTTGCGGGGTGTCCTCGGCTGGACGCTGGACGATCTCGCGGGGCGCGCGCGCGAGGAAGGGCTCGCGATCAGCACCAGCACGCTCAGCCGGCTCGAGCGCGGCAAGACCGCACTGCCGTTCGAGACGGTCGTGGTGCTCGCGCGCTGCCTCGGCACGCCGCTCGGCCACCTCGAGGACGCGGTGCGCGCCTCGCGCGGGCGGCACGCGGTCCACGTGGACGGCGCCGACTTCGACGCCTTGATCGCGGAGGGGAACAGCCTCGCCCGCTCCGGCGCGATCGAGCGCGCGCTCGATCACTTCGAGGCCGCGCACGACTGGCTCGCTTCCCGGCCCGACCTCGCCGGCCGCGAGGAGATGCTGGCCAAGACGCTGATCTACCTGGCGGAGGGGCACCGCCGGCTGCGCCGCTTCGAGGTCGCGCAGGCCCGGGCCGCCGAGGTGCTGAACCTCCCCGGCTGCTCGCTCGACAACCGCCTGCGGGCAGTCCTGATCCACGCCTCGATCGCGCGCAACCGCGGCCACGCGTACAAGGCGCGGCTCTACGCGCGCCACGCGGAGGAGCTGCTGCCGCAGGCCGGTCCCGCGGCGCAGGCGTACGCCCACGGCGTGCTCGGCTTCACGCGGCTGGAGCTGGGGGAGCTGGACGCGGCGGTGCGCCTGCTGGAGTCGGCGCGCGCGCGGTACACCGAACTGGGCAACGAGCTGGAGGCGTGCCGCATGGCGGTCCAGCTCGGCTTCTGCCACCACCGGCTGGGCCACCCGGCGGCCGGTTGGTCGATGGTCCGGCAGGGCTACGAGGCCGCGCGCGGCGCGGGCTGGTACGAGTGCGCGACCAGCGCCCTGCTGCGGATGGGGGAGATGGCGCGCGCCGACGGCCGGCCGGAGGTCGCGGTCGAGCACTTCGAGCTGGCGGCCGCGATCGCCGCGCGCCACAGCTACCCGCTGCAGGGATTCCTCGCGTGGCACGGCATCTGGCAGATCGCGCGCGCCGGCGCGGACGCCGAGGCGGAGGCGCGCGTCGCGCGCGTGCTCCGGCGGCTGCTGCGCAAGCTGGCGCCCGACTTCCCCGAGGCGAGGGAGTTCCTCGACGCCGGGTGCGCGCGGCCGGAGGAGGGGAGGCGCCCATGACGCCCCGCACATCAACTTGGAGCTGGCCCGCCGCCCTTCTCGCTGCCGCCCTGCTCGCGCCCGCACCGGCGCCCGCCGAGATCTCGGCCGAGCTTTCGGGGCTGTCGCTGCTGCTGCCCGGCGGCGACAACGGCGAGCCGTGGCCGACCGTGCGCCCCGGCGCCGACCGCTCGCGCATCCTCAACGAGTTCGGCGGTGACAACGGCGACGGGTTCCCCGCGATCGGGATCAACCCGCGGACCCGCGAGCCCGAGGCGGCCTGGGCCTTTTGGGACGGCCACGACCACGAGATCGTCGTCTCGCGCTGGGACGGCATGCGCTGGACGGCCTTCCGGCAGCTCACGAACAACGACGTGGAGGATCTCGACCCGGCACTGGAGTTCACGGCGTCGGGCGACCGGCGCTTCTCGTGGTGGCGCAGCGACGTCGCGGGGCCGCGCATCCTGTACATGGAGGACATGCAGGGGCTCGGCTCGCCCGAGGAGAACGTCAGCGACGAGGCCGTCGCCTCCGCCCGGCCCGGGATCGCGATCTTCGCCGGCCTGCCGCGCGTCGCGTACCAGGCGGGGCCGCCGGGCAACCAGGACGTCGTCGTCGCCCGGCGCGACGGGGACTGGAAGCGCGAGACGCTTTTCAGGACGGACTACCTGGGACCGCACGGCGATGGCGACATCGACGTGCAGGTCCATGTGGCAGGCGGCGAACTGTGGGTGGACTGGATCAATCGCGACGGTCAAATCGCGTATCGCTACCTTGGCGACAGCGGCTGGCTCGGGGTCGAGTACGAAAGCTACGAATGGGACGCTTCGGTCGGCGTCACTGAAGAAATCGCGCGGGAGTTCGCGCGCCGGCGGATCCGCGACCGCGTCATGCGCTAGCGCGGATCAGGGAAGGGGCTCGCAGAGGTCGCCGACGCCGTCGCCGTCGCTGTCGAGCTGCTGCGGGTCGAAGAACTCGGGGCAGACGTCGCACGCCCCGCCCACGCCGTCGTTGTCGAAGTCGTCCTGCATCGGGTTCGGGACGCCGGGGCAGTTGTCGGCGATCCCGCACGCGCCCTCGGACGCGACGAGGCCGAGCGCCAGCGCCGTGCTCAGGACGCAGCCGCGCACGAGCTGCCGCGACAGCGGCGCGAGGTGCGGCACGTCCGGGCCGGTGAGCTGGCGGAACAGGGCGCACGAGGTGGCCGCGGCGTCGCGCACGCGCCCGGCTTCCCACGCCGCGCGCGCGCGGCGCGCCGCGGCGAGCAGGCGCGCGTTCGCACCGGGATCGTCGCTCAGCGCCAGCTCGAGATGCGCTTCCAGGTCGTCGAAGCCGCGGCAGGCGGGGGCGTAGTAGGTGAGCAGCCAACCGTCCGCGCCGGGTATTCCGTCCAACTCCCGGTCCGAGCGGGACTCCGGCTGGGTCCACGTGACGACGTGCCGGCCGGGCGAGCCGATCGACCACGGGTCGGCCACGCGGCCCGCGCGCTCCGTCGCCGC
Source organism: Acidobacteriota bacterium (assembly GCA_017994815.1). Classification (GTDB taxonomy): domain Bacteria; phylum Acidobacteriota; class Polarisedimenticolia; order J045; family J045; genus JAGOJY01. The sequence continues at coordinate 91,695 of JAGOJY010000005.1, forward strand.
GTCCGCGATCCGGTGGTACTCCATCCACGGCGCCTTGCGCGCGTAGCACTCGGTCGCGACGTCGTTGTGCCACGAGATGAAGCGCTCCGAGACCGACGCGTCGTAGTCGAAGTCGTTCCAGTGCGTCCAGCCGATCTCCCGCGTCTGGCCGCCCGCGAGGTCGTGGTAGCCCAGCCTCTGCTCCCAGCCCCCGTCGATCTCCCAGACGAGGTGCCGCCCCTGCAGCACCTCGGGCGAGCCCGGCACGTCCACGACACGCGTCGTGCCGGCGGCGAAGTCGCGCAGCGTGCAGGGGCCGGCGGTCGTGTCGGACCAGATCAGGCGATCCCCGTCCACGCGCCACGTGTACAGCGCCGTCGAGAAGACCGCGGGCTCGGCGCCGCCGACGTAGAGCGCGGCCATCCACGTGCGCCCGTCGAGCTTCGGCAGGGCGATCGTGACCAGGTCGCCGCCGCCGCTCCAGAGGTCGAGCGAGAAGCGGGATTTCAGGCCCGTGTTGTGCGGGCCGGGGTCGCCGGCGAGGGAGTACCAGCGCAGGACCGTGTCGTCGAGCGTCCCGTCGCCGTCGAGGTCCTCGTTCTGCTCGGACTCCGTGGTCAGGAAGAACAGCGCCGTGCGTCCGGGGCGGTAGTCGTGACCGACGCTGCGGGTGTGGATCAACTCCCCGCTGCGGACGTCAAGGACCTGCACGATGGTGTCCGCGCGGTCGCCGTCGCCGTTGCAGTCCTCGCGCAGGGTCTTTTCCTCGATGCCGAACACGACCCAGGGGTCCAACACGCGCGGGTACCAGTCGGCGAGGAACGGTCCGTCGCGCTCGCCCGTGGACAGGCGGTACCAGTAGACGAGGCGATCCTTCGCGTCGCCGTCCCCGTTGCGGTCGCGCTTTTCGTCCCGCTCGTCGGTCAGCCAGGCGACGAGATCTCCATCCATCGCCCACTCCTCGATGGTGTCGATCATCGTCGCGTCGCCGCCGCCGATCCGCGCGACGAACAGGATCCGGTCGTTGGTCGAGCCGTTGCCGTTGAGGTCCTCGCCCGACTGGAACTCCATCATGTCGTAGACGAGCCGGTTCCCCTCGACCCGCTGCCGGTCGTTGTTGTAGCAGCCCTGCAGCCGGGTCGTGACGAGCGCGCCGTCCGGATCGGGCAGGCAGTCCGCCGCGCGTGCCGCGGACGGCGCGGGAGAAGCGGGCGTCACCCACTCGGCCGCCGCCGAACCGTCCGCCTCGGTCCAGGTCGCGAAGTAGAAGATCCGCGCCGCGTCGCGCGGCGGATCGCCGGCGCCGGCCAGCCGGATCGTCAGCGTCGCCGGGTCGCCGCTGCCCTCGGGGATGTCCTGCACGCGGCCGTCGATCGTCCACGCGACGGCGTGCAACTGCACGTCGCGCGCGCCCGCCGCCGCGACGTTCTGCAGCACGGGCCGCCGCGCGTCGTCTTCGACGAGGCGGAACCGCGATCGGCCGTCGTTCTCGAACGACTGCGCGAGCCGCCGCAGCGCCGCGCGCCCTCCCGGGTCGATCGTGGCGCGCAGCCCGCCCGAGCCGATCCGCGCCGCCGCCTCGCCCGCCGCGAGCACGGGGTCGTCGGGCAGCGGCGGGTCGAACCGCAGCGGCCCGCGCGCGTCGAGCAGGAGCCGGTCGTCGCCGAGGTGGAGGATCGAAGCCAGCGGAAGGGGCGGTGCGGCATCCTCGATCGCCGGCGTGACCGCCGCGACGATCAACGAGCACGACAGGGCGGCCGAACGAAAACACCCCCGGCGTCCCATGGACGAACCTCCCAAGCCCGAAACGCCGCCTGGTTCAAGAGTATACGGCGACGGAGGACCTCGGTGCCTCGGCCGGTCGGACCACGAGCAGGAACGCGCGAGCCTGGGCGAACATCCGAGTACGGTCGAACAACTGTTCGACCGTACTCGAATGTGACTTTTCGAGCTCACGCTCTACATGGCGATCGTCGGGCCGGCGCCTTCCTCGGCGTGCGCGCGGCGGGCGTCCCAGTAGACGAACGCCCCGAGCAGGACGAACGCGACGAGGCCGGTCCAGTTGCCGCCGGAGCCGGTGAAGTCGGCCTGCCAGAACTTGGTCCCGGTGCCGTCCTCGATCGCCTTGACCAGCGCATCGGCCACGCCGGCCAAGGCGCCGCCGGCGATCAGGCCCGAGGCGATCAGCGTCCCGCGGTTCCCGCGCGCGCGGTCGAGCATCTCGTCGCCCGACCCGCGGCGCACGGCCCACGCCAGGAGCGCGCCCGCCAGCAGCGGGGTGTTCAGCTCCATCGGCAGGTACATGCCGAGCGCGAACGCCAGCGGCGAGATGCCGATCAGCTGCACGATGACCGAGATCACCGCGCCGATCCCGAACAGGAACCACGGCGCCTCGGACGAGGCCATCACCGAGCGCACCACGGCCGCCATCGCGTTGGCCTGCGGCGCGGGCAAGGCGCCCGGCTTGTCCGGCGTGTAGCCGTACTGGTGCGCGAACAGCATGATCACCGCGGTCACGGTGACCGAGGCCACGATCGAGCCGACGATCAACGCGAGCTGGATCCGCCGCGGGGTGGCGCCGATCCAGTAGCCGACCTTCAGGAGCGTGACCATCGAGCCGGTCATCGACAGCGCCGAGCAGACCACGCCGCCGATCAGGAGCACCGAGATCATCCCGTGCTCGCCGGCGAGGCCGAGCTGCGCGAGCAGCACCGCCGAGACGATCAGCGTGGTCAGCGTCATGCCGGAGACCGGCGTGATGCTGATCATCGCCACGGCCCAGGCCGAGACCGCGGCGAACAGGAACGAGATCAAGAGCGTCAGCAGCAGCGAGACCGTCGCGATGCCGGTCGCCCCCGGCGTGCCCGCCAGGACCGAGAAGCGGAAGTAGACGAAGATCACCGCGGCCAGCGCGATCCCGCCGCCGATGACCCAGCGCAGCGGCAGGTCGAGGTCGGTCCTTTCGCTCGCCGCCGCCGGCCCACGCCGGCGCGCGCGCCCCAGCTCGGCGCCGACCTTGCCGATCGCCTGCACGATCACCGGCGACATGCGCAGGATCGACAAGACGCCGGCGGCGAAGATCCCGCCGATGCCGATGTAGCGGACATGCTCGTAGAAGATGTCCTCGGCGCCGAGGCCGGCGATCGGCGGGCGCCCGGCGAAGACCGGCCCCGCCGCGCCGGCGCCGATCTTCGCGAACAGCGGGACCAGCACCCAGTACGACAGGAACGATCCGGCGCAGATCACCGCCGCGTAGCGCACGCCGATGATGTAGCCCAGGCCGAGCACCGCGGCCGACGTGTTGAGCGTGAACAGCGCCTTGAGGTCCTCGGTGAAGGTGCGCATCGGCTCGACCAGCGCGGTGGTGAAGATGTCGCGCCAGAGCCGCAGGTTCAGCGCCATGAAGTCCAGGACGAAGCCGACCCCCATCGAGTACAGCAGCACCAGCGCCTGCCGGCCGCCGCGCGCGCCGGTGACGAGGATCTCGGTCGTCGCCGTGGCCTCGGGGAACGGCAGCTTGCCGTGCATGTCGGCGACGAAGTAGCGGCGAAACGGGATCAGGAACAGGACGCCGAGGATCGCGCCGAGCAGCGGCACGAAGAAGATCTGGAAGAAGCTCGAGCGGCCCTCGAGGCCGAGGATGTAGATCGCGGGCATCACGAACACCGAGCCGCCCACGACCACGCCGGCGGTCGCTCCGAGCGTGACGATGTTGACGTTCTCGAGGAGCGTGGATTCGCGGCGCAGCATCGCCGACAGGCCGATCGCCAGGATCGCGATCGGGATCGCGGACTCGATGCCCTGGCCCAGCTTGAGCGCGACGTACGACGCGGCGGCGGAGAAGACGGCCGTCATGGCCAGGCCGAACACGATCGAGCGCGTCGAGACCTCGGTCAGCCGCGCGCCCGGGGGAACGATCGGCCGGTAGACCTCGCCCGGCTTCAACTCGGTGTAGGCGTTCGCCGGCAACCCGGCGGAAGGGGCGTTCTGGTCCATCGGGCCTCCCGGATCGGCGGATTCTAGGCGCGGCGCCGGTCCCGGCCCCGCCCCGCGCGCGGCAATTCGACGCCCCGCGGGCCGCGCCGCGCCGGGCGGCCGCTCGCCCCGGGAGGCGCAAGTTCCTTGCAGTCAGCAACTTGCGCTCGTCACCCGGCCGGTCCCGCGCTTGACGCTCCACGGTCGCGCTGCTACCATCCGCCGCTTGCCGTAACCTTCGCTCCACGTGTACCTTGCGCGCCCCGGTGGCGGGCCGGCGGCGTGTTCGCATCCCCCGATCTCGGTCAGGAGGTTTCGTCCGCATGAAGCGTTCACGACGGGCCGCGGAACGGCTGGCCCAGGCGCTGGCCGACGCGGTACCGGGCGCCGAACCGCTGGCCGCCGTGCACGACGACATGAAGCGGCTCGCGGAGGTGTTCGAAGCCAGCCGCGACCTGCGGCGTATCCTCGGCAACCCCGTGGTCCCCGCCGCGTCGAAGGAAGGCGCGGTGCGGGCGATCGCGGAGCGGCTCGACGCGCGGCGCGAGACCCTCGCGGCCTTCCGGGCGCTGGCCGCGCGCGACGCGTTCACGATGATCCCCGACATCGCGCGCGAACTCGGGCGGCTGGTCGATCGCCGCCGCGGGATCCACGAGGTCGAAGTCGCCTCGGCCGCGCCGCTCGACGAAGGCGTGCGGCAGAAGCTGCTCGGGGCGCTGACGCAGATGACCGGCGGGCAGGTGCGGCTCGTCGAGCGGACCGACGCGTCGCTGCTCGGCGGGCTGGTGATCCGCATGGGCGGCAGGGTGTACGACGGCAGCGTGAAGAGCGGCCTGGCGCAGATCCGGGAACGCATGATGGCGGGCGCCGGGGCGTAACCGGCTCGCGGAGACCACGGACGATGGACATCAAGCTGGACCAGATCACCGACATCCTCAGGGCGCAGATCGCGGGTTACGACCAGGCCGTGGACGTGGCCGAGGTCGGCACCGTGACCGCCGTGGGCGACGGCATCGCGCGGGTCTACGGCTTGGAGAAAGCCGCGTACCTCGAGCTGCTGGCGCTGCCGCACGACGTCTTCGGCCTCGCGCTGAACCTCGAGGAAGACTCCGTCGGCGCCGTGCTGTTCGGCGAGTACCAGAAGATCAAGGAGGGCGACCAGGTCCGGCGGACGCGGCGCATCGCCGAGGTGCCGGTCGGCCGGGCGATGCTCGGCCGCGTCGTGGACGCGCTCGGGCGACCGGTCGACGGCCGCGGGCCGATCGAGACCGAGGGCACCTCGCCGATCGAGCGCATCGCGCCCGGCGTCGTCTTCCGCCAGTCGGTGAAGGAGCCGCTGCAGACCGGGATCAAGGCCATCGACGCGATGATCCCGATCGGCCGCGGCCAGCGCGAGCTGATCATCGGCGACCGCCAGACCGGCAAGACGGCGATCATCCTCGACACGATCATCAACCAGAAGGGCAGCGGGGTCATCTGCATCTACGTCGCGATCGGCCAGAAGCAGTCGACGATCGCGCAGGTCGTGCGCACGCTCGACAGCTACGGCGCCCTGGACCACACGATCGTGATCTCGTCGCCGGCCTCCGAGGCCGCGCCGATGCAGTACCTCGCGCCGTACTCCGGCTGCGCGATGGGCGAGTACTTCCGCGACCGCGGCGAGCACGTGCTGTGCGTGTACGACGACCTGTCGAAGCACGCCGCGGCGTACCGGGAGATCTCGCTGCTGTTGCGCCGGCCGCCCGGCCGCGAAGCGTACCCGGGCGATGTGTTCTACCTGCACTCGCGCCTGCTCGAGCGCGCGGCCAAGCTGCGCGAGACGTACGTGGTCGTCGGCGCGGGCGCACCCCCCGACACTGCGCAGGGGGTGGACGGCCAGGAGTACCAGGGCGTGCTCGGCGCGCACGAGGCGGGCGAGAAGGCCAAACAGCTCGGCGCGGGCCACGAGGTGCGCAAGGTGCCCGGCACCGGCGGGTCTTTGACCGCGCTGCCGGTGATCGAGACCCAGGCCGGCGACATCTCGACCTACATCCCGACCAACGTGATCTCGATCACCGACGGGCAGATCTTCCTCGAGACCGACCTGTTCCACTCCGGCGTGCGGCCCGCGGTCAACGCCGGCCTGTCGGTCAGCCGCGTCGGCGGCTCGGCGCAGGTCCCGGCGATGAAGAAGGTCGCGGGCACGCTGCGGCTGGAGCTGGCGCAGTTCCGCGAGCTGGCGGCGTTCGCGCAGTTCGGCTCGGACCTCGACAAGGCGACGCAGGCGCAGCTCGCCCGCGGGCGCCGGCTGCAGGAGCTGCTCAAGCAGCCGCAGTACGCGCCGATCTCGGTCGAGAAGCAGATCGCCATCATCTTCGCCGGCACCAACGGCTACCTGGACAACATCGCGGTGAACAAGGTGGGCGAGTTCGAGCGCCGGCTGTACGAGTACCTCGACGTCAGCCGCGCCGAACTGCTGCAGGAGATCGCGCGCAAGCGCAAGCTGGACGACGACCTGGTGCAGAAGCTGCGGGCGACGCTGGAGGAGTTCAGCGCGCAGTTCGCCGCGATCTCGGGGGAGTGACAGGTGGCCGGCGGCAGCGCGCGCGACCTCCGGCGCCGCATACGCTCCGTGCGCAACACGGCACAGCTCACGCGCGCGATGAAGATGGTCGCGGCGGCCAAGCTGCGCCGGACCCAGGAAGCGATGCTCGGCGCACGGCCCGCGGCCGAAGCGCTGCGCGTCGTTCTCGGCGGCGTCGCCCGCCGCGCGCGGCCGGAGCTGCACCCGCTGCTGGCCGCGCGGCCGGAGCGTTCGGTCGAGTACATCATCCTCACCGGCGACAAGGGGCTGGCCGGCTCGTTCAACGCCAACGTGCTGCGCCACGCCGACCACATCCTGGCCGAAAGGCGCGAGGCGGGGCAGACGGCGCGGGTCGTGCTGATCGGCCGCCGCGGCTCCGATTACTACCGGCGCCGCCCCAAGGTCGAAGTCATCGAGCGGCACTCCGACGTCTTCCGGCAGGTCACGTACGCGTTCGCGCGCGAGGTGGCCGGGCGCATCGAGCAGCGCTACATCGCTGGCGAGACCGACGCGGTGTACCTGGTCTACAACCAGTTCCGCTCGATGATCTCGCAGAAGCTGGTGATCGAGCCGCTGCTCCCGCTGAGCCTGTTGGCGACGGCCGACGGCGCAACCGACGACCGCTCGCAGGTGGATTACCTGTACGAGCCGGAACCCGAGGCGCTGTTGGCCGAGATCCTGCCGCGCTTCGTCTCGTTCCAGGTCTACCACGCGCTCCTGGAGTCGGCCGCGGCCGAGCACGCCGCACGCATGACCGCCATGGAGGCCGCGACCAAGAATGCGAACGAGCTGATCGGGAAACTGACGCTGCAGATGAACCGGGCCCGGCAGGCCTCGATCACCACGGAGATCATCGAGGTGGTCAGCGGCGCCGAGGCACTGGCCCATTGAAGCGGCGGGGCCCGCGCCCCGCGTGGAGACGCGCATCGTGGAAGCAACCGGCAAGGTCATCCAGGTCATCGGTCCCGTGGTGGACGTCCAGTTCGCCGAGGACCAGCTGCCGAAGATCTACAACGCGCTGCGGATCCAGGACCCCGGCGTCGACACCGGGCGCGCGATCGACATCACGCTGGAGGTCGAGCAGCACCTCGGCGAGGGCCGCGTGCGCTGCGTGTCGATGGAGCCGCCGGACGGGCTCGTGCGCGGCATGGAGGCGCGCGACCTCGGCCAGCCGATCTCGATGCCGGTCGGCAAGGCCACGCTCGGGCGCGTCCTGAACGTGCTCGGGCGGCCGGTGGACGAGATGGGACCGGTCAACGCGACCGAGCACTGGCCGATCCACCGCGAGGCGCCGGCCTTCGAGGAGCAGTCGGCGCAGGTGGAGATGTTCGAGACCGGGATCAAGGTCATCGACCTGCTCGAGCCGTACATGAAGGGCGGCAAGACCGGGCTGTTCGGCGGGGCCGGCGTCGGCAAGACCGTCTTGATCATGGAGCTGATCCACAACGTCGCGATGAAGCACGGCGGCGTGTCGGTGTTCGCGGGCGTCGGCGAGCGGACGCGCGAGGGCAACGACCTGTGGGTCGAGATGCAGGAAGGCGGCGTGATGGTCGCCGGCGACCCCGAGCGCTCCAAGTGCTCCTTGATCTACGGCCAGATGACCGAGCCGCCCGGCGCGCGCCTGCGCGTCGGCCTTTCGGGGCTGACCGTCGCCGAGTACTTCCGCGACGTCGAGGGCCAGGACGTGCTCCTGTTCATCGACAACATCTTCCGCTTCACGCAGGCGGGCTCGGAAGTCTCGGCGCTGCTCGGCCGCATGCCGTCGGCGGTCGGCTACCAGCCGACGCTGGCGACGGAGATGGGCGAGCTGCAGGAGCGCATCACCTCGACCCGGCGCGGCTCGATCACCTCGGTGCAGGCGATCTACGTGCCCGCCGACGACTACACCGACCCGGCGCCCGCCACGACCTTCGCCCACCTCGACGCCTCGACCAACCTGAGCCGCCAGATCGTCGAACTCGGGATCTACCCCGCGGTCGACCCGCTGGCGTCCACGAGCCGCATCCTCGACCCGCGGATCGTCGGCGTGGAGCACTACCAGACGGCGCGCGACGTGCAGCAGGTGCTGCAGCGCTACAAGGAGCTGCAGGACATCATCGCCATCCTCGGCATGGACGAACTGTCGGAGGACGACAAGATCGTCGTCGCGCGCGCGCGCAAGCTGCAGCGCTTCATGAGCCAGCCCAACTTCGTGGCCGAGCAGTTCACGGGCCTGCCCGGCCGGTACGTCGAGCTGGCCGACTCGATCAAGGGCTTCCGCGAGATCGTGGACGGCAAGCACGACGACCTGCCGGAACAGGCGTTCTACATGGTCGGGCCGATCGAAGAAGCCGTGGAAAAGGCCGGCAAGATGAGGGCCGCGGGCCAGGCGTGAGGCAGGGGGCCGCCCCCGGCGGCCCGGTACAATTGGGGCCTGTTTGGCCGGAGAATGGGTGCCGGTGATGCTGCCGCAGAAGATCCACCTGGAGATCGTCACGCCCGAGCGCCGCGTTTTGGCGCGCGACGTGGACGAGGTCGTGTTGCCGGGCGCGCTGGGCTCGTTCGGCGTTTTGCCCGGTCACGCGCCGATGCTCGCCGGACTTGCGCCTGGCGTGGCGCAGGTCCGCACGGGTGCGCGGCAGGAGATCCTCGCCATCGGCCGCGGGTTCGCGGAAGTCCAGCCGAACCGCGTCACGGTCATGGCCGAGAGCGCCGAGCGGCTCGAGGAGATCGACCTCGAGCGCGCGCGGCAAAAGGTCGCCGAGGTCGAGCAGGCGATGCTCGGCGAGCACGCGCAGGGCGAGCTTGAAGCCCTGCATCTCCGATTGCAGAAGCACCAGGCACGCCTGGTTGCCGCGCAACGGTCTTCTTCCTGAACCGGGGCCGCCAAAAGCGGCCGGTGGAGGGCGCGATGGGCCGACGTTCCGCATCCATCCGAGTGTTCGGTCCCGCGATCGCGGGAGTCCTGCTCCTGTCCGTCGCGTTGGTGCCGCTGACCGGGTGCCCCAAGGCGCCGATCCCGGTCGGCGCGGTCATCTCCGAGTCGGGCGAGGCCGACGCGTACGGTCCCAACATCCGCCGCGGCATGGAACTGGCGCTCGAACAAGTGAACAAGAAGGGCGTTCTGGGCGGCTACAAGCTCGAGTTCCAGTTCGTCAACGACGAGAGCTCGCCGGAAGAGGCGGCCAAGCTGGCGGACGAGCTGGCGACCAAGTTCAACGTGCGCGCGATCATCGGCGGCGTTTCCTCGCCGGTGGCGCTGGCGCTGGCACGCGTGGCGAACGAGAAGAACGTCCCGGTCCTCAGCCCGTCCGCTTCCAGCCCGCAGCTGACGAGCGTGGCCGGCGAGTACTTCCAGAGGATCTACCCCAGCGACCTGAACGAGGCCCGTGAAATGGCGCGGCTCGCGCGCACGCTCAACGTGAACCGGGTCGCGGTCGTCGCGGTGGCCAACGAGTTCGGCCAGGCCAACGCCAACCTGTTCGTCGAGGCCTACAGCGGGCCGAACTACGAAGTCGTGCTGCGCGAGAACTACAACGGCTCGCTCCCGCCGGCCGACGCCGACGCGCTCTCGACCCGGATCGCCGAGGCCCAGCCCGCGGCAATCTACGTCGCCGCGTACATGTACGACGTCGCCAATCTCCTCTCCGCGCTGCACCAGCGCCAGCTACAGATCCCGGTCCTGACCACCTCCGCCGTCACGCGCGAGATCCTCGACCTGGCCGGCGAGGCCGCGGACCGGCTGGTGTTCCCGCAGGCGCTGTTCGAGCACGACACGTCGCCGAAGGCCGCCGAGTTCAACAAGACGTTCCAGGCGAAGTACAACGAGGAGCCGAACGTCTTCGCGGCGTATGGCTACGACGCCGTCATGGTGCTCGCCCGGGCCATCGACAAGACGCGCGTCGCGTCCGCGCCGGAGATCCGCGACCAGCTGCGGCAGATCCACTACGACGGGTTGACCGGGCCGATCAGCTTCGACGAGCACGGCGACGTCAAGCGCTCGCCGCACATCCACGCGGTGGTCAGGGGAGAGATCGTCGAGTTCACCGAGATGGACCGCTCGATGATCGGCTTCCTCGCGCCGTGAGCGTGGCCGACCCCGCTGCGGCGCCCGGATTCGCGGGGCTGGAGCGGGTGCGGGCCTGGCGCGCCGCGCTGCGCGGGCAGGGTCGGAGCGTCGCGTTCACGAACGGTTGTTTTGACCTCGTGCACGCCGGGCACGTGCGCCTGCTCACCGCGGCGCGCGGGGCCGCCGACGCCCTGGTCGTCGGGTTGAACGACGACGCCTCGGTGCGGCGGCTGAAGGGCGCGGGCCGGCCGCTGGTCCCGCAGGATGAGCGCGGCGAGCTTCTCGCGGCCCTGGAAGCGGTGGATGCCGTCGTGCTGTTCGGCGAGGACACCCCGCTGCGGCTGATCCTGGACCTCGAACCCGACGTTCTCGTGAAGGGCGCCGACTGGCCGGAGGACCGCATCGTCGGCGCGCGCGAGGTGCGCGCGTGGGGCGGGGAGGTCGTCCGCGTCGAGCTGGTCCCCGGGACGTCCACGAGCGCGATCATCAGGCGCATCCGCGAGCGCTACGGCAGCGCCGGCTGACCGCATGCGTCCCGGCCGCGATCCGACGCAGCGATTCTCCGGCCGGGCCGACGACTACGCGCGCCATCGCCCGGGCTATCCCCCGGACCTGCTGCGCGCCATCGCGCGCGAGGCCGCGCTGTCCGAACGCTCCGCCGTCGCCGACATCGGGTCGGGCACCGGGATCTCCACGGAGCTGTTGCTCGGGCGCGGCTGCACGGTCTTCGCGGTCGAGCCGAACCAAGAGATGCGGGCGCGGGCCGAGCGCCGGCTGGCGGCGCGCGCGGGATTCGTCAGCGTCCGCGGCTCCGCGGAACGCACGACGCTCCCGGACGCGAGCGTGGACCTGGTCGCGGCCGGGCAGGCGTTCCACTGGTTCGACCGCGAGCGCGCGCGGCAGGAGTTCCGGCGCATCCTGCGCCCGCCCGGCTGGGTCGCGTTGTTCTGGAACTCGCGCCGCGCCGACACGCCGTTCCTCGCCGCGTACGAGGCGCTGCTCCAGCGCTTCGCCGTCGATTACCGCGAGGTGAACCACGAGCGCGTCGGGTCGGCCGAGATCGCCGCGTTCCTCGGCGGCCCGCCGCTGGAGCGCTCGTTCCCGAACGAGCAGGCGCTCGATTGGGACGGCTTGCGCGGCCGGCTGCTCTCGTCTTCCTACGCGCCGCCCGCCGGGCATCCCGACCACGCCCCGATGCTGGTAGAACTCCGCCGCACCTTCGACGCGCACGCCGAGGGCGGACGCGTGCGCATGCTCTACGACACCCGCCTGTACCTCGGGCGGCAGGGCGGGGACGGCGACCGCTGACGTCGAGTGCCCGAGGCCGCGTCCCCATAGCGCCGAAAATCGTCGTGGTCCATGCTTTCCCGCCGTGGCGAAACTGCCCCTCCCAGCCTGGATCGGCGAACTGCTGCCGGAAGCGCCGCGCCTGGCGCTCGCCCGCGCGGTGCGCGGCGAAGGTGCGCCCGTCCTGGCCTGCTCGCTTTCGCGCACGGCGCGATCGGTCGGTCTCGCCGTCGCGGCACGCGAGGCGGTCGCGCCGCTCCTGGTCGTCGTGCCGTCCGACAGCGTGGCCCGCGCGCTGGTCTCGGAGCTGGCCGACCTGCTCGGCGACGAGCCCGAGGTCCCCGTGCTGCGGCTCCCGCCGCTCGACGCCGACCCGTACCGCGGCATGCCGGCGCACCCGGCGGTCGCGGCGCAGCGCGTCGCCACGCTGGATCGCATCGCCCGCGGCGAGGGCGCGCTCGCGATCGTCGCGCCGGTGGACGCGCTGCTGGTCCCGGTGCCGCGGCTCGAGTCGATCCGCCGCTGGGCCCGCAAGCTCGCGCCGGGGGTCCGCGTCGACCTGGACCAGCTCGCGCGCGAGGCGGTGGCGGGCGGTTACCGCGTGGTGGACGTGGTCACCTCGCCCGGCGACCTCGCGCGCCGCGGCGGACTGTTCGACATCTGGCCGCCGCAGGAGGACGCGCCGCTGCGCGTCGAGCTGTTCGGCGACGAGGTCGAGACGGTTCGCGCGTTCGACGCCGGGACCCAGCGCACGACGGGGCGGGTCCAGCAGTTCCTGATGCTCCCCGCGCGCGAGGCGCCGATCGGCCCGGAGCAGGCCGACGCGCTGCTCGACCGGCTCATCGGCCGCGCGCGCGACGTGCTCGCGGAGGCGCCGCTGGACGAGGACAACCTGCCGGTCCTCGTGCAGGAGCTCCTGGCCGGGCTCGAGGGCGCGCCGGCGCTGTACCGCGACGACCTGACCGCGCTGGATGCGCTCGTCCCGTTCCGCGTCGTGGCGGTCGAGCCGGACGAGCTGGAGCAGAAGCTCGAGGCGCGCTGGAACGAGCTGGAGACCTCGCACGTCGAGGCGGAGGGCGACCGCCTGCCGGCACCGCGCGACCTGTACGTGCCGCCGGAACGCGTGCGCGCGCTTCTCGAAAAAGCGCCGCTCGCGATCGGCGACCTGCCGCTGGCCAGCGGCCCGCGGCAGGTCGTGGACCTCGAGGCCCGCCCGCCGCGCGGCTACTCCGGGCGGATCGAGGAGCTTCCCGTCGACCTGCAGGCCGCCTGCACGGCCGGCCGGCCCGTGGTCCTGCTCTCGCGCACGACCGGCAGGCGCGACCGGCTGCAGGAGATCCTCGGCGAATCGCGCGTGCCGTTCCGGATCGCGGGCGACGACGAGCCGTGGGCCCCCGCCCCCGGCGAGGTGGTCCTCGCGCGCGGCGCCCTCGACCAGGGCGTCGAGTTCGGTCCGTCCGGGGCGCTGCTGCTGGTCGAGGCCGACCTGTTCGGGCCGGAGCCCGCGCCCCCGCCGCCGCGCAAGCGGCGCGGCGGGGAAGCGTTCCTGACCGACCTGCGCGACCTGAAGGAGGGCGACCTCGTCGTCCACGTGGACCACGGGATCGGTCGCTACGTCGGGCTCGCGCGCCGCCCGGTCACGGGCGAGGAACTGCTGCAGCTCGAGTACGCGGCGGGCGACCGGTTGTACGTGCCGGTCAGCCGCCTCGACCTGATCCAGAAGTACTCGGGCGGGGAGCAGTCGATCGTGCCGCTGGACCGGCTGGGCGGGCCGGGCTGGGAGCGCCGCCAGCAGAAGGCGCGCAAGGCCGTCGCCGAAATGGCCGGGGAGCTGCTCGAGCTGTACGCCAAGCGGCGCAACGTCCGCACGCACGCCTTCGGCGCCGACAGCAACTGGCAGCGCGAGTTCGAGGATGCGTTCCCGCACGAGCTGACGCACGACCAGGCCGCGGGGTTGGCCGAGATCAAGCGCGACCTCGCGCAGACCACGCCGATGGACCGCCTGCTGTGCGGCGACGTCGGCTACGGCAAGACCGAGGTCGCGTTGCGCGCGGCGTTCAAGGTCGTCCAGGAAGGCTGGCAGGTCGCCGTGCTCGTGCCGACCACCGTGCTCGCGTTCCAGCACCTCGCCACGTTCCGCGCGCGCATGGCGTCGTGGCCGGTGCGGGTCGAGATGATCTCGCGCCTCGTGCCGGCGGCGGACGTGAAGAAGTCGCTGGAGGCGGTGGCCAAGGGCGACGTGGACATCCTGATCGGCACGCACCGCCTGCTCAGCAAGGACGTGCAGTTCCGGCGGCTCGGCCTGCTGTGCATCGACGAAGAGCAGCGCTTCGGCGTGCGGCACAAGGAGACGATCAAGAAGCTGTCGCTCGGCGTGCACACGCTGGCGATGACGGCCACACCGATCCCGCGCACGCTGCAGATGTCGATGGCCGGCGTACGCGAGCTGTCGGTGATCGAGACGCCGCCGCGCAACCGCCACGCGATCCAGACCCACCTCTCGCCGTGGTCGCCCTCGCTCGCGGCGGCGGCCGTGCGCAACGAGCTGAAGCGCGGCGGGCAGGTGTTCTACATCACCCCACGCGTGCAGGGGATCGAGAACGTCGTCGCCCGGCTGGCCGAGCTGGTCCCCGAGGCGACGATCCGCTACGCGCACGGCCAGATGGCCGAGGGCCAGCTCGAGCGCGTGATGCTGGAGTTCATGCGGGGCGAGGCCCAGGTGCTCGTCGCGACGACGATCATCGAGAACGGCCTGGACATCCCGCGCGCCAACACGATCCTGGTCACGCAGGCCCACCGTTTCGGGCTCGCGCAGCTGTACCAGATGCGCGGCCGCGTCGGCCGCTCGGACCAGCGCGCGTACGCCTACCTGTTCGTGCCCTCGCGCCGCGAGATGACGCCCGAGGCACGGCGCCGGCTGGCCGCGCTGGCCGAGTTCTCCGAACTAGGTTCGGGATTCCGCATCGCGGCGCTGGACCTCGAGATCCGCGGGGCGGGGGAACTGCTCGGCGCGCGGCAGTCGGGGCACATCGCGGCGATCGGTTTCGACCTCTACGTGCAGATGCTGGAACGCGCGGTGCGCCAGCTGCAGGGACTGCCGCTGCCGGAGCCCCCGGAGCCGGTCTCGATCAACCTCGGCCTGCCCGCGCACCTGCCGGAAGACTACGTGCCCCACGCCGGGCAGCGGCTGGAGATCTACAAGCGGCTCTCGGCGGCCGAGCGGCCGGACGAGGTCCGCAACGTCATGGAGGAGACGCAGGACCGCTTCGGCCGCCTGCCCGAGCCGGCGCGCAACCTGTTCCGCGTGGCCGAGCTGCGCATCCTCGCCGCGGAGCACGGGGCGGTGGCGGTGGACTGGGCGGAGGACGGCATCGCGGTGCGCTTCGGCGGCAAGCCGCGCATCGACACCGAGCGCATCGTCGAACTGCTGCAGCGCGACCCCGAAGTGCGGCTCTCGCCGAGCGGCGTGATCCGGCTGCGGGTCGGCGACCCGCGCGCGGACCGCATCGCGGCGGCCAGCCTGGCGCTGCGCCGGCTCGCGTCATGAACCGCGGAGCGCTCGTGGCGGCGGCCTTGCTGGCGCTGCCCGGCTGCCGCGGCGCCGCTCCCGGCGGCGAGCCGGCGGGCGGGCCGGTCGCCGCGGCGGGCGACGAGCAGATCACGCCGGCCGAGTTCGAGCGCTACCTGCGGCGCGAGACCGGCGTCGGGCCGGCGGAGATCGACGGCGCGGCCAAGAAGCTCCTCTTGGAAGAGCTGATCGCGGAGGAGTTGCTCGCGTTCGCGGCGGAGGGCGAAGGGCTGACGCCGCCGGCGGAGGACGTGGACGCGGAGGTGCGGCAGCTCCAGTCCCTCGGCGCGGGCGGCACGCCGGAGGAGTTGCGCCACGAAGCGCTGCGCCGGCTGCGGGCCGAGCTTTACGAGCGCGCCGTGCTGGCGCCCGCGGTCCGCGTGCAGGAGGACGAAGTCGAGCGCACCATGAGCGCGCGGGCGGATCCGGGCGCCGGGAGCGTCGCCTTCCGGCAGATCCTGGCCGAGAACCGGGCCGACGCCGAGCGCGCGCGGGAGCGGGTGACCCGGCGGGGCGAGTCGTTCGAGGACGTGGCGCAGCAGATCTCCGTCGCGCCGGACAAGGGCACGGTGCAGTCCCGCCGCCTCGACCAGCTGCCCGAGCCGGCCGCGTCGGCGTTGCGCCGCCTGCAACCCGGGCAGACCTCGGACGTGCTGGCGCTGGGTGATTCGTTCTATCTTTTCCGGCTCGAGGCGCGGGTCGCGGACCCCGATCCCGGCCGGGCGCGGGAGCGGGCCGACGCGCGCTCGCGGCTCGAGCAGGACCAGCTGGAGAAACTCCGGGCGGCGCGGCTGGCCGAACTCGCCAGCCGCCACCCGGTGACGGCCCCGGGACTTCCCGGGCAGGAGACGACCCGATGACCGAATGGCTGTTGCTGTTCGCCCTCGCGGGCGCGCAGGTGGCGCAGCAAGCGCCGGTCCCGGAAGCGCCCCCGGCCGGGGCGGTGGCTCCGCCGGGAGAGGAGGTCGTCGAGGAAATCGTCGCCTGGATCAACGACGACATCATCACCCGCAGCGACCTGCGCGAGGCCGAGCAGGCGGCGATGCAGCAGCTCATGGAATCGAGCAAGGGCAGCGCCGCGGGGATGTCGGACCAGATCCGCGAGGTCAGCTCGCGCGTGCTCGTCGGGCTGATTTCCGACCGCCTGCTGATCCAGGAAGCGGAGCGGCTGTTCGACATCGAGAACGTCAAGAAGGACCTGGTCAAGCGTTTCAAGGAGCGCCAGCAGATCAAGACCGAGGAGGAGCTCGACCGACTGCTCGAGCGCTGGGGCATGAGCCGCGAGGAGATGATGGACCGGCTGCTCGCGAGCGCGGTCCCGGACTACGTCGTCGACACGCAGGTGACGCGCAACCTCGGCGTCTCGGAGAAGGAGTCGCGCGAATACTACGAGCAGCACCGGGACCGGTTCACGACGCCGGGGCGGGTGATGTTCCGCGAGATCGTGCTGCTCGTCGATCCCGAGCGGCGCGAGAGCCGCCGCGCGGAGGCGGAGCGGATCGTCGGCCGCGCGCGCGCGGGCGAGGACTTCACGACGCTGGTGCGCGAGCTGTCGGAAGGGCCCTCGAAAGCGCTGGACGGGCTGATCGGACCGCTGCCGCCGAGCGACCTCGCCCCCGAGATCGCGCGCGCGGTCAGCAGCCTGCAGCAAGGAGCCGTCTCGGACCCGATCGCCACGCCACAGGGATGGCACATCATCCGCGTCGAGGAGCGGAAGGACGAGAAGGTCGCGCCGTTCGACGAAGTGCGGCTCGAGGCCGAGCAGCTCGTCCGCGAGCAGAAGCTCCCGCCGGCGTACGAGACGTACGTATCGGGGCTGTGGAAGGCCGCCACGATCGAGGTCCGCCGGGGATATGCGAGCAGGATCGGCCCGCCTTGGAGCGACATGGTCGTCCCGCGGTAGCGCGGCGGCGCGCGGGGCGGGCAGAGGATTGAGCGTCGCCGGCCGCCCGTGCTATGGTCCCCCACGGTCCGCCGGAGTCCGGCTCGGAAGGGGATCGTCGTGGAGAGGAGAGTGGGTAGGCAGGCCGGGTATGCCGACCGCCGTGACCGCGGGTTCAACGGCACGCAGGCGCCGCCGTCGGGGAACGGGCGCAAGCAGCAGCCGCCCGAGAAAACCCACGCCGAGGAGTACTACTACCTCAAGCAGATGGGCACCAAGACGCCGATGATCGTGTTGCTCGAGGGCGGGGAGGAGATCCGCGGCTGGGTCGAGTGGTACGACCAGGACTGCATCAAGGTCCACCGCAACGGTGCGCCGAACCTCTTGATCTACAAGCGCTGCATCCGCTACGTCTACAAGGACCCCGAGGCCCCGCTCGGCTGATGACACCGCGCAGCGGCAGGCGCGAGCTCGTGGCCGACGATCGAGATCGTCCCGTCCTCGCGGTGACCGCCGGGGACCCGTGCGGCATCGGGCCCGAGATCGTGCTCAAGGCGCTCACCGACGAAAGGACCATTGGTGCGGCGCGCCTGCTCGTCGTCGGCGACGAGCACTGGATGCGCGCCACCGCGCGCCGGCTGCGCATGCGCTGGCCGTTCGGCGCGCCGGCCGCGAGCGACGCCGATCGCCGCTGGGACAAGCCGCGCCTTCTCGACCTGAAGAACGTGGACGCGTCGCTCCTGCCGGGGCAGATCTCCGCGCTCGCCGGGCGCGCGTCGGCCGAGACGATCGAGCGTGCCGTCGAGCTCGTGCTCGAGGGCCGCGCGGCGGCGATCGTGACCGCGCCCATTCACAAGGAAGCGCTGTCGCTCGCCGACTACCACGACCCGGGGGCGAGCGAGCTGTTGGCGCGCCTGACCGCGAGCCGGCAGGTCGCGTCGGTCTTTCTCGCACCCGACTTCGCGGTCGCGATCCTGACCGAGCACCTCTCGCTGCGCGAGTCGCTGCCCAAGGTGCGCAAGAACCGCATCGTCACGCACCTGAAGCTGCTCGACCGCGAGTGGCAGCGGCTGTTCCGCAGCCGGCCGCGGATCGTCGTCTCGGCGCTCAACCCGCACGCCGGCGCCGGTGGACGCTTCGGCATCGAGGAGACGCGCGAGATCGAACCGGCGGTGGACGCCGCGCGCGCGGCCGGTCTCATCGTGTACGGGCCCGAGCCGGCCGATACCGTGTTCGTGCGCGCGCGCGACGGCGAGTTCGACCTGGTGCTGGCGATGTACCACGACCAGGCGATGCTGCCGATGAAGCTGCTGTTCGGCCGCCGCGCGGTGCTGCTGACGGTCGGGCTGCCGTTCGTCCGCACCGCGGCCGACCACGGCCCGGCGCTCGACATCGCCGGCAAGGGGATGGCCAACCCCGAGAGCATGGTCCAGGCGATCCTCGCCGCCGCCCGCCTCTCGGGCTGACGCGGGACCACGTCCGCCTCGCGCGTGGTGAGGTGTCAGAGTCGGCTGCCCCCGTCGTCTCCGTCGTAGGAGCCGCCGCAGGCGGGTGTCAACGTCGACTGTCGCCGTCCCCCTGGCAGCGTTCGACGGCGGGGCGCAGCTCGCGGTGGACGCCGGGTGTGCCGGCGACTATCGCACCGGTCTGCAGGAACCGCCCGCCGCCGAGAAAGTCGCTGACCACGCCGCCAGCTTCCTCGATCATCAGTTCCGCGGCCGCCATGTCCCACGGGCCGAGGCCTTCTTCCCAGAACCCGTCGAGCCGCCCCGCGGCGACGTAGGCCAGGTCGAGCGCGGCCGAGCCCGCGCGGCGGATCCCGGCCGATTCCGCGAACACCGCGCGGAACGTGTCGAGGAACGGCTCGAGGCGGTGGTGCCTGCGGAACGGGAACCCGGTGGCGATCAGCGCCCCCTTCAGCCCCGCCCGCGACGTCACGCGCAGCGCGCGGCCGTTCATCGCCGCCCCGCCGCCGCGGGTCGCCTCGAACACCTCGCCCCGCGTCGGGTCGATGACCACGCCGGCGACGACCAGCCCGCCGACCGCGCAGGCGACCGAGACGCTGAACACGGGGAAGCCGTGGATGAAGTTCGTCGTCCCGTCGAGCGGGTCGATGATCCACAGCGGCTCGGCCCGGTCCAGCTCCGCGCGCAGGCTCTCCTCCGCCAGGACCAGGTCCCCGGGGCGCTCGCGCCGGATCACTTCCGCGATCGCCTGCTCGGAAAGCTGGTCGGCCTGCGTGACGAAGTCGTTGACGCCCTTCTCCGTCACATCGAGCCGCTCCACCGCGCCGATGAACGGCGCGATCGCCCGCGCGCCGGCTTCCGCCGCGCGGCGCGCCGTGCCGAGCATCTCCCGTGCCTGCACCCGATCTGCCATCCGACTATTGTAGAGGCCGCCGCGCGCGACCCGGGCCGGCCCGGGGACGACCGGCCGGGGTGACGCATGCCGAAGATGTGCCCGAAGGTGATCCTCGAGGGGACGCGGCTGACTCTGAAGACCGACATCGCGTTCGCGCTCAACGAGCACCCGCGGATCGTCGGGCCGCGCAAGTACCGCTATCACTCGCCCTTGATCTCCGCCGAGTGGTGCGCGTTCACGAACGTCCCGTGGGGCCGCGGCCCGATCAACTTCGCGCCCGAGGAGGAAGACCGGGCGATGGAGACGTACCGCACCTGGGCCCGCCTGTTCGAGCTGTTGCCGTACTACTCCTGGATCGTGGACCGCTTCCACGTCTCGACGCAGGCGCACCAGCTCCAGGCGCGCGGGGTGCGCTACGACTTCGGCTGGCTGGAAGAGCGCCTGTTGCCGCTCGGATTCCGCATCGTGCTCTGCACGCGCAGCCCGGAGTCGTTCGAAAGGGCGCGCGCCGAGCGGCTGAAGATCTCCGGCAAGCCGGCGCAGTACGACGACCTGCGGCCGTTCGTGCGCGAGCAGCAGCTGATCCGCGAGTTGGTCGCGGCCTCGCGCCTGCCGTCGATGACGCTCGACATCTCGGACAGCGACGTTCCGGCGGCCTGCGAGCGCATCGCCGACTGGCTCGAGCGCATCGGCGGGCTGTACCTGCCGTGAAGCAGCTGTACCTGATGTGCGGGCTCGCGTTCGCGGGCAAGACGACGCTCGGGTCGGCGCTCTGCGAGCGGCTCGGCGCGGGCTGGATCAGTCTCGACGAGATCAACGCCGGGCGCGGGCTGCACGGCGGGCTGGGCATCCCGGTCGCGGAGTGGGCCCGCACGCACCGGCTGGCGCTGGAGCAACTGGCCGCGCTGGCCGAGCGCGGGTCGCCGATCGTGCTCGACGACACCAACTGCTTTCGCTGGCTACGCGACTCCTACCGCGAGATCGCCGCGGCGCACGGTTACGTCACCACGGTCGTCCTGTTCGACGTGCCGCTCGCACTCGCGTTGGAACGGTTGCGGGCCAACGACGACGACCGCGCACGCGCCCCGGTGCGCGAGGACATCCTGCGGGAGCTGGCGCGGACGTTCGAGTACCCCGCGCAGGACGAGCGGGTGGTCCGGTTGCCGGCCGGCGAGCCGCTCTCGGCCTGGCTGGAACGCTGCCTTCGCTGACGCGGTGCGGGCGCTACCGGCGCTCGTCGCCGGTTTCCTCGTCGTCGTCGTCCGGCCACTCGACCTGCTCGCCGGTGTCGTCGAACTCGCCCTCGAGCAGCGCCTCGAGGATCTCGCGCGCCTGCTCCAGCGCGGCGAACGGGACGTAGAACTCGACGGGTCCCGAGGCGTCGCCGAAGGCCTGGAGCGCGCCGTCCTGCAGGACGGCGAAGCGGATGCCGGCGCTCTCGAGGTGCGCGGCGAGAGCGCCGCCGAGGATCGGGTTGCCGATCATCGCCAGCGCGACCGGCGCGTCGGGGTCGAGGTTCTCTGCCGCCGCCGGCCCGAACCGTGCGCGCTCGAGCAGCGCCTCGACCTCGGAGCGCGGCAACAGGTCGGTCGCGCACCCCGCGCAGCGCGTGAACCCGGCGCGGAAACCGTAGCCGCACGACGGGCAGAACGCCGCCGCGTCGGGGTCCTTCAGGTTGAACAGCGAAACGTCCACGACCGGCGGCCCGGGCGCGGCGGGCGCCGCCGCGGCGGCCGGCGGCGGGGTTTCCGGTCGCGGGCGCTCCCGGCGGCGGCGCGGCTCCTCGCGGCGGGCCGCGAGCTGCTCGATCTCGGAGCGCGGCACGAGGTCCACGGCGCAGGCGGCGCAGCGGTGGAACCCGGCGCGGTACCCGGAACCGCAGGCAGGACAGAAGGCCGCGGCGCCGCGGTCGGACAGGTCGAACCTCGAGGGATCCAGTTCCATCGCGCTCTCCGTCGGGGCAAGGCACTCCAGTTTACCCACGGACCGGCCCCGACGAGCCGGTCGTTGGGGCCAGCTCGCCGTCGAGCTGCAGCGCCGTCCAAACCGGGAGGTGGTCCGACGCGACCCGGGCCAGCGGGGTGTGGTGCCGGCCGGTGGCGACCACCAGCTTCTTCGGCAGGACCCAGATCCGGTCGAGCGGGAACAGCGGCCGCCACGCGGGGAACGTCGGCCGGGCGTACGCGCGCCCGAGCCGCCGCCGCATCCGGCGCAGCCGCGTGCTCGCCGGCGACCACTCGTTGAAGTCCCCCATCACGATCAGCGCTCCGCGGTGCGCGCCCAGCGCGCCGAGCAACCGGCGCACCTGCTCGCTGCGCTCGCCGGCCCGCAGCCCGAGGTGGGTCACCAACACGCGCAGCTCGTGGCCGTCGCAGTCGACGTCGGCGTCGATCGCGCCGCGCGGCTCGTACGGCCCGTAGCTCAGGTCGATGCTGCGGACCTCGCGGATCGGGTAGCGCGACAGCAGCGCGTTGCCGTACCCGCCGTCGGAACGCCGCATCGTCGCGCCGAACACGCGGTGCAGTCCCGACAGGCGCGCGAGCAGCTCGAGCTGCTCTTCGGCCCGCGGCGCGTGCGAGCCGGCGGCGACCTCCTGCAGCCCGATGATGTCGGCCTGCAGCTGCGTCAAGACGCCGGCGATGCGCGTCGGCAGGTAGAGCCCGTCCGCGCCGACGCAGCGGTGGATGTTGTACGAGGCGACACGCAGCCGCAGTCGCGCGCTCATCGCGACGGCGGCCTGCGGTGCCGGGCCCAGCGCCGCAGCGCGAACGAGAGCCCGCCGAGCGCGGCGACGACGCCGACGAGGACGGCGATCGTGCCCGGCCCGGGGTCCGCCAGCGCGCGGCCGATCTGGTGGGTGAGCAGCGTGAACCCGAGGATCCCGGGGAGCAGGCCGATCAGCGTGCCGCCGAGGTAGGAGCGCCAGCGCACCCGGCAGGCGCCGGCCACGACGTTGACCAGGGTGTACGGGGCGATCGGCATCAGCCGCGCCGCGACGACCGCGAACAGCCCCTGCCGGCGCACCTGCGAGGTGATCTTCGCCAGCCGCCGGCCGGCGATGCGCCGGGCCAGCGGCGCGCCGAGCCAGCGCCCGACCGCGAACGTCGCGACCGCACTGGCCATGCTGCCCGCGAGCGAGTACGCGAAGCCGAGGGCCGGGCCGAAGACCAGCACCGTGGCCAGGATCAACGCGTTCAGCGGGACCACGAGGCCGGCGAGGACGTAGCCGCCGAGAACGCCGAGCACGGCGAACGGGCTGCGCGCGTGCGGCGCGATCAGCTCGCGCAAGCGCATCGGCGAGGCGAACGCCGCGAGCGGCGAAAACTCGAAGGCCCAGGGGAGCGCGACCAACAGCGCGAGCAGGACCAGCGCGGCCAGGATGCCGCCACGCCAGCGGCGCCGCCGCGGGTTGCGGGTGAAGCGCTCGAGCACTTCCTCCGCGCTGAGCGGCTTCTCCGGGTCCATCAGCGACTGGTCGGGGATCACGCGATCGAGCCACGCCGGGGGCTCGCGCTCGAGATCGTCCAGCATCCGCTCCGGCTCGCGGAAGCTCTCGATGGCCGCGATCAGACGCTGCTCCTCGATCGCTCCGGCCAAGGCGTCGGGATCGACGCGCAGGTGCTCGGCGACGAGGCGGGCGCGGAACGCCGCGATGCCGCGCTCGACGCGCGGATCGCCGCCGGACTCGATCGCCACGTCGCACTCGAGGTCGATGCCCATCGAGCGATTGGTCAGGTTGGCGGAGCCGACCCGCACCATCCACTCGTCCGCGACGAGCACCTTGGAGTGCAGCTTCACGCCGGTCCGCGAGGGGCCGGGAGCGATCGGGCAGTAGGTCCTGAGGCGCCCGTAGCGGTCGGCCGCGCGCAGCTTCTGCAGCAGGCGATGGCGCAGCACGCCCATCGTCGCGTCTTCCATCAGGCTCATCGCGTCGCGCGAGAGCAAGAGCACGATCTCCGGCCCGTCCGGTTCGGCCAGCCGGCGCACGAGCGCGTCGCCGATGCTGGCCGAGCTGAGGAACTGGTTCTCGATCAATAGGGAGCGGCGCGCGGCCGCGATCGTGTCCAAGAACAGCCGCTCGACTTCGCGCACCTCGTCTTGCCCGGTACGGTCCGGGACCGTGCGCGCGATCGCCGCGGTGACGTCGCGCAGGTCCGGTTGCAGCGCGGGCGGCCACGGGTCGGAACCGGCCGGGGCGGGCGGGATCGGCCGCCCCGTCGCCCGCTCCCAGCGCGCGCGGACGAGTTCCTCGAGCGAACGCGCGGCGTCGCCGTCCAGCGCCAGCATCACGTCGTGCAGCGGCGGGTAGTGCAACCCCCACGGGTCGATGCGCCGCGAATCGCCCTCGAGGTGCTGGGGCGTGTCCCAGCGCCGGTTCGTCAGGTCGATGCCGCCCGAGAAGGCCAGCGCGCCATCGATCACGACGATCTTCTGGTGGCAGGAGCACCCGAACGAGTAGCTGGAGTCGAGCCGGAAGTGGACGCGGCGCGGCGTTCGCCAGCCGAAGTTGACGAGCGGCAGGAACTCGCGCTCGTGGGCGAACACCAGCGGGTAGTCCCACCCGAGCACGTGGACCTTCAGGCCCCGCCGGCGGTGCACGAGGCGCGCGAGGAAGGAGCCGAGTCGCTCCCGTCGCCCGCCGTCGATGGTCAGCGGGATGCGACTGTCGAAGTCCCAGCCGACCATGACGATCGAGTGCTGGGCGCGCAGCGCGGCTTCGCGGAACGCGGCGAAGTACGCGGCCGCGTCGACCAGGAACGACACGCGGCCGGCGGGGCGGCGGCGCCAGCAGTTCTGCCCCTCGACGGCGAGCGGGATCGTTCGTTCGTCGGAATCCTGCGGTAGCGGTGAGGGTTGAGGGTGGTGGGACACGAGTTCCCGGCGATGCCCCGCGCGGAAACGGGCGTGGACCGCGGCGCATCGGACCCCTGAATCACACCACGGCCGGCGCGGGCGCGCAAAGTCGCGCGGCCGGTGCGCTTACGTACCGATCAGGCCTTGCGGGCGCGCTCGACGATCTCGAGGCGGCCGGGCCAACCCTTGGCGACACACATCGCGCAGCGCCACGCCTGCACCGGCCGCCGCGCGATGCGCGAGGCCTGGCAGATCGGGCAGCGGTGCTCGTAGATCCGGCCGTTGGCGCGCCGGCGCAGCGCGAAGCCCCGCACCTCGAGTTGGACGCGTGGCTCGTACCCGGCGCGGCGAACCAGCTCGCCCCACTCGTGGCCGTGCGGGCGGATGTGCCGCCCGTGCAGGCAAACCGACGCGACGTGGGCCAGCTCGTGGCACAGCACCTCGCGCAGGAGGTCGGTGGGCGCGGTGCGCAGGCCGTCGTGCAGGCGGATCACGCCGCGGTACGGCATGCAGCGCCCGAGGCTGGTTTTCAGGCGCGTGCTGAAGACGACGTGCACCCAGTCCTCGAGCCCGGGCATGCCCCAGCTCGCGCCGAGCGTCGCGATCGCGGGGCGAAGGTCTTCGGCAGTCCGAACCGCTACGGGCACAGCGATCTCGGTGGTGGCCAAGGGAGGACCCCTCCTCGTCATGGGAAATCTACGCCGATCGTGGGCAAAGAGAAGCCATCCCGCGGTTGATAGACTATTTCAACGGCGGCAAATTTTTCTTACCGGCCAAGCTCACCACGATGCGATCCGGGGTTGTAGCGCGGCGGACGGGTGCGCCGAACCGGCGCGTCACGTCAGCGGCGCGGGTGGGCGCGGTCGTAGACCTCGAGCACCGAGTCGAGCGAGACGCGCGTGTAGCGCTGGGTCGTGGTCAGTCGGCTGTGGCCGAGCAGTTCCTGGATCGACCGCAGGTCCATGCCGGATTCGAGCAGGTGCGTGGCGAACGAGTGACGCAAGAGGTGCGGGTGGACACCGCGCGTCAGCGCCGCCCGGCGGACCGCGGCATCGAGCACCCGCCGGACCGAGCGGTCGGTCAGGCGCGTTCCGCGGTTGTTCAGGAACAGCGCCTCGCCGTCCCCGCGCAGCCTGAGCGGGGTCGCCGCCGCGAGGTAAGCCCGCAGGGCGGCCGCGGCCTGCCGCCCGAACGGGACGATCCGCTCGCGCGAACCCTTGCCCAGGACGCGCACCGTGCGGTCGGCGAATGAGAGGTCGTCGACGTCGAGCGCGACGAGTTCCGCCACGCGCAGCCCCGACGCGTACAGGAGTTCGAGCAGGGCGCGGTCGCGCAGCCCGGCGGCGTTGCCGGGATCGGGGGCCTCGAGGATCGCCCGGACGTCGTCCACGTCCAGCCGCCCCGGCAGGCGTTCCGGGCGCCGGGGGTTCCTGACCGCGGACGCCGGGTTGGACTCGGCCTCTCCCTCGCGGGCCAGCCAGGCGTAGAGCGAGCGCGCGGCCGCCAGCCGCCGCGCGATGGTGGCCGCGGAGAGCTTGCGGCGGTGCATGTCGGCGACCCAGCCGCGCACCGCGCGCGCGTCCACCACGCGTGGATCCGGGAGCGGTGCGCGTGTGCCGGCGCCGGCGAGGAAGGCGGCGAGGTCGGCGAGGTCGGCGCGATAGGCGCGGATCGTCTCGCGCGAGTGGTCGCGGTCGAGCTGCAGGTGCTCCAGGAAGCGCTGGATCGCCCCGGTCACGCGCGCATTGTAAGAGGTTACGGCCGCTTCAGATCGCGGGTGAAGGACGCCGCGGGCAGCCCGCGTCGATCCACATGATGAGGCGGCGCACCTGGTCGGTGCTGGCGACGGCGGCCGAACCGACGCTGCGCTCGTGTTCCTGGTGCCGGGGCAGCGACTCGGCGAGCGACTGGCGGATCTGGCCCGGGTTGTAGCCGGCCTCGATCAGTTCGACCGCGACGCGCCAGTCCGGCAGCGGCGACGACTGCCACGCCCCGAACGCGCCGAGCAGGTCGCCGGTGGCCAGAAGAGCGCGCGCCATCAACGCGTGCGCGCGTGAGACCAGGACCGGCGCGTTGTCCACTTCCTCTTCGGCCCATTGCAGGGCCAGCGCCGCGTGGTGCGAGGCCCGGTCGGCGTTGCCGAGCAGCAGCAGGTAGCCCTCGGCGAGCAGGAGCGCGGTCTCGGCTTCCTGCGGCAGTTCCTCTTCCATTTCCTCGAGCGCCAGCCGCGCCGCTTCCGGCTGGTTCATCCGCGAGTGGCACAGCGCGATTTGCGAGAGCAGGAACCGCCGTCCCGGCACGTCGTCGGCGTCGCGAGTCCGGTCCAGTTCGCGCCGCAGCACGGCGATCGCCTCGTCGCCGCGACCCTCGGACAGCCGCCGCGCCACCTCGAACGAGGCGCTGAAGTACGCGTCCACGCGCCGGCGGGTCGGGGTGTCCGGGGAAGGGCTCATCACGTCTCCTACGGATGAAGTTAGCAGCCGCCCCGCGGTACGGCCACGCCGCGGCCGGACCCCGGGAACAATGGGCAACGGGAAAGATAGGTTTCGATGCTCGAAAGTGCCCGTTCCGCAAGTCGGCGCTTGCGCTCGGCCTTCTGGCGGACCGGGGGATCCAGCGCCGGCAGAAGACCGAACGCGATGTTCGTGGGCTGGTAAGTCCCGGGATCGGCGGCGGCGACGTAACGCTGGAGCGCCCCGAGGGCGGTTTCGGCCGGGAACACCGGCGGATCGAGCCCAGCGGACAAGGCCACCGCGCCGAGGCCGGCGACCAGCCCGGAGGCCGTGGACTCGGTGTACCCCTCCACCCCCGAGATCTGGCCGGCGAAGAACAGGTCGGCCCGCGCACGGGACTGGAACGTCTCCCGCAGGATCGCCGGCGCGTTGATGAAAGTGTTGCGGTGCACCATGCCCAGCCGCACGAACTCCGCCGTCTCGAGTCCCGGGACCATCCGGAACACCGACTTCTGGTCGGCCCAGCGCAGCCGGTTCTGGAAGCCGACCATGCTCCAGTGGCTGGCCGCGAAGTTGTCCTGCCGCAACTGCACGACCGCCCACGGCCGCCGCCCCGTGCGCGGGTCGCGCAGGCCGACCGGCTTCATCGGCCCGAAGCGCAGGGTGTCCGGGCCCCGGCGGGCCAGTTCCTCGACCGGCAGGCAGCCCTCGAACAGGAGCTGCCGGTCGAAGTCGTGCAGGTCGGCCTCCGTCGCTGCCAGCAGCGCCGCGACGAAGCGCTGGTATTGCTCGCGGTCCATCGGGCAGTTCACGTAATCGTCGTCGCCGCCCTTCCCGTAGCGCGATCCACGGAAGGCGATCGACCAGTCGATCGTCTCGCCGTCGACCACCGGGCTGACGGCGTCGTAGAACGCGAGGTTCTGCTCGCCGGTGAACGACGCGACCGCCTGCGCGAGCGCGTCCGAGCACAGCGGCCCCGCGGCGATGATCGTCGGGCCCCCGGGCGGGATGTCGCATACCTCTTCGCGCACGATCTCGACCAGCGGGTGGGACTCGAGGACCGCGGTCACCTCCGCCGCGAACCGCTCGCGGTCCACGGCGAGCGCCGCGCCGGCGGGCAAGCGCGCGCGCTCGGCGCACTCCAGGATCAACGAGCCGGCGCGGCGCATCTCCGCCTTCAGCAGTCCGTGCGCGGTGGCCGGATCGGTCGACTTGAAGGAGTTCGAGCAGACCAGCTCGGCGAGGCTGCCGCCGCGGTGCACGGCCGTCGGGCGGACGGGGCGCATCTCGAACAGCCGGACGCGCACGCGGCGCTCGGCGCACTGCCAGGCGGCCTCGCTCCCGGCGAGCCCGCCCCCGATGATCGTCACCCGGCCGGTCGACATGTCCCGGAAATGGTAGCCAGACGGCGGCGCGGCACAAATAAGGCCGGGTTGCGCCCGCTTAGGCCGGTTCAGCCGAAGAACACCAGCGTCACGATGACCAGCGCCGGGATCATGAACGGCAGCGTCCAGCGCGCGATGAAGCCGAAGAACGACGGCATCGCGATCCCGGCCTCCTCGGCGATCGCCTTGACCATGAAGTTCGGCGCGTTGCCGATGTAGGTGTTCGCGCCCATGAACACGGCGCCGGCGGAGATCGCCAGGAGGTGTCGGCCCTCGCGCGCGATCAGCTGGTGCACGGCGTCGAGTTCCGGCAGCCCCGGCGCGAAGCGGCCGAGCGCCGTGTTGAGGAACGTCAGGTAGGTCGGCGCGTTGTCGAGGAACGAGGACAGGGCCCCGGTGGCCCAGAAGAACTGCGCCGGCGACTCGACCGAGCGCACCAGCCATGCGAGGTGCCCCTGCTCGCCGGCCTTGAGGATCGCCAGCGCCGGGATGATCGTGACGAAGATCCCGGCGAACAGGTACGCGACCTCCTGGATCGGGCCCCAGCCGAACTCGTTCTCGCGGCGCAGTGCGACGCCGGTGGTGACCAGCGACAGGACACCCATCAGGACGATCAGCGCGTCGCGGACGATGTCCTGCACGCCCAGGTGCACGCCGAGGACGCCGATCTCGCCGGCGTGCCAGAACCCGGAGAGCAGCACCGCGCCGACAATCCCGCCCAGGAAGATGAAGTTGTGCGCGCCCGCGACCTCGAGCCGGCGCGGCCCGTCCGGCTCGACCGTTTGCGCCGCCGGTTCGAGCCGGCAGTAGCGCCGGTCGATCACGTAATAGGCAGCGAGCAGCAGCGCCGTGGCGAGCGCCATCGGGCCGATCATCCTGAGGGTCCAGAAAAACGGGACACCGTGGAGGAAGCCGAGGAACAGCGGCGGGTCGCCGAGCGGCGTGAGCGAGCCGCCGATGTTCGCGACCAGGAAGATGAAGAACACCACCGTGTGCACCTTGTGCTGGCGGTGCGCGTTGGCGCGCAGCACGGGACGGATCATCACCATCGCCGCGCCGGTGGTGCCGACCCACGAGGCCAACAGCGTGCCGGCCAGGAGCATCGCGGTGTTGGCCGCGGGAGTGCCGCGCGGCGCGCCGCGGATCACGATCCCGCCCGCGACCGTGAACAGGCCCCACAGCAGGATGATGAACGGCAGGTAATCCACGAGCGCGATGTGGACGATCTCGTGCCACGCCTCGCCCCGGAAGACCGCCAGGAACGGCAGCGCGAAGACCAGCGCCCAGAACGCGCTCACCTTGCCGTAGTGCCGGTGCCAGAAGTGCGGCCCGAGCAGCGGGAACAACGCGATCGACAGCAGGATGCCGGCGAACGGCAAGACCGACCAGAGCGGAAGCGTGGCGCCCACGCGCAGAGCATAACCCGCCGCGGCGGGCGGCCCGCGGCAGCCGCTACGAGACCGCGGCGGGGGTCTCCTCGGGAACCGATTCCTTGTGGCCGCAAGCCTCGTTGTCGCAGATGAGCTGGCGGCCGTAGCGCTTCGTGATCGACTCCAGCCGGTACGGGCGGCCGCACTTCGGGCAGGGGCTCGGCACCGGCCGCTTCCAGACCACGAAGTCGCACTCGGGGTACCCGGAGCAGCCGTACAGGTTGGTGCCGCGGCGCGAGCGGCGCACGACGACCGGCTTGCCGCACTTCGGGCAGGCCACGCCGGTCTCCTCCTGGTGCGTGTAGCGGCACTCGGGGTAGCCCGTGCAGCCGATGTACTCGCCGAAGCGGCCTTGCTTGCGCGCGAGCGGCCGGCCGCACTGCGGGCACTTCTCCTCGAGCACGACCTCCTTGCGCACCTCGACCGCCCCGCCCTGCACGCGGATCTTGCGCGTCGTCTTGCACTCGGGATAGCCGGTGCAGGCGAGGAATGGACCCCACTTGCCGCGGCGCAGCGTCATCGGCTTGCCGCAGTTGGGGCAGGTCTCGTCGACGTCGGGTAGCGGTTTGTCCTCGTGCAGGTCCTTGGTGTTCTTGCACTCGGGGTAGCGCTCGCAGGCCAGGAACTCGCCGAAGCGCCCCCAGCGCTTGACCATCATCGCGCCGCACTGGTCGCAGGGGATGTCGGTCTTCTCGGCGCGCTTCTTGACGTTCTCCATCTCCTTGCGCGCGCGCTCGAGGTCCACGCGGAACTTGGAGGCGAAGTCGCGCAGCGTCTCGACGCGGCCCTTCTCGCCTTCCTCGACCTTGTCCAGTTCCTCTTCCAGCCGGGCCGTGTACGGGATCTCGAAGATGTCGCCGAAGTGCTTGACCAACAGGTCGCAGACGAGTTCGCCGAGCTGGTTCGGCTTGAGCCGGCCCTCGACCTTGTCCACGTAGTCCTTGTCGGCCAACACGCCGAGGATCGCGGCGTAGGTCGAGGGGCGGCCGATGCCGTTCTCTTCCAGCGCCCGGACCAGCATCGCCTCCGTGAACCGCGGGGGCGGCTGGGTGAAGTTCTGGGCCGGCGTCAGCTCGTCGAGGCCGAGCGCCTCGCCCTCGTTGAGCGCGGGCAGCGAGCGCTGCTCGTCCGACCCGCCGTTCTCCGCGTCGTCCTCGCGGGTTTCCTGGTAGACCGCGAGCCAGCCGGGGAAGCGCAGCACCTCGCCCGTCGCGCGGAACAGCGCCTCGCCCGCCCGGATGTCGACGCGGGTCACGTCGAACTCGGCCGCGTTCATCTGGCTCGCGACGAAGCGGTTCCAGATCAGGGTGTAGATCTTCAGCTCGTCGGCGTCGAGGTGCTGCGCCACCTTGTCCGGCGGCAGCTCGAGCGAGGTCGGGCGGATCGCCTCGTGGGCGTCCTGCGCCGACTTGCTCTGCCGGAAGGTGCGCGGCGACTCGGGCAGGTACTCGGCGCCGTAGCTGCTGCCGATGTACGACCTGACAGCGTCCAGCGCCTCGTCGGCCACGCGCACGGAGTCGGTTCGCATGTACGTGATCAGGCCGACCGTCCCGTCCGTGCCGACGTCCTTGCCCTCGTACAGGTTCTGCGCCAGCCGCATGGTCCGCGCGACCGGGAGCCGGAACTTGCGCGAGGCCTCCTGCTGCAGCTTGCTCGTGGTGAACGGCGGCGCGGGGTTGCGCCGGCTGGCCTTGGACTCGATCGACTCCACGCGGAACGCCGCGTTGCGGCAGTGCTCGACTACCTCCAGCGCCGCGGCCTCGTTCGGCAGGCCGGGCTGCTTCTGCTCGCCGCCGTTCTTGCGCCACGGGACGTCCACGTCGCGCCAGCACACGAGCTTCGCGTCGAGCCGGGCGCGCCCCTCCGGCTCGAGGCGGGCCGTGACCGTCCAGTACTCGATTGCCTGGAAGTCACGGATCTCGCGCTCGCGCTCGACGATCATCCGCAGGGCGACGGTCTGGACCCGCCCGGCGGACAGACCGCGGCGGACCTTGTCCCACAGGAGCGGGGACACGCGGTAGCCCACGATCCGGTCCAGGATCCGGCGCGCCTCCTGCGCGTCGACCTTGCTGTCGATGATCGCGCGGGGGTGCTCGATCGCGGACTGCACGGCGCGCCGCGTGATTTCGTTGAACAGGATCCGCTGGATCGGTTTGTCGATCTTCTTGGTCCGCAGGATCTCGGCGATGTGCCAGCAGATCGCCTCGCCCTCGCGGTCGGGGTCGGCGGCGAGCAGGATGCTGTCGGCCTCGCGGGCACTGGCGAGGATCTCGTCCACCGCCTTCTGCTTCTCCTTGAGGATGACGTAGTGCGGGTGGAAGTCGCGGTCCTCATCCACGCCGATCCAGTCCGCGTCCCCCTTCTTCTTGGGGTTCTTCGGCAGGTCCCGCACGTGGCCCAGGGAGGCCTTGACCTTGTAGTTCTTGCCCAGGAACTTGTTGATCGTCTTGGCCTTGGCAGGCGACTCGACGATGATCAGGCTCTTCCCCACGACGCACCCCTAAACAGTTGGTAAAAACCCCCGGTGTGTTACCGGGCGCCGGGTCGGCGCGGTTATCCATAGCCTCGCGCCCCCGGGGTGTCAAACCGGGGCCTCCCGGGGCACCCGCTCCGCCCGGCGGAAGCGACCCCCTGCGACCGACTCCGCGAACCCCGCCAACTCGAGCTCGAACAGGGCCCCGAGGACCTCGTCCGTCCCCCCGCGGCAGCCCCGCAGAAGCTCGTCCACGTGCACCGAGTCGTTGCGGGGCAGCTGGCCGAGGATCTCCGCCGCCAGGGGGCCGAGGCGCGCGAGCGCCGGCGAGGGCGGCTCCGGAACGGGCCCGCCCTCCTCGTCGAGCGCGATCCCGAGGTCGGCCGCGACCTCGGCCGGAAGCGCGGCGAAGACGTCGCGCGGCTCGAGCGCGGGACCGACGCCGTCGCGCATCAGTTCCAAGGTGCCGGTACTGTGCGGGTCGCCCCAGCGCCCCGGCACCGCCAGCACTTCGCGACCGGCCTCGTTCGCCAGTCGCGCGGTGATCAGCGAACCCGAGCGCTTGCGCGCCTCGACGACGACGACCACGCGGCTGAGGCCGGCGATGATCCGGTTGCGCTGCGGGAAGTTCGGCGGGATCGGCCGGGCCCACGGCTCGAACTCCGTGACCAGCGCCCCGTGCCCGACGATTTCGGCGGCGAGGCGGCGGTTCGCCTTCGGGTAGACGCTCTGCAGGCCCGTGCCCATGACCGCCAGCGTCCGCCCGCCGGCCGCGAGCGCGGCGCGGTGCGCGGCCGAGTCGATCCCGGCGGCGAGGCCGCTGACCAGCACCAGCCCGCGCGCCGCGACCGGTCCCGCGAGCAGCCCCGCCATGCGCAGGCCGTAGTCGGTCGGGACGCGCGTGCCGACGACCGCCACCGCGTGCGCGGCCAACGCCGAGAGGTCCCCGCGGACGGAGAGCACCGGCGGCGGGTCCGGGATGTGCTCGCGCAGCAGCGGGGGATAGCGCGGGTCGTCGAGGTGGAGCATCGTCCAGCCGCAGCGGGCGACCCGTTCCAGCTCTTCGTGGAGCTGCGCGTCGAGCGCGGCGTCGGCGAGCAGCTCGACGGCCGCATCCGGCAGCCCGGCCTCGCGCCAGCGTTGCGGCTCGCGCGCGGCGAACGCTTCCGCGCCGCCGCCGAGGGCCGCCGCCTGCAGCGGATCGCACGTGCGCCGGAAGCGGCACCGCGCGAGCCGCAGCCAGCCGAGAAGCCGCGGGTCGATCGCTCGCACGCGACCATCGTCGCGCAGCGCGGCCACGGCGCGGGGGCGCCACGGCCGCGACCGTCCCGCGGCGGGAACCCGCTCAGGCCGCGAACAGCATCACGCGCAGCACGCCCCGGCCGTCGCTGACCAGCATGACGTGGTTCTCGCGCTGATCGCGCGGGCCCGCGCGGTGCAACCGCATCGGCAACCACTGCTCGACCGAGCGCAGCGGCAGCTTGTCCGTCGCCGAGACGTAGCGCACCTCGCGCGCCGACCCGGCGCGGACGATCTGCAACTCGAGGCGGTAGATCTGGTCCGGCTCGAGCGCCTTGGCGAAGCGCATGGGCGGAAGCTCGCCGCCGGCCCACGCCTTTTCGAGCACGACCGGCTGGCCGGGGGCCGAGCGCGCGCCGTACTGCACCTCGGGCCGCAGGATGGCGCGGAGGATGTCGCCCTCTTGCAGCAGCGAGCGCATCTCCGCGGGAAGCGCGAGCTGGACGTTCAGGTCGAACGCGTTCGTGCCCGCGGCCGCCTGGCACACGCCCAGCAGCATCACGGCACCGAGAAGCCAGGGCCAACGTCGCATCGTGACCACCTCCGGCGGCGAGAGAAGTCCCGCCTCGCCGGACGCACACGCAAGTCCCGGGCCAATCAGCAACGGCCGCTCGCGCGCCGTGGCGAACGAGTTTCGGACACGATGTCCGGACGGGTGGCCGGGTGTCAGCCTCGAGCGTCCCGGCGCACGTAGGCGAAGCGGTGGAACGGCCGCCCCTCGCGCCGGTACTTGATCTCGAAATTGGTGATCCCCAGGCGCGTGTAGTCGCCCATCCCGGGCAGTTCCCACAGCGCCGGATCGGCCGCGGCCTCGGCGAAGTCCGGCCGGACGGCCAGCACCTCGCGGATCGCCTCGGCATACCCGGGGTGGTCGGTGACCACGCGCAGCAGCGCCCCTGCCTGGAGCACCCGCGCGAGCTGGTCGAGGTTGTCCGGGCGCAGGAAGCGCCGCTTGTGGTGCCGCTTCTTCGGCCACGGGTCCGGGAAGTACACGTGGCAACCCGCGAGCGAGCCGTCCGCGAGCCGCGCCGCGACGAAAGCCGACGCCTCGCCGAGGACCAGCCGCACGTTCGTGAGGCCGCGCTTGCCCACGCGCTCGACGGCGCGCGTGTAGTAGCGGCGCGCGTACTCCAGCCCGAGGAAGTTGATCCCGGGGCGCGCCGCCGCCGCGAGCAGCACGAAGCGGCCCTTGCCGACGCCGACCTCCAGCTCGACCGGGTTGTCGTTGCCGAACACCACGCGCAGGTCGAGCGGCACCGGCGGGTCCGGCGGATCGAGCGCGACCAGCGCCGTCGTCGGTGTCGCGGCCAGCGGCGGGTCGGGGAAGCTCACGGCGCGCCTCCGCGCGCCGGGGGGAGATTCGATTCGCGCGGCGGGTGCCCGGAGCCGTCGAGCCGCAGCAGGATCCGCCGGGCATCGCCCACGAGGTACAGCGAGCCGGTCACCAGGACCTCGCCCGCGGGGCCGGCGAGCGCGGCGGCGCGGGCGAGCGCCGCGGCGGGCTCCTCGACGATCTCGACGTCGGGGGCCAGCGCCCCCAGCGCGGCTGCGACCGCCGCGGGGGCGCAGGCCTTGTCGATGCCGGGGCGGGTCACGATCACCGGCCCGACGTGACGGCGCAGCGGGAGCAGCAGCGCCCGCGCGTTGCGCCCTTCGGTCAGGCCGAAAACGCAGGGCCGCACGCGGCGGCCGGACTCGGACAGGTGGCGCGCCAGCGCGCGCGCCCCCTCGCCGTTGTGCGCGCCGTCCAGGAGGAAGCGCGGGTGAAGGGCGATCTCCTCCAGCCGGCCCGGCCAGCGCACGCTCGCCAGACCCCGCGCCACCGCCTCGGGCGGGAACTCGAGACCCGTTCGTTCCGCGACGAGTTCCAGCGCCCGGATCGCGAGCGCGGCGTTGCGCTGCTGGTGGCGCCCCGCGAGGGCGACGCGCAGCTCCCGGTAGGGGCGGCGCGGCGTGATCACCGTGAACCGCTCGCCCGTCGTGGCGCGCACGCGCAACTCGCGCGCCGCCGCGTGCAGCGGCGCGCCGCGCTCGCGGGCCGCGGCGGCGACCACCGCCAGCGGGCCCCGGGGAAGCCACCCCGCGAGCACCGGCACGCCCGGCTTGACGATCCCGGCCTTTTCGCCCGCGATGTCGACGAGGCGCGGCCCGAGCGTCTTCACGTGGTCCATGCCGATCGTCGTGATCACGGCGATCTCCGGGGTGATCACGTTGGTCGCGTCGAGCCGGCCGCCGAGCCCGGCCTCGATCGCGGCGAGCTGGATCCCGTGCTCGGCGAAGGCCGTGAACGCGGCGGCGGTCAGCATCTCGAAAAACGACGGGAAGCGCGTGAGCGCGCCGGCCGCGAGCGCCGCCTCGGCCCGCGGGCGCAGGCGCGCGATCAGCGCGCGGAACTCGGACGGGCCGATTTCGTCCTCGCCCGGGCGGATCCGCTCCTCGGGACGGACGAGGTGCGGGCTCGTGTAGAGCCCGGCGCGCAGGCCGGCGGCCCCGGCGACCGCCTGCACCATCGCGGCGACCGAACCCTTGCCGTTCGTGCCGGCGACGTGGACGCTCCTGAAGCGTTCCTGCGGATCGCCGAGCCAGCGCGCGAGCGAGCGCGCCGTCTCGAGGTCCCACTTCAGCGAGGGGCCCTTCAGCGAGAACAGCCAGGCGAGGAGCGGGTCGCTCTCGGTCACGCCTCGTCTTCGGCGGGCGCCGACCACAGCAGCCGCAACAGGCGCGCGAGCGTGTCGCGCAACTCGCTGCGGGGAACGACCATGTCCAGCATGCCCTTGTCGAGCAGGAACTCCGAGCGCTGGAACCCCTCGGGCAGCTTCTGCCGGATCGTCTGCTCGATCACGCGCGGGCCGGCGAAGCCGATCAGCGCGCCCGGCTCGGCGATGTTGATGTCGCCCAGCATCGCGTAGGACGCGGTCACGCCGCCAGTCGTCGGGTCGGCCAGCACCGAGATGAAGGGGATCCGCGCTTCGTGCAGGCGCGCCAGCGCCGCCGAGATCTTCGCCATCTGCATCAGGGACAGCGCGCCTTCCTGCATGCGCGCGCCGCCGGAGGTCGAGATCACGAGCAGGGGCTTGCGCTCTTCCAGCGCGCGCTCCGCGGCGCGGGTGATCTTCTCGCCGACGACGCTGCCCATCGATCCGCCCATGAACTCGTACTCCATGGCGCAGACCATCACGGGCATGCCCTCGATCGTCCCCGCGGCGCAGATCACGGCGTCGTTGCCGCCGGTCTTCTCGCGGTACTCGTTCAGGCGGTCGCGGTACGCCTTGCGGTCGCGGAAGCGCAACGGGTCGACCGACGCGAGGGCCGAGTCGAACTCGACGTGGTCCCCGCCGTCGAGCAACATCTCCAGACGCTGGCGTGCCGCGATCTGGAAGTGGTAGCCGCACTTCGGGCAGATCCAGGAGCGACGGACCACCTCCTTGCGGTAGATGATCTCGCGGCAGCTCGCGCACTTGATCCACAGCCCCTCGGGGATGTGTGTCGTGCGCTCCTCAGGCTGGACCTTCGGCTTGCGGTCCTTCTGGAACCAGGGCATGCAGCCCTCCACCGTGGTCAGGCACCCCAGGTCCGGGCAGCGTAGACGCCCCCCTGAACCGCGTCAACCGGCCCACTTGCGCTCTTTCGGCCTGGCATTGACATTCCAACCTCGAGTTCCTAAGCTCAGGGGTCTTTTTCCCGAACAGACCAAGGAGCGCGACCGGTTTATGCCTGATTCGACGTTTGTCGTCGTGAAAGAGGACCTGGAGAAGGCCCTGCGGCGCTTCCGCCGGAAGGTCGAGAAATTCGGCATCCGCAAGGCGATCCGCCAGCACGAGTACTACGAAAAGCCATCCGAGCGGCGGCGGCGCCGTCGCCGCGAGAACGACCGCAAGCGTCGCAAGGCCGAGCGCAAGGCGGCCAAGGTCTGACCTGTCGCAGGCCAGCCATCGCGGCGGTCTTCCCGTTCAGGAACCGAATTCGACGATCTCGGTCTTCCAGACCCGGACCGGTTCGCCCTGCCGCAGGGGCGGCGTGTAGCGCCAGCCCATGACGGCTTCCTTGGCGACCTTGCCCAGCCCGTAGCCGGGCTCGATGATCACGCGGGCCTCGCGCACGGAACCGTCCGGGCCCACGAGGACGTTCAGGAACACCCGGCCCTTCACGCCGGCGTCGAGCGCCTCGGGCGTGACCGCGGGCCGCGGCGCGTGGACCGTCGCCAGCGGCCGGTCCAACTCCCCCAGACGCACGACCGGCGATACCCCGCCCGCCGCGAGGGCCTCGTCGGACGGCTCCTCCGGCGCGGGAGCGCTTCCCCCCGAGGGCTCGCTCGCCGGCTGCACTCCCAGCGCCATGGCGGGCCCGGGTCTCGAGCCGTCGTCCGGCAGCACCGCGGCCGCCTCGGCCGGCGCCGGCCGCTCGGGCAGCGGCGCCGTGTCCGTCACCGGTTCCACCCGCGACTGGCGTTGCGCGGGGGCCGCGGCGATGACGGCTGCCGGGCTCGGAGCGGCTTCGCGGGGCCGCGCGGCGGCGACACGCGGAGCGTCGTCCAGGGGTGCGCGGTGCACGGGGGCTTCGCGCGCCGGGGTCGCCCGGGGCAGTTGCCGGATCGGCGGTGCGAGGTCGGTCCTGCGATCCGCGGTGCGCACGGCGGCGACCGGTTCGGCCACGGTCGCGGACGCGGCGACGCGCACCGGGGCCACGGGCGGCGCGGCCGCCTGCGTGGTCACGGGCGTGGCGGACTCGAAGAGGTTCAGCCCCTGCGCGGCCCCGGCGACGACCAGGGCTCCGGCGACCAGCGCGAGGAACCAGCCGGACCAGCGGCTGCGCTTCTTCTTGGGAACCGGCGGCTGGCGGTCCGAGACGCCGGAGACCGCGAGTTCGTACTCCGGGGCCGCCGGCTCCTGCGGCTGCACCGGCGCCCCGGGGGCGGAAGGCGCCGGGCTGTCAGCGGGCTCCGCCGCCTGCATCTTGCGAAAGACGTCGTCGAGGCTCGGCTCGTCCTCCCCGGGTGCCGGGGCGGGGGCCGGGTACGGCAGCCCGGGGTCCGCCAGCTCGACGCCGGTCTCGCCCATGGTCGCGCCGGTCCACGCCGTTTCGTCGACCGCCTGCTGCCGCGGCAGGCTGTCCTCCAGCTCTTCGAGGCTGGAGAGCAGTTCCGCGGTCCCCACGTCCATCCCGCGCAGGCCCTCCGGCACGGCCGCCTCGGCCACCTCCGGTTCCGGCTCCACGGCGTCGGGCGGCGCGGGGACGGCGGGCTCCGGCGTTTCCGCCACCAAGGCGGCGGCTTCGGGGCTCGGCTCCGGCCAGTGGAACAGGCCGTCGAGTTCCCGGTCGAGGGCGGCTGACTTCTCTTCCGGAGCGGGAATCGGCGCTGGCGCGGGCGGCTCCCACGGGCTGTCGGCTTCCGGCAACGGTGCGGGCGAGAGGTCGGCACCGGCCTCGTCGGCCGGCAGTGGCGCGGGCGCCGCCGCGGCGACCGGCTCGACCGGGGGCAGCGGCTCGACCGGCTCGACAGCGGGGACCTGCTCGACCGGCTCGACCGGTTCGACCGCCGCGGACAACTCGTAGCCGGTGTCGCGCTCTTCGCGCGGCGTCGATGGGCGCCGCGGCACGAATCCGTGCGTGACGCCGTCGTCGAGGCTGAAACCGTTTTCATCCGCCGCGGGGAGGGCGGCACGCGGCGCTTCCGTCACCGGCGGGGGAGCGACCGGCTCGAATGCGGGCGGCGTCGCGATCGGCCAGGGGCCGCTGGGCACGCCGATCAGGTTGGTCTCGTTGTCCTCCGGTTCGAGGTTCGCGAGCAGGCGATCGACGTCCTCGCCGGCGGCGTTGGCGAACGGGTCGAGCGGCGGCCCCGGCGCGGCGGCGAGCGGGGGCAGCGGCACGATGTGCGGGGCGGGGTCGGTTTCACCGAGCGCCCGCGAGAGGGCGTCCTCGATGTCGCCGTCGCTCAGGCTGGAGAAGAACGGGAGCGGCGCGTGCGCCGGGTCCGGCACGGGGGTCGCGGGCCGGGCAGGAGGGGGCGCAGGCGGCGCGGGCGGCGGGGCCTCGCTCGCCGCGCGCCGGATCGGGGCGGCTTCGGGCGGTGGCGCCGCGGGGGCCGCCCAGCGGTCAGGGCCGGGCTCCTCGATCGTGCCCACCGCGGGCACGTCGGAAAGCTCGATGTACTCGGGTGTGCGCGTTGCGGCGGCCGCGGACTCGGCCACCGGGCTCGGCGGCATCAAGCGCTGGATCAGCTCCAGCAGGAGTTGGTCCTGTTGCGGGCGCTCCAGGAACGAGTCGGCGCCCGCGTCCTTCGCCATCCCGCGGAACCGCGGACCGCGGTAGATCCGCGAGGCGATGATGATCGACGGCTTGTGACCGTTGCGGCCGCCCTGCTTCAGCGCGGCGCACAGCTTGAACCCGTCGTGCCCCGGGATCATCGGTTCCATCACGATGAGATCGGCCTCGGGCTGGTTGACGGCCTCGGCGACTTCTCGCCCGTTGGACGCGGTGTGGACCGAGTAGCCGGCGCTCGTGAGCCACGCCACCGTCGCCTTGAGCGAACGGGGTTCGAAGTCGATGACCAGGATCCGCTGGCTCACGCCTCCACCCGCGGTTCTCCCCCCGTCGCGGAAGCCGACCACCCCCCGGCGCCCGCACGAGAACCGCGGCAAACATATGTTCCGCAGCGCCCCGCCATCAACGTCGGCGCGCCGCGGTGGGTCGAGCACCAAAAACCACGGGACCGGGAGCCTCGTGCCCGGAACGAACGCCTCCCGGCGCCCCGGCACCGCGGCCGGGAGCGGCGCGAATGAGCGATCATGCCGCGGAGCGGAGGGTTGCCGTGGAACCGTGGCTCGCCCAGGCGTTGGATGGAGTTTCGCAGGCGCCCGGCGCGGCGCCGCCGGACCTCGCGCTCTGGGAACTCCGCGGCGCAATGCGCTCGAACTCGGTCGAGTTCGACGGGGGCGGGCGCGTCGAGTGGCACCGCCGCGGCGGGGGCCAGGCCGAGCGCTGGCGTTTCCTCGTCGCCGCACCGCCGGCCGCGCTGCGGCGACTCGCGGGCGAAGGGCCCCGGGCGGGCGGGCAGGGGTCGGCGTGGCGCGTGCTCTGCTCCGGGATGGAGGACGAGCTGCGGCGGATCGAGCGGGAGTCCCACGCCGCCGCTCGCGCGCTCGAGGAACTGGGGCGGACCTCGGGCATCGACGGCGCGACCGCGCGGATCGAGGTGTGGGGCCGGCGCCGTGCCTGGCGCACGGGGTCCGCCGAGCCGAGCGCCGACCAGGGTTTCGGGAGGAGGATCCGCCTCGCCGGCGCGCACGGGATCGGACTCTCGTGGACCGGGTCGCCGGAGGTCGAGCCGCCCTGGACCGGGCGCGAGCACGCGCGGTGGCGGGACGAACTCGCTTGGCGCGCGCATCTCGCCCGCGCCGGCGTGGCCCGCGATGCGCGCGACGAGTACCGCGGCCCGATGGTCCTGTTCCCGCGCGCGGCGGGGTGGTGGGCGCACGAGATGGGCCACGCGGCGCTCGAGCAACCGTCACGCGAGTTCGCGGTCCGC
The DNA here is from genome assembly GCA_017994815.1 of Acidobacteriota bacterium. Lineage (GTDB taxonomy): Bacteria > Acidobacteriota > Polarisedimenticolia > J045 > J045 > JAGOJY01. The sequence goes on from JAGOJY010000005.1 coordinate 132,780, forward strand.
CACGCGGCGCGCATCGTCGATGATCCCGCCGCGGGGCCGTGGCCGGCCGGGTTCGACCGGGACGACGCCGGGAGCGCGGCGAGCCCGGCAGTGCTGTGGGACGGGCTGGGTCATCACCAGCCCGCGCCCGCCGGGCGCCGGCGGCGCACTTCGGTCAGGGATGCGGCGCGCCCGGCCCTGTCGTCGACAAGGCTCGAGATTCCCGCGCGGGGCGCGGCGGCCGACCTCGCGTCGCTGCCCGACGGCCTGCCGATCGCGGCCTCGGTTCGCGCGGGGCGCTTCGACCCGATCTCGGGACGCGTCGTGCTCGAGGTGGACGAGGCGTACGTCACCGAGTCCGGCGCGTGCGTCCCGATCCCGGGAACCATGGTCGTCGAAATGGAAACGGCCGACGCGTGGAGAGGGCTTACTCCTATCAGGGCGACATGTCTGGACCGGTCCGAACAGGCTTGGTGTACCCGGCGAGGGTCGATGCATGCAGTCATGGTCTGCGCGCCGACGATTGTGCTGGACCCTGTGCTCGCGCGACGCTCGATCCCGGGCGCGTTCCGGGGAACACGGTGACCAGGCCTGTACCGCCGCGCCGCAAGCGATCCGCGCTGGCCGAGGTGTCCCTCGGGCCCTGGGGCTGGTCGCTTGGCGAGGGGTGGGAACAGGGTGAGCCCGGCACGGCCCCGACCACCCCTGACGAGCCGGGACGTCCCCCGGCGGAGGGGCTGCAGGACCTCGCGCAGGCGTTGCGCGACGAGGCTCGATCGTGCCTCGCGCTACCCGATGGCGCTCTCGCGCTCCACGTCAGCGCGGCGATCATCGATGACGGGGGCGTGCTCCGCCGCGTCGCGGCCGCGCGGCTCGCGATCGGCGACGATCCCGACGCGCCGCTGTGGGAGCGCGCCGCGCCGCTCGGTCCGGGTGCGGGCGGCTGGCCCGCGGGCTGGCTCGACGCGGTCCGCCGCGAGGTCGGCGGCTGGGACCCGCGGCTCGGCCCCCAACACGGCCCGTTCCGCGGCGCGGAGTCCGGGATCGCCGTGGACGCGTTCGCGCTCGCCGACATCGTGCGCCTCGCGGCCGCGGAGTGGTTCCGCGGACCGGTCTCGCGGGTGCGCGTGGCCGCGCCGGCGCTCGACATCCGCGACGAGGAGTTGTTCGCCCCGGAACCGCCCGCGACCGCGGGCCCGCCCTCGACGGTGGTGCGCGCCGGGCTTCTCGTGGGCAAGCCCGGCGACCCGGGTGGGGGATCGTGGCGCGGCGGAGCCGGGCCGGCCTGGCGCCACCTCGTCGTGGAGCCGGGCGGAACGGGGTTGCCGGACGCCGAGTGGTGGCTCACCCGCGTCGTGGCGCTCCCGGGGGCGCTCCTCGGCGCCGGTTTCCGCCGCGCCGGCCCGGGGATCGCCGGTCGCTGGGGTCCCGAGCCGATCCCGCCCCCCGGCTGGTGGCTGCGCAACGTCGTCGCGCTGGCCGGCCCCGCCGTGCCCGACGCGACCGGGCTTCCGGTGTCCGCGCCCGTCGCGCGCGTGAACGTGTCGTAACCTCGTGCGCATGGCGAGCGCCGGCGACACTCCCGCGCTCGAGGCGCGCGACCTGCGGGTGCGCCTCGGCGGCCGCGAGATCCTCAAGGGCGTCAGCCTGCGCATCGCGTTCGGCGAAATGGTCGCGGTGGCGGGACCGAACGGCGCCGGCAAGACGACCCTGCTGCGCACCCTGGTCGGGATCCTGCGTCCCGCGTCCGGGACGGTGGCGGTGGCCGGGGCCGCCCAGGCGAGCCTGTCCCGCCGCGAACTGGCCCGCGCGCTGGCCTACCTCCCTCAGGAGACGTGGTCCGAGTTCGACGTGACGGTCGCCGACGTCGTGGCTCTCGGCCGCTACCCCCACGTCGGCGCGCTCGGGCTGCTGCGGGACGAGGATCGTTCCGCGATCGCCGAGGCGATGGAGGTCGCGGACGTGGCCGGGCTCGCGCGACAGCCCGTGACGTCGCTCTCCGGCGGGGAGCGCCGCCGCGTCCACCTCGCGCGCGCGATCGCGCAGCGCGCGCGGATCCTCGTGCTGGACGAGCCGGTCAGCGCGCTCGACGTGGGGCACGCCTGCCACGTGATGGCGCTCCTCGCGCGCCTCGCGGCGTCGGGGTGCGCGGTCGTGCTGTCGTTGCACGACCTCGTGCTCGCCCGGCGCGGGCCCGGCCGGGCGGTCCTGCTCGACGGCGGCGAGGTGCGCGCCGACGGCGAGCCCGGCGCGGTGCTGACCGGCGAGGCGGCGCGCCGGGCGTTCGGGGTCCCGCTGGTGGCGATCGCCGAGCCGCCGGCGATCGTCCCCGGGGGGACTCAGTCGCAGGCGCCCTGTTCGTCGAAGCCGTCCCACGCGTCGGGGTGGGCTCCGCCCGAGCCGTAGCTGCCGACCCCGCGCGGTCCCTGCGCGCGGACCAGCACGTAGACCGCGGTGCCCGGCGGCGGCACTTCGTCAACGCGCGCCGGGGGCGCGTTGACGTTCTCGCCGGCGCAGCGCGCGAGCGACCACGGCGCACCGCCGAGGAGGTCGGCCACGTCGCCGACGAGCACGTCGTACACGATCGCCGAACCGACGCGCGGCTCCTGGTCGTCGAACTCCAGCGTCTCGCGGTCGGCGGCGAAGCGGACGTTCTTCACGAGGTCGTAGTCGAACGCCGGCTCGATCTCCAGGAAGACGTCTTCCTCCCCCGTGCCGGCGCGCAGGTCGCTCCAGAACGGGAAGACCTTCCCGGCGCCGGCGGCGAGCGCCGCGTAGTCGCCGAGGAACCCGGTCAACGAGCCGCGCGAGGGCAGGTCGGTGACGCGCAGGTTGGCGTCGAAGCTGAGGCCCCCGTCGTGCGACGTCGCGATGTAGACGTGGATCCGGTCGTTCGCGGGGTCGTCGCGCCGGTCGTGCCACATCAGGTGGACGTTCCCCTTCTCGTCCACGGCGAGCCACGGGAAGAACTGGTCGCGGCCGTTGCCCAGCGCATCGTCGTTGACCCGCAGCGGCGCGGACCACGTGTTGCCGGCATCGGTCGAGCGACTGAAGAGGATGTCCGGGTCGCCGTTCCGGTTGTCCGACCACGCGACGTACACGTTGCCGGCGTGGGCCCCGCCGGAGCGGTCGATCCCCGCCGTGGGGAACGAGTTGCGGCGGAACTGCGTCCCGGGGATCGAACTGGCCGAGGAGACGGTGCGGTACGCGGCCCACGTCCCGCCGCCGTTCGTCGACTTCGTGAACTCGATCCCGCTCGGCCCGAGCCAGAAGACGTAGACCAGCCCGTTGGCGGCCGCGACCGGGATCGAGCCCTGCACGCCGTAACCGCCGGAGACGTTCTTCGCGCCGGTCCAGGTTTGCCCGCGGTCGGTCGAGAAGACGACGCGGATCGGGCTGGTCGTGCCGAAGTTCGTCCACGAGACGTACGCGCGGTTGGGGTACGAGCCCCCCGCGGGCGCGCAGGCGATGTAGGGCTTGTCGGCGAACGGGAACCCGTTCGTCTCCTGCACGATCCCCGGGCCGAGCCACGTGCGCCCGCCGTCGGTCGAGCGTGTCACCAGAAGTCGGTGCGGGGCGCTCGCGCCGTTGTAGTCGAGGTAGCCGAACACCACCGTGCCGTCGCCGCAGAACGCGAGCGTCGGGTCGCCCTGGTTGGAGTACTTCTGGTGCGGCGCCGGGCC